>JBBQXB010000079.1:0-15533 GCA_038210015.1 Tepidisphaerales bacterium
CCGCCGGCTCGGTCCACTGCATTGGCCGGTTATTCCTCGGCCGGCGGCCGCGAGTGAAGATGCTTTGCCGGCTCCAGCGTCTCCATCTCGTAAAACCAGAGGAGGTTTGCGATCAATGTCTTGGGCATTTCGGCTTCGATGCTGCGACCTTCTTTGCCCTCCTCGACCCGAACTGTTCCGACGCATCGTTCAGGATCGTCCCCCTTGCTGTACGAGGGCACGAAGAAGTATCGCTGCCTCAACCCGGGCATTTGATCGAATGGCCGAGTCTGAAACACGCGCCGCAGCGCTGTGTGAGAGCGCGTCGAGATTCCCAACTTAAAGACGCGATCCTCGCCTCCACGCGAGGCGAATGGCGGCGAAGTGCGAGCCCTCGCGTTCATATGCCTCGCTGATCTCAGGTAACTTTCCCGGTGGAAACCTCAAGCGGGCACTCCGAGGAATAACTAGTGATTAATCTGCGAACGCGCCGGAGAACGTCCCCCCGCGAATCGTGAGCGTTCATTTTCTATTGATGTTTGATAGGTGTCAAACAAATTCGATTTTAGCATGGAAGGAGCGGTAAGGTTTGGTAGTTATTCTCCCATGAAACTTCTTGATAGGCTGGCTCAGGTTGCACGGCGGCGTCGTCTCGCGGACGCGACAATAGACGCCTATAGCACGTGGGTGCGCAGCTACTTATCGCATTGCGCGGTTCGTCACGGGACGTGGGTGTCTCCGGAGAACCTTCACACCGTCGATGTCGAAGCATTCTACGAGGATTCGTCAGTCGTTGGCCAAGGCGGCTTAGAGCAGCGGCGAGCGGGGCGGGCGGTTCAAAAGGGGTTCGCGAGGCGGCTCGTCGCGTGAACAGAACGCAGCGGTGGGCGGCGGAATCGGTATAATCGCGGGTGTGCTGAGACTTTCAGAGGATCAACGGGAGCAACTTCGCGACGCCGTCGCGGTGGCGCGGGCGCGGCCGGACCTGCGGGCAAGGGTGGAGACGCTTTATGCGGACGTGCAGCGTCAGATCGACCTGCGGAAGCCGCGATGCGATGTTTCAGGCCGGTGTTGCCGGTTTGAGGAGTATGGGCATCGGCTGTTCGTGACGACGCTGGAGGTGGCGGCGTTTGCTGCAGAAATCGGATCGTCCGACGGCAAAATATCGCTTGATGACCGGGTGGAAAAAGTAGGCGGCGCGTGTCCTTACCAGATCAACAAATTATGTTCCGTCCATACGATCCGGCCTTTTGGGTGTCGAATCTTTTTCTGCGATCCCGATGCAAAGGACTGGCAACAGCAACAATACGAGCAATTTCACCTGCGATTGCGTGAACTGCATATGGAATTAACGGTGCCATATCTTTATGTGGAATGGCTGGAAGCGTTGCGAGCACTGGAGTTAGCCGCAACGTGATTTGCTACCTGCGTTTGCGTCCGAGCGTCAGATACTGACCGCCTAGTGGCAGCCGTCTTAACGGTTTTTCGAGAAATCGAAGGGGCGCCAGCGCCCGGGGAAAGATAAATAGAAACTCGGTGGCGAGCACGTCGAACCCATTTGCACTAAGCAACGTGCGGGTCTGTGGCGGGGGGAGGGTGATTGCGTCGGAGTCGAAGCTGACACGCGACATGATGTACCGCACGCCGGGGTTCCAAGCGTTATTTTCCCATAACGCGAACAACCCGCCCGGGCGCAACGCTTTCCACACATACTTCACACACGCTGCCCGATCAGCCGGGGGGATATGGTGAAAAACGCCATTACAAAATGCCAGATCGGTCGTCGCATCAGGCTGATACCGATCGACATGCTCAAACCGCGCCCGGTGGTCCGTGTGCGTACTACGGGCGATAGCCAGTGACGCATCGGATATATCCACCCCAAGGTGCAGTTGCACATTGTTGAGCGAGAGCAGGCACGGCGTCGATCCACCCGTGCCGCAGCCAAAGTCCATCACGCGGGCGGGCGTCACGCCAAGCTGATCAAGCCATCGTTGCATCCACTTGACGCGGCCTTTTGCAAAGTAGGCGGCGTCTTCGCCGGTGGTCTGCAAACCCTCTGCCAGCGCTGCATCGTAGTTGCCTGCGTATTGATCGAATAGCGGTTCGCTCATCGACGCCTCAGTCCCAAAATGCTGAGGAAAAAACTCGCCAGTACGGTTTCAAACCCCATCGCAATCATCATGCTGCCGGGAATGACCCACCGCATCGATCGCCCGTAATCTTGCACGCCAAAGCCCGTCAACCGCCATTCATTGACCGCAACGCCGATCATCGCCAAGCCAATCAGCAACAATCCCGCACCGACCAGCAATCCACGTTCGAGATTGATGATTTTCCAAAGTGATTCCATCCGCCGATCGCTTGGCAAAAGCCCTTCGGTGATCGCAAAGGTTTTCGTGAAGACTGCGAACAAAATCGCTTGAAAGCCGATTAAGATTGCGATACTGCTGACCAACAGCGTGTTGACATCAAACCGGATATGCGTGTCGCCGATGGTGATACCCATTCGCGGATAGGCGAGCACATATCCGAGCAGTCCGAACAAAATCGCACCGAGTCCGGGGAACAGAAACAACCATCGCGGGCTATAGAGCAGCAGAAATCGCAAATGTCGCCACCCGTCGCGCCACGTGCGCAGGTGCGGGGCGCGATTGCGTCCGTCGGGGCTAAGCGTCGTGGGTATTTCGGTGATGCGAAGCTCGTTCAATGTCGATTTGACGATCATCTCACTGGCGAATTCCATGCCCGTGGTGCGCAAATCAAGTTCGATGATTTTTTGCCGATCGAACCCGCGCAGCCCGCAATGAAAATCGCGACACGGGCTTTTGAATAGCAGCCTGCCAATGAAAGTCAGGACCGGATTACCTAGATATTTATGCAGAAACGGCATCGCGCCTTTTTCAATTCCTCCGGCAAATCGGTTGCCCATCACCAGATCATATCCCTCACGCAATTTATGGATGAACGGATGGATACGCGAGAAATCGTAGCTGTCATCTGAATCCGCCATCACGACATATTTGCCCTGCGCCGCGTGGATCCCGCCCATTAAAGCGCCGCCATAGCCTTTGATCGGGACATCGACCACGCGTGCCCCGGCGTCAGTTGCGATCTGCTGCGAACCATCAGTCGAACCGTTGTCAGCCACGATAATCTCGTACGTAATGCCGCTATCGCGTAAATCACGCGATGCCTTATCGATGCATGTGCGCAGCGTCAGAGATTCATTCAGGCAGGGCATCACGACTGACACTTCAGGGGTATTCATTACTTAGCCGATCAGATTCGACGGCTGCGAGCGTGTCAAGCAGGCAGCGCATCAGCAACATCCGATTTGATGGCTGGTTGCGAGGGATTTCCGAACATGATTGCTTTCATCGCGATCCAGTAGATACGAAACAGGTATATCGCCGCGACGATCACTGCGCCGCTGAGGACATAAAGATATTTGACCATGTGCAGACCGGCGTCGCGGTCGCTGACCAATATCAACAGAAAGATGATCGGGATGAATGCCATCACAATCGATGTGCCTGCGACATGAACGGACCAGTATTGCAGCACCCGTTTAACGATCGGGCGAGGCAACCTCATGCCCCAGAATGCGCCTTCCAGAGTCGTCAAATATCCAACCAATTGAATAACGCCCCACCAGGCAAGAAAACTCAACACCAACACCACAATCGGCAAGACCCAGAGCGGCAGTAGCCAATCGGGTGCGACAGATAAATAGATCGTGATGAAATAATGCACCGCGATCGTTTTCATATTCATCCACGCCGCGACCGCGATGCAGATGATGCCTAATTTTCTGGATTGCGGCGTTTGTTCGTGCAATGCGAGCGTGCGAAAAAAATGATTCGGACGCAGCAACACCTGTTTGAGCGTGTGGAATAAACCAGTACGAGGCGACGTTTCCCACATCGGATCACGCCGTGGCGAGGCGATGGTGCTGTCGGCGACTGGTTGGCCGCATTCGGGGCAGTTGCCGTTTTCGGGCAGGCCGTTGAGACGATAGCCGCAGGCTTCGCAGAGGGTGTCGGATAGATCGGGTGGAGTTTCGCGCGGCATCAATGTTTGTATCTACGCTGAGACCATAGGACCGGTTTGCGCGATTTTAACGAAAATAACGCCGCGCACAGTGTCTACGGCGCGGATTATCGGATGAAATGAGTCTGCCGCTATGGGGGAAAGGTTGATAGAATTACCTACATGGGAAACCGCATCGCAGGAGTGATCGGAATCGGACTGTTGGTGGCGGGCGGGTGTGACAGGCCCCAGCCAGTTCCGTCGCCTACGCCTCCAGCGAGCACGCAAGCTCAACTCACCACCTTGCCCGCCTCGCGGCCGGTTGAAAGACCGGTGTCGATTATCACCATCACCCAGCCTGACGGTTCAGATAAATCAATTGCGTTTCCTGCATCCAAATTGGTCCTGAAGGAAATTGACGGCAAGGTTCATGCCTCACTTTTCAGTATCGATCCACCCGAAGCACTCCGCGATGACTACACAGGCAATACATTTTTCCTGGAAATGACATTCGATGCGCCGATGGCGGATCTGGACGGAGCGGAGTTTGTCTATCAGAACAGTCAAAACGATAAGCCGGACGACGACACCGGGATATTTCTAGCCGGTCGAAAACAGATTCTTCAGCCACTCGAAGCAGCGGTTCGATTGCAACAAGTTGAAGGCGAATGGGTCGCAACGCTGGCAGGATCGTTTCAATTATTTGAAGCCCAGACGCCGGATCGCGTGTCGCTGACAGTCGCATTGCGCACCCGATTGACGCCTGAAGTGGTCATCAAAAAGAGCACTTGAAATGTGCATGAGATGACGGGATAACCCCATTTTCGATGTCCTGCTGAAGTACACCGAAGCATCTGCCAGCCTTAGCTTAAGCACCAAAAATTCGCGCGGCGGCCAGACCCTTTGGCAGTACGTCAGGGGATGGCTGGATGGTTCAGAAGTCCTACGTCGCGACAACCTATTTACCCCGGCAAGGGTAGATGTCCGCCACCTAGCGAGATATCCGGCTTGGTTTCATCGGGCGTTGGCGCGATTGTCACTTGTCGCGATGGCGACGCCGGGGGAGGCACCATGTCGGACACGCTTGGACGCGTCAGCACTTCACCACGCATGATCTTGTCCACGTCGTTGGTGTCGAGCGTTTCGTACTTCATCAGCGCCTTGGCGATTGCTTCGACCTTGTCTTTGTGGTCGAGCAGCAACTGGTTTGCGTCGGCGAAGAGGCTGTCGATCAACACCTTCACCTCATCGTCGATGATTTGCTGGGTGTGATCAGAATATTCCTTGCCTCCGAAACCGCCGTAGTTCACTTTGTTTTCGTCTTCTCCGTAGAAAACGAATCCGAGCTTATCGCTCATTCCCCACTCGGCGATCATCTTGCGCGCAACGCCACTGGCCTGGCGGATATCGGAAATGACCCCGGAATTGATATCTCCGGTGAACATTTCCTCTGCGATTCGGCCACCAAACGCCATCTTAATGAACGCCAAACACCACTTCTTGGTATAGTTATACCGATCCTTTTCAGGCAGCGTCATGGTCGAACCCAGCGAACGTCCGCGCGGGATGATCGTCACTTTGTGGATCGGATCGGCATCGGGTTTCAGCAGATATTGAATGACGGCGTGGCCGGCCTCATGATAGGCGGTGGCGAGTTTTTCTTTCTCGTCCATCGCGCGGCTCTTATTGGCGCGTCCGAAGCGAACCTTGTCGCGTGCTTCTTCCAAATCTTCCTGCTCGATGAAATCCTTGTCGGCGAGCGTCGCACCCAGCGCGGCTTCGTTGATGATCGCAGCCAGATCGGCACCGCTGAATCCGGGGGTGGCGCGACCGAGGCGCAACATATCCACGTCCGGGCCTAGTTTCACCTTGCGGCTATGCACTTTCAGGATTTCCATCCGGCCTTTAACGTCAGGCAAAGGCACATAGACCTGCCGATCGAACCGACCCGGCCGGGTCAATGCAGGGTCAAGCACATCCACGCGGTTGGTCGATGCGACGACAATCACTTGATCGTTGCTATCAAACCCGTCCATTTCGACGAGGATCGCATTAAGGGTTTGTTCACGTTCGTCGTGGCCGCCCGACGAAAAGCCCGATCCGCGACGACGCCCGACGGCATCAATTTCGTCAAGGAAGATAATGCAAGGGGAATTGTCTTTTGCCTGTTTGAATAGATCGCGCACGCGTGATGCGCCTACGCCGACAAACATTTCAACAAAGTCTGAGCCGCTGATGGAAAAGAACGGCGCATCGGCTTCGCCTGCGATCGCTTTAGCGAGCAGCGTTTTGCCGGTGCCGGGTTCGCCGACGAGTAGTACGCCGCGCGGGATGCGGCCGCCGAGGCGTTGGAACTTTTTCGGGTTCTTTAAAAACTCGACGATTTCACTCACTTCTTCTTTCGCTTCATCCACGCCGGCGACATCATCGAAGGTGACATTCGTCTGTTCTTTACTGGTGATCTTGTGGCGCGAGCGACCGAAGTTACCCAACATCCCGCCTGCACCGCCAGAATTGCGCAACTGGCGGATAAAGATGAACCAGATCACCGCAAACACCAGCAGCCACGGCACGAGCGTGATCAGAATGCCGGTCAGCATGTTGTTCGGATTCTCAGCCTTGGCGGTCATCGTGCGAATGGCGCTTTTATCCCTGATGACCGACTGGATGAACTCATATTGGCTGGTCACCATTTGCGGGAAGGTGGTGCGAAACTCGCTTGCTTTTGTGCCGTTGCTGAGATTGGATTGTTTGCCATCGACGAACTTACCGGTTACTTCGTCGCCCGTGATGGTGACTTCCTGAATGTCCCCGGCTTCGAGTTTGGAATAGAACTCGTTAATGCTGATTTCAGCACGCGCCGGGCCTTGATTCTGGAGATACAGGAATAGCAGTATCGCGACGCCGATAAACAGAACCCACCCAAAAACGCCACGTCCAAACCGCATTCCACCTTGTGGGCGGGGTCGGCGTCCGTTGGGATCTCTACTTGGTTTGTCGTCACGCTCGTCTGCCATAGTCGTATGCTCTTTCTGTCACTCGCCTGATCTTATGCTGGACACGTTAGGTTATACGCGATCAAACCGATATTCTACTTCCAACCCACCTAAATTGATGGGTCGTTAAACTTTGTTGCGTACTTTCAGCAATTCTCATGTTAGATATTGCTTGAAAACCACATCCAACCGCCCTAGTATGATGTGTTCGGTATCAGTTCAATTGTTACTGCCGTCGTTGATACAGCGTTATGCTACAAGGAGTTAAGACAATGATTTTATTGAGTGAAACCGCCGCCAAAGAGATTAAGAGCATCATTACCGACCAAGGTCTTGCCTCTGACAGCACGCGTTTGCGCGTGGGCGTCAAAGGCGGGGGCTGCTCGGGCTTTACGTATATGCTCGATCTGACCGAAGAACCCAAGTCCGAAATGGACGAGGAAGTTGAATGCAATGGCATCAAAATCCTCTGCGATATGAAGTCCTACCTTTATCTCAATGGCGTCGAAATCGATTTCAAAGATGAAGTGATGGGACGCGGGTTTGTCTTCAAAAACCCCAACGCAACCAGCTCATGCGGATGCGGCAGCTCGTTCCAAGCGTGATGGGTGTGGGTAGTAGTTGATAGGTGATGGGTGGACACTCGTTCACCTGTGGGCAGTCATGTAGGAACTGCCCATCAAGCATCAGCTAGGTAAGTGCTATCAACTATCAACTACTAACTATCAACTAAGCCATTTACTAACAACAAAGTCCCCCATGCCAACTACCGACGCGGAAATCGAAACCTTTGCCAATCAGGAATACAAGTATGGTTTTGTATCCGACATCGAAGCCGATTCCGCGCCCGCAGGTCTTAACGAAGAGATCGTCCGATTCATCTCGCACAAAAAAGGCGAACCCCAGTGGATGCTCGATTGGCGTCTTAAGGCGTACAAACATTGGCTGAAGATGAAAGAACCGCATCACTGGGGAAAACTGCATTACGATAGGATCAATTATCAGGACACGATCTATTACTCGGCGCCAAAGCCCAAGCTAAAGTCGATGGATGAGGTCGATCCCGAGTTGCTGGCGATCTATGAAAAGCTCGGCGTGCCTGTCAAAGAGCGGGCTGCGTTGCTTGGCGTGGAACAGGCCGAACCCACTGTCGCAGTCGATGCCGTTTTCGATAGCGTTTCAGTCACCACTACGTTCAAGACCAAACTCGCCGAGAAGGGCATCATCTTCTGTTCGTTCGGCGAAGCCGTGCGCGAACATCCCGATCTGGTAAAAAAATACCTTGGCACCGTCGTTCCGTACTCGGATAATTACTTCGCCACGCTCAACAGCGCAGTATTTACCGACGGGTCATTCGTTTACATCCCCAAGGGCGTCAAATGCCCGATGGAACTCAGCACCTATTTCCGCATCAACGCCAAAGGCACAGGCCAATTTGAGCGCACGCTGATCATCGCCGACGAAGGCGCGATTGTCAGCTATCTCGAAGGCTGTACCGCGCCGATGCGTGATGAAAACCAGCTCCACGCCGCCGTCGTCGAACTGATCGCACTCGACGGTGCGACCATCAAATACTCCACCGTCCAAAACTGGTACCCCGGCGACAAAAACGGCGTCGGCGGGATCTACAACTTCGTCACCAAACGCGGCAAGGCGATGGCCAACGCCAAAATCACCTGGACGCAGGTCGAAACCGGCTCTGCCATCACGTGGAAATATCCCTCCTGCATTCTGCAAGGCGACAACAGCGTCGGCGAGTTCTATTCCGTCGCGCTGACCAACAACAAACAGCAAGCCGACACCGGCACGAAGATGATCCACATCGGCAAAAACACCCGATCCACGATCGTCAGCAAAGGCATCTCGGCTGGTAACGGGCAGAACACCTATCGCGGGTTGGTCAAAGTGCTGCCCGGCGCGACCAACGCCCGAAACTACACGCAATGCGACAGCCTGCTGATCGGCGATCAATGCGGCGCGCACACCGAGCCGTACATTGAAATCCGCAACCAAACCGCCCGCTGCGAACACGAAGCCAGCACCAGCAAAATCGGCGAAGACCAACTCTTCTACTGCAAATCCCGCGGCATCGCCCTCGAAGACGCCATCAACATGATCGTCAGCGGCTTCTGCAAGGAAGTCTTCCGCGAATTACCGATGGAGTTCGCCGTCGAAGCCCAGAAGTTACTGGGCGTATCGTTGGAAGGTTCGGTTGGATAAAGTCGTGTGCGAGTGATAAGTTGCGAGTTGTGAGTTGTGAGTTGCAAGAAACCCGCTCCTAGTCGTGAGCGTCAGCTCGCGCGTGATCCCCACCTGGCAAAATTGTTTCCGCATTCCGTAGCACGGACGTCTCGTTCGTGGCATTTCACGATCGTGGCACGGGTTTTCAACAAGTATTTGATTCGCAAGAAAGACACGGATAAAAAACCCGTGCCACAATTATGGATATCCATTTTTGCGTTTCCTACCCTGGACACGGAGATTCATAGTGGTGTTGTTATGCAGCATGTAGGGGCGGGTACAGCCGCCGGAACTTAGTCGTTTCACCGACGCCGGCGGCTGAAGCCGCCCCTACAAGACTGTTCATAGCGAATCGTTATCGACCTGCCACTCGCAGACCGCGCCGACAAGTGCTGCAATACAGACCCACATGGTAAATGCGAATAGCCAATATTCCGGCATGGCAGGCTTGAAATACGCCGGAATCAACCAAACCGCCGCAGCGATCAGTGCGTACGCTATTGCCTTGCGAACCACGCTGCGAGGTGTTGCCTTCGGATTGCATTTGGAAAGGAAGCCCACGCGCTTCGGCGGTGGTGGCGTTTCGTAGTCCAGTACTGGTTGCTTACTCATATCAGTTGAATAATCCGACCGGCGGCGCGACATCGCGTGCCTCGGACTTCTGCAGTAATCGTTGCCGGGGGGGCGGCCAGGGTGGCAAGCGCGGATTGAGCGCATTCAACATTCGGGGCGCGGATCGGCACGGAGAATCTGGGGTTTTTTCGCATCCCTTTTTCGCGACCGCATACGCCATGTGGCGGCGCGAAATATCGACTGGCGTGTGCGACGTTTAGTTTACCTTGCGCAGCGCATCTGCTATGTTTTATGTGAACTAACCGCATTGCTGTCTGAAGAAACGAAAAAATGTTTGAGCAATATCAGGTAGACAAAATTTTCGATGAGATGTTCGTCGGAACCGGTCAGCCACGACGTCATTATGCACCGGTGGCGCAGCGGTTGGCGGATATGGATATTGCTGCGTATGAGCGGCGGCGTCGGATGGCGGACGTGCTGTTCCGCAATCAGGGCATCACCTTCACAGTCTATTCCGACAAACAGGGCGTGGAAAAAATCTTCCCGTTCGATCTGGTCCCACGCATCATCCCGGCTGGCGAGTGGGAAATGCTCGAACGCGGGCTGATCCAGCGCATCACGGCACTGAATCTATTCTGTCAGGATATCTATCACGAACAGCGCATCTTACGCGAAGGCATTATCGATGCCGATCTGATCTACGGGGCCAAGAGCTTTCGTCGAGAGATGATGGGCGTGCATGTTCCCAAAAATGTCTATATCCACATCTGCGGTAGTGATCTGATTCGCGGCGGGGACGGCAACTATTACGTTCTTGAAGACAACGGCAGAACGCCCAGCGGGGTGTCGTATGTGCTGGAAAATCGACAGGTGATGAAGCGGGTATTCCCGGCGGTGTTTAATCAATACCGCGTGCGGGCGATCGAAGATTATCCCTACAATCTGCTGCACACGATGCGGCACGTCGCACCGCAACACGCGATCGATCCGACCTGCGTGATCCTGACCCCCGGCATCTATAACTCCGCCTATTTCGAACATACGTTTTTGGCAAGGCAGATGGGGGTTGATCTGGTCGAGGGGCAGGATCTGGTTGTTGAAAATGGTTTCGTCTACATGCGCACCACGGCGGGGCTGCGACGGGTGGATGTGATCTATCGGCGGATGGATGACGACTTCATCGATCCGCTTTGTTTTAGGAACGACAGTATCTTGGGCGTGGCAGGCCTGATGAACGCCTACCGCTGCGGCAACGTGGCGCTGGTGAATGCGGTGGGCACGGGCGTGGCGGATGATAAGGCGGTCTATCGGTTTGTGCCGGACATGATTAAGTTTTATCTGGGACAGGACCCGATCCTTTACAACGTGCCGACCTATGTATGCGCGCGGGAATGCGATCGCAAATATGTGCTGGAAAACCTCGACAAGCTGGTCGTCAAAGCCACGAACGAATCCGGCGGTTACGGGATGTTGATGGGACATCAGGCCAGCCAGGCAGAACGAGATTTATTCAGGGATAAGATCATCGCGGATCCGCGTGATTACATCGCCCAGCCGGTGGTGGAGTTGTCGCAGCATCCGAGTTTTTGTGACGGAATAAACGTCGTTTCCGGCGACGGCACGCCGCAGTTTGAAGGCCGGCGCGTCGATCTACGCCCGTACATCCTGTATGGCGAGAAGATCGTCGTCATGCCCGGTGGGCTGACCCGCGTTGCACTACGGCGTGGCAGTCTGGTCGTCAATTCATCCCAAGGCGGCGGATCAAAAGATACATGGGTGCTGGAAGATGAAGAGGAGGCGTCGTGACGAGCTCCAACGATCTCATCCCGCATCGCAGCATGAGCATCACCGATGCGCGCCCGATGCTATCCCGCGACGCCGACAGCATGTTCTGGATGGGCCGGTATGTCGAACGCGCCGAACACGTCGCACGGCTGCTGCGCGTGCACCTGATGTTGCTGACCGATGTTGGCGATCTGACGCCAGTGCTTGAACAGCAGATGTGGCTGTCGATTCTTTCGACCATGCGTGCAGGCGAAGAACCTGAAGGCGAAGGGCCGATTTCCGCCCGCATCGCGCGCTATATGACATTTGATCCGAGCAATCCCAGTTCGATCGTTAGCTGCATCGCTGGCGCGCGGGAAAACGCGCGGGCGATCCGCGAGAGCATTTCATCGGAAATGTGGGAATGTCTGAATGGCATTTACTGGCAGGTGACCAGCAACGAGGCGCAGGCGCGGTTTGAAGAATCGCCTGACGAGTTTTTCTTTCAGATCATGGACGGTTCGATGCTGTTCCAGGGTCTGACCGACAGCACGCTGGCACGCGATCAACGCTGGTATTTCACGCAGATCGCCAAGTATCTGGAGCGTATTGATGTGACGGCGCGCGTGATTGACGCGCGATTTGATGTGCTGGGAAAGATGGGCGCACAGCTCGATCAGCCGATCCGCAATATCCATTTGATGGGTGTGCTGCGAAGCTGCTGTTCGCTGGAAAGCTATCGCCGCATTCACATGGCCGATCTCGATGCGGAACGGATTGCGGGGTTTTTGATCCTACAACAGGATTATCCGCGGTCGATCCGGTTTTGCGTGGAACAGTTGCACCATGCAACCGCTGGCGTTCGCATCAGTAACGGGCAGCACACGCCGTCTCCACCTGAGCGAATTTTCGGAAGACTCGGCGCGCAACTGGAATACGCATCGATCGATGAGATCTATTCGGACGGGCTTAGCAGCTACTTATCTCAAATAGAGCAAGTCGCCAATGAAGGATCGATCGCGTTACAGAAATCGTACTTTCTTTATTAGTTGAATCGCGACGTGATCTTGATGTGTCCGACAACCTCTCTGTGTCATTGTGCCTCAGTGGCCGATCCAGTTTTCAGGATTCTGCGATGCTGTTAAAAATCACTCACGAAACCGAATTGAACTATACCGACCCGATCGTTGAATCGGTCGTCGAGGTGCGGATGTTTCCGCGTCAGGAAAGCCAGCAGCACCGATTAAGCTTCGAATTAAAGCTCGCGCCTTTTTCCACCGTCAACAGCTATTTTGACTGGCTGGGCAATACGGTGCACACGTTTACCGTTAATCAGTTGCATCAAAAGATCCAGATCTTTGCCAGCAGTGTGGTTGAGACCGAGCGGATGACGACGATGCCTGAATCACTCCCTGATACCTGGCCGTTGTTTGACCACGGTGACTATCGGATGTGGGATTATCTCCAGTTCAGCGGGCCTGTGGTCGATTCGCCGGCGCTGGCAAAAATCTGCGATGAACTGGGCGTGCGCCCCGGCCTTCGCATTGGCGAGATCGGCCAACGCATGATCCGTCTGATCAACATGCAGTTTGAATACGAACAAGGCGTCACCACCAGTGCCAGCCTAGTGACCGAAGTATTAGAACACCGCAAAGGCGTCTGCCAGGATTTCACGCATTTGTTTATCGCGCTGGCAAGGCATCTGAAAATCCCCGCGCGTTACGTCAGCGGATTGCTACATCCCGACGATAGCGATCTGGAGCGCTTTCGTGGGTATACGCAAACGCACGCATGGGCGGAGCTGTATTTCCCATCACACGGCTGGATCGGGTTTGATCCGACCAATAGCTGTATTGCGGGTGAAAACTTCGTCAAGGTGGGTATTGGTCGCGACTACCGCGATGTGCCGCCGAACAAGGGGCTTTATCGCGGAACTGCGAAGGAATCGATCACGGTGAATGTCCGATCCGATGTGCTTCAAAGCATTCCCAGCGATCTATTCCCGGAGAAGATTTCGCCGTTACCGACACTTGCATCTGTTAAAGGCCCGTCTCCCTCACGGCGGATTGAAGGGCACAATCAAGAGCACGCCCATCAACAACAACAACAGCAACAATGAGTCAACTCGCGAGCTGCGGGCGGACATCAATCATCGCGATTGTTGATCGGCATCATCTCGCGCGCGAATGCAGATTTCCGTCACCTCAAGCGACGTTGCGGTATCGACCAGCGTGCGGCGTTTTCCCTCGATTTGATCGACAAAATCGGCGAATGGTTTGCGGTCGCATGTTGCGGACACAGCGCGTTGGCCTTGGGCGTCGATCAAATTGACGGTGTCTCGTCTCGCTTCGATGACGCCTTGTGTCCCGACAATGCGCACCCAGTCATCGCCATGCGTGGGAGAGGCGGCGGGGCGCAGGTAGTCGATGCTGAGGCTCGCCAGGATTTGGTTTTCAAACAGCAGATTGCAGACCGCATAGCTTTCAAGATCGCCGTGGTTGTGGTTGGCATTCGTTGTGTGAAAGGCTTGTACTTTTCGCACCGGGGAATTGGCGTACCAAACCGCCCAATCGACGGCATGGCTTGCGACCCACAGCAACGTGCCGCCGTAGGTTTCGCGGTGTTTGTAAAAGTCGGGTCGCGTGCCCAGCTTGTAGCTCTTGCGGGCGTTGATCAGCACCACCTGCCCGATCGCACCCTCGGCGATGAGTCGGTGGGCGGTGTAAAAACCGGGGTCGTATCGAAGAAAGTGCATCCCGGCCAGGTGGATATTCGGGTTGCGCTGGCAAGTTTCGCGCAAGTGTTTCAGATCGTCTAGGTTGAGCGCGACCGGTTTTTCGACCAGAACATGGACGCCTTTTTCGATCAGTTCTGCGGACATCGCCGCGTGCGCTTCAAACGGGCCGCAGACGACCGCTGCATCAGGGGGATCGTTGAGAATCGAACGCCAGTCTTGGTAAGCCTTGGGGTCGTGTTGGTTTTTTTGACACCAATCAACTAGCGGCGTGACAGATTCCGCGCCGCCGGATGAGACAGCGGTGACGCGGATGTGCGGCAGATCGGGCAGTTCTTGTAGGACATTTCCGTAGTGGCCTTGCGTACCGATTAAAGCGAGGGTGCGTACTGCATTTGCGGGCATTGATGAAGCCTATCATGTCCATGTGCAGCGGCCAATGATGATGCGTATCTCACTAACCTCGAACTTTTGCTACAATCAATATAATGGCCAGCAAAAAGGGCAATGACGCCCCGAAAATCACCAATCGTCGTGCGCTGCACGATTTTTTCATCGAGGCGAAACTCGAATGCGGGATCGCGTTAGTCGGATCCGAGGTCAAAGCATTGCGCGAAGGACACGCCCAATTGCAGGATGCCTACGCACACATCCTCAAAGGCCAGTTGTACCTGGCGGGCGCGCACATCGATCCCTACACCAAGGCGGCGATTGTTTACAACCATGAGCCGCGTCGCGAGCGAAAATTGCTGGCGCACAAGCGCGAGATTGCGAAGCTCGAACAGGAATTAACGGTACGCGGGACAACGCTGGTTCCGTTGGCGATTTATTTCAAAGAGGGCCGGGCGAAGGTTGAAATCGGCGTTGCGCGTGGCAAACAGAAACACGACAAACGCGAAACGATCAAGCGCAAAGAGCTGGATATGGAAGTCCGCCGGGCGATGTCGGTCAGGCAGTAACTAACGGGCACCTACATTATACTGACAAGGGTTCCCGACTCTCCATCGTGTCCCGTAACTAAAAAAGTGGACATCCATAATATCCTGGCAGACGCCTGCGGGTGTCGTGATGTAATGCGCGGATATTATCAATGTCCCCTTTTTTGCCAAATGCGGCCGCCCGGGGGGGGGGGGGGGGGGGGGTGTGGGGGGTGTGGGTTTTTGTTGGGCGGTGGGGTTATAGAGGGGCCCGGCGGGGGGGGTCCGGTGGTCGGG
>JBBQXB010000080.1:0-15464 GCA_038210015.1 Tepidisphaerales bacterium
GATCAACCACTCGCCAGACCACCCCCTCATCCCCGCCCGATAAAATCCAACATCCCACACAGCCGCAGTTCGCACCGTTCCGATAACAAGCCCCCGGCGCAAAGGATTAGGTAATCCGCGCCGTGGATTAGGTAAACGCTACGGCGGATTAGACAAACCCCGCGAGGGATTAGGTAAACGCTGCGGCGGATTAGACAAACCCCGCGAGGGATTAGGTAAACGGCGCGGCGGATTATCTAAACCGCGCAGGGGATTAGGTAAACGGCGCGGTGGATTAGGTAAACGGGGCAAGGGATTAGACAAACCGCGCTGGGGATTAAGTAAACCGCGCCATGGATTAGACAAACGGCGCAAGGGATTAGGCAATCCACGCCAAAGATTACATAACCCGCGCGGCGGATTACGCAAACGACGGTTAGAAACACCCCACGCCCCGCCTTTCATGCGGTCGCGGCCTCGACAATCGCGATCTCGGCATCGGTTAATCCGTAAAGCTGATACACAAGCTGGTCGATCTGCCGCTCCGTCGCCTCCATCTCCCGCTGAATCTGCTCACGCCGCTGCGGTAATAAAATCACGCACCCGGGGGCGGGACTTCGATGACCGACTTGCAAGCGAGGAAAGCCAATTGTTGTTGGAGTTTTAGACAAACCGCCTTATTGCTTGTCTTGAGTTGGATTGACAGCTCAGGTATTGAGGCATGTCCTGGCACGGTGTCGTCCGATTTTGGTGTAGCGACCACCGTGGGCCTGATACCATCCACTTTAATATCCAAAATTTCTTGTACCTTCAGTATCGCAACGACGTAGCCACTGGCGCTACGTCCCGACGCCACCAGCGCCTCGGGCGTGGCACCACACGCTTGCCGAAATACGGAGATCCCGTCAATATCCTGATCGGTCGGTCTAAACGCATTCACTTGCACAGGAGTAGAAAAACTTGAATTGTAGTACACGCGCGGGATGCGGCGCAAAACCTCTTCATCGGTAGATACAGGCGCTTTAGAATCCTTCGACATGAACCCCTGCTCCGGTTCAAACCATTGAGTAACTAAGTTCTTCCATAATGACCGAAGAACACGTCTCGCTCCGCACCCTCGCCTGAGGTTGCGTAAGGGTTGCCCGAGCCGGCGCCCACGTGGTTTCCCACGAAAGTCCTGGCACGCCCGGCGCTGATTTGATCCACAGACCTTTGTACGGTGAACTGATCTCAACCAGTAGCACTTGGTTGCCACTTTGCCACTCGATATGGATGCCCCCGTCGCCATTGGCTACAACGCGCGCAGGAGCATCGTGGGGGGAGTATAGTGATTTCAACAGTGCGTGTGCTGAATCAATGATGTCTGCCGACGTCGCCTTAGCTCCTTCGCCATCCCAGTCATCGCGAAGCAGCAACAAACGCTTTAATTCTATGTGAGTCTTCGCCCACTTGCGTGCCGCCGCATCAGCCGGGGGCAGCCATTCAGAAGTAATACGTTCTGTTGCCGCCATCTCTTGGTTCCATACCACGGCAGCGACGTTAGGTTCTTCTAGTTGGGCTATCATATATCACGTGTTCCAGAACTGACGTGCTTCATCAGAGACTATTGAATCGAATGTTTGAATGATCGCCTGATGTCCAATCTCTACCCCGGATTCAAGCTTGCATCCTTGGGTGACATCGACTGGACCACGAGCGATGAACCTCAAAGAAAGTATCTCGTCCTTCTCTTGAGTGAGCGCGTGCTGAAGCACCACATGCAGGCGACCGCGGTCCTTGTCCAGCCGGTACTTCCATCCGCCACTCATTGTCTCAAACGCGACCTCGCCTGAACCGTGTCCAGTCGGAGTAAACAAGCCGGGAAGGATTGTCGCCCAGTCGTCAACCTTGTCCCACAATGTACCTTTGGGGATATGGTTAACGTATGTGACTTCCCACTGGTTTGGTTGCAACTCTCCGAGCTTACGCTTTGACAGGTGCTGTCCGAACATAGAATAATATTTGCTAAACTCCGAAAACGTCGCAGCAAAACTTGGATATTCACCTGCGGTCCTTCTCCTCCAGTTGTAGACAAATCGCGTATTCTGAATCTGCATCATTCGCTCTTCATCGCTACGTTTGATCTGCAGCCTCATGTCCGGAGGAGTCTCCTTGACCGTTACCCCGAGGGTCTGAAAACTGGGTCCTTCGCTCAATTCTTCAATAACATCCTCGATGCGTTGTGCTTCTACCAATGACGCATCACCCCACTCAGGGAGAATAGACAACATCTCGTGCCAGAAAATGCCGATGTGTGCCACGTTCAAGTTATCAAGCGGAGCGAACTGCGCACTTATGACGGTCTCGACGACGGGTGGATTTTTGAATTGAACTTGCTGCTGCTCCATTTGGACTCCACTCTGGATGACGAACTAGCGTACAGCGTATCTTCAAAAAATGGTATACCAACCGTGAGTGGATTTCCGAAATTCGCAGTAGTCACTGCATAGAATCGCGGCAACCTGTGTAATTGTTGCTGGTGGCAGAGATGAATCCGTGCCATCCAAATGGCGATAGGTGAGGGTTTATGGCAGGGTTCTGCGGCATAAGACTGGCGCGGGAGCCGCGCAGAACGCGACATTGTGGGACGTGTCTAAAGTGCAAAAGTCGCGATATTTTTTGTCCGATCATCATACCAGTCAGCGGTTTTACGAGCCGGGGTTGTGCCTGGGGTCCGACTGACGGGAATCATCGGACTCATCTTTCTCGTGGCGGAGATGTTAGCCGTCGACGCGATTCGAGCGGGTTCGGGAAAGGAGAGTCATCATGGCTCTCAATAATGATTTCGTCCCCAGACGCGAAGCCGATTTGGACGTGTTCGTCCATAACTTCGACACGCGGATCACGGCAACCCCGACGGCGATAGGATTGGTCGCAGGACAAGCGACTATATTCCATAATTTAGTCGTCTTATGGGATGCGGCTTATGCGGTGACGCAGAGCCACGCCACCCGCAGCGGGTCGGCGGTGATCGTCAAGGACGAAAAGAAATTAGCGCTCGTCAAAAATCTCCGAGAACTGGCCCGGATCGTGCAGGCGTATCCTGCGACCACCAACGAGATGCGCAGCCTGCTGGGGCTGACCGTGCCGGTTGTGCCGCAATCACAGCCAGCGCCGGGTTCCGAGCCGAAGTTGGACATCATGAAAGTGGTGCGGAATGACGTCTCGGTGCAGTTGAGAGATTCGCAGAATCTATCGCAACTGCGCCCGCCATACGCGAAGGCCGCCAACGTCTTCAGCTACATCGGCAACACCCCGCCGGCCACGGCTGAGGGCTGGTGCTTCCAAGGCGGCACGACGCGGACGCGGATCGACGTGAGCTTTGATCCTTCGCTGCCGATGGGCACGAAGGTGTATCTCACGGCGTTCTGGAAGAACGAACGCGACATGAGCGGACCGGCATGCGAGCCGGTCGCGGTGACGTTGCTGGGATCAGCCGCGTTGCCTGGCGTTCAGCAACATAGCGAAGGCGAACCCCTCGCCAAAGCTGCGTGATCCGCCCAGATCGTAAGAACGACGGCGTGACCGACTTGTTTAGCGATGACCCTAGTGCTCAAGGCGACGAGGACCGATCACGCCGTCGTTTCGTTTTTATATGAGATACGTCGCATGCGGTTCATCGTCGCACCGATGCGGTAGAAGTGACCGGTATGCCGCGACTGAAAACATTGTCCAAGCCCCCCGCCGCCCGTGGGCGTGTGAACTGGCTTTCCCCGCGCACGTTGAACGCTACACCCGTCACTCATTCCCGCTGGCGTTTAGCCTGTCAAGGCTTAGGTGGTTTTGTCGGGCGTGTTTGCGCGGGCGATATTCGCGGCACGGGGAGGCGGCTTGGCACGATAGGCTGCGCGGCGGTATCGGGGTTTGGCAGGTTGGGGGCACGGATAATAAGACGATCAACAATTCTGGCGTGGACAGTCGGCGGGCTGCGGAGTATTTTGATCCCGGGCGCTAGGTTCTTCGCCCGCCGACCGTTTCATTTTTCAATCGATGTTTACAGAGGGTTAGGTGTATCTAGGAACTGAATCGACCTTCGGTGCGATAGTTGCCGATCTCGCTGAAGCTGGCGTGATCGCGTCGGCTCGCGCGGAGGTTCGGCCTCTGGCGGGCGGGGTATCGAGCGACATCTTTCTAATCGATGACGGCGTGCGGCCTGTCGTTGTCAAACGCGCTTTGGCGCAACTTCGTGTTCAGCAGGAATGGGTGGCCGATGTATCGCGGAATCGTTACGAGCAGGCATATATCGATTACGTTGCGAAGCTTCTGCCCGACTCCGTCCCCACTATCTACCACCGCGATACCGAACGTGGGTATTTTGTGATGGAGTATATCGGTGACGGCTACGTCACGTGGAAATCCCGCCTCCTTGCCCTCGACGTGCAGACGGCGCACGCGGGCATCGCTGGGAGTATCCTTGGCACGATCCACCGCCACTCATGGATGGATCCGATTGCACGTGGCGTGTTTGATTCAGACCGCAACTTCTACGAGCTACGGCTTGAGCCCTATCTGCTCACAACCGCGCGAAACCATTCTGACATCGCAGCCCAGATCGAGGTGGAGGCCGATCGTATCGCCCGATCTCGCGAATGCCTTGTGCATGGCGACTTCAGCCCGAAGAATCTACTGATCGCGGACGATGCGGATTCGAGCGCCCGCATGGTCGTTCTGGATTGCGAGGTCGCATGGTTCGGCGATGCGGCGTTCGACGTCGCATTTCTACTGAATCATCTGATGCTTAAGGCGTTGCACCTGCCGAGACGACGAGCCGTTCTCCTGAAGTCGGTCCTGGCCGCGCTGGATGCCTACAAAAACATCCTGCGCGACGAACGCGTTGAAGTAACCGACCATCGCACTGCCGTACTCTTACCGATGCTGATGTTAGCCAGAATTGACGGTAAGTCCCCGGTGGAGTATCTCAACGACACCGAGCGTCAGCGGGTGCGCGATTTCAGTCGTGATGTCATCCACCAGCCCGTTTCTACTGTATGTGATCTCGTTTCGCGATGGGAGAATGCCCTTGGCCAAGATTAAGCATGTTGATGCGATTCAGATTTTTGATTCGCGCGGAAACCCCACCCTCGAAGCGATCGTTAGCTTGGACGACGGGGCGGTCGGTCGCGGACTTGTGCCTTCAGGTGCATCGACGGGACAGTTCGAGGCGGTCGAGCTTCGCGATTGCATCCCCGGTCAATATCGCGGCAAGTCAGTGTTTAAGGCGATTGAGCATGTCAAGTCTGAACTTGCCGCGGCGGTGGTCGGGATGGATGTGACGGAACAAGAGGCGGTCGATCGCCGGATGATCGAACTTGACGGAACGCCGGATAAGTCGCGACTCGGTGCCAACGCGATACTCGGCGTATCGATGGCTGTTGCCAACGCTGGCGCAGCGTCGTCGGGCCAGCCACTCTATGAATACCTCGGCAAAGGCAGCGGCACGCTTATTCCGTTACCCGAGATCCAGATTATCGGTGGCGGCGCGCACGCAAACTGGCGCACCGATGTGCAGGACTTTCTGTTGATCGCGATCAACGCCCAAAGCTACGATCAGGCACTACGCGTCACGCACGATGTCTACCACGCCGCCGGCAAATTGATGGCCGAGCGTGGATCGCAAATGGGGCTTGCCGACGAGGGCGGGTACTGGCCTGATTTCGAGTCGCACGACCAAGCTTTTGCAGTGCTTCTGCAAGCCATCGAACAGGCTGGCTACGAGCCGGGAAAGGACGCGGCGATCTGCCTCGACATCGCCGCAAGCGATCTTTTCCACAGCGGAGATTATCATTTCAAACTCGAAAATCGCACATTCTCATCGCACGCCTTTTGCGACCTGATGATCGAGTGGTGCGAGCGTTACCCCATCGTCTCGATCGAAGACCCTCTGGCCGACACCGACACCGACGGATGGCGTCGTTTCACCCAAGCGGTCGGTCACCGCGTGCAGGTGATCGGTGACGATCTGTTTACGACTAATCTCACGCGCATCGAACACGGCATCGAGCAAAACCTCGCCAACGCGGTACTCATTAAGCTCAACCAGATCGGCACGGTCACGGAGACGATCGCCGCGATACGCCGAACCCAAGAAGCTGGCTGGCAGCCGGTGGTTTCGGCACGGTCAGGCGAGACAGAGGATGCGTTCATCTCGCATCTGGCCGTTGCCACGAACGCCGGCCAGCTCAAAGTCGGCTCATTCGCTCGGTCTGAACGCATGGTTAAATGGAACGAACTATTGCGAATCCAGCACTCGATGGGCGCCAGAGCGACATGGCAGGGATGGTCTCACCAAAGTTCCGCCCCTTGCTGACTTGGACCCCGTTTGGCGGATCAGAAACGGGAGATGACCAAGCAGTGCTGTTTCCGCACATTTGATGGAGCCCAACTCTCAGGTTTCCGCGACCGCGATCGCGAACAACTGAGGGCGCGGATCAACAGCGTCATAGCGGACACCGGCGGCTGAAGCCGCGCCAAGGTACACTTCGGGAAATTAAAGCGGCACAGGAAATTAAAGCGTGACGGGTTCACATTCGGAAACAACGCGCTTTAAAACGCGTTCGCGGGTTCAAAATATCGAGATATCTCTGCCAACACTTTTGCGCATGATACATCACATTCTCCCTCTGCTGCATTGGCATGAAGCGCAGCTGTTGTAACGCAGTGAAAATGTCACCTGCTCCGCACGGTTGTACGGCCGTGATGGAGCATTTGACGATAAGCAGGTAAGAGCGTGACATTTTTACTGCGTTATCGCGGGAAAATCCCACTAGTGCGTGCGTCGGCGGACGATTTCGGGTACGATTTTGCGTTCCCGTCGAATCGAACGGGCCGAGGAATTAAACGCAATATGACCACGATCAGCCCGCCAGCTAACCCTGCGAATCCATCGAATGAATTGACACCGACTCAGAATCTGAATGTCGTGTCGCTGCGCACGATCATCTCTCCCAAGCAATTGGATCAGGAATTACCCAAAACCCCCGCGATGACTCGCACGGTTTTGGACGGCAGGGAAACCATCCGAAAAATCCTACGTGGCGAAGACAAACGCCTGCTGGTCGTCATCGGACCCTGCAGCGTTCACGATCCAAAAGCCGCTTACGACTATGCAAAAAAATTAGCGGACTTACGCGACAAAGCTGCGGATCAATTGTTTATTGTGATGCGTGTCTATTTTGAAAAACCCCGCACGACGATTGGCTGGAAGGGTTTGATCAACGATCCTCATCTTGATGGCACGTTTGACATGAACACCGGCCTGCGTCTTGCGCGGAAACTGTTGCTGGATATCACCGCGATGGATATGCCTTGCGCGACGGAGTTTCTGGACCCAATCGTGCCGCAGTATATTGATGATCTGGTTGCTTGGGCGGCGATCGGGGCGCGGACGACCGAATCGCAAACGCACCGGCAGATGGCCAGCGGATTGTCGATGCCGGTGGGATTCAAAAACAGCACCGATGGCAGCGTGCAAATCGCGATCGACGCGATGAAAGCAGCCCGATCCGGGCACCATTTCCTTGGGATCGACGAAAACGGCGCGACCTGCATCGTCCAAACCAGAGGCAACACCGACGGGCACATCATCCTGCGCGGCGGATCGGGCCGACCGAACTACGACCCGGAAAATGTCGCAGCTGCCGCGGCGATGCTGGCGAAATCGGGATTGTCCGACAAGCTCATGGTTGATTGCTCACACGCCAACAGCAGCAAGAAACACGAAAATCAGTGCGTGGTCTGGGACAATCTGATCGAGCAAAAAAAGGCGACCCTGGACGGTTCCCCTTTAGTAGGCGTGATGATCGAAAGTAACCTGCATGAAGGCCGTCAGGATGTCGGTAGCGACCTATCCGACCTGAAGTACGGCGTATCCATCACCGACGCCTGCATCGGCTGGGACGACACCGAGCGATTGCTGTTAAATGGCGCTTCGCACCTGCGATGAGTCATCTCGCTGTGCATTTATTACCGCGAAGGCGCGCAGTACGCGAAGGAAAACGCGAAGAAATTCAAGCCACGAATCGTCGCGAATAAAAGCATTAAAATTGCGTAGTTAATTCACACTATGATTCGTGTGATTCAAGGCTTTTCTATTTTTTATTGCCTTCGCGCTTTCCTTCGCGCACTTCGCGCCTTCGCGGTGAATTCTTCTTCTACACACACATTGCCGTGAAATCTCGCGTGATTGACTTGTCTGCGGCCATCGCCTGCGTACAGTTTGGGGATGATGCAACGGGTGCTGCTTTTTCTGGCGTTGGCGGTTTACGCGTTGGTGGTGGGCTGCGCTGTACGCGGGGCGCCGGAGAAAATTAAGAACGCGGGGCCTATCGACAAATCCCCTCCAACCCATTTCCCCACCACGCTTGCTAGCGGATTGCCGTTGCGGGCAATCGGGATGCAAATCCAACGTACGGACTGGATCGACCGCTATAAGCACAGCATTGATGAGATCGCCGATGTCGGGGCCGATGCTGTCAAGCTCGTGGTCGATGCGCGTCAGGAAAATGGCGGATCAAACAGAATTTATCTCGACTTGCGGATGACCCCGACACCCGACCAACTCGGCGAGCTGATCCGGCACGCGAAATCAAAAAATCTACGCGTTATCCTCATGCCAATCGTCCTTTTAGATAAGCCGCGCGGAAGTGAATGGCGAGGGAAAATTGACCCCGAAGGCCCAAACGGTTGGGACAACTGGTGGCAAAGCTATCGTGAGATGCTGACGCATTACGCATGGATCGCCCAGGCGAATCAAGTGGATGTGTTGATCGTCGGATCTGAATTGGTTAGCACCGAACCGCAGACCGATGAATGGCTGACCACGATCGACAAAGTGCGAGAGATTTACAAAGGCCGCCTCACCTATTCAGCTAACTGGGATCATTATTCGGGCATTAAGTTCTGGGATAAACTCGATTTTGTCGGCATGAACAGCTATTGGAAACTCGGTGCCAATTCCAAGGTCAGCATTGACGAGATCAAAGGCAACTGGCTTAAAATCCAAGCGGAATTATTCGCGTTTTTGAAGCAGGTAAATCGGCCGCTGATGTTTACGGAGGTGGGATGGTGTTCGATGTCAAACATGGCACATGAGCCGTGGGACTATACGAAATCCGAGCGTGAAGCACCGACCGATCTGGATTTACAACGGCGACTATACGAGGCTTTTTTTGAAGTCTGGCATGGCCGACCTGAACTCGGTGGCTTTAGCATCTGGGAATGGACGCCCGGCGACGGCGGCGCAGACGATCGTGGTTACACACCAGAAAATAAACCCGCAGAACAGGTTTTGAGGCAGTGGTTTGCCAAGCCGTGGTAATTGAATCACGACCCTTTTTATTTGCATGTTTGCCTTATGATGAACATATTTGCTCAATCGACAACGCAACCTGCCGAATCGGTCTGGCAATCGCTACGGGATGCCATTCATTCGACGATCCACCACACAACCTGGGGCGGCTGGGTCGGACTATTGCTGGGGATATTTGCCGGATATGTCGCGGGGTATGTTGCAAGAAAAATTCTCGACTCGCTCGCCGATCGTCTGCAACGTCACAATCAAACCATTCGCGCAACCGCACTGCGATCGGCAGCCACACCAGCCTCTCTACTGCTTCTCACTTTAGGTGTCAGTATCGGTCTTGGCGCAGTCGCGATGAGCACCGAAATCCTCTGGTTCGTTGGACGGGTTTTGGCGCTGGCGTATATCGTTGGATTTGGATGGTTGCTGTTTAACCTGATCGATGTCGTCGATCTGACGCTCAAGCGTTTCGCTGCACGCACGACCAGCAATCTGGATGACCAGATGGTGCCGCTGGTACGCAAAGCGCTGCGGCTATTTCTAGTCATCGTGCTGGCGTTATTCACACTAGAAAATGTCTTCGACCGCGATGTATCCACGTGGCTTGCGGGGCTTGGGATCATCGGGCTGGCGGTGTCGTTTGCGGCGCAGGATTCGATCAAGAATTTCTTTGGTTCAATCACGATCCTTCTCGATCGTCCATTCCAACTCAAAGAACGCGTGATCATTGATGGCCATGACGGGGTGATCGAAGATATTGGTTTTCGGTCCACTCGTATCCGCAAGATGGACGGCGTGCTGGTCACGATCCCCAATTCCAAAATCGTCGAGCAGAGTGTTCAGAATATCACCCGGCGTCCGACTCTGCGCAGGGTCGTAGATATATCCATCACTTACGACACCTCCCGCAAGAAAATCGAGCGCGCGATCGACATACTGAATGAGATTCTCACCCAGCCTGAGTTTGTCGATATGTTTGACATGGATAGTCTGCCGCCGCGCATTCACTTCACGGAAATGAAAGCCGACACCTTGAATATCGAGGTGATGTACTGGTACAAGGATTCGGCCAACATCTGGGGATTTAAGGCGTTGGCTCAGAAATTTAATCTACAGGTGATCGAACGGTTCGGCGATGATGACATCGAACTGGCGTTCCCAACCCAAACGATTTATGTGAAGAACTCTGACCAAGTTACTTTACCGCAACCCCAGAGCGATGCCAACAAATGACAACATCGGCAACGGAACGAACGCCGCCAGCATAGCCAGCACAATTAGCAGCGGCAGGATTGAAAAAGACGTTGTGGCCATCGGTGGCTCCTTGGTCGCTAAAGAGTGATCGAACCACCCAAGCGATAATTATTCAGCAGGTCAGTAAATTGATCGGTGAAAACAAAATTATGCTCAGGGAACTTGATACCCGACATGTTCTGATCGATGTGGCTGAACATCAGTTCGATTTCACCGACGAGATCGTCTCCGCATTCGATTCTGCCGCTGATGCTGGCGCCCTGCTCGTTCAACTGATCGACGGTGGCTTTGAAAAGGATGGTATCGCCCGGCCGAACGAGACGGTGAAAGACCGCTTTACCGACTTTTGCCAGAATCACTTTCTCTTTGAACTGCCTTGCTTCACCAACCAGAATCCCCGCGGTCTGGGCCATGCCTTCGACCATCAGCGAATGCGGAACGATGGGAAAGTCAGGATATAGATCGTGCAAATGCTCCTCCGCCAGCGTGCAGTTCTTCAGCGCCGTCGCTGACGTGCGAGGCGTAAACTCAATGAACTTGTCGATCCAGATCCAGCGCATGAGGACAATCGTGGTTCGTGGTTCGTGATTCGTGATTCGTGATTCGTGATTCGTGATTCGTGAAATCCAACCAGCGCTGCCAGGGGTTTTCACGAATCACGAGTCACGAAACCCGATCTAATTTATGCCTTCAATTTCCCTTCCACATACTTCACGATCGCTTCAACCGTGAACAACTTGCTCATGCTTTCCACCTTGGGGTCTTGTTCAAACTCGTCGAAGTTGCTGTGGGCCATTTTTTCTTTCAGCATCGCGATCCCGACGGGTGTGACGACGCCATTTTGGACGAAATTCGGGTCATTGGCGACGTTTTCGGGCATCAATTCGCCTTTGGGGATTTTGATCCCGAAAGCCTTTTCCAGCCGGAACATGATGTCGAGGAAGTCGATCGATTCAGCACCCAGATCGTCACGAATGACGGCGGTTGGGGTGATTTCGTCATCGTCCACGCCCAGCGCGTCGACCAGAACTTCTTTAACCTTGCTATAGATTTCTTCGTGCGTCATATTGTCCATCCTTATGTAGATCGCGTTGTTTCGCAAACCCGCGTGAAACACAACTCGTGCGTTGCGGTCAGGTTGGTGCGGCCTGCGATCAGATTCCTATGCTTCCTTGCGTCATCAAAATATCCCACCGCCGTTTGTGATGTGCGATTAATCGCTGATCGGTCGCGGCCAACTCGGGTTGTTTATCGGCGAGATTAAAATAAGCCAACTCGATCCGACCTGTCAGCGCCTGCTGGCCGTCGATTAAACCGTTGGCTTTGAAAACAGCGCCGGTGTCGGTCGGCTTGAACAAATCCACTTCCAGGCGAAGCGTGTTTCCAGGCGCGACAAAGTTGCCGTACCTGAGATTTCTGGCTTCTTTCAACACTGCAATCGATTTGGAAAAGCCTGAAGCGGTCCAAAGCAACCACGCCGCCGCCTGCGTCAGCGCTTCGAGCATCATCACGCCGGGCAGCACCGGAAATGTCGGGAAGTGGTCGGCCAGATATTCCTCTGCCAACGACACACTCTTCACCGCCACGATGCGCTGGGGTGTGATCTCATGAACCTTGTCAATTAGATAAAATTTCACGTTCTAACGCAGGTTTTATCGGTGCTTGCGATTGATTGCAAGCGCAACACACACGCAACATGCGGTATCGGCGGGCTAGAACATCCTACTAATCGCGTCCCAGACCATCCGTCCGACGATCATGTAAGCATTGTCCCACTTCTCATCGCGAAAGAATTGCGACGGCGCACCCGGCTTTCCAATGAATGGACGAAGCACCCAGCCCATCTGAATGCCCACAAACGCATACGTGATGAGCCATAATTTTAGCATCAGCGCATGGCGTTTATCGCGTTGCACCAGCTCGCGATACCGATCCCGCAGCGGTTTCTGCGCCCCGACGCTCGCCAAGGCAAACATCAACCCGTTAAACAAAATCGCGATGTTGTAATCTCGAAAACTGACATACCAGAACAAGGTCAGCGGCGCAAGACTCACCAATGCAATCGCCACCACGGTTTGCGCCATCAACAGTGTGCCGACTACCTGCCGCAGATCATTCCGCAGGCCAAGCAATGTATTGATGACCAGAAAGCTGGGTAAGGTGATGAGAAAAGTGACGAGCAGCAGAATCGGCACTTTGATCGCACCGTAGAGGATTTGTGTTGCCTCCCCGCCGGCGATGATGCCGTAGCTTCCCATCGCCGCGCCGTACGCCATCGCGCAGACGACCGCGACGGCTGCGAGGCGCAGCAGATCGCGGGAGTGATGAATCGGCGACATCGCGAGCAACATCGCCGATCACCATCCGAATAGTCGGCCAAGTTGCGTCCACACCGCTTCAAAGAAGTTTCCGCCGGTCGGCCGGAACCATGCGAACTCCTTATTCGGCGCACCGATGAACGGACGCAGCACCCATGCCATCTGCGAACCGACCAATCCGAAAACCAGCACCCACACCCGGAAGATCAACCAAACCCCCGTCGCGACCTTGCGATGATCCGGAGCGCGAATCGCGCTTCTCGATACCGGCAACGGTGGGATCTCAAACCCCTCAGGCGACACTACCGCTTCTTCAACAGGTATTGCAGTTTCAACCGGCGGCTGCGGCTCAGACTGATTCGCGATCGTCAATCGGTGCAGCGTCTGGATCAAAAACCCGAGTCCCAAAAATCCGGAAATCGCAAACACCGCCACGTTAAGAATGACCATGAAGGCATAGCTGGTACTGCTGACAGAGAAAAAAGCCACGATCGGGCCGATCGAACTGAGCACGGCGAGCGTTACCGCTAGCGATCCGATCATCAGTCGCAGCATCGTGGGAAGATTTAGACGAGATCCGAAGAGCGCGTTAAAGACATATAGCGATGGAAAAGTGACAATGAGTGTCAGCAAAAATAATGACGGCACTTTCACGGTCGTCGCCAGAATCTGCATATTCTGGTTCGACCCGCTGGCCGTCAGTGAGAACGTGCCCATGCACAACCCGTAGATCATGCCCAGGATCGTCAGAATGAATGAGATTCCGACGATCGGAATATCAAAACGGTTGTCACGAATTGCCTCCAAGGAGGTGGCTTCGCCTCGCAAAATGCGGTCGAGCTTACGAACAGCGGATAACATGATTCATTCCTTTCAAAAGGGCTTATTCCCCACGAGCGATGTCTAATTCTGCAGGCCCGAAGTTGAAACATGTGAGTACGAGCACTTCATAAACCGAATTGGCCACAGAGACACAGAGGCACAGAGAGACGGAAAGACAACGACAGTTTGACTTCGGTATGGGTACTACACTCGCGTAGTCGGTTTGTAAGTTCTGGCATCATTGTCCACCCGACAAATAGAGGTTCGATATTCCGCATTAACTTGCATTTTTCTGTAACTCTGTGTCGCTGTGTCTCTGTGTCGCTGTGTCTCTGTGGCCCATTTTATTGTGGACTGCGATTACATCGTCGCGGGGCGCGTCCGACTGATGTGCTTTTCAGATTTGGCGGCATCGTGGACGACGCGTTCGAGTTCGCTGATGTAATCCCAAAATCGCGTTTTCCCTGCGTCCGTCATCACGCAGCGGGTTTGGGGGCGGTTTTTGACGAAACTTTTTTGCACTTCAATCAATCCTTCCTCCTGCAAAATCTGGATTTGTCGCGATAGATTTCCATCGGTCAACGCCACCAGCTTTTTCAGATCGTTGAACAACAATCCGTCCGCGCTAGATGCCAGCGACGACAAAATGCCCAGCCGCGAGCGCTCGTGGAAAATCCGTTCTAGCCCTTCGTACGCAAAACGGCCTTGATCTTTCGATTCGTCTTTCATTTCTTACAACTTTCTCGGAAAACATGACGGTTGCGATTTATTGTTCGCTACGTCTTTCAACAATCCACAACACCCCCGCCGCCGCGGTCTGACCGACACCGAACACCGCGCCCATCGTCCAAGCGTGCAGCCCCGCCTGTTTCTGCAACGCCAAAACAAACAAACCCGCCATCAGATAAAATGCCCCGACCAAGCTGGAATACTTGGGCAACACTCGTCTGGACGCAAAAATCCCCAACCCAAATAAAAGCATCCACAACCCCGGAAGCATCCACACGCTGGCGAACGCGAATTGCACGATCACGATCGTCAGCAATAGCCCGACGACCAGCGACGGTACGAATTGCTCGACAGCGGTGAGTGTCAAATCGCGTTGCAGGTCAGATTGGCTTTTGCGAACCCGCAAACCCATTTCAATGCCGACAATCACCATCGACAGCATCGCTGCTGCAAACCACAGATAGAGGTAGAGGTCGATCTGGAAAACGCCCGCACTTGCGGGGATCGCATCCCATCTGGAAATCGAGCTGTCGGCGTATTCGCTTTGATACAACCGCTGATGCGGGACTGGCAAAACCATCGACTGCACCCATGCCGTGACGATCGCGATTATGCCCGTCAACGCGGTGGTGGCAGACCGATACCCGCGAAAACTCTGCGCCCGCGCCACCTGCTGGCGAATATCGGCGATCTGTGACATGGCATCATGCAGATTCATTGAAATACTTTATAATATAGAGAATGCCGTCTTGTCAAGTGGGTATGGGTGTAGTTTGGAGTTTGGAGTTTGGAGTTTGGATTTGAAAGACCGGCTTTCCACACTTCAAACTCCAAACTTCAAACTCCAAACTTCCCGCTCTCACTTCAAACTCCAAACTACGCCACCTTGACAATCCCCCACTTCCTGACACAATGCCCCGCCCTTTTGTATCGCCTTGGAGAATTTTATGTACGCAGTGATCGATCAGAAAAGCAAGCAATTCAAAGTCAGTGTCGGCGACGTCATTCGTCTAGATATGCCGTTT
>JBBQXB010000081.1:0-15463 GCA_038210015.1 Tepidisphaerales bacterium
TCCTCAACGAACGCGGCATCCAGAACAAGCCATTGACGTGGATATCGCAAGATGAACTTTTCGATCGCCTGACCGATCTGCTCGATCGCGTCGGCTGCAAACGGATCAATCGCGGGTTCGATCAATACCCGGTATCGCTTGGGACCTTCGCGAATCGCAAAGACCGGCACGATCGGGCTGCCGTTTATTTTCGCAAGCTTTAATGGTCCCAGTGGCATCAGTAATGATCCGCTGCCGATGTGCACCGGCGTTGATTTTTGACCCGGCATCGCACGATCGGCCTGCATGACGACCACTTCATCGCGCTGCAGTGCGTCCCGTAAGCTCACCAACGCCGGCCAACCGTCGTCGATCGCGCTTTCGGTCACGCCAAGGCGATTTCGCAAGGGACGGCGAAGTTGCTCGAACCCATCATGCTCGTCGCGCTTGAATACAACATGAACGACGGCTTCAACTTCCGTCAACGCCGCGAGACCAATTTCAAACGATCCCATGTGCGCCGTTACCAACACAGCGCCACGTTTGGATTGTCGTTCCGTCAGATAGCGATCCTTGCCTTCAATCGCGACGATCTGGCTGCGCAACTCTGCTGGTTCGGCATCCACGCCGGCAGCGACTTCGCAAACGAAATCAAAGAACGATCCCACCACATCCCGCGTAAAACCGCGAGTTGAATCGCCAGCGATTCGCGAACCGTTCAACTTGGTATTGATGCGAACTTTTTTCGACACCATCGGCACGCCCCACACCACAAGTGGCCTGAAACACCGCAACGCGCCATGCGTCCACTTCGCAACGGCGAATAAAAGTTTCAATCAAATACTGGCGGAGGATTTGCGTAGTCGATGGTTCATCGCGCGCCATCGAGCGGCCGCACCGTTTTCGTCCCCGCAGGTGGATCGATCTTCAAATCCGCATCGGTCAATCCTGTATTGATCTTATGGTCGCTGAACCGAATCACCGTTTTTTCACCATCCGGATCGGTCAGTTCAAACTGTTCAATGACACCAGACTGGATCGCAATTACCACGACAACCTGCTCGACATACTCAGCCAATTTCTTGTCAGTCGGCCTCAGGTTCAGCGTGATATGAGAATCGGATTTTTCTGCAATCTGGATATCAAACTGATCCTTCATAGTCCCCAGCCGGGGCAATGGACTGGCGGCCATCTGTGCCAGCTTGCCGTCGACTGGATAGATTTCCAAAACCTTGTCCTCGACATAAAGCAGTTGAATCGCAGTGGCATCGACCCGCATCACGGTTTGACGCGGCGAATCTGTCACCCACAACATTTGTGCGTCTTTGGCAGACACCGTTCCTCGACTCACAAGCGGTTTTTTTAGTAGTGGTGAGATCTTTCGTTGCTCAAAAGTCGCAGTCAAATCTTTGATCGCCGCAGCACGCCGGTCGATCTCCTGCAATTTTTCATCAACCGCCTGAGTCGTTTGCGCAGAAACCAAGCTGCTTGCCAGCACAACGAGAATTAAAACAATTAATCTATACATTGGTTAACCCGTAAGTCACCGTTCGTGCATAAAAGTTAGTGAATATGCAGCGTTATCGATCCGCGTGCCGCAACTGTGCCCGCAACTGCTGCCTGCACGTCGCATTTGATCAATGACCCGACTGTCTGCGTTACTGTTGCGGTCAATTGGATCGCAGATGGCGGTTTGATCGGCGCTTCAAAACGAATATCGACTTGCACGATCATCCCCGATTTGCCCTCACCACCGGCGCACATCCCGGCCAGCTGCGCCATCGCTTCGGTCAGTAGTACGCCAGGAACGATTGGGTTGCCGGGGAAGTGATCGGCAAAAAAGGCTTCGCTGCCGGTTACGTTCCATACACCCGCAGCACGCAAGCCGGGGATGACTTCACTCACGGATGACACAAATCGAAACCCCGGCCCGTGAGGCAATCGCGAAATCCAATCGGTTGGACTCTGCGCGACGACGGCTGGGGTTTGCTTTAATGTTTCACGATTGTCTTCAACGTACTTCGCCAGCGTGGAGACGTTGCTGAAAACCCACTTGCCGACCGCTTCGCTTGGGATTTTGATCGCAAATTGTTTTTCCAGGGATGAAACCAAAAGCAAGATATCCAGCGAATCCAAATCCATCTCGCCCCCAACCAGCGGCATGTCATCGGGGATATTGGCGGTGTCGCCTAATTTAAGATCGCGGCGGAGGATCGATTTGATCTGTTTCAGAAGCGTGGGATCGGGGGTTTCACTCATGATTTTATAACTGTGCTCCAAGTCTCTGTCATCGCGTTAACTGATACGATTGTCATTCTCGGCAAATCGCGATCCGAGGCAAGAAGCAATGAAATCGCTATCATCACCCCTCTGTTATGAATCGCGCGATTTACACCCTCTGTCGTCATGCCATTCGGTTTATCCGAATGCAATGTTTAGACACGCGAACGCTTCATCTGGACAGATTAAATCGGGATGACACTTTTTTGATCGCCTGCACGCATATCAGCCACCTCGAACCGATGTTACTAAGTTCGATGATCGACAAGCCGATCCGGTGGATCGCGCGCACCGAGTATTACCGGCCTTTTCTGGCCAATCGTCTGCTGGATCTCAGCGGCGCGATCCCGATCCAGCGTACCGGTCAGCCGCCGGTTAAGGCGATCCGATCATCCATTCAGTATCTCAAGCAAGGCGATCTGGTTGGAATATTTCCCGAAGGCGGTCTGATGCGGCGCGATGGAGCAATCATCCGTGGCGGCGTCAACAAATCCGGCGCTGCCGTGATCGCAATGCGCGCGAATGTACCGATTATTCCGGTGGTGATGCTCGGAACGGAAAAACTCAACGCCGTCGAACCCTGGCTACCGGGAAAATGCTATAAACTTTGGATCGGTGTTGGAAATGCTGTCTGGCCGACTCACGCGGGCCGCAGAAATCGTCGCCAGCACCGTATCGCACTGACTCAACAAATCGGCGCAGAGTTCATCGAAACATATCAACAGATGCTCGCAGCTTTTAATCTTCGCGATGACCAAATCCCTTGAGCGATACCTTCTACAATTTCCTCTGGTATTTCGGATCACCGGCTTTTTTGGTCAGCTCGTCGCCGGTGGTGATCAATGCGCAGGTGACCAAACGACCCGGCGCGTTCATCGTGGCGGCTAATCATCAGTCTCCTTACGACATCCCGCTTTTGATGCGGCATGTGGCACGGAATGTTGACTTCGTCAGTATCGTCGAAGTTTTCAAGCACCCGCTGCTTGGGTGGTTTTACGGATCGATGAACGCATTTCCGTTGGATCGCGCCAAACCCGACAGCCCAACCGTTCGTACAATTTTGGATCGCCTAAAGCACGGCAGAGTGATCGGTATGTTTCCAGAAGGCCGTTTTCGCGTCGGAGCGGATTCGGTCGTCCACACGGGCATTATCAAGCCAGGCGTCGGCAGAATTGCGAACTTGTCCGCTGCCCCGGTGATACCGTGTGTGATCACACGATCTAGCGAATATCGACGCTTCACAAGCTGGTTGCCGTTCAAACACACGCGCTATGGCATCGCGTTTGGGGACCCGATTGACCCGTCGCTACCAGCAGAACAAATCGAATCCACGCTCGTCACAGCGTACAACGATTTGCACGCGAAACTGGCCGACAAGGGGGTTGGCATTTGCAATGATGGATAATACTGAATTGCCCCCTTTTAGGTAAACAAAATGTACCACAGTGGCACATAGGCACGGAGAAATGCATTGAGAATTCGCATAGCTTCCCCTAATCCTCGCTTCGTCATTCCCAAAAAAAGCGAAACGCCAATGACTGTCCACGTATTTGTTTTCTCTGTGTCTCTGTGGCCCATTTTTTGCGACAGAGATGCCGAATGATTACTGTGGTGGCGGTGTGGTTTCTTCTATATCGCCGGCGTCTTTGCTGTCGGTAAAATCCATCAGAAAATGAATTTTTGCGTACTGTTCTGGGGTAAGCATTTTCTTCAACGTGCCTTTGCTGCGTCCGATCCCGGTCCGCCGCGAGACGTGTAGGACGACGATGCACTCGTTTTCGCTTTTTTCGACCACTTTTACAAAATCTTCAACGTGCAAGTGCTTGCCGGCCTTGGCTTTGGAACGATGGGCGGGATCGAAGAAGGTGCATTCGCAGAGCAGCACTTGAGCTTTCATCACGTCAGGATTGTCAAAAACTTCACCGAGGCTGGTATCGCCGAGGTAGGCGATTAATGGCACTTCGAGCTTATATTGGATATCGACACCTTGCTTGCGAAGTTCTGCGAGTTGCTCGCCGGAGAGGGAAAGATATTCGGGACGCAATTTTTCCCGAACATTGATCAGAACATACCCTAGCGATGCAGATCCATGGTGCGTCGCGACCGGACGAATGACAAAATCACGCCGTACCTCATAATCCTGTCCCGGCGACATCGGTACGAGCGTGAACGGGGTTTGTTGTCGTTCAACCTGTTGCCAGGATCGAAGCAAATCCTCGACCGGACGTTCCAGAGTTCGCGGCAAAAAGACCGTTCCCGGCTTCATCCCCTGAAAATGCCTTTGCGACAGGTAATAACCAAGCCCCGCAATGTGATCCATGTGCGCATGGCTGACCAGCATTAGATCGCTTGTGAGGGCGAATTGCGGACACCGACCCGGATCAAAACAGACGTTCATCTCCGGCACTTGGATGACGGTTTCCTCCCCGCCGACGCTGTAACCAATGAGCGTAAACTGCGGAAACTTTAGCTTCGCGAATTTCTGAACAAGATAAGATTTCTCCGGCGTCACATTTTTAAGGCTACGAGATAACGCGTCAGCGTTCAACTTCATACGCATGGGTCGTTAGTGAGTCGGAGGTCGTGGATCGGGGAGTCGGAAATAGAGTCTGCGCATTTTTTTTCACGAACCACGAGCCACGAATCACGATCTTCCTCCTCCACTTTTGCCGCTTGCGTCACTTCGGCTAGACTCTCGGTTTTGATGATTTCAGCCTCAACGGGACATAGCGATGCTTGCTGCGTGGTATTCGATCAACATTGACTGGTATGCCTTGCTCGAATGGGTGTATTACATCCTTCTGATCGTGCTGCTGGCGACGGGTTGGCTGGTAAATATTCTCGGCTTGCCGGGGTTATGGCTGATGTTACTGGCGCACATTTGCTATGGGTTGGCGACTGGATGGGGGAATTATGTCGGTTGGGAGAGCGTGATCACGATTTTTGTGTTGTGTGTGATCGCTGAGATCGTGGAGTTTGTCGCCGGTGCTGCGGGTAGTGCCAAGGCGGGTGGAAGTAAACGCGGGATGATCGCTGCGGTCGTAGGCGGACTTGTAGGCGGGATCCTCGGGTCAATTTTCATCCCTGTGCCAATACTGGGCACAATCATCGGCGCGGTGGGCGGCAGTTTCGCAGGGGCGGCGATGATCGAACGCTGGATCGAACCTGATAATCAACGCGCGATTGATATCGGTATCGGGGCGGCCAAGGGACGGTTTTGGGGGATAGTGATTAAAAGCGGGTTCGGAATTGTGATTGCGGTGGTTTCGATGACCGCTGCGGTTCCGATGTGGGGCAAGGTGCAGGCGAATGTCTTGACTACGCCGCCATCAACCCTTCCCACGACCACGCCCGCTACGACGCAGGCGGCGACATGACCCACGCACGCGATCGCGCGATCGGCGCGGCCTGCGGGATGACCGCTTATCTGGCGTGGGGATTCGTCGCGCTCTACTTCGGTATTATCACCGACCGTGGCGTCAGACCCTTGGAACTGCTGGCACATCGCGTCGTCTGGTCGGTCGCATTTTGTTTGCTGATCGTGGTTATCCTCAGACGCTATCGTGACTTATGGCAAGTAATGCGGCATCGGCGGCGGCTGGCGGCGCTTACACTGTCGTCGGTGCTGGTGGCGATCAATTGGCTGGCATTTATCTATGCGGTGGATACCCGGCAATTAACCGAGGCGTCGTTGGGATATTTCATCCTCCCATTGGTATCGATCGTGCTGGGTTTGGCGTTTTTGCACGAACGTTTGGACCGCCTGCAATGGCTGTGCGTGATGCTTGCGGGCGTCGGGGTGTGCATGATTGTGTACGCTAACGGGCACGTGCCGTGGATCGCGATTGCGGTGTCGTTGAGCTTTGGGTTTTATGGATTGGTCAGGAAATTGACGCCCGTCGGCCCGATTGTTGGGCTGGCGGTGGAGACGGCGGTTTTATCGCCCATCGCGCTGATTTATCTTCTTCTGCATTCATCCGAACATGCGTTGATACCCGGAACGTATTTGCTGTTGATCCTCGCCGGGGCGATCACTGCAGTTTTGTTGATGCTGTATGCACGTGCGGCACAGACGTTAAAACTGAGCACGCTGGGGTTTATGCAATATATCGCGCCGACGTGTCAGCTGTTGGTTGCGATTTATGTTCGGCCAGAAGCGGTCAGCGGGTATGCATTGATTGGATTTGTCCCGATTTGGCTGGCATTAGCGATTTTCTCGGTACATGCCGCGTTCGTCTCGCGACGTGAATCGCGATCCGCTATGATGTTGCGACTCGGCGCCGATAGCTCAATGGTTAGAGCACGGGACTCATAATCCCAGGGTTGCAGGTTCGAGTCCTGCTCGGCGCATTTCAACGCTATCGTGGTTACGATACGTGTTTGGTTAGTGCAGATATGACACGTAGCGAGTAATTTGTTTGGGAAAGCGGTATCATTTCAAGTTTTACGGGTAAAGCACGCGTGTTCAAGGGCAATTGAACGCGAGTGATCGCAATTGGGAGACGAACAACATATGAACGACACGCTGGAAATCCCTTATTTCCTTCAAGATTTTGATGGCGTCGGTGGCGTCATTAAACAACGACCTGAGGATTTTTTTGTTCAGGAGATTCCGCTCTACGAACCGACCGGCGACGGCGATCACGTGATGGCGGAGGTCGAAAAGATTGGCATGAGCACCTTTGATGTGTGCGATGCACTTTCCCGACACCTGAATGTCGATCGCAGAGGCATCGGTTACGCCGGGATGAAAGACGCACAAGCCGTCACCAGACAACTGGTCACGATCCCCTTCGTCACACCCGAACGCGTGATGGAATTGCAGTCCAAGCGATTGAAAGTGATTTGGGCGCAGAAACACCGCAGCAAAATCAGAATGGGACATCTAACCGGCAACCGCTTTGCGATCAAAATTCGCGAAGTCGATCCGATGAAGGTCGTCACTTTGCGGCCGGCTTTGGATATCCTTTCCAAACGTGGGTTGCCCAACTTTTTTGGCGAACAACGCTTTGGACGCCGGGCGAATAATGACATCCTTGGCGCAGCCTTTGTGCGCGGGGATGACAAGCAAGTTCTGCGACTATTGCTTGGCGATCCGCGCCCCAGCGAAGACCCGCCGGAGGTGTTCGCCGCTCGCACCTATTTCATGGCCAACGACTACCAACGCGCGATCGAAGCCTGGCCACGCTGGGCCAACATGGAACGCCGCGTCCTCTCACGACTTGAAAGACTGGATGATCCGTACCAAGCAGTGATGGCGGTGGACATGCCGATTCGTCGTCTTTGGGTCACGGCGATGCAATCCCGTATTTTCAATAAAATCCTCACCCAACGCATCAACGGAATCGACAAGTTGATGCTCGGCGACATGGCTTATATTCACCACAACGGCGCCTGCTTTTGCGTTGAAAATCCGACCGTCGATCAACCCCGTGCCGATGCCTTTGAGATCAGCCCCACCGGCCCGATGATCGGGCGTAGAATGTCGATGACGCGATACACAGTGCGCGACATGGAACAGAAGCTTTTTGACGAATACGACGTCGGCCCCAACGATTTCCGATCCGTCCACCGCGACCGTTCACACGGCGACCGTCGTCCGCTACGCGTGCAACTCAAGGACGCACAACTCGAATCCGGCGTCGATGAGCACGGCGGTTTTATCACCGTCGCATTCACGCTTCCACCCGGATCTTACGCAACCATCCTCATGCGCGAGTTGATGAAAAATGACGCACCTGCTCCCGCGTCACAAAGTCACGATTCCGACGAGGACTTTGACGAATCCGAGGAGTAATTTATTTCAGTTGTGTCATTACATTCACGGTTATCACGCGCGCTCGCGGGCGATTGACATTCGACTATTGCCGTCCCCTTTTAATCAACATACTGTCGAATCGCCGACCATTTTTCGATTTTTGTGTGTTGCGAAACGCCAGCGTTCGCAGGACTGCTTGAAGGCAGGCTTATCAAGTCCACATGCCGCGTAAGTGGCGATGGGACGAACTTATTAAAGAGGCCCATCGCTTTCTGACCATTAAAAAAGATTGCTCGCAAATTTGGGCAGGCAATCAAAAGCTCGTCAATCGCATTCGCACGTTCGCTACCGTGCTGAATTGCAGAATCAAGCGAACCCGCGCGGTATGAACTGTGAAGCACGTCCCACAACGCCATGTGGTGGCGGTGAAGTAAATGCAGCTTTTCGTCGTAGGTGACGGGTTGGCGCTCGTTCAAAACAGAAGCCAGTATCTTCCAGAACAGATTTCGCGGATGAGCGTAATATTGCTGCATTCGAACTGATTCGACGCCGGGAAGTGAACCGAGAATCAGCACCCGCGAGTCGGTGCGATATACAGGTGGAAAGCCTTGCGTCTGCACGCGTCAAACTCCAAGCTTGCCTGAAGCAAAGTAGGCGTCGATCCCTTTTGCCAGATCGTACACAGGCGTATACCCGATCGCTTTTTTAGCTTCGGCCAGATCGGTTTCGGTCCAGTCCTGCGTAAAGCTGTACGGGTTCTTGAAATACTCGGGTTCGAGATTCGTATTCAGCACACGATTTAATTCGTAAACGATATCGTTAAAGCTCCAACTTTTCCCAGCACCCGCATTGAAATTGCCAGATACTTTCGATCGCATCGCACATAGATTCGCCTGTACAACATCGTTGATATAAACCAGGTCGCGGCGCTGGTCGCCGAACTCAAATACACGTGGGCGCTTGCCCGCGTGCATCTGCATTGCGAGTTGGTGGATCATGCTGGCGAGTTTGCCCTTGTGTGCTTCGCCGGGCCCGTAGACATTGGAATAGCGCAGGCCGACGATCGGGTGGGCGAGGCGCGGTTCGTAAATGCTAGAAAGTTTTTCTTGCTGAACCTTGGTGAAGGCGTAGACGTTCAACGGATCGTAAGGTTGCGATTCCCGCATCGGAGGCGGGTTTCTGCCGTAGACGCTGCAACTGCTCGCCCACACCACGCGAGCCTTCGTATCCACTGCAAAATCAAGAATCGCCCGGAATTGCTCGATGTTGTTCCGTAAAAACCCGTGTACATCATCCCCGGCTGTCGCAGAACCGTCTTTGGCGATCACCCCGGTGATGGCGGCCTGATGAAAAATCACATCAAACGCGCCGTAGCGGTGGGCAATTTGTCGCAGGGGGTCGATTTCTGTGCGATTTTCGAGGGTCAGCACATCGCCGGCAAAATCGGTCAGATTCTCAAAACCTGCAGACAGAAAGGTATCTACCGCCGTGACTTCGTGACCGTCCGTTGCAAGGCGTTTGGCGAGATTTGATCCAATAAACCCGGCGGCGCCGGTGACTGCGATTCGCATACGCACAAAAATAGAGGCAGCGCAGAGTTTGTCAAAATATGCGGCATTAGCGCTGCGGTAACATTTGCGTCAAAAAATCACCTCTTTAGGTATCACAAATGATCTAGTTTCGCTGCAACATTTAGTCAATAACTACATATATAGACATAAGCCGACGCGGTTTTCGCGTAGGCGTTGAATCTCGATGTGAAGTCTCGTCTCTCCCGCAACCCGTACGGGGCTTCACACTCTCTTGAAAGCCGACCTTGCCCGGGTCGGCTTTCTTTTTTTCAATGTCCGATTACGATCGTCTGGCCGTGATTGGTAACGCCGAAAGTCTCTTTTTATTGCACGATCGGCATTGGGAACAGAACCGATTCGTTTATCCCGTGGTAAGCCGACGCAGCGGTGGGTTGTCGATCGGGATCAATCTGAACCCCGACAAACGCTGCAACTTTGATTGCGTCTATTGCAGCGTAGATCGTTCCGTTACTTCATGGGATCAACGCCTCGATCTCCATGTCGTTCGCGATGAACTTACCGAGCTTCTCCAACTCGCACAATCCGGACAAATCTGGACTCATCCCCCCTTTGACCGCGCCGATCCGTCGCTACGGCGACTCAACGACATCGCCTTCTCCGGCGACGGCGAACCCACGTCGTGCTTACAATTCGCCGATGCCTGCACGTTGGTGATCGACTTACTGACCCAGCGAAATGCCGCGGACGTGAAGATCGTTCTCATCACCAATGCGACGTTACTACACCAGCCACGCGTGAAAATTGCTTTGAACATCCTCGATCACTACCTCAGCGAAATCTGGGCGAAGCTGGATGCAGGAACCGAGGCTTACTATCACCAGGTCGAGCGAACCAAAGTTCCATTCGAACGCGTGCTGAACAACATCCGCGATGTCGGCCAATCGCGGGCGATTGTCATCCAATCTCTATTTATGCGTATCGACGGTGATCCTCCCAGCGACACCGAGATCAATGCCTATCTTACGCGCATAGAAACATTGGTGGATCAGGGTTGTCAGATCAATCGTGTGCAGGTTTATACTGTCGCGCGCAAAACCGCAGAGTCATCCGTCACACCGCTGGATGCGCATGCGCTCGATCAAATCACGCAGCGTGTGCGTGGACTCGGTTTGCACGCTGACGCGTTTTACGCACCCGATGCATTGATCGACGAAGCCAGCACGCCGCTTGATTTCAAGCTACGGTTGAGCTGAGGCGCGCCTTGCGAGCTGCGATGAAACTGCGAATACAAAGCGTGAGCGTCGATACGCAAATCACAACCATGCCGGCAGTGGAGATTTGTGCCATCGGTTTCATCATGCCCCAGCGGATCACAATCGGTACGATCGCTGCGATCGCACCGAGCAACGCCACCATCGCCAGCCCGTGCATCATGTGCTTGCGTAAATCGGGTTTTGCGATCGACATTGCGCCCAGCGCGATGAATATCACGCCGGTATAAGTCGGGATGAGTGCGGTCATCATTTTTCCGCCGTGCATGGCACTGAAAATCGCACCAACGATCCCAAGAATCGACAACAATACACCGGCTACAATTGCTACTTTGGGCATGAACATCAAATACTTCCTTCAAACATAAAAAGAATCCGATTCAAATTATCGGATATTTTGCAGAGATTATTTTTTCTGCGCTTTGGGCGACAATCCAAAGATGTGAAATTGATGCGACAGCGGATCGTAGCCGTGCTCGCGACAGATTTCATCACGCAGTTTTTTCAGTTTTTCTGAGTTGAATTCGATGACCTCCCCGCTCTCGACGCAGATCAAATAATCGTGCGTCGTTCGCCCGGCGATCACCTCAAAATAACTCTGCCGATTATCAAAGAACACTTGTTTGATAATTCCCGCATCCTGCAAATGGTTCAACGTGCGATACACCGTCGCACGGCTGACCCGCTGGCCTAGCGTTTTTAGGTCTGACACCAACGTCTCGGCCTCAAAAAGCCCTTCTTTACGAAGCGACCCATCGAGAATCATCGCACGTTCAGGTGTAAACTTTAACTTCAGCCCGTGCAGGTATTTACGAAAAACCGCACACACCGGCTCGTAAGCGCTCGTCTGCCTTGATGCCGCCGTGCCGACTTTTGGACGATTGCTGAGAATTTGCGGCGTCGCAGACATCGGCAACATCCTACACGCGATCTTCCACCCACCCAAATAGTGCAGATGTGCGATTCTATGAAACCCGTCCTAACAAGATTTAATCCACGTATTCACAGCAAGATGGCTACTATTTAGCATGGCTAACACACTTACTCGCTCTGACAAATCCGCCGCACCAGCGTATAGCTTGCCTTCGATCCTTGCGATCATTGCTGCGATCGGCTCGTTTGCAGTAGGTGCGGGATTCGGACTTCTACTCGCAATCGTCGCAATCGGGCTGGGCGTGATCGGAATGGTCATCGCTTTTCTCCCCGGTGTGCGCGGCGGGATTCTGTCAACTGTCAGCATTCTGCTCGGATTGATTGGAATCATCGGCGCGATCCTAAGGATTATTTTCTAATTCAGATACTGCGCCCATTTTGTGTGAACCCGAGCCAGGCGACACATCGTCGCCAATGGAAGGTGTATGCGGTCGTTGTGTGTACACTCACAACGCGTATAATCCGCCGTTCCAAATGGGACTTATCGTTCAAAAATTCGGCGGCACCTCGGTCGCCAACGCGGAAAAGATCCATCATGCTGCCAAACGCGCCGTGGACGCAAAGAATCGCGGAAACCATGTCGTCGTCGTTGTTTCGGCGATGGGTGACACCACAGACGTATTGGTTGACCTCGCCGAGCAGGTTTGCACCTATAATGGTGAAAAATACAACCCGCCCAAACGCGAAATGGATCAACTCCTCGCCACCGGCGAGCAAGTCACCATCGCGCTGATGGCGATGGCGATCCACGCCCAAGGCCACGGCGCGATTTCCTTTACAGGCGGGCAAATCGGGCTAGTTACCGATGATTCATTCTCCAAAGCTCGAATTCAGTCGATCAATCATCAGCGTATCCTCAACGAACTCGGCAAAGGACGGATCGTCATCGTCGCGGGTTTTCAAGGCGTCACGTCTGATGGCCATCTCACAACTCTCGGACGCGGCGGATCAAACGCAACGCTTGTCGCGTTAGGCGCAGTCCTGAAAGCCGATGTCTGTGAAAATTACACCGATGTCGATGGCATCTACACCGCCGACCCACGCATCGTTAAAAATGCCCGTAAGATCGACCGTATCACCTACGACGAAATGCTCGAACTGTCAGGACAGGGTGCGTCGGTACTGCAAACCCGGGCCGTCGAGTTTGCAAAAAAATACAACGTTCCCATCGAAGTGCGCAATAGCGGCAACGATAATCCCGGCACATGGATCGTTGCGGAGACTAAAAATATGGAACACATCGTCGTATCCGGCGCAGCGTTGAAAAAAGAACTCGTCCGCGTCACCATCAAATGCGTCCCCGACCAACCCGGCGTGGCAGCCAAAATCTTTTCCACTATCGCGGCAGCCAAGATCGTCGTGGATGACATCATCCAAAACGTCCTCGATGACAACACCGCCAACATCAGCTTCACCGTCGAGCACGGCGATCTGGCGGACATCAAGCCCGTCGTCGAACAACTCACCCGCGATCTTGGCGGATCAACCCGCGCCAATTTTCACGATCAACTCGCCAAGGTCAGTGCCGTCGGCGTCGGCATGAAAACCCACACCGGCGTTGCAGAGCGGATGTTCAAAGCTCTGGCGGATGCGAAGATCAACATCCAGAACATCACCACCAGCGAGATCAAAATCAGTTGCATCATCGCCAAAGAAGACGGCCCACGGGCATTGCAAGTCATCCACGACGCCTTCGAGTTAGAAAAAGTGCGGTAATCGCCCCTGAAAACAGATGGGCCACCGAGACACAGAGGCACAGAGGAGAAGAGATTGTAGCCGCAGATTTCGCAGATGACGCAGATGGCAGAGTTGGTATTTTTATGCTGAAACTATTATCTATAGTTGTCATGCTAAGGTACTCCGAAGCATCTATTTGACTTGCGTGCGATTAACAATTCTATAACTTCCACAAGCGCCTGAGATGTATGACGGAGGGACTTTCAACCGCGAGACAAACCCACCAGATTTCTTATCTGCGTCATCTGCGTAATCTGCGGTTATATTCCCCCTGTATTGGTTTTCTCTGTGCCTCCGTGACTCCGTGGTAAATTCTTTTTTCGAACCCGAGATGATTGAGATTACACGATGCAACGCCCCACGAACGCATCATCGAAGGCGGCGGCCATCCGACGACGGCAACTGTCGCGGTTCGCATTTCTCACGCTCTTCCTACTGACGGTCGTTTACGCCATTTATTCACACGCTTCAACGCCTGCCAACCCCAGCGATCTCGACGGCCAGCGGGTTGCGGTTCACGATGTCTACGACGGCGACACCATTACCATCCTCACCCCGTCCGGCGGTCTCGAAAAATTGCGCCTCAAAGGCATCGACGCACCAGAACTCGCCCGCGGCGAAATGCCTTCCGAGCATTTCGCGATGGAATCGAAGCGATATCTTTTCAGCCGCATTGATGGCAGGCAGATCACGATCCGTTTCGACGGCACCGAGCGCCGCGATCGGTATGGCCGACTCCTGGCGTTCATTTACCTCACCGACAATGACTGCATCAACCTGTCACTGGTGCAAAATGGTTATGCCTATGTCGATCGACGTTTCGACAGTTTCATGCGCTCCCAACTCGGCCAGGCCGAGGGTGAAGCCCGCAAAAAATCGCGGGGTTTATGGAAGGAAGTTACCGACGATCAACAACCCCAATGGCGTCAGGAATGGCTAACAGATCGTAAGCGTGAGTAGGATGAACAGTCGCTTACGATCGGCGGGATACGACTGCATTCCGCTTTGACAATGCCTAGATCAGCACAATTTTTGACAATAATTGCAAAAGCGGCAACTATGGGTAAAGTAATTTTCACACGAAACGTACAACATTTTTTTGAGGTTAGCCGATGACGCAAGACAACCCAATGCCCGCCGCCGATGCAGATATTTACACTGGTCCTGCCCCAACTGAAGCGGAGAAATCATCCGCCGCACTGGCGCATTATCTGAACTTTATCTGGCTGGTTCCGTTGATTATCTACTTGACCAAAAAAGACGAATCCGCCTATGTTCGTTTTGAGGCAGGGAAGTCGCTCAATTTTTCGCTCACATGCCTGATTTTCAGCATCATCGTCTGCATTTGGCCAATCATTCTCATTGCTCAAATCGTTCTGGGCATTATGAATGGCGGAAAAATCAAAGCTGGGCAATCCACCAAATACCCGTTTGCCTTTAAACTTGTCAAATAGCTCATTTCTGATCACTAAGAGATATATCATGTCACAGGTGCAACCCCCTTATCAATCGCAACCATCGGTACCACCGTTCGATCCGACTACTAGCAAGCGTGTGTTATGCGGCGTGATGGGTATTGTGTTGGGGGCGTTAGGCATCCACAAGTTTGTGCTGGGATATACCGGCACCGGCTTAATTATGCTGCTGGTGAGCTTGCTTACATGCGGCATTGGAGCATCAGTAATGGGAGTGATCGGATTAATCGAAGGGATCATGTATCTGACTAAAACTGAAGAGCAGTTTTATCAGGAATATGTCGTGAACAAGAAGCAATGGTTCTGATAGCTGTGCACAATAGCAACTTCGCGAATGAACCAAACCCCTTGTCCGGTACCGGACAAGGGGTTTGTCATTTCACGATGGTAAGGGTGTCAGATCGATTCAATGCTTCATCGGAAACTTATTACAGATCGCCAGCACATCCTGCTTTGCTTTGGCGAGTAAGGATTCGTCGCCTTTGCTGCGGAACACGC
>JBBQXB010000082.1:0-15284 GCA_038210015.1 Tepidisphaerales bacterium
ATCCGTTTGTCATCAGCATCCCGCCAGACAGCGTTGGCGATAGATCGCTATGGGCGTCCTGCGCCATAAGTTGCGAAGAAAAAATAACTGCAACGGTTGCACTAGATACTACAAGAGTTTTCATTTCGACTACCTCTAGAAAAAAGGGTGAATAAGAACGAAAGCGCTATTGCGCCACTTTGGGATCAAACCGATTGGTTGAGAAATCGACAAACACGTCACGAAACCGCGCGGTCTCGGCATGGCCGTCTAAAAATCCATAATTAGAGAGAGATTCAGCGTTTTTTTTCTTCGATCCGTATAGATCGATCCAGACATTTTTCGCGGCCTTGGCGGGGATGCCCAGACCGCTCCAGGTCTCAACGTGCGGATGATCTGAGACAGCAAACTCACCGTCGCCGGCCATGATGAGAAACTGGATCGTCGCACTCGATTGACGCACTTGCGTGATTTTCAGATATGGCCCGTCCCACGGACACAAATCGCGGTCGAGGAAATTATTGATTCCGTAGCTGGTGCGGCGATAAGCGCCCGAAGGCATCAGAGGCGAATCCCAAAAGATGCTGTTATCGGCGGGGCTGCGAAGCAGCAGTTTTGAGGTGTAGTAGTTCTGCAGCGTATTGAACCACGATCCCTGTTCGTTGGGCGCGTGCCCACCATGCGTGAAACCTGATTGGATCAGATACCCGCGGTTTTCGTTCGCGTACAGGATCTGCGCCATCTGCATATTTCGCAGATTGGAGAGGCACTTGGCGCGCTTGGCGGCGAGATTCGCGCGTCCCAGCACCGGCATGAGGATCGCCACCAGTAACGCGATGATCCCAATCACCACCAGCAACTCCACCAGCGTAAAGGCTCGGATCCCACGCACTTTCGGTAATGCCATTTTGTTGTAAATGTCCGTAGATTGCATTTGGATGTAAATGTAATCACATTGCATTTGCATTGCAAGTGATAATGCAATTAAATTGCATTTGGATGTAATGAAAAATTTTGACGACGCGACCGCTTCATCCGTAGCCGTTGCTGCGTAGGATCAGACGATGCTACCGACGTGGTACGATCACACGATTCAACTGCAACCCCAGCAGCCGCTTGAAGATACGCTCAAGCAACTGCCCGGCCGGTGGTGCGTCTACCTCATGTGCGATGCCGCCGGGCAGCCGGTGCAGATGCTGGCGGTGAAAAATCTGCGAGCGTCGGTGCAAAGGCGTTTATCTGAGAATCCGGACGACACGTTGACCAAACGCGTCGATTACCGAGCCGTCGTTCGCGAGATCCGTTACAAGCGAGTCGATGGCGCATTGGAATCGGATTTGGCGTATCTGGACTCCGCCAAAGCGGTTTTCCCGGATTCGTATCGTCAATTACTTTCGCAACGCCAAACCTGGTTCATCCACGTCGATCCAGACGCCGATTTTCCACGATGGACGCGCGTTGATGATCCATCATCTACGCGAGGCATCGTGTTTGGCCCGATTCAGGAAAAAAATCAGGCTCAGAAACTGATCGAAACGATTGAGGATGCGTTTGATCTGTGTCGATATCACCACATTCTGACACAATCGCCGGGTGGAGTTCCGTGTGCTTATAAAGACATGCACCGTTGTCCTGCGCCGTGTGATGGATCGGTGTCGATGCAGCAGTATAAGGCGCTGATTCGGTGGAGCATCGATACGCTGTGTGACCCATCCAATGAAATCGATCAACAAACCGCCCGCATGGCCGCAGCGGCTGGCGATTTGAAGTTTGAGGTGGCGGGCAAGATCCGACAATTCATCGCGCAGATTGAATCATTCCGCAAAACCGAATGGCGTTATGTCCGGCCTATGGAGGATTTTCGATTTCTATCCCTCCAACCCGGTCCGCGAAAAGGTCACGCCAAGCTGTTTGCCATCACGCCAAACGGCATCGAATGCGTGATGGGCTTGCGATCCGAACCGGATGAAAGCCTGCTTCAATGCGACCCCATCCGTCACCTGATGCAGCCTGCGCCACCGTCGGCGGCCATCGCCTCATCTTCACACGAGTCATCGCGCGAGCAGATCAGTCTGGCGGTCAAACATCTGTTCAGCCCCAAATCTACAGGCGTTTTCATCCACGCCGATGATCTGAATCCCCGTTCGCTGGTATCTGCCTACAAGCAAATCTCCAAGCGCCAGCCCGAAGCCGAACAACCCGAATCCGCCAATGATGATGAGGGTGTGATCGCTGAGATGAAGCACGACGCATTCAGTCCGGCCTGACGCACGGCGTCCCTCACGAATCCGTCCCCGCGTTAACCTGATCCAACGCCACCGCCTGCGACCCGCCAAAACGGACTGAATACAATGCTCAGTTACACATGTCGGTAAAACCCCGCCCGCTTGTTTAGCCGCGAGCTTGCTCGCGTTTGGGTTCGTGGCGCGAGCACGTTTAATGCGCGAGCACGTTTAATGCGCGAGCAAGCTCGCAGCTAAACGGGGTTGGGGGGGATTCAGGTCTGATGCGTATTAGTTTGTGGTGGCGACCTGCGACGTATCGGCAGGGGTGGGATCTTGCGGTACACTTCCGCCCATATGCCGAAACTCAACGCCAGATGGCTTGCACTGCTCGCGATCGCATTGATCGCGCTTTACCTGTGCTGGCTGATTATTTCGCCGTTTATTGAGGTGATTTTGTGGGCGACGGTACTGGCGATTATCGCCTATCCGTACCATACGCGGATGTGCGATCGCGGGATGAAGCCGTGGCTGGCGGCGCTGATTAGTACGCTGGGTGTCGTGTTGGTGGTGCTCGTGCCGGTGATCGTGATCGTGTTGTTGATGGCAGCACAAATTCCCGACGCGATTGATCAAGTTCAATCACTCGTCGCGGCGGCGAAGGGGTGGATTCATCCGGATAGTCGGGTATACGGATTGATCGATCCCTATTTCGATCTCGATTTTCTAAAAGACCCCGAGGCGTTGAAAGAACGCACGAAAGTGTTGCTGGCCCCATTGACGGCACGGGCGGCGAGTTTTGCCGGGTCGGCGGTGGCGAGCATCGCAGGCACGGCCATCCAAATCTGCTTTGCGCTATTCACTTTGTTTTACTTTCTACGCGACACCCACGAGATCAAACATTCGCTGATTGATTTACTTCCGTTGGAGCGCGAGCAAAGCAAGGCGGTATTCAAACGCTGTCGTGAGATCATCCAGGCCAGCGTGCAAGGGGTGATCTTTATCGCGGCGATTCAAGGCGTATTGGGCGGGATCGGCTTCTGGTTTCTTGGCGTACCGTCGGCGGTGCTGTGGGGTGTGGTGATGTTCATCCTGTCGATGATCCCTGCACTGGGCGCGTTCCTCGTCTGGGTGCCCGCTGCGATCTTCCTATTCGCGACCGGACACCCGTGGAAAGCGCTAATTCTCGTCGGCTGGGGCGGGGCGGTCATCGGATCGATCGATAATTTCCTTCGGCCCAAACTGGTCGGCAAAAAAACAGGCATGCATGATCTGGTGATCTTTTTCAGCGTGCTGGGCGGGCTGCAAGTGTTTGGGATCCTCGGGCTTTTTGTCGGTCCGGTGGTGGTGGCGGTGGCGTTGTCGATCGTTGAAGTCTTCAAGCACGCAAGCGCGAATTGGCGTGATGCGCCTAAGGTGCCGGTCATCGCTGAAGCTACGACAACGATTGTTGATGTCAGAGGCCATCCGATGGAAATTGATCCGCCGCATCGCGCCACAGACGAACACGATGCCTGAGTGTGCGATTGCGTTACAGCCGATCCCAACTGAACGCGATGTGATTTTTGCGAAGTGATCGTTCAAATACCAGCATTTTGTGCGCGAAGATGATTTCGCGTTCGTAATTGGATTCACCGAGCAATCCGCTGGGCAGTAATTTTAGAAGCGTCCGCTTGCGGCAGCCCTCCAGCAGATCGGTCATGATGGTTGCGGCGGCGAGATCGGCGCTCCAGCGTCGCAGGTGCCGGGTGGCCGCGACAGGCGGTTTTTCGCCGGTGGGTTTGGGCAGTTGGCTGGTGTGGGGGATGTTCGCCAGTTGCGGGTAATGACGGGCGAAGATCATCGGGTAATTGCGCTCGTTGTGGCACGGAATGGCGTACTTGACGCGTGAACTTAATACACCCCACGAAGCATACGGGATGATCGTTTCAGCCTCATCCATGTACTGCTGAAACACGCTCGCGTAGTAATTGCGATGGCGGCTGAATAGGTCCGCGCTAAGCAAAGGCTTGCCGGATGTCTGGTGACGCGACAGGAATTGCCTGAGTTGGTCTTGTGCGCGAGTCACAATCCGATCGCGCAACGATTTGTGCAACAAATGCAGCCGCAATCCGAACATCGTGAAGCGCTTATGAACGACTTCTAGTTGATCGTCAATCGTCAGCTTCTGATCGTCTTTTGCAAAATGCGCGTTGCCCGCTGCCAGCATTGATCCGCGCATCGTTCCGTCGCCCATAAATCCGCTGACAATCGGCATTCCCGGCATGCGTCTGGCGAGAAAGCTGGTGAGATTTCGTCCCGTGACGAATCCACCTGAGGTGAATGCGAACGGATCATCATACAAATCGAGGATGCGTGATCGGCCTCGCAATAGTTGCAAGGGTTGACCCAATGCCGAGGCGACTTGCTGAGCGAGCGTGGATTCAGACGATCTTGTGCACAGCGTCGCGGCGTGAATTTGCGTTTGGTGTTGCTTTGATGCGATCGCAAACAGCAAACGGCTGTCATATCCGCCGGAGAGTGGAAAATTCACTTCCCCGTGATCCCGCAATTGGATTTGCAGTGCATGAGCGGCAGCGGCGTGGGATTCATCGACGATCTGCTCAATCGGCGCTTCAATGCGGTCGAACGGAAGCGGGCCGTAGGTGCGATCGCAAACGAGTTCGCCTGAGCTTCGATAGGTACGCACCGACATCGGCGGCATGCGGTGGTAATCGGTGACGACGGCTTGGCCATCGATTGGCTGGTTGTAGTAAATCCATGCCGCGATCGCGTCGTAGTTCGCGATCCCGTGACTTAGTCCGGCTTTGCAAATCGCCAGCACATCGCTGCCGGCGACGAGGCGGGAATTGTGTTTACCAACGTAAAAAGGTCGCACACCCAGCACATCGTTGATGATCGTGATCTTGTTATTTTTGCGGTCGTCGATCGCAATCACAAACGTGCCGAGCAACTCGCGCAACGGCGAAAGATCATCTTTATCGATCACTTCGCTGCACCAGTTCAGTAATGCTGCCGTGTCACGATGAACAGGATGACTCGCCATCCCCCAGCAATAGACGGCGCGATCACTTGCTGGATGCAACCAGACATGCGTGCGGGCACGATTACCGAAAACAGCGATATTCGCATCTGCACCACGTCCGTGCAGATGGGATAGCGATTCGGTTTGCTCAAAAGGATTATGCTGACCGGCGGGATTGCCACCGATCAGAAAAAACTGGTTTGCCACGATTCCGATGGGGTCGATCGTGCGACTGTGATGCTTGGTTTTCTCCCCGACGCCGGTCATACCCAACAGATCGGGTAGGACAAACCCAAGCTTAAGCAGTTATCGCGTCAGATATGCAGGTATTTTAATGCGTTCTGCATCGCGTAATTTATTGGACTTCAGTTTTAGCCGATTCGCGGCGGGTCATCAGCACTGAGCTGACGCGACGACGCGATACCGCGTTCACCACCACATCGTAATCCCCGATCTCGATGCGATCCCCCGCATGCGGCAACCGTCCGAGCTTGTGGGAGATATACCCGCCGATCGTATCAACCTCATCCACATCTGTTTCAGGTGGTAAATTTAATCGTATCACCAGTTCGTGCAGCGGAAACACGCCGCTGACGCGCACGGTTTTGCCGTCAATGACGATGTCTTTGGTCTGCGGATCAAACTCATCGTCGATCTCGCCGACGATCTGTTCGAGAACATCCTCAAGCGTCACCACGCCTTGGGTTGCACCGTATTCATCCACCACAACCGCTAGATGCAGACGCGTTTCCTGGAATTGTCGTAAGAGTTTGTGCACAGGCACCAATTCCGGGACATGCAGAACGTCTCGGCGGATTTTGCCCAGGTCGATATCGCCGCTGCCGATCACATGGACGCCCGATCCGGGCTTGCCGTCGGCGATTGCGATGGCTTCGCCTTCGGGCGTTGTCGCGTCGGCGAAACGCAACTTCCCCGGTACGAGTTGCAATTGCGTCAACAAATCCCGCGCGTGGATAAAACCAATCACATGGTCGATGCTTTGATCCACCAGCGGAAACCGCGTGTAGGTGCTTTTCTGGATTGTCTTGAGGATTTCCCCGATCGGCTGCCCGAGTGTGAGGAATTGGACACTGGTGCGTGGGGTCATAATTTGCCTCGCCAGCAGGTGTCCGAATGCAAAGGCACTGAGCAGAATGCGGGATTGTTCGCTCTCGATTTCACCTGATGCGACCGCCTGGCGAAGCAGGGCGCGCAGTTCTTCCTCAGTGTGCGGCATCCCGCCGTGCGCGTCGTGGGCAATGTTGACACCCGACAGCCGTAGCAGGGCGTTGCTTGCGGAATTCAGCGCCCAGATTAGCGGGTAAAGCAGATAGGTAAATAGGATTAACGGCACTGCCAGAATCGGCAGCAGTTTGTCGGGATAATAGATCGCAAAGTTTTTCGGCGCCACTTCGCCGACGACGACGTGTAACGCGGTGGCGATGGTGAGTGCGATCGCGATCGCCAACGCGGAATGCCCGCCCGGCGGGATCGAAAACCCCATTTTTGCAAGTAAAGGATCGAGCAGTGCCGCGATCGCAGGTTCGGTGACGGCACCCAATCCGAGCGATGCGATCGTGATGCCGAGCTGACAGGTCGATAAGTAAAGGTCGAGACGGGTTTTGATCTTGATCGCGGCCCGCGCGAGGATGCTTGATTCGGCTTGGATCTGCAAACGCGATAGCCGCGCCCCGACCGCGGCAAACTCTGCCGCGACAAAGTACCCGTTCAAAACGACGAGTCCCATCGTCGCAACCAGCTTCCAAGCAATCTCCATCACACCGCAGTTGTACCCGCCAACCCGATTCTCAACAAACCTGAGTTCAGTAGACCAACCTCGTCAATCGGATTATCGAAATGGATGCGCCACAAAAACCACTGCTCTTGCGGGCAACTGGAGGGTTGATCCTTCATAAATCCGAAAAATCGGTATAATCCCCCGTTCGCGATCAATTATGCCCAAGCTGTACCTTGAAACTTTCGGCTGCCAGATGAATGTGCTCGATTCGGAGCTGGTGCTCTCGCAACTGCGTGGCCAGGGATACGAATCGACTGAGGACCGGCACGCCGCCGACGTGATCATTTATAACACCTGCTCTGTTCGCGAACACGCCGAGCAGAAGGTATGGAGCCGTTTGGGGGAGTTGAAGGAACGGAAGAAAAACGAGCCGAATCTGGTCATCGGCGTTATCGGCTGCATGGCCGAGCGCGAGGGGACGGATATATTCAAACGTAACCCGCATATCGATATTCTGTGCGGGCCTGCGGAACTGGATAAATTGCCGGCGATGGTTCAGAACGCGGTGGCGACGGTCGGCGCATTGATTGATGCACCGGCCCGTCGGGTGGCGTTGATGGGGAACACCGTTCGCCGGTCATCCACATTGCAGGTGGCTCGCGACGAGTTGGAATTACTCGATCTGTCCCGTGCCGTATCGCCCGGGGATGAGATGTCGCAGGCCTATGTGCGGATCACGCGCGGATGTAATAAGTTCTGCACCTATTGCGTCGTGCCCTACACGCGCGGTCCGGAGGTGCATCGTCCGCCTGCGAATATCATCGAAGAAGTGCGGAAAATGGTCGATGCCGGCGCGAAGGAAGTCACGCTGCTCGGCCAGACGATCAACCACTACGGATTCGATCACGGCGACGGCAGAATCACGACCTTTGCCGATCTGCTTTATCAAATCCATGAAGCCACCCCCGATCTGCCCCGGCTGCGCTTTGTGACGAGTTTCCCTCGTGATTTCACCGACGATGCATTGATGGCGATGCGCGACTGTTCGCGCATTTGTCGATACCTGCACGCACCAGCGCAGCACGGCAATAACCGGATGCTGAAGCTGATGAATCGCGGGTACACGATCGAACAATACCGCGATTTTATCGACCGCGCCCGTGGATATATGCCGGATGTGTCGATCGCCAGCGATTTTATCGTCGGATTTCCGACCGAGACCGATGCCGAGTTTGAGCAATGCTGCGACATCGTGCGGTATGCGATGTTCAAGAACAGCTTTATCTTCAAATATTCGCCTCGGCCGGGCACGACCGCGATTGACCGGTTTGAGGATGATGTGTCTGAATCGGCAAAGCGCGACCGCAATAATCGCCTGCTGGCCGTTCAGGGTGAAGTATGCGTCGAAAACAGTCGCCAGATGATCGGTAAAACCGTTGAGGTGATGATCGAAGGTGAAAGCAAGCTGGTTTCCAGACGTGCGAAATCAACGAATGGTGTCGAATTGGGGTCAGGGTTTAACAAGCAACCCCCCGCAGCGTCTTGGGCTTTGGAGAATAAGACGCAACTGGTCGGACGCACACGCGGCGATCAGATCGTGGTGTTCGATGGCGATCTGTCGCTCAAAGGACAACTACTTGAGGTTGCAATCGTCGATGCCCAACACCTAACGCTGTTCGGCAAACTTGTCGCTGCGGCGGTTACGTAAGACAGAAGAATTAACCACAGATTTTCGCAGATGAAAATGGATTGCCGCGGATGAATATGGGGAGAAGTAGCCACCGATGCACGCCGATGAACCCGGTTGAATGCAAGACGTGGCAAGCTGAAGTCGTTTTTCAATCGAAGCAGATATTGCACGCCAAGTAGATTCCTCGCGGGTACGCTCGGAATGACACATAGCAGGAGAGTCAGAAAGTACCGGTTTTTTAACTGTATTTATCTGTGTTCATCCATTTCATCTGCTAAAATCTGTGGCTAATTCTTCTCTTGCTGGCGTGACTCGCGCCGATTGGTAAACTCATTGTCTATGTTGGCTCGCATACATTCCTTCGTACTCGTGGGCATCGATCCGGTACTTTGCGAAATTGAATGCGATGTCACCAAACAGGGCATGAGCAAGACGACGATCGTGGGCTTGGCGCAAACGGCTGTGAAGGAATCGATAGAACGGGTCAAGCGTGCGATCATCAACAGCGGATTTATGTTCGCTGCCCACGGGATTCTGATTAACCTCGCCCCTGCAGATATCAAAAAAGACGGCCCGGCGTTGGATCTCCCGATCGCGATCGGGTTGCTGCGCGGCACGGGTGGACTCACTGGCGAGCGACATCGAAATTACCTCATTGCAGGCGAACTGGCGCTGGATGGAAGGGTACGCAAAATCAAAGGCGTCTTGTCGATGGCGATGCTGGCGCGCGAAAAAGGATTTCGCGGCGTGATCGTCCCGCAGGATAATGCCCGCGAGGCAGCGGTTGTCGAAGGCATCGAAGTCATTCCCGTTAGCACGTTGACGCAATGCGTCGCGTTTTTGAACGAATTGCTCGACCTCGAACCGTATGAATTGGATGGCCAGGCGTTTGCGCAGTCGCAGGTTTCGCCGTTGCTCGATTTTGCCGATGTGCGCGGGCAAGAGGCGGTGAAGCGGGCGCTTACGATCGCGGCGGCGGGGGCGCACAACGTGCTGATGATCGGCCCGCCGGGGACGGGCAAAACGATGCTGGCGATGCGTCTGGCGGGGATTTTACCGCCTCTCACGCGGTCAGAATCTCTCGAAACCACCCGCATTTATTCAGCCATGGGATTGCTGCCCGATGAGATCGCGTTGATGGATCAGCGACCCGTCCGCACGCCCCACCACAGTGCAACGGCGCAGGCGTTGATCGGAGGCGGAACGATCCCCAAGCCCGGGGAAGTGTCGCTGGCGCATAACGGGATCTTGTTTCTGGATGAATTGCCGGAGTTTCAACGATATGTTTTGGAAATGCTCCGCCAGCCGCTGGAAGGGGGGGATGTCACGGTGGCGCGCGTGCACGGATCGGTAAAGTTCCCGGCTAGTTTCATGCTCGTCACCGCAATGAACCCCACGCAGTCCGGCTACGCGTCCGACGACCCGCGTGCGCGTCAGAAATACCTTTCCAAGCTGTCCGGCCCGCTGCTCGATCGTATTGATATCCACATCGAAGTGCCGACCGTTCCGTATCGCGAACTGACCGGCAAACATAAAGGCACCGACTCCGCCACGATGCGAACGCGGGTTGAGCAGGCACGCAAAATCCAAATCAAGCGATTCGCCAGCAGCACTAACAATGCCCGGATGAACAGCAAGGAATTGCAAAAATACTGCGATTTAAGTGAATCTTGCCTGATTTTGATGAAGCAGGCGATGGATGAGTTGGGATTGAGCGCCCGGGCGTATGACAAGGTGCGCCGGGTGGCGCGCACGATCGCCGATCTGGATCAAAGCCCCGCGATCGCCGAGCACCACATCGCCGAAGCGATTCAGTACCGGCTATTGGATCGACGGTTTTGAATCGCTGATTTTTGCGCCCTGCAGAGGAAGTAACCGCAGATTGCGCAGATTAGGAAATGCTTTTTTCCATCTGCGTAATCGGCGTCATCTGCGGTTTCCCAGTGCTCTGTGTCCTGGGCGATCTCTGTGGCAAGTTGTGTTCAGGGTGCAAATTTCGGCGAGAAATGAAAAGACTTGACGATTTGCTGTCTATTCAGGTAGAATACCGCGATGATGAGCGTTGTTCTGTCAAAAATTTCACCCGTTACGGTGGTCGTACGACCGGCCGACGGGATGGCGTTTGTGACACTCGAACGCTGACCTCGGCCTGATCCCGCCTGTCGATCCGTCAAGCCACCCGCTTCACGGTCGAGCTTCCCCGGCAAACGAAATCACAATTTTCGTTGCCGATACCCGCTAAAAACAGTAGATTTGACTTAACTGATTGGAAAAACCGCGTCGCATGTAAGAATCGTCCCGATGATTCCCACACAACGCAACGATTCTGATCCAAATACTGAAGTAGACGATCTTTTTCTGGAATCTTAAAATGACTTTGATGAACGAACCCGTTTCCACGACCAAAAAGCCCGCCGCTGACAAGCCTAAGTACAAAGGCAAAACCGGGGCGAAAATCCTGCACGAAATGTTCGTCGGCCCGCACAAGGTCGAAGTGATGTTCGGTTACCCCGGCGGGGCGATCCTTCCGGTGTTTGACGAAATCTATCGCACACCCGCCAAGTTTATCCTGAATCGCCATGAGCAGGCGTCGGGGCACTGTGCCGACGGTTATGCCCGCGCCACCGGCAAGCCCGGCATCTGCCTTGTCACCTCCGGCCCGGCGGCGACCAACATGATCACGCCGATCGCCACCGCGCAGATGGATTCGATCCCGATGATCGTTGTCTGCGGACAGGTCGCGACCAAGGTGATCGGGAACGACGCGTTCCAAGAAGCCGATGTCACCGGCATCAGCCGTCCGTGTACGAAATGGAATTATCTGGTTAAGGATATTCGCGAACTGCCGCGAATCATCAATGAAGCCTTTATCGTCGCCACCAGCGGACGCCCGGGACCGGTGTTGATCGATCTGCCCAAAGACGTGTCGGCGGGGATTTGTCCAGAAGAAGTGGATGACACCCCTCGGCCACACATCAGCAAACGCCTGAACGCCAGCCTCACCGGTGGCAGCAACAAACAAATCCACGAAGCGGCGGAACTGATCAATCGTTCGCACAAACCCGTTTTGTATGTCGGCGGCGGGGCGATCATCTCCGGAGCGTGGAAAGAAGTGCGTGAGTTATCCGAAAAAGGAAACATCCCCTGCACCACCACGTTGCTGGGTATGGGCGCATTCGATGAATTGAACAACAAGACTTTGCACATGCTCGGCATGCACGGCAGCGCGTATGCAAATTACGCCGTGCAGGAATGCGACTGCCTGATCGCGGTGGGCGCCCGTTTTGACGACCGCGTGACCGGTAATCTCGCGACCTTCGCGCCGCACGCCAAGATCATTCATATCGATATCGATCCGTCATCCATCAGTAAAACCGTCGACGTTGATGTGCCGGTCGTCGGCGATGCACGGTATAGCCTGCAGGCGATGTTGCCATTGATCGAAAACCGCCAGCGACCGGGTTGGTTTGAACAGATTCAGGTCTGGAAGGATAAGTTTCCGTTCAAATATTTCGACGACAGCGTGCACAGCAAGCCGCAGTACGTCATTGAAGAAATCAACCGTCAGACCAAATCTGACGCGATCATCACCACCGGCGTCGGCCAGCACCAGATGTGGGCGGCGCAGTTCTATCGTTGGCGTTATCCGCGTCAGTTCATCACGTCCGGCGGGCTGGGCACGATGGGATTTGGTCTGCCGGCTGCGATGGGTGCGGCGCTGGGTTCACCCGGCAAAACCGTCATCGATATCGACGGCGATGGCAGCTATCTAATGACCTGCTACGAATTGGCGACGATCGCGGAATACAATATCAACGTTAAAGCCGTCATCCTGAACAACGATTTTCAAGGCATGATTAAGCAGTGGCAGGATTTGTTCTACGACAAGCGTTACAGCCAGTCGAAAATGAAAAACCCGAACTTTGCCGCGATGGCAGAGGCGTTTGGCGTCAAGGGCATTCGTTGCGACGACAAGAAAGAAGTGCCGAAAGTGGTCGATCAGATGCTGTCGCATGACGGGCCTGTGGTGGTCGATTTCTACGTCGAACCGAACGAGCACGTCTATCCGATGGTGCCTGCTGGCAAGGGATTACACGAATTGAATCTCGGCACGGTCGGCCAAGATGGCGGCGTCACCGCAGGCAGGGAATGCTTCGGGCATGATGCGGGTAGTCTGGCGTAAAACGTTTTTGTCGATGGAGAAACCATGGCGATGACGATCGATCAGGTTTGTGAACAGATTAATCAATTCGATGCCGAACAACGACGGCAACTGATTGATCGTTTGGTGAGTGAAACCGACCCATTGCCAGCAGTCGCAGGATCGTTTCGCGACGAACTGGATCGCCGATCCGATGCGTTGGACAATGATCCGGCGCGTGGCATTTCCCGAGAAACATGGTCAAAAAAAATGGTGATCAAGCGGCAGCAGGATTATGAAACTGGTCATTGATCCCCTAGCGGATCAGGAAATCAACACTATTATTGACTATCTCAACGGCGAGGTGGCGAATCTGGGCTGGCGGTTTTTTGATCAGTTCGGCGAACTCTTGATGTCGATCGAGAAAAATTCCCGCCGCTGCCCGTGGGTTGATGATACGTATCGTAAGTGCAGGGTTGGCGTGTATCGTTATTCCGTCGTTTACCGCGTCGGCGCGCATGAAATCAAAATTGTGGCGGTCTATCATCAATCCCGCGACCCACACTATTGGCGAGTGCGGGAGGATTGAGTTGGCAGGCACGTTTTGTATCAATTGCCGACGCCAGCGATCACAGTCCGCGACGAATCGAAGGCTTTTTGTCGTCGCGGCGATCAAACCAGTGAACACTCAACAATCCTGCGATGAAAAGTGTCGCGCCAATGCACTGTTCGGGTATCGAACGCATTACGCACGCCAGCGCGAAAACCACCCAGCCAATCAGTAACATCGCGGCCGAGATGCGGCGAAGCCGAAACGGACGATCCGAATCCAAATGCTGAATCAACGGTTTGGAAAACCAATTTCCCACACGACGGCAATATGAAATCATTGCAAATGCTCCATCAAACGTCACCCGCAAAGCAACCGTGCTCGCGGGGCAAAAAAACCAAAACGATATTAATTGATCGTTAAACGAACCCGAACGTCGATTCGCGAAGATGAATATATCTTCACGGTCTTCAATATCCAAGAAAAATCTAAAATATTGCTTGCATTCTGATCCCACCACACGCGGGACATTTGCCCGCATCCAGCGGCTTGGGTATCGTCAAACGATCATGCGGATTGCTTCACTTGCCATTGCGTCGTCCATGCTCGGTTCTCTCGCGCTTGCACAGGTAGCTCCGCCGAGCGTCTATGCGCCCCCGGAAATCGCCTCGGAAGTCGATGGGACAAACCTCGGCGCGGTACACATGGAATTGTCGTTTTCCTACTTCACCGATTACGTTTATCGCGGCGTCGAAGTCTTTGAAGTGCCCGGCCCAGAAGACCAACTCAATTTGCAACTCGATGGCAAGGTCGCGTTTGATCTCGGAAAGCTCCCGCACCCTTATGTCGGCGTATTCGTCAATGTTTCAGACGATGATCCGATCAGCGATTTCCAGGAAATCCGCCCGACCGTCGGATTTGATTGGACCGTCAAACCGATCGTTATTTCCGCGGGCTATACGACTTATATCTACCCAGACCGCGATGAACGCGGGACCAGCGAAGTGTTCCTGAAAATCGCACTCGATGAAAATGTCCTTTTTGGCGGCAAAACCGTCCCTGCGCCTTACGCGTTGGCGGTGTACGACTTCGATCTTTACGACGGCATCTACCTCGAAGCGGGTATCGAATACAAACTAAAGTTCGAGGAGATCGGCCTGACGCTGAATTTTCTCGGTAACGTGGCATTCGTCAGCGGATGGGAAAGTTTTCCGCAGGACGGTAGCAGCACCTTCCCCGGTTTTTTCACCTCGCCGCTGACGACTGATCAAACCATCGACGGGTTTCAACACTGGCAGGTGGGCGTGGTGGGTGAGTATTCGCTGAATAATCTGCTTAACGTCTCGTCCCGTTACGGCGAATGGTCGATCCGCGGGTATCTCTATTACACCAATAGCCTCGACGACAAAATCAACGCCACCGAACAACTCTGGGGCGGTGCAGGACTCACATTCCGCTACTAATCGCGGTCGGGCTGCCCGACTTTTGAGAAACATGCATCCGTCGCGCGACCACGCAAAATGCAGGCGTTTTTTTCGCAACGCATTCGCCTCAGGCAATAGTGAGCATCTGCACGATGTCACCGGATTTATAGCATTGACGTGCTGCAGCGATCGCAGAGGAAAGCCCACCAACAGATCTTTTTCGTCAGTGTGTTAATATAAATATCAGGAACCTCTGAACAACCTCAAGCTCATCACACTTGTCATGCTGCGGTGCTCCGAAGCATCTACTTGACGTGCAGATTGAGGCGGTTGTGACGATCCAACGAGACCCTTAAGGGTACGTCAGGGTGACATGCGTGGGTGTGTCGGGTTATTCAGTGGGACCATGAGTTAATTTGTCATTCCCTTTGCGACTGCCGACGCGAGCAATCGCTGGTCGTCTGGGCGATTTCCGAATGCCGCTCCGCAGCTGCGGGGGGTACCTCGTGTGGAAG
>JBBQXB010000083.1:0-15256 GCA_038210015.1 Tepidisphaerales bacterium
TTGGTATGCGCTTGACACCCTCACCGCCCCCGGCAACGATTATGCTAGGAGTTCCCGGCACGCGATGCGGCGTCGCCGGGCAAATACTCACCTGTTATGCGGCCATAGCACTTATTGATTCTCTGCATCGCACAGTTGGCAGTGCTAACCGGGTGTGCCGGTGCCCCATCGCCGCAAAGTGTTCTTGGCGTTGATGAGGCGGCTGTGCGTGCTTCACTTGGTCGTCCCGATGATCGTTGGATTTTCACAATAGAGCAGCCGGGTGATCGGCATCACATGACGGGACCCCGGCCGCCGGGCTTGCTGCCGGGTGAGGAATGCCAAGTAGTGTGGTATATGTCTGTTGAGGGAAAAGTTTCGGCGGTGTTTCTCACGTCGCCAGCGATCTTCGAGCGCATCCACAAGAGAAAAGCCTTAACGACCGAGGATTGCGTGGTGAACGTGCAGCATTATGAGAAGGGTGTGCTCTTCTAGCAGCATAACCAAGCAACCATGTAGCCCGCCTTGCGTTATGCGTTGTGGTATTATTGAAACGCGGTTGGCGCGTGATTGTGCGGATAGTTACAGTGCGATTGTATTGCACCGTTTCGATCCACATTGTGTGAATATGTGGGTGATTTGAATCCTGCAAGACTCGACCGCATGTTAGTGTTGACACTGAAACAAGGGAGGCATTGTGCCACTTTATCGCGTGTACGGTGCCGATCGAGATAGCGGCGTTGATATGTCCCTTGACGTGAACACGGACTCTGAGGCGGAAGCAACTGGGCACGCGATGACTCGGATGCTAGTTTCGGATGTTCACATCATTAGTGAGCGACAGCCACACCGCAACGCTACCGCATCGAGCATGGGTTGCTTAATGACGCTTAGTTTGGTCGCCACGGGAGTGTCGCTTGTATGGGCCGCCACCCTCACGTGGCGCGCGTCCATGTTGGAAGATCACTTTGTCGTTCTGGATCGCGACAATAAAACTATGAAGAGTCAACTCAAAGGCCTGAGCGAAAACAACCTTTATTTGCTTAGCCAGTTTGAATATGTCCGGCGCCTCGCCATTAATGCAACTGAGCACGCGCACACTCAAAGGTAACGATAAGGATTGGGTTAGATGCCCCTACAAATCGTGCGTAGCATATATCTATGAAGACTATTCGTGAATGCAGTGTGTAGTGGGTGATGCATCGCACCTTGCTCGGTTGATTGAAAAATGAAATGAAACAGTTGGCTAATCGGTTGATCTAATATTAAGAGCGTAGAATCCGTCGTATGTACCCTGACCGCTCATTTTCATAGTGCCGAGGTGTCGCAGGACAACAGCATCATCAATGTTATCAGATTTGTATTCTTCGGTCATGCCGTACGGTGAAACAAGGCGTATGTAAAGAGAAAAAGGCTTGTCAATCTCGTATTGAAGTTGAACAGATTGAATATCGAAGCCTTGGAGTATTCGCCAAACCATGACGAGAAAGCTTGGCGACCCAATCGACCCGACGACCTGTAAAAAAGCGCGTACCTTATGAGGGTTCGTGGCGTAGGTGTTGACAATCTCCTCTGGAGTAAGCGGTGGTGCATTCCCCTCCCAATGCTGTCTCCCCCATTCGTTTGCGTCCCTCAATATCCTTCGCAAATTCTCCATCGCTCGATCGGATGGCGCGTACCAGTCAATTAACCAGTCTGCTCCGCTCTTGCGGATAACTTCTTCAAAAGGATCGCGTTCTATCCTATTCATGCAGCCCTCCTAGGCTCTGCGTTGCTTACAAACATATCTTGTAGCAAAGCACGACGCAGAGATTCGATGAAATTCTCAATCTGTAGTGACGGGGTATCGTCTACCGCGACGGTCAATTCGTTGGGCGTGACAATGAAATGCAGAAGCGTGCCGTTGAGTGATGGGTCGGGTCCGATTTTGTCCCAAGAATGGGCAGCCGCCGAATCTTTGAACGCAAGAACTTCGGACATGCCATAGAAGCTTATTTCCTTGTATGGAGGCAAAACCTCCCCAGTATTACCGTCTTCGAGTACCACATTACGCCAGAGCCGTCTGACGGCGCGGACTGCAAGATCGAGCGCATCGATGCTATTCAAAACGGGAATGATAATATCTGTTCCACCAATCATGGAAGAGCCTCCGATACCCCATGGTATTGCTGTCTTGTCCCATTCAAACCTGCGGAATCCACGACAAGGTAGTCCGTCGGGGCCCAAAAAATGTATGCACCTTTTCCACCTGCTTTCGGCTGCAATCCTTGGTGCCCAGTGAAAGCAAATGCGTAAATTTGCTTATCTTTTGGAATTCGCGTGCGTGCGGAGAATCGTGGTGCATCAGGCGGTAACGTAGTAAAATATGCGCCAAATTCGTTGCCACCTGGAGGCAGGGATGCCAGAAACTTCCAGTCCTTTTGCGACGAAATCGCCTTATAACTGGCGTCGTCGGTGAAGTGCATAATCCATCCACCTCCGACGGCATATTTATGCTTTGTTTCACTCATTCTGGGTTCCAATAGAAACATCGTACTTAAATAGATTGCTATCGTACCTAATGGTGATCCAAATAGGTAGCGTTGGCTTTAGCCAGCCTCGTATGTGCCAAACACCACCTACATGTCGAATAGGCATTTCCCGCCCTAAACAGGCGTATCTTGGCAAACCCATTCACCTGCGATACATTCAATCGTTCGCGTGATGTCGAAGGATTGCCTGTATTTATGCTTACCAAACGTATTATTCCCTGTCTGGATGTGGATCGTGGCCGGGTGGTCAAGGGGGTGAAGTTTTTTGATCATGTGGATGCGGGCGATCCGATCGAGCAGGCGAAGCGGTATCAGGCACAGGGGGCGGATGAGTTGGTGTTTTATGACATCACCGCCAGCCATGAGGGACGCGGGATCATGGCGGATGTCGTGCAGCAGGTCGTCGAGGAATGCTTCATGCCGCTGACCGTCGGCGGGGGGATTCGCACGCTGGACGACGCCACGCGATTGATCCAGGCGGGGGCTGAGAAGGTGTCGATTAATTCGTCGGCGGTGAAGAACCCGCAGCTAATAGCGGAAATCGCCCGTAAGTTCGGCAGGTGTGCGACGGTGCTGGGATTGGACGCCAACCGTGTCAGCAAAGATGGCGTTGAGGTATGGGAAGTATTCATCAACGGCGGCCGCACGGGGACGGGCATCAAAGTCATGGACTGGGTGAAGCAGGCTGAATCGCTTGGAGCGGGTGAAATCGTTTTGAACGTGATGAACGCCGACGGAACCAAAGCAGGCTATGATCTGGATATGACCGCAGCGGTCAGCGATGCGGTGAAGATTCCGATGGTCGCATCCGGCGGCGCGGGATCGCCTGAAGACATGGTGCAAGTGCTGACCACCGGCCGCGCCGACGCGGCGCTGGCGGCGAGTATCTTTCACTTCAACGACTACACTGTCGGAAGTGTGAAACAATATCTGTCCGATCACGGCGTCCCCGTGCGGCTGGTTTAAGGCGCTCAAACTGTTTAGAATCGGAGTTGCGATGTCCACCAAACCTAAAAAAGTTGTCGTCGCGATGAGCGGCGTGGTGGATAGCTCGGTCGCTGCGGCGCTGTTGAAAGAGCAGGGGTATGAAGTGCTGGGCTGCTTCATGCGGCTGGGTTCGCCCAATGGAGTGGGTGAGTCCAATCACGATGAGGAATGCGAGATTGATCCTGCTAAGCCCGCGCCGGCGAAAAACAAACAGGGCTGCTGTTCGGTGCTGGATGCAGGCGATGCACGGCGGGTCGCGCAACTACTGGATATCCCGTTTTATGTGCTGAACTTTCAGGATGAGTTTGGTCGGGTGATTGATTATTTCGTCAGCGAATACAATCGCGGGCGAACGCCAAACCCGTGCGTGCGTTGCAATGATTGGCTGAAGTTTGGCAGGCTGGCGAAGTATGCAGAAGCCGTTGGTGCGGATTTCGTCGCGTCGGGGCATTACGCGCGGGTGGGGCGCGATCCGATCACAGGGCAAAAGACGTTGCTGCGGGGTTTGGATCATAAGAAAGATCAGTCGTATGTGCTGTTTGGTATGCCGCGATCGCATGTGGATCGGTTGATGTTGCCGATCGGCGAGTTTGAAAAGCATGACGTCCGCGCGATGGCAGAGCGATACAATTTGCCGGTGTTTAATAAGCCGGACAGTCAGGAAATCTGTTTCGTGCCCGATCAGGATTATGCTGGATTGGTGAAACGCCGTTCGCCGGACACTTTCAAATCGGGTGAGTTGGTGACAACCGACGGGAAGACCGTTGGTGAGCATGACGGGCATCAACATTTCACAATCGGGCAGCGAAAAGGAGTCGGGGTGGCGTTTGGACGGCCGATTTATGTCGTCGAAATCGATCACGCCCAAAACCGCGTCGTCCTCGGCGACAAAGAGCAACTGCTGAAACGATCGCTGATCGCGAACCAGATCAACGTTCTGACCGATCGTTTGCAGGATGCGACGCGGCTGAAATGTCAGGCGAAAATTCGTTACAACCATCCGCCTCAACCCGCTTCTGTTTTCCTTTCCGGCGACGACGAATTAACCGTCACTTTTGATGAACCACAAAGCGCGATCACCCCCGGACAGGCGGTTGTTTGCTACGACGGCGATGTCGTTTTGTGTGGCGGATGGATCGAAGAAGCGATCTAAATGTCGCCACGACGTTTATCTCAATCCATTCGCGACTAAACTGTTTTGATGCTTCGCCGAAATGTCCTTATTTTCCACAATGCCGCGTTGGGCGATTTTGTGCTGACCTGGCCGATCGCGATCGCTGCGGCGCGGGTGCTGGCGCAAAGTCGGATCAAATACGTTACCGCACACCGCAAAGGTGAATTGGCCGAGCGATGGATCGGGGTTGAGTCGGTCGATGTCGAGGCGGGTTGGCATACGCTGCACGCGGATTCGCCTAAGTTGCCCGAAATGCCGACGCGATTATTGCAGGCGATGCAGATGGCGATCGTATTCTCGAAAGATCGGGACGAGCGATTTATCGGAAATATCACACAAATTGCCGGCGATGTGCCGGTGGTGCATCTGTCCCCGAATCCGCCGGGGGGCGTGCATGTTTGGGAACATCATCTGAATCAGCTCGCACCCTGGCCGGTCTTGCAGAACGCTGTGGTGCAGGTGCAACGCCTTATCGACACGCACGGGGCGATCACTACACCGTCTGCGAAAGACCAAGCGATTGTCATTCATCCCGGTAGCGGCGCAGCCCGCAAGAATTGGCCGATTGAACATTTTGTCAGCCTGTCTGCACTTCTGAAAAACGAGGGCTTGCAAACAGTTTTCACGCTCGGAGAGGTCGAACAGGAACAATTTGGTGCCGCGGCGTTGTCGAAATTAAAAAAGGCAGGAAAAGTCGTCGCCTGTGACACACTGCTGTCATTGGCGGATCAGATCGGACGCGGGGTGGGCTTCGTCGGGAATGATTCTGGTCCGACGCATCTGGCAGCGATGATCGGCAAGCCGACGACGGCGTTATTTGGATCGACCAGCGATCCGGATTGCTGGCGGCCACGGGGGCCGAATGTGCGGGTTGTGCCGTTTGAATCGACGCCGCAGGAGGTCGCAGACGCATTGATTGAGATGATCGAATCGCAAAAAAGCTTGAAACAAAAAGTGCACACCCGCGACGAGAGTGAGTAAACTATTCATCATGCGATCGGTTGTTGGAACAATGCTCGGTTTGTTACTGTGCGCCACGGCGTGCGGCGCTTCGGCGTGGCCGGAACGATTGGCCGAGGCGGTTGATGCCGGAACTCTCGCAACGCAGGCCGAGGCGTTATCGCTTGAACTCAAACCGGTGCTGCTTTTGGATGAAACGCCCGATGAGCGCGTGATCGACCTGACGGCGTGGTATCGGTTTGCGGCGTTTTTTTCGCGGATTGAACTCAAGGAAGAACTGGATAAGAAGTGCCTGGCTTGGTTAGTACGTCAGCCAAATCTATCGCGAACGGTGATGCTCGCGATCGGCCCAAGTGAACAGCCGGATAAAGTGTTGAATGTGCTGCGGGCTTTGTATCGCACGGATCGCGAAACGATGGAGCAGTGGCCTGAACTGGTCGCAGCGCTGGCGGTGGTATGGGACGCCCCGGCGGCTGACAGCGTTGACGATCCACTCTCGCGCGGCGATTGGGCGGTGGGCTTATATCACTACTACACCCGCGCCAATCCAAAGCTCCGGTATAACTTGAAGGAGATGCCGTACCAGTTGCAGACGTATGTGGTCGATCTTGTGGTCTCTGAACAGGAAGTCGCGTGGGTATGGCAACGCTATGGAAAACGCGGGGATGTCGGGGGCTTCTATTTTGATGTGCCGTACGACTACGACGCCTATTACAACGGCGCTGCGCAAAAGATCGCAGACCGCGTCTACACGCTGGAGAATCTGCAAAAATCAGGCGGAATCTGCGTCGATCAGGCTTATTTCGCAACACAGGTCGCCCGTGCTCTGGGGGTTCCTACTGTGACGATTATCGGGCAAGGCGGCGGCGGAGAAATCGCGCACGCGTGGGTCGGATTCTTGGATCGCAGAGGCAAACAAATCGTCTGGAATCTGCGCTCTGGCCGATACGAAGAACAGCTTTACTGGACCGGGCAGGTCAACGATCCTCAATCGCGTAAAAGCATTAGCGAAAGTGAAACGTCTCTGCTCGGCGAACTTCAAAACGCGCCGCCGATGAAACGCAAGCGGGCGCTGGCGTTACTGCGATCACGCGAATTGTTTCCGCCGGAACAACAGGCGGAGGTTCTGTTGCAATCGATCAACCTCTGCGCCGCCGACAGCGCAGCATGGCTGGCATTGGCGGATCTTGGTGCAGCGGGGTCGTTGACAAACGATCAGTCAAATCAGGTCGCGGATGTCGTCGCGAAATTTGCGTCCAAGCAATACGCCGATCTTGCGTATCAGGTCTATCTCAAGATGATCTCAGGTCGCAGTAACATCGAAAAACTGGATCAACTTGAAAAAATCGTCAAATTGTTTCCCCAGCGTCCTGATATCATCGCGAGTATTCGTGTCGAGCAGGGAAAGCTTTTCAAAGGATTGAAACAGACAGACAAAGCGATCGCAGCCTGGGGCGACGTACTGACAAATCACCTGTACGCCGGGCCAATCGTTCTGGAAGCGATTCAGTTGACAGACGATACGCTGCGTGAAGAAAAGCAGGGCAAGCGGCTGCTGGCGATTTATGATCGGTTGTTCAAGATGATTCCGCGGCCGACACCATCGGCATTTGCGGCGTGGACGCCGTATTGTCGCGTCGGCATCAAGTATGCTGAATTGCTCGATGACGCGAACGACCGCAATGGCGCAATGCGGATCCGCCAGCAGATCGCGGTTTTCGATAAAACCGTGCAAATCACTTCGCCAACCAAATAAATTGGCCACAGAGACACAGAGGTACAGAGAAAAACAGAATAAATAAGCGCAGGTTGCACACGTATTCAATGCCTTTGAATGCGGTGCGGGCATGAATCACTCGCCCAAAAGCGACGCGACCGTGTAGCTGCGAAGCAGGCGTCGCAGCTTGCGAGCGCATGCATCAACCCTAATCCGTATAGTCGGCGCGATCTGGGAAATCTGCGGTTCCCATTCTCTGTGTCTCTGTTGCCTATTTTTTTGTTATGGTTTACTTGATTGCGAAAATATCGATCACACCCAATAAACCCAGCATCAGGCTGATGAATCCGTTGATGGTGAAAAATGCCAGATTAACTTTCGACAGGTCGGTGGGTTTGACGATTGCGTGTTCAATGATCAGCAGCACGGCGGTTAACGCGATCCCGATTGCGAATGCGACAGACAGAATCGGCGACACCCACACTAACGCACCCAACGCGGTTAGGCAGATCAGATGCGTGAATCGCGCGATCCACAACGCGGCCGGAATGCCGCATCGCGCCGGGACGGAATAGACGCCGGTGGCGCGATCGGATTGGTAATCCTGACAGCCGTAGATGATGTCAAACCCTGCGGTCCACGTCAGCACCGCCAGTGCCATTAGGATGGGTTCGAGTTGGATCGTACCGGCGACCGCGACCCACGCGCACACCGGTGCCAATGCAAGTGCCGCACCGAGATAGTAGTGACACAGTTGCGTGAAACGTTTAAGAAATGGATACAGACTGACGAAGATCAGCACTGGGATTGATGCGATCAGCGGAATCCAGTTGGCGTAGAAAATACCGAACAGACTCGTCAGTCCGATAAATCCGAGGCTGCAAGCGAGAATGACAGAAATGACGAATCCGCGCGTTAGTTTGCCGCTGGGCACGGCACGATTCGCCGTTCGCGGGTTAGCGGCATCGAGCCGAGCATCGAGCAGCCGATTGGCGGCCATCGCGACGGTGCGGGCGAGCACCATGCATCCCACGATCAATCCGATCTGACCGAGATAAGGTCTGCCATTCGGTGCCGCGAGAAAAGTCGCGAGAATCGCCCAAGGCAATGCAAAGACGGAGTGTGACAACTTGATGTCACCAGCAAAAGTCGTCAGGCGGGATCCGAATGATGTCGCAGGGATTGCGGTCATGTGAGGCTTAAAAGGAGGCTGAATCAGTCTTTCTGATCGGATTGGCGGATCATCGCATCGTAGACTTCTTTGCGGAAAATCTCGAATTGACGCGGCGCATTGATGCTGAGGTAAACGCGTCGTTCCGTGACGGCCACGCGTGCGATCGTGATTGTGATTTGATCGCCGAGGTGCACTTCGCCGCTGATGCCCAATTCGAACGGGCGATCAATTTCTTCGCCGTCGTTGTATCCGCCCACACACTGACCTTGCGCGATCAGGCGTACGCCTTCGCGATCGATATCGGTGATCGTCACCAGCATGCGGCGGCCGATCATCACGGTTTCATCAACTTGACGAGAGATAATCGTCATACGCGAATTGTACCCGCGATGTCTTCGTACCGCACCGGCGGGCGGGGTTGTTTTGGATCCCATCGCGTATCAAACGTGTGCCGTACGCTGACCAGATCAAGTAATTTTCCGCTGACGAAATCGATCATTTCTCCAACGGTGGTTGGATTGAGATATAGGCCCGGATTGCACGGCGCGATAATCGCCCCTGCATCGGTCAGCAATTTGTAGGCCGTCACATCCATGGGCGACAGCGGCATTTCGCGGTGCGCGATGACCAGTTTGCGGCGTTCTTTCAGCGCCACTGCCGCAGCGCGAGAAATGAGATTGCCGCCCAATCCATGCGCGATTTCATTCAAACTGTTGCTCGAACAGGGCACGACCACCATGCCATCGTGCAGAAATGATCCCGAAGCAATCTTTGCTCCGACATCGTTGTAATTGTAAAGCGTGACCGTGTGATCTTTTGTGCCTGCCAGCGCATCCAGATCGGGGGTTTCCATGCCCATTTCATCATGAAGCAGCCGGCGTCCCAGTGGCGAGATGACCAGATGCACATGCACGCCCGCCAACACGCAGCCTTGAATGACTCGCTGGGCGTAGAGCGCACCCGATGCACCGGTGATGGCGATAACGATGTCCATATGCACGAGTATACGCAGTTTGGAAGCGATTGAAGTTTCAAAAGAGTTGATCGGTCAGACTTTGATGCCGCGATAGCAGACGCAGACGCCGAAGGTCATCACATGCGGCTTGTTTTGCGTAAAGCCAGCATCGGCCAGCATTTGCAGCATTTTTTCGCGGCTGATGAAGGTTTTGATGCTCTTCGGCAGATATTTATAAGCCCCTGATTTATCGCGGCTGATCAACGTGGCGGTCGTCGGCATGATCTTATGGCAATAGAAACGGTTGAGTGCGCGGAGGACCGGATTTGTCGGTTCGGAGAACTCCAATACGATCACTCGCCCGCCGGGTCGCAGGACGCGATAAAACTCTGTAAGCGCGGTTGGAATGTCCTGCACATTGCGAATCCCAAACGCGATCGACACGACATCGCAGCAGGCATCGGGCAGGGGGATGGCTTGGGCGTCGCCATTGATGAAGTGCGTGGGCGACGCGGAATAGTGCTTTGCTTTTTTGCATGCCAGCGGCAGCATCGCGTAAGTGAAATCGATCCCGACAACGGTCTGGTGGGTTTGTTTCGCAAATGCCAGAGTCAGGTCGCCCGTTCCGCAGGCGACATCGACGACCGCATCGTCTGGTTTGAGCTGCGCCATTTGCACCGCTTTGCGTCGCCATGCTTGATCCCGCCAGAAACTGTGCAGCCGATTGTTGAGATCGTAGCTCGGTGCGATCGCGCCAAACATTTTCTGCACGCGCGCCCGCTTGTCCGCCACGGTGTGCGGGTTGGTCAGGAGATCGTTGTTCCAAGCGGATTCCACGATGAAAAGATTAGAGGATTTGGTTCATTGATCCTAGCAATCGCGTTTCAAAACTGGTGAAGTTATGATGTTCCGATCATGGATGAACTTTGCTGGATCAACGGAACGGTTACGCCTTTGTCTGATGCCAAGGTCAGCGTGAACGATCGTGGGTTTGTCTTTGCCGATGGCGTTTATGAGGTTTTGCGCGTTTATGATGGCGAAGTTTTTGCGATGGCACTGCATCTGGATCGGTTGCAGCGATCGTGCGATGGCATCGCGTTGTCGCTTAGGCAAAGTCGTGATGACATCGCTGGGACGATTGAATCATTGGTTGCGCAAAGTCATCTAATCGACGGCATCGTCTATTTGCAGGCCACGCGGGGTGTGGGGAAACGCGAACATGCTTTTCCGAAAGATGCTTGCCCGACATTGATGATCTACACGCGGGCGATGGCGTTTCATCCACTGGCGCGTCAGCGGGCGATCAGCGTGAAGGATGAGCGCTGGCAAAAATGCTGGATCAAGTCGATTGCACTGTTGCCCAACGTGCTGGCGAAGCATCAGGCGGCGATGGCTGGGGTTGACGAGGCGATTTTTATCGACGGCGAATTCGTGCGTGAAGGATCGACCACCAACGTGATGATGATCCGACAAAACGCACTCATCACGCCACCGACTGGCGCAAAGGTGCTGGCCGGGGTGACGCGAACGATTTTGCTGCAACTTGCATCAGAGATGAGCCTTAATGTCCAAGAGCGGGACGTAACGCTTGATGAAGCCTATCTCGCGGACGAAGCTTTCCTCACCTCAACCACGCGGGAATTGGCATGGATCAGCCAGTGGGATCATCGCGCGATCGGATCAGGCGAATGCGGGCCATGGACGAAAAAGCTATTCGATGCATTTGGACAATATCGCAATCAGTCGCGATCTTCAGCCCACGAATCGCCATTATTTTGAGCATTTTCGTCGATCGCATTCAGCAGATCGACGAAATCGGCATCATCCAATTCATACCATTCGGGCACCTGGCTAGGCGACATGCCGCGCCATTCTGCGAGTTTAGCAACGATCTTGGCTTTCAAGTCAGGATCATCAATTTCACGGATTCGAACCATTTTTTAATCTTCCGCGATTTTGTTTTGCATTACCAGTTCTTGAATTGTACTGATTTGATGTCGGTGCACCGCGCGTGTGGTGGCCGATGAAATGTGTCTGGGATCCACGATAAGGGCTAAGCCGTCGTAAGGCGGCGTCGGGTTTTACGAAATCCGACTTATCGGTCGCAAGTTTGCGATCGGTGATGCGCAAAGCTACTGATGCCATGGTTATGGGATCGAGTGGTTGCCGAATGGGTGACTTGAGATTTGACTCCTGTCCACCTCCTTGCCTTGGACTCCCTCATTATCAGTGCTGGTGCTGGCGATTGCTGGTTAACCCTTAGCGTGAATACGCCGATGGGTATATCAGACAGGCGTACGAACGCCTCAACTCGCCCGCCCGCGTTTGCGGAATTGTTTTCCGCAACAGAAAGGAGGCGAGTGTTGCTAAGTCGGTCGGTCTTGATCCGCGTGTTGCGGGGCAGGTTCGATCGGGTCGATTGGAAAGACGCGGCGTTGTATGCCGCTCCGATCGATTAATGTTTCCGCTTTGTGGGTGTTCCATGATGCGGATCGAAAGGCTTTGCAAGGAGAGTATCCGCAATACCGCGGATACAGGTTGTGCCGCTGAAGAAGTGGCCACAGTTACGGGAGTTTTGTCATGTATCGCAATCGTTCAAGTATTAATAAGGCGTTCACGCTGGTCGAAATTCTGATCGTCGTGATCATCCTCGGCATTCTTGCCGCAATCGTTATTCCGCAGTTTACCAACGCGTCGGAAGACGCTCGGAAAAGCTCACTGACCAGCCAGCTTCAGACGCTGCGCTCGCAGGTTGAGCTATATAAACTGCAACACCGCGACAATTTTCCGACCGATGACGGTACGCTCGCCGGCAGTTGGGAATGGGCGCGTCTGACCGCCCGTTCTGACGAAAACGGTGACGCATACGTCTCGGGTACGTCCACGACCGGCCCGTTTGGTCCGTACCTCCAGGCCACGCCGAAGAACTCGATCTCCGGTAAGGAAGGCATGTTTATTCACAACGCGGAAGTCGCGTTCGGCGATGCCTTCCCAGGCGACGCGACCGCCGACGGCTGGATGATCACCCCGTCCGGTAAGGTGTTCGCTGCCAGCAAGAGCGGCGGATACATCTACGACGAAGGCGACCCCAACACCGCCAACAACAACGATGCACCTTCCAACTAATTCGTTCCAAACCTCTCAACCCGGCGTGGGAAACCTCGCCGGGTTGATTTCTTTTCTTAAGCAATGGGCACGAGTATCCGATTGAATCACTAAGGTTACTTCAATGCATGTTACGACACCCACAATCCTCCAACGCGATCCCAACCAGCGAGGATTCACGCTGGTGGAGATTCTGATCGTCGTCGTGATTCTGGGTATTTTGGCAGCGGTCGTGATGCCGCAGTTTTCCAATGCATCGCAACTGGCGCGACAGAATGCACTGAAGGATGATCTCCGATATCTGCGCACGCAGATCGGAGTTTTCAAAGCTCAGCACGAAGACATCCCGCCCGGATATCCGAACGGTTTGACCAACGAAACACCCGACGAGGAAACATTCGTTAAGCATATGACCGGCTATACCAATGCCCGATGTGCCTATAGTGCATCAGTTGATCCCACTCACCCATTCGGGCCGTATTTGACACGCATGCCCGCTAATCCAGTGAATGGTAAAAGCGGCGTGATCGTTGTGACCTCCGGTGACGAAATGCCAGCGGTTGACATGGAAAGCTACCCCGAAGCCGGCTGGATCTACAACCCAATCTCGCAGCAGATCAACGCACACGCTTCAGGGAACGATACCAATGGTGTTCCTTATGCGGAGTACTAAGTCAGTTAACCAGTCACTACCGCTTTTTTCCAGACGCGGTTTCACCCTGATTGAAGCGATGATCGCTTCGATCGTGCTCGCGTTCTGCGTGGTGGGTGTTTGCGGAATGCTGGTCAGTTCGATTCAAAGTTCAAAAGTTGCGGAAAGCCACATCACCGCCACCGACGCTGCAAAGGCGAGTATGGATCGCGTCGCGGCGTACAGCCTTGAAACCCTATCGCCAGCAGCGGGCATATCGCAGACGCAGACTTTGACACCATCCAATCTCAGTCCCGGCACGGATGCTGATGTCACCGGCGAATTGTCGTATATCCAACGCCATGCAACGCAGTCCCCGCGCGATCTGGCGATTGTTTCAGTCACCGCTACGACCGAGGACGGCGAAACCGTCACCGTGTACCGTCTGATGACGCGAACGGAGTTACCATGAACCGACGCGCGGGTTTCACATTCGTCGAGCTTTGTATTGCGATGGCGATCGTCAGCATGATGGCGATGGCGATCGCGGCGTTTGCGAGTGTCACCACAAAAACCTGGCGCGAGACCGAGAACATCCAGCAATTGCAAGTATCCGTCCAGATGGCGTCAGGATTGCTAGTCAGCACGGTTGAATCATCCCGCGCCTTAGCGAGCGTGAACAGTGACCCGGCCTCGGTGTTTTTCTGGATGACTGACAGTTGGAACGGCAACGCCGACGCCCAAGCACAATTCGCGGAAATGGGGCTGATTGAGTACGACGCGACACTACAAACGATCTTTCTATACCGCGCCAACACCGCAGCCCCCCAGGCGCCCGGCAGCGATGCCGCCACCATTCTGCCTACCGCGGCAATGAATAGTTCCGACTATCCTGCCTATTTCAAAACCCGCTCGGCATGGCTTGCACCGCGTCGGGCGCTGATTGGTCCGGGCAGGGTGGTGGATGATGCAACAGTCATCACCCGCGTCGAATCCGTTGAATTTACCCCGATTTCTGGTGGCGATTTGCCGGCAGTTGAAATGAATGCGACGTTATCGCGTGGCGATCATCGGAAAAATATACGCTGCGTGATGATCGTCCGTGCGCCAACCGCCAGGCCTGACTACGCGAACCCCGCTAATTGATAGAAACCGATGGAAAGAACGGTCCAAACAATTTCTCGACGACGCGGCATCGCGATGGTGATGGTGTTGGTGGTTGTCGCGGTCGCAAGCATCATGGCGTATGCGGTGCTGGCGTCGGCGAGCCTCGGTACAAAAGTTGCCGATACCACAACGACGCGCATTCAGCGTAAATATCTGGCTGAATCGGGACTTAATCTCGCGCTCTATTATCTCTATCACCCCGAAGCCTCTCCCGTCAGTCTCGTCTGGGGCGACTGGGGAAATGTTCACTACCCCGGCGAAACCAATATCTCACTGGGATCCATTCCAGGCACGCTGACGATCCAAGTCACCAACACCGCAAACGGCGTGTTTGAAATCACCTCTGACGCCTTGCTTGGTAATGATAAACATAGCGCATCAGCGGTGGTCAAACTCGATAAATACCGAACCTTCGATCGGGCTGCGAACCTGCTGTCTAACATTACTTTGACAAACCGAATGTCGATTACAGGCGGATTATCGACGCTTGGATCGGTGGTGGGCGCAGGTTCGATCACTGGATTAATCTCCGCAACAAATGGACCCAGCGTTGGCGGCATAACCGTTCCCGCCAGTGCGCTGACGAGCCATCCTGTTTCGATGACGCACTATCTGCCGTATTACTTCGTCAATGGGAATCGCTACACCGCCAAACGTTTGACGACTGGCAACGTATTATTGACGTTGCTGGATTTGGATTTGATCAACAATCCCTACAACGTTTGGTACACCACAAACAATGTTAATTTCTTTTTGACAACCACGATGGCAGGAACGTTTGTCACGACCAATGGCGCGAACGTCACCATGCAAGGCAATCTAACCATCAACCCCAATGCAAATCTGCCAGCGCTGGTTTGTGACGGCAATCTGGCG
>JBBQXB010000084.1:0-15058 GCA_038210015.1 Tepidisphaerales bacterium
ATGACGTAAGTGAACGTTCGACCCACAAGGGATTTGAGTGCATACGCGCATGGGTTGGGCGTTCGGACCGTGCCGTTGATTCGTCGCATTTCATCCCGGCCACCGTCGAAGACCGCTCGGCGAACGGGAAAGACAACACGGAAGGGCATTTATGTTTCGTTCATCTCCATCGTCGCGTCGTGCGTTTACGCTCGTCGAGCTTCTAGTCGTTATTGGTGTGATCGCCGTATTGATCGCGATCCTGATGCCCGCGCTGCAGTCAGCTAGAGCGCAGTCGCAGGCGATCAAGTGCCGTAGCAATCTGCGGCAAATTTTCATGGCGCTCAACAGCTACGCGGCTGACAACAAAGGTTATATCGTCGATGCGGACATCCCGATGAGCGCCACCTACACCGGTTCGCCACGATGGTATCAATTTATCTACAATCGCGAGCCCACGACTGGCGCCAGTCCGTTCCAAGCGTCGATCAACTATGTCGGCAGCGGCGACGTATTTTACTGTCCCGTCGAACAACGTGTGTCGTATAGCACGGCTCAAGTGTCTTATGGTTTGAACGATTCAATGTTCAATTACAACACGACCAAGCCGCCGCGTTGGTTGTCAGAGATAACGGTGGGGGCAAATGTCCGGAAGTATTACAATCTGCCCAAGACCAAGAAATCTGCTGAGACATTCCTGATGGCAGATTCGGCGTCGTCGCGTGCCTACCTGATGCGTGACAACATCAACTTTGAACCGATCTACCGTCACGGCAAGCGCTCGCCATCCAATAATGTCGATCCGGCGTCGCAGACGAATATGCTGTTTCACGATGGGCACGTCAGCCCGATGAGCAGCCGCGAGATTCGCGTGCTGCCTGGCTACAACTATAAACGCCCCTGGTACAATCAGGCGGATTGATCGTTGATCCACGGGGGTAAATCAGTTTTGATTCAAAACACGCCGCGACATCGTGGCGGGGAGATTCCACCTTGTCGCGCACCTACCTTGTTCTCACTACGGCTGTTTTATTGCTTTGCGTTTCGCGAGCCTTCTGTGCCGACGATTTCGCACAATTCTGCCGCGATACCTTTGGCGTCACCCACGAACCGTTGACGACGCACCTGCCCGGCGACGAACTGCGGCTGTTGCCCGATGGATCGTGGATGCACGTTTCGGAAAACTCCGCCACTATCGCGTTTGAATCAAATCTGCCAGTCACCAGCCATATCGAATACGGCGAGACCGACGCGCTGGGATCAAAATCAGAGGCGACCGACCGACCATTTTATCTTCACATCCACCGGCTGACCGGGCTAAAGCCGGACGTGACGTATCAGTACCGCCTTGTCGGAACCGACGAGCGCGGACGGAAGGTCGAGTCGCCTTTGAATCAGATCAAAACGGAGAAGATCAAAGACGCGATTTATCTGCCGAACGACACGCAAAAGCAGCCGCCTTTTCGGTTGGATCAGGCCGACAAAACCTATGTTTTGACCAAGGATGTTGAAGCGTCAGGATCGGCGATTAGCATCGTTGCCACGGGCGTGACCCTTGATCTCAACGGGCACACGGTCACCTATAACAACGGCGAAGCCGATGCCGATGGTAATGTGCAGCAGGAGTTTGGATTTCTCGCGACTCAGGGTTCGCAAGGCGTCCGCTGTGGGTATGGCGCACGCGGGACGGCGAAGATTTTGAATGGCACGATCAAGCAAGGTGCTGGTAACGGCGGATACGGATCAGTGCCGATCCTTTCACGCAGCGAAGAAATCGCTGGCGTCACGCTTGAATATCACGGCACGCAGGTATCGGGCATCGAAAATGAAACCAAAAACATCCACCACAACATCATCCTCGATACCGGCAGCGAGCTAACCAACCGGCATCAAGGCGTACAGGCAATCGGTGGCGGAACCAATGTCCACCACAATCTCGTCCTCCGCGCTCGCCAACGCGCGATCAACGCGATCAGCGGATCAAAGATTTATCGCAACGAGTTGTATGTCGATAGCTGTACGACCAACAGCTTCGGGATCATGTTTTACAAATCGACCAAGTGCGAAGCGACTGAAAACCGCATTTTCGGACGAGGGTATTTGCTGATCGGCATCGGCACGGTTTCTGAAGGCGTTGGCGATATTAAAATCAGCAAAAACCTGATTCATGTGCAATCGCACAAGCCCGACAACCGCTGGGCTGAGTATGGGGCACAATCCGGCGCGTATGGCGTCCGCGTGACCTGGGGCGGGAATAACATCGAATACGCCGACAATGTGATCGTGAGTAAAGGCCGCGATGAAGGCATGGTGCGGGGTGTGTGGTTCTGCCCGGGACCGAAAATCGAAAATGTCTCATTCAAACGCAACCTGATCAAAGTGATCGCTGAAACCCCCGATACCACCAAGTGGGGCGCGATCGTCATCAGCGGCGAAAACACACCCGAATCCAAACCCGGTCTGTTTGAAGGAAACACTATCTGGAGCAATTTCTGCCATGTCCGATTGGGTGAAGAATACGGCACGGGAGTGAACGCACGTTTCGTCAATAACACCTTCATCCGCGTCGGCGAAGAAGACCGGTATGCCACCGTGATCTGCGGGTTTGGAGATTTCAACAATGAGGGTTCGGTGTTTCTCGATACCAAGCTCGAAGGCGGCGCGAGTTTTGACCGAGTGAAGTGGGAAGGCACTGGCAGGAATGGCTTTTCGGTTGGCACGATCAAAGACGGCAAGGACGTGATCGAAAAAACGTACACCCCACCGGCGGAGGCGAAGTGATTGTTCCTCTCCTTTGAGGGAGGGGTGTGACGCCGTACGAGAGTGCGCTCGTGTTCCAAGCCACCCCCCACCCAGCCTCCTCCTAGAAGGGGGAGGAGAGAATAAGATGACACGCTTCCGCCACTTAAAAGTGCTTATCGCGTTATCGTTGGCGTGTGCTGTTAGCGCCTCAGCCGCGGCATCGTCGGATGATGCGCCGATGATGCGGTATCTCGGTCTAAACAATCTGATCAAACGCTACGGCGGTCAACTTGCTACCGGATCAAACGTCAACGTTTCGCTGGTCGAATCGAATGCTTATCCCGCGTTGACGGATAAACGCTTCACTGGAAAAATACTGACGCGGACATCCGCGCTCACAACCGTTGAAACCACCGCAGGCCATGCGACGAATGTTGGCGCGCGATTTTTCGGTAGCAGCGTCGGCTACAATCAGCGGTCGGTTGTCACGGATATTCCGGATGTGAGGCTGTACACCTTCATCGAGTTCAATGGCGTGTACCTGAAAAATCCGGGGGCGGTTGCGCCTTACGGATCGCCGAACCAGAGTCGGGTTTCTTCGCACGCGTATGCCGAGAACAACAACGCGCTCGATTCGATCGCACGGCTGGACTATCTGGTGCAGCGGGATGATTTTTTGCACGTTGTCGATACCCGCGAATACAGCACGCAAGGCAATAGTCTGAATGCGATCGTCCTCACTCCCGCGCAAGGCACGAACAAACCAACCACCGCAATCGGCGATGGCACGCTGTACGTCGCTGGACGTTGCAGCCCAGTCATCACCGGTCCGCTGACGGGTTCGGGCAGTGACGCGATCGGGCAGGTGGCGGGGCTGGTTGCGCTATTGGTCTCACGAGGCAAAACGACTGAATCGCATTATCAATATTCTACGCCGGACACTCTGGTAATTCAGAACACGTACGACGGTAAAACCTTCGGCCCGGCCAAAAAAAAATCGGGATATACCGTCCGATCCGGCGATACCAGCGAAGTCGTCAAAGCGGCATTGATGACAGGTGCGTTGCGACGCGTGGCGGCGTTCGATCAAGGCGGGCTGACGATTCCTGCGATCGCCGATTATCGCGAGACAGAGAAGGATCAGTCACGCAACGGATTGGATTACCGCTATGGCGCGGGAATGGTCAATGCCTATCAAAGCTACCGTATCATCGACGCCGGCGAGACGGATAGCGCTCAGGACAGTTTGTTCAAAATCGGCGGCGGGATCGGGCAGTTCGGATTCGATTACGATCCCAGCTTCGGCGGGCAAGGCGGCAGCAATTCACGCGCGGATTACGGATTTATCGCGGGCGCATCGGGCAAGTTTGTCGCGACGCTCGTGTGGCATGTAAAGATCGCGGGATCGCATCAGCTAGGCGGGCATTTTGATCCCACGCCAACGCTTTACCACCTGTCGCTGACGCTGACCAATCTGACGCGTGGCGTGAGCGTGCAAACGTCCGCTTCGACGAGCGACAATACGCAGACGATCTATGCCGATCTGCACGCGGGGCATCGGTATCAACTATCGGTGACAAAATCCGGCCAACCGTTCGCTTGGGACTATGGCGTGGCTTGGCGCAGCGAACCTGCGATCTCGCCGCAGGCGATCATCGGGTTGTGGGGCGCATCATGGCGCATAGACCGGCGCTGATTCATTGCCCTGTCGATCGACGGCCGTGATTGCATAGTGTGCGTCGCCCGCAAGCGGTGCAGACCAATCGAGATAGCTGGTCATTGATTTCAAGGGTGAAGCGATCAAGCGTTTTTGACTGATTTCGGGTTTGCCCTTGGTACTGAAATAGACGTTGTAATAGCGGATATCGTTCGCGGGGGAGGCGGTCCATTTCAAACGATATTGGCCGGGTTCGTCCTGTTCTTTTACGACGCTGAAACCTTCGATCGCAGCGGGGGCTTGCGTATCAAACTTGGTCAATGCGGGTTTACCATTTGTTGTCAAGCCATCGCCTGGTTTTGCGACGACTTCGACAGCATTGCTTGTGGTGTCACTTTCCAATCCCGACCATTCTTCTGTGGTGACGAAATAGGTGGCCTCTGCGGAGAGATTGTTGGCAGGATCGGTGAACGCGTATTGAGTCTGAATCGTACCGTCGATGCGTGCGGGGACAGGTTCGGTGGTGATTTCAATTACGGGTTTATCGCCATCGATTCGGTAGACGCGGAAGCCTTTCGTCTCCACCGCCATCGGCGCGGGTTTCCATGACAGTGTGATATTTCCTTGTTTCAATGTCGCCTGCAGATTGACCGGCGCATCGGGACGACGCAGGGTGGCGATATAGATGCCGTTCCAATCTTCGGTGGGCATCAGCATGCAACTATGGAACCAAACTTTCGTCGCATCACGACTCAATAGCGGGCGCGGGATCGACGTGTATGGACGATAATCGTTGTTGTCGGGACCGGACCAGACGCGTTGTTTTGTTTTGCGGTCGATGGTCGTTCCGCCTCGCACGTCTGAGTAGGTGAAGACCAGTGGCGTGGCTTTTTCGGGTTCACGAACATCGCCGAACACAATCGCGTCCGACCATTCAATGCGTTTTCGCCATTGCGGGGAGGTGGCGTGAACGTGGGCTGCGAAGTAATTGGGACTGAACGATTCGCCGCCCGCCACGTGTCCGCCGGGCGCGCCGGTGATGTAGGTAGGGGGTTTGGTGGGAACAGAATAATCGCGCATATAAAGGCCGTAATCGCCAACTTTTTTCCCATCAACCATCGCCGGTCCGGAGAAATACAATCCGATTGCGGTGTCGCCAATAAAGCGCCCGTGTGATTCGTATTGATCGAAGGGATTGCCACCCGTCCCACTGACGATTGGCCCGTGCTGGGGCGTGCCGTCCAACCCGTTGGTGATATCCAGCGTCCAACCGAGGTATTCGCCGACACTGGTCATCGGTCCGTAATTCCATCCGATGGCATCGCTGGTTTCGCGGAACATTAACGAATGGAACTGGTAATTATTCTTCGCATCGTGAACGATTTTTCCCTCGCTGTCTTTTACTTCAGGCAGGCCGTAATCAAAGGGATGATGATAGTAGAAGCCTTTTTCACCGGGCTGTTTGTTCAGATTCACCAAGTGGATTTCCGGCATGTAGGGAAGTGCACCGGTTTTGCGATCGGGGTCGGCGTTGTAATCCTGAATCAGCAATTTACGATCGCGGCTGATCGCCTGAATGATCTTGCGCTGCGCTGTCGCGAAAGTCGCGATCTGTTTGGCGCGGCTGGGTTTTGTCGGATCATCTGACAAAACCATGCTGTAAAGTTTGTCGGCGTCGGCGTAGTAGCAGAGATTGGGATCGATCGGATCGAGAATGTTGTATTTACCAGGCATCCCGTCGCGTTTTTCTATGACATTGCCTTTGTCATCCACGATTTCGACGACCAATCCGCGTTGGTTGGTGTAGTCGGCGTTCATCCAAAACATTTTGCCTTGCCACTCAGTTTTTTTGATTTTCCCGTCCTTGTCCATGTAGGCGCGGTTGCCCATGAAGAGGATTTTTCTGCCATCGACGGTCCAGATCGGACGTGCCAGATCGGCGTGTGCGATGTCGTTACAAAGCTCGCGCGTGATCGAGACGATTTCGTGGCCGGTCCGAGTGTCTTTGAAGATGATCGTTTCTGGCTGGATCGCACCGGTGGCGTCGAACAGTTTTGGGTAGGGCTTGCGATAGAGATTGTCGATGCGAGAAGTCAGTTCCTCTAAATCTTGACAAACCCGATACGGTTTTTCGAGTAGATCGTGCGGCACTGGGTCGGTATATTCCGCTGCCGACACCGAACCACACGCCAAAGCCAACACCGCGAGCAATTTACGTTTCATCATCATTCCTTTTGTAATTTTTCAGAGTCACAAATTACCACTGAACAGCTAGCCGAAGACAGGCAGCCACAGCGACACAGAGGCATAGAGAGGAATCCAAAAGTAGCGTCATCAATTTGGCACTCGGCCACTATTTTATCTGGCAACCGCAAGTGTTAGCCCGCGTTGTCTCGTCTCTGTGTCCTTTGTGACTCTATTGCTTACCGTCTATTCAGTTCGTCATTCCAGCGAATCACTTATCAACCGGTTCAGACACGCTGTTAATCTGATCATCAGTTCATCGATTTCGTTTTCGGTCACACTTAGAGATGGTCTGAGTCGGATTGATCGCAGGCCGGCACCGAGCAAAAATAAATTTTGTTCCTGCAACGCCAGATCGATTAATCGCCCGGCCTTGCCGTCGCCACGGATTGAGAATCCTTGATACAGTCCTGCCCCGCGAATGTTGTGTAGTAAGGTGGGAAATTGGCGTTGCAGTCCCAGCAAACCGCGGAGCATTCGATCCGCTTTGTTCATAACTTTGTCGATTAATTTTTCCTGTTCGACGATTTTCCATTCCTGACAGAACCGCACCATGTCTGAAAGCGATCCGCCCCAGGTGCTGTCGAGCACGCCGCGATCATCCATCGTTTCAAGCATGTAAACGACGCCGTTGGCGAATTTTTTCCCCACCGCAACCGCTTGAGGCGGATGAGGCAAATACCATTGATCGCACGCAAAGATATCGCCCAACTGTCCGCCTGCGGTTTGCACTTCATCAAATGCCAGACAAGTGTTGTACCGATGCGCCAATTCTGACAATTCAACGAAAAACCGTCCTTGCGCCACATTATGCCCGCCTGCACCTTGGATTGGTTCGACGAGGATGCCGACGATCTCGCCGGGGTATTTTTGCAGGCAGGCTTCGATGATCTTCAGACTTTTTTGCGATTTGGCGTCGTTGACCTGATGGGATGCGTCTGCGTCGATGGATGGAAACGGTACTTGGAGATTGCCGCGCACCAGCCCGCGGAAATCTTCTGTGATTAATGGATCATGTGCGATCTGCGTGACGTTGAGCGCCGCGATCGTTCTACCGTGGAAGGCGTTGTCGAAATAGATGAATCGTCGCTTGCCGACTGTCGCGCTGTTGGTTGGGTGTCGTTGGTGATGAAGATTGATCAGATACTTCATCACGTTTTCGATCGCCTCGGCACCGCTGTTGACGACGTAGGCTTCGAGCGTCTTCGAACGTTTCATGCAGGCCGGCGCCAGACGCAAGAGCAGGCGGTAATAGTCGAGGCATTCGCGGGTGAGAAAATCAGGATTCGGCACTTTGTTATTGGCGGCCAAAAACAGGCGGCGTTGATAGTCGGGATCGGATAATTCTGGATGATTGTGCGCGATCAATTTTGATCCGTAATACCCACCGAAATCGAGAACGGATTGCCCGTCCACCGTCCCCAGATAGCTGCCGTGGCATTGGGATAGATCAATCGCAAATGGCTGCGGATCCATCACGACGTAACGTTGCAATTCATCGATCATTTGCGTGCTGATCGGACCGGGATAGCGTTGCGTCGCGAGGTTTGTCATGGGAGTTTACGCCTACTGAAAGGTGAAGACGACTTCGTGCTCGCCGGGCGTCAACTGCGATACCGACGCGACAGCGAACGTGGTGTGCTTGTCATGCCAGGTATAAAAACCATCGCTCTCGGCTGATTTTAGTTTTCGCCCATTAAAGGTAACTGACTTTAGTAGCACTTTTCCTGCGACGCGCACCTGCACGCCCGCCCCAGCGGTCAGAGGCTGGCCCTGATAGTCAATGCGCATGACTTTCAAGCCGTCGCGTTCGGGGATAACGGGTGCGACTTTTTCAAACTGCGACTCATTTTTCCAAATCTGTACACGACTTTTGCGCCGCGCCGCAGCATCGGCGCCGACTGCGACAATCCCGGCATTGAACATCCCAACCGCCATCGCACACGGGTAGCCGGAGTAATACAGCGACGGATAGCGCCGATTGCCCATCGCCAGGAGCGGCTTGAGTCTGGCGACGCCGGATCGCAGGCGTGTTTTTTCAGGGTAAGAATGTTCGTTGTGTTCACTGTTTTCGGTCAGGAAGACCATCGATTTGAACTGGCGGTACATCCAGAGGGTTGAGCTGGGTTGATCCAAGTCATACCCGCCCCATCCCGGCCAGGTAAGAGGGTGGACCAGATGCGGGATGCCTGACCGCTCGCCATGCAACGCCATTTCGCGGGCGGTGGCATGCAGCAACATTTCATCCTCGGTATAGGGTCGTGACGGCGGAAACAAAACCATATCGTGCGAACAACCTGCCAATCCGCGCGCGTGAATATCGACGTACAATTCCGGCTGCAATTCGTTCGCGACGATCTCAAGCGCTTTAGCTTCGTTAGAGACTGGTCCGGTGGGCGCGTGGTCGAGATTGGGCTTGATCCCTTGCGGCGTTTCGTAACTGTCTTGGGCGGCGGCGTCTGGGCTGAGATTGGGTAAGACGACAAACTTCTGACGCTTTAATAACGGCTTGCCATCAGAACTCAGCAGGTAATCCATCACTCCCAGCGCGACGAGCCTGGCGGATTCTTCATTGCCGTGCTGTCCAGCGACGATCAGGACATGCTGTTTGTCAATGTCGGGCACGTCAGGATCGGTCAGCGTCGCAGCTTCGATCGGTCGGCCTTGGGAAGTGCTTAGAACCGTCCGTATGCGTATGAAATCAGGGTTTTTGGATTGCAACCGGTCCAGTTTTCGGCGAACGTCTTCATTCGTTGGCGGGGGGAAAGCGTCGGGCGACCCACCTGCATCGGCGTTTTGAGGTTTTCCCGAATGATGAACGGGCATCGTATAGCAGCATACCAACCGAAAAAATTTTAGGGCGAAAAAATTTTATCATTGCAAGAAAATAACTCATCATGGATGATGCAGCATCGGGGTCGCGTCGTCACGAATCGTCACGAAAGGAGACATTTGCCGCATAGTGAACTCGTCCAATCTCTCCTGCGTGCAGTCGATGTGATCGAACTGGTCGCCCAATCCGAGCGCGGCCTGTCACTCGGCGAAGTCTGCAACTCGCTGGGACTCAAACAACCCACCGCACACAACCTGATGCGCACCCTTGTCGCACGCGACTTTGTTGAAAAAACCACCAGCCCCGTCCGGTATCGACTCGGATCGGCGGTCTTCAGGCTCGCGGAAGAACGCGCCAGTCACAGCGTCGTGCGCCATGCGTCCATGATCGTCAGCGATCTGTTCGAGCGACTTCGCGGTTTCCTGCCCGCAAAACTGCACCCGCAGGAAGAAGCGACCATCAGTTTCTCCCAACACATCGGCGGCGAGGTCGTCATGTTGCTGCGCCTGCGAATGCAACGCCCCGGCGTACTGGAACGACCCAAACTGATCATGAGCGCCTATCAGTCGGCGGCGCCGCTTTGCTTTCAGGCTTTCTGGTCGCGCGAAGAATTGGAAGATTATCGCAGACGGCATCCGTTTCTAGATCAAGGCACGCCGATCTGGAAAACCCGCGACCGGCTGGACAACTTTCTGTCCCGCGTGCGTGAAGTCGGATACGCCCAGCCGCCGATATTTCCGCAGGGACAGTTCCGCGTCGCCGTGCCGGTCTGGGGCGATGGACATCGATTGCTCGGCGTCATCGGGGCGGGTATCTGGTTAAAAACCGCAGCCCCGGATGCGAGAAAATTGATCCGTGAAATGATCGAATCGACCAAACATTTTGGCGAAGGGGTTTGAAGATGTTGATGGACGGTGATGTAAAAACAATTCCGCAAACCCGCACGATCGTCGTTAATACGCCGATCCGCGATTTGCAGGTCTACCGACAACTCGCGACGCTGGCCTTGCGGTTGAAAAAGCACGGGCATGTCGAAATGAATATCTCCGCGCTTGCGGAAAAAAGCAGGCATGAAATCCCCGAGGGCGGCAGTCCGTGGCATGAATACGCTGCTTTCAATCCGACGCCCGCCAAGTTTTTCCCCGACCCGATGCTCGCGCCGTTTTTGCCTGAATCCTTTGTCGCCCGCAATCGCGATCTGTTGCTGGCCAAGGCGCAAATCCTCCGCGAAATGGGACTTGGTGCAGCGTTCTGGAGTTACGAGCCAAACTTTTTGCCCGAAGCATTCTTCTTTGCTAATCCGTCTTTGCGTGGACCGCGTACGGATCATCCGCGTCGAAGTCGCAATGATGAGTTCGCACCTTGCGTCGATGCTTCCGCCACGCGGGAAATGACGGCGCGGATGGTGCATGAATTAGCGACGAACGTGCCTGAGCTAGGAACCTACTTTTTCAAAACAAACGACGCCGGCCCAGGGTTGTGCTGGAGCGACTGGCAATACTCCGGCGCGAACGGCCCGCACGCGTGTCGGGACCGATCCATGGGCGAGCGTGTGAAGGGATTGGTTGAATCAATCCAACAAGGAGCGTTACGCGCCGGTAATCATCTGCAGGTGCATTTGACCGGCAACTTCTCATCGAGAGAAATTGAATCCGTTCGCGATGAACTGCCGGACCACGCTTATCTGCGAGAAGCCGGTAGCGGGTCGATGAGCGTGGGTACCTGTGCCGATTTGTGTTATCCATCGCGAGGCATCTTCGATCTGATCGGTACTTTGATGTCGCTGCAGGCGATGAAACAAACCAATGTCCGCACTGTGTTTGTGGATCTGCGAACCTTCTACGATCGGTCGTATGAAACGCTGGCGATGACCGAAAAATTGCTCGAAACGGTCGATGATTTCATGGCTGATCCTGCGTTTGGGGTTATTGCGATCTATCAGCGGGCACGGCAGCTCTGCGACCGATGGGTGGGCGAAGATCAAGGCGAATTGTTGTTCGAAGTGATGGTCGATCTGCATGAAGCCATCAAATACAAACGCGCTGCGCTACCGCGACTCAACCCGATCTACGGAGCGGTCTCTTTGCGTTATATCAATCGCCCATTACTGGCGTTGCCGGAGTTGTTGACGCCCGAAGAAGAAGTCTATTTCTTGCCTCATGTATTTAATGTTTCGCACGAGCGGGCGCGGCTGGATTACATCGACGTGCACGGCACGCGTCAGACGCCAGAATGGATCACACCCGACAGCCAGGACCCACGCATCTGGGCGGTCGGTACGCTGCAATCACGGTTGAACGGTATTGCAAGCAAGCTCGAAAAACTCATCGATCCCTGTTGGCAGCGCATGGCCGGTGGGTTGAGGCTGTATGCGAATCTGTTGAAATCCAGCGCTAACTTCTTTGCGGTCCAGATTATCCGCGATCGCTGCGTTGCAAGAATGTCCGGCGATCATGTCACGCCCATTCCGCGTGCCAGTCCGGACGGCGATCCTGAGCTAATGCTGCTGAACGACATCATGCGCGACGAGCTGGACACATCGATCAACACGATCGCGCTGCTGAAAAAGCACGGGTTGGAAATCATCAGTCACGCCGTGACCGCCGAAGATGAGGACACGTTTCTGCTTGGCCCGGATATCGTTTCGCAGATCGGTCGCAAGTGCGAATTGATGCGTGCTCATTGGCGCGACGCTGAGCGATATTTTCAGACCCCCAATAAGTGATCGCCTGCGGGCGCGGAGTAACAGTCCATGTCGGATCGAAAGCGTTATGCCGTCGTTGGCACGGGCAGCCGTGTCGTGATGTTCCTCGACGCGATCGCCGGAACATACGCCAGCACCAGCCAACTGGTTGGGCTTTGCGATGTCAGCCAAACGCGGATGGCGTGGCATAACAATCGGCTTGCGGAAAAATTTCAGCAATCGCCGCTGCCGACTTATGTCGCGGATGATTTTGAGAACATGGTTCGCGAAACAAAGCCTCAGGTCGTGATCGTCACTTCGATTGATGCGACCCATCATGAGTACATCATCCGCGCGATGAAACTGGGCTGCGACGTGATCTGTGAGAAGCCGATGACGACCGACGCGCACAAAGTGCGCGCGATTTTTGACGCGATCGAGCAAACCGGACGTTCGCTTCGCGTTTCATTTAATTATCGCTACGCACCGCACACGACGCTGGTGCGCAATCTGATTCAGCAGGGTTTGATCGGTCGCCCCTTGGCGTGCGACATGCAGTGGGTGCTGGATACGTCGCATGGTGCGGATTATTTCAGGCGTTGGCATAGCGAGTTTGATAAAAGCGGCGGGCTGTTGGTGCACAAATCGACGCATCATTTTGACATCATCAACTGGTGGCTAGGCTCATATCCGCAGCGGGTGTTCGCGATCGGCGACCGCAAGTTCTATGGACCGACCGGCGAAGGTAAAACCAAACCACCCGAAGCATTTCGATTCAACTGGCAGGATCATACCGATCAATCCCAGCTTTATCAGGGACAGGCGCAGGTCGAAAGCGGCTATCAGCGCGACCGCGATGTCTTCGGCGATCACGTCACCATCCCCGATACGATGGCGATCACCGCGCAGTACCGAAACGGTGTGGTCTTTAACTATTCGCTGCTCGCTTACAGCCCGTGGGAGGGTTTTCGCACCTCCGTCACTGGCACGGACGGACGAATTGAACTGTATAGCAAACACGGATCGCATATTTTCACCGCTGCCGGTGATGCGGAATTGGCAGCGCAACAGTCGAGCGGGGACGAAACGAAGTTGACGCTTTTCCCGATGTTTCAAAATCCTCGCGATGTGCCCATCCCGCACGCCCAAGGCGCCCACGGCGGCGGCGATCCGGTCATGCTGGAGCAGATATTCTCCGATTCCCCGCCATCTGATCCGTTCCATCGCGCCGCCACGCACATCGACGGGGCGGCGTCGATCCTGATGGGCATCGCCGCGAATGAGTCAATCGCGACAGGGCAAGTGGTCGATGTCGATTCACTGTTCCCGCTGCCTGCTGTGTCATCGGAAGTATAGGGCATACATTGCGTCGTACCCAAGTTGTAATGTCCCGAATGCCATTCACTGAAGATCACCTTTTTTTGTCATAAGTCCGCGCTATTACTGCATTTACATCATTCGCGCTTTTGCATCCCTTCTGTCACAATCGTGTCTGGTTGATTTACCACTCACGAAAAGTCGCGGATGACCACGGCCTTTAGCGCGTTGCATCGTCTCAAACAGGATCTGAACCTCCATCTGCCCGAACAGTCCATCGAGTCGGCCTGTCGGGCGGCGGGACATCGCTGGCGGGAACGCAAGCTCGGACCGGTGACGACGGTACACCTGTGCATCTTGCAGACCCTCTGGTTCAACACCGCGATCAAGCATTTGCGTCATCTGGCACAACAAGTACCGCTGCCGTGATCTATTAAAGCACATCAATGCCTAACCCCGAATAGCTTTAACGGTTGAGGCGTGTTGGCATTGGGTGTGTTTGAAGGCGTCGCTATACACAAGTTACAGACGCCTTCAAAGCCTGTACCGTCTACGGCCTCTGGGTCCAATCCCAGTTTGTTCAGCCCGACATGAAAGGCGATCTGCAATCGTAGTGTGAACCGACCGCCGCGCCTGCGACTGATGGGGAAGGCCAGTTTTGCAGTGCTTTTCACAGGATTGATGGTGCGTCGGGGTCAGTAGCGATCCTCTGATCCACACAAATGCAATACGCGTCGCAACTTTGAAAGGGGCTGCGACGATTTGCCATATCGAAATGATAGATAAGATTGTCTAGCATATGACAGATACGCAAGTCCACGATTCGCACAAGGAAAGTTCGAGGTGCTTATGAGTCATGAGAATATCAAGTCAGAAAGTGCAAACGAGCGGATTTACAAGGAAGCTAGGGCGTTTGCTTTGCTGATGGGCGCGACGTTGATCGCATTGGTGGTCGGCATAACCAGCTTATGGGTAGTGAATGTCGGATTGTCCCCCGACCCGGTTCGCGATGCCAAGATTGCCGCGGAGGAGGCGCAACGTGCAGAGGCCATGCGACTCGCCGCCCTGGGGCCTGCGGGTCCGGCATTGGATGTGGAATCGGTCGCGCGTGGGCAACGACTTTACGCCGCTGCCTGCATCGCCTGTCACGGCGCCGACGCGCACGGTGTACCCAAACTGGGCAAAGACCTTGTTAACAGTCCTTTCGCCAAAAAAGTATCCGATGCCGAACTGGTATCGATGGTCGCAAAAGGTCGCGACGTATCCGACCCGCGTAACACCACCAGATTGCCGATGCCCGCGCGTGGCGGACGTGCGGATTACACCGACGCACACCTAGTGGATGTGGTTGCCTATGTTCGGTCGTTGCAAGACCCACGCCGCGTCACCGGACCGTTGCCGGAGGTAAAAATCCCTTTGTTGGATGACGACACAGAACCCGTCGTCGTCGCGGTGACGGATACCAAGCAACCTACGTCTCCCACCACCGATGCCGCAGCTTCGACTGATACGCCTGCGACGGCCGTTGCGCTCGATCCGGCTGCAATCGCACGCGGGAAAAAAGTTTACTCAACCTGCATGACCTGTCACGGCAGGACCGGGA
>JBBQXB010000085.1:0-14821 GCA_038210015.1 Tepidisphaerales bacterium
AGGCTGCAAAACTTTCCCGGTTTCTGATCTTTCCCCCAATATTTGAACCGAAGTCTTGGGCGTTTGACTTGAACGTTCGAACTTTCGATTCAAACGCCCGAACTTTCGACTTGAACGTTCGGGCTTTCGATTCAAACGCCCGAACTTTCGACTTGAAAGCGCGCGTTTTCGACTTAAACATTCGAGCTTTCGGGTTAAACGCTCGCGTTCTGGACCCCAATTCCTGCGCTTTGGCGTCACCCACGCTATGGCGGGTGGCAAGGTTTGTACGCAAACCTTGTGAAATGATACGGGGACGCACATCGTTGTTAACTTTTTTCGCCGCCGCCGCCCGTATTTACAAACAACTATGTGCGTCCGTGCGTCCCTGTATCATTTCCCTACCGTCGTCGACTGTACTGGCATCGCCGCCGTGATGAGCGAGGCGTTGCCGCTCCTGCGCGACATTCCGTGGGACGAAGCCGCCGATCATGTCGCGCCACAGTACATCGTCCAAGGCAGCTACGCCGGCGACATGCAATTCGATTACGACACGGCGTTCCGCAAGCAGGCTGTCATTCTAATCCCCCGCGACCGCACGACCGCCGACCGCATTGCCGTCATGGGACTGCTGGCTAGCCAATCGCTCCGCATCGGCGATCTCATCACTCACACGCCCGACCCTAACCAGGCCGATCTGTTCTATGCCCAGCTACGCGACCCCAACGCGTCCGTCATGGGCGTGGCGTTCAAATGGTGACTGCGCACAGCCCACGCCCGCCGGTGCGTTTGCAAGCTTTTATCTCACCCACCGACGAACCAAAAGCATCCCGCAAAGGCGATCGGGAGGTCTTTAACGACGGGAAGCTCGGTCAATTCCATGACACGCTAGATACGGGCACGCGCATGGTCAACCCCGATGCAGGCCATGTCCTTTACGCTGCGATGGACAACGACTCTTGACGAATGATTCTGGATGGTGTTGCGCAGAAATCCTTCCCATCCCATCAAAGTCTCTGATGCAGTACTTGCTTGCGGAGCGTCCAGCCGCGCTGATCGGAAAGCACGAGGCGTCGCCTGACGATTGCGCAATTCGATAGCCGTCCCGCGCATGTGCGGCTGACGACATTCTTGGCGGAGTTCGAGAGACAAATTCGCTGGCATAGTCGCTCCAACGCCCGTTGAGAGTGCGTCAGTCGGAGACCTCCGAAAGGCTTCCCAGTGCTGCTCAAACGGGCACACAATGAATTATAATTGAAACCTGTCCGAAGCGAAGTGGACCGTATCAAACTATTCAGCTCATCGTGAGCCGAATCTGCCTATGCGGTTCGCCGGTGACAGTCGTAGCAGATATGGTTCGCCGCCTTCCTGAATTGGCAGTGGATCATGGCGACCAATGCCGTCGCTTGATGCGTCTCGTATGAACTTGGTGACGCCGAGCAGGATCGCAACCGCGACACGAAGAAGGAACTGCATCGCCAACGCGAACAAGTGGACGAGAAGCTGCGTGCTTTGCTCGACCTGCGGATGGATGACGAGATCAGCGCCGACGAGTATGCGATCAAGCGGCGGGAGCTGCAGGATCGCCAGACCGCACTTGCGGTTCAGATCCAGTCCGCCGACCGGTACGATCGCGAAATCGCCGACTTGGCGATCAAAGCGTTTGAACTTTCGCAAAGCCTGACGGAGAAATGGCTTAGTTCAGCCTACAACGCAAAACGCACGGTTTTAAGCATTCTGCTCGAAACCGTGCGTTTGAACTCGCGAAATATCGAGTTTTCCTTGAGAAAACCCTTCAATTTGCTGCGGGACGTCAAACTTGTCCCGCTGAGTGGAGCGACGGGGAATCGAACCCCGATTTGCTGAATGCGATTCAGCCGTCATCCCGTTAGACCATCGCCCCGGGAAAAATCCAATGTGACTATAAGCCTGACCCTAGGCCTTGGCAACATCAACAAACTCAGAGACGCTACCCAGATCGCGGACATGCTGGGCGGTGGCTTTGATGGTGGCGGAGGTGCCTTTGGGCAGTTCTAGGTGAACTTTATTCGGGCGTTTGGTCCAGATTCGTCCGCCACGGCGCTTGGGCAGTGGGATGAAATTGGCGGATCGGGCATCGATCGGGCCTTGAACGGTATCGTCGGACGAGAAGAGGCGTTCGAGGGTCTTGTACGCCGCGTCGCGGGTGATGTTCTTTTTGATCGTGACGCGGAATTGTCCGCCGGGGATTGCTGTCAGTGACATAATAACTCCAAAAATATCGAGCCACGCAATATATAGAGTTGCGGACGCGGATGCAAGGATTCAATTGAGTGGTTCTACAGCCGTTCGATCTGCCAGTATTCCAGCTCCAGCGGGGTCGGGCGTCCGAAGATGGTGGTGATGATACGCACCTTGCCCTGGTCGCCGAGGATTTCGTCGACTTCGCCTTCGAAGTTTTCGAACGGTCCGTTGGTGACTTTGACCTTGTCGCCTTTGTTGTATTTGGTATCGAGGCGCGGCGCGGTGTCGGCTGCGGCTTCGACGGCTTGGAGCATCTTGTCGCGGTCCATCGGGGTCATCGGCATGGGCTTTCCGCCGGAGCTGATGAAATCGCCTACGCCGTCGGTTTCTTTGATGACAAACCACACTTTTTCTGGAATTTTTCCGTCTGGCATCGGTTCAATTTCGATGAAGACGTATCCGGGATAGAGTTTGCGGTCTGATTCGCGTTTGACGCCACCTTTCATGGATCGGACGGCCTCGGTGGGGACGAGAATGCGGGCGACCTGTTCTTCCAGCCCTTCGATCTTGACCTTCCGCGTAAGCGTTTCGCGAACACGGTCTTCCTTATTGCTGGCGACTCGAAGCACGTAGAAATACATGATGACTGTTGGGGGAGATAGAGATCGGGCAAGCGATGGTTTGCGATGGGGTATCGCAAGTCATGCGGCTTGTCGTCAATCTGTCACCTGTTTCCCGTCTCCTTGTTTAGCTAAGCGGCCCGAACTTCAGCAGGCCAATGATTTGGAAGAACACGCCTGTTCCCACGTCGATCAAAAACAGGATCAACGCGATGATGAACAGGAAGATGATGACAATTTTGGTCGATCCGTACAACTCGGTTTTGGTAGGCCAGTTGACTTTTTTCATTTCGACATCGGTCGAGACGAGGAAATCGACGTTTCGCGGCTTATTCATCAGCCGCCAGGCGAGCAATCCGCCGAGAACGATGACCGCAGCGGTTGCGCCGACGGCGACATTGTTGGCGGTTTCGATCGATCGGGTTGCGCCTTCGCTATTGGTTTTGCGAATCGCAGCCAATGCTTCGGGCGCGACGTTGGTTTCAGAAACAGGCGTATAAAACGAGGACGCCAGCAAAACCTTGGTCTGGGTATAAACGAATATCGTAAAGACGGTCAGTAGCATCGCAGCGCCGATGGCGGTGCCCATGCGGGTCCAATAGCCTTGGCCTTTTTTATAGACGGAGAAGAAGCCGCCCTTTTGAGTTCGCGCAGCGATTGGTCGCTCCGGGGACTCGTCGGGTGATTCCTGATCTTCCATTTTGCTACCGTTTTTCAGGATGGCTGACGACACACACGCTCCAAACTTGAACACGCCGAGCAGGAGTCGAACCTGCAACCTGCCGCTTTGGAGACGGCTGCTCTGCCAATTGAGCTATCGGCGTATCGCTCAAGTGACTAGTGGCAAGTGGGTCAACAGCCAGCAAACTGACCGCAACGCACCGAACACTACCCACTCATTTACGTTTCACCTTATGCAAGGTGTGCTTGCGCAATTTCGGGTGGAACTTCATGATCTCCACCTTTTGCACGCCACCGGCAACTTTGATCTGAGTTCGATAATTCAGAGCGCCGGTTTCGGTGCATTGCAGCCACACCATTTCGCGATTTTCTTTGGCCATTGGTTACATCCAGTTGATAGTCGATAGTTGATAGTTGATGGGGGTGCAATACCCAGGCATCACTATCAACTATCAACTATTTAACAATCAACTTCTACTTAGAAACTATTCCAGAATCTTCACCACAACGCCCGAACCGACGGTTTTGCCGCCTTCTCGGATCGCGAAGCGGAGTTTTTCTTCCATCGCGATCGGGGCTTGGAGTTCGACTTCGATCGACACGTTGTCGCCGGGCATGCACATTTCTGCGCCGCCGAGCAGCTTGGTTGAACCGGTCACGTCGGTGGTTCGGAAGTAGAACTGCGGGCGATAACCGGAGAAGAATGGGGTCGAGCGACCGCCTTCTTCCTTGGTCAGAATATACACTTCGCCGGTGAACTTTTTGTGCGGGGTGATCGACTTACCCGCCGCGAGCACCTGGCCGCGTTCGACGTCGTCTTTTTCGATACCACGGAGCAGCACGCCGGCGTTGTCGCCTGCGATACCGACATCCATCGTCTTATTGAACTGTTCAATACCAGTGACGACCGAGGTCTTGTTGTTGCCGAAGCCGATGATTTCGATGGTGTCACCCATCTTGACCTGGCCGCGTTCGATACGACCGGTGACGACGGTGCCGCGCCCTTTGATCGAGAAGACGTCTTCGATCGGCATAAGGAAGGGCTTGTCGATTTCGCGTTCGGGCATCGGGACGTATTCGTCCAGCGCCTTGACGAGCTCATCGATGGGCGCGTTGGCTTTGTCATCGGTGGGGCTGTCCAACGCGGGCTTGGACGAACCTTTGATGATCGGGGTGTCATCGCCGGGGAAGCCGTACTTGGTGAGCAATTCGCGGACTTCCATTTCGACGAGATCGAGCAGTTCGGCATCGTCGACAAGGTCGATTTTGTTGAGGAACACAACGATTTTCGGCACGCCGACCTGACGGGCAAGCAGGATGTGCTCGCGGGTCTGGGGCATCGGGCCGTCAGCGGCGGACACGACCAGGATCGCGCCGTCCATCTGGGCGGCACCGGTGATCATGTTCTTGATGTAATCCGCGTGGCCGGGGCAATCGACGTGGGCATAGTGACGAGTTTCAGACTCGTACTCCACGTGAGCCGCAGCGATCGTGACCGTTTTGGTCGCGTCGCGGTCGATACCGCCTTTGGCGATATCCTTATAGTCCTTGCCGGTCGTGCCGAACTTGGCGGCCGATCGGGCACTTAGCGCAGCGGTCAGGGTCGTCTTGCCGTGATCGATGTGACCAATCGTGCCGACGTTGACATGCGGTTTTTTACGTTCGAATACACCCTTTGCCATAACAGACCTCCAAATACAATTTTCGATTTACGATTTGCGACTTGCGATTTTTCAGATTTGCGACCCGTGCCCCACGGCAACGTAGTCCTATCGCAAATCGAAAATCGGCAATCGAAAATCCTTGTTCGCAAGCTGGTGAAGAGGGTTGAACTCTTGACCTCGTCCTTACCAAGGACGCGCTCTACCACTGAGCTACACCAGCACTACCTAAACCCGTTTCCGCCATTGTGCGTTGTCCGTAAACGAACAACGCTGCGGCGCGCACCGCGAGCGTTAGGGCGAAGCATTGTAAATCGACCGAACACAATGTCAATCATCCGCACATCAGGATTGAAAATCGTTAAAAACCCGCGATTTTTCACAGGTTTACAACTCTTTTCGCCCCCCTGGCCACTGCGCACGTGCGATATTTCCTCATTCCAATGGCGAATCCAGCAGCTGACTAACCAGATCGACCGTAGGAATAACAATAAAACTGGTACTTTTGTCCGCCATCGCAAACGGGATGTATAGATCGCCTCGATGCGCCAGCGCACCGCAGGTATAGACGACGTTAGGGACATATCCTTCGCGGTCTTCGCCATGCGGGGTGATGATCGGTTCTTTGAGATGGCCGATGATTTTGAGAGGGTTTTTCAGGTCCAACAGCATTGCGCCGATCGCATAGGTGCGCATTGGTCCGACGCCATGGGTTAGCAAAATCCAGCCTTTTTCGGTTTCGATCGGCGCGCCACAGTTGCCGATCTGCATCAATTCCCACGGTAAACGCGGGGCGATCAATTTTTCAGCCGTTTCCCAGAAATGCACCGAATTGGACTTGGAAATAAAGAGATTTTCCCCGTCGATCCGCGAGCACATCACATAATTGCCATCGATTTTGCGGGGGAATAGCGCCATGCCTTTATTCAAGACAGCATTTCCGTTTAATGACGCAAACTCGATGCGCTTGAAATCGGTTGTGTGCAACAACATCGGCAGGGTTCGCACGCCGTTATACGCGGTGTAGGTGCCGTGATAAATTACGGTTCCGTCGTCATCGACAAAATGCGTCAGTCGAAGGTCTTCCAAGCCGTTTGACTGCTCTTCGCTCATCGGGAAAACAACCAGTTCCTGCAAGGTGGCGTTCGGATCCAGGTCGATGTGGAAATTGGATTGCGCTAGCCAAAGCAGGGATTTGAGATTTTCCTGCTCACTCGCATCCCGATTGCCGTTGCTGCGCTTGGGGTCAACCACACGGGTCAACTCAGCTAATGAAAATGAATCCCCCAACTGATTGAACGCCTTCTCGATCAATCCATTCGTTCCAATCCCCATTTCTCGCAATTTGCGGATCATCAGATGCTTGAGATAACGACGATCCGGTGCGATTCGCGAGCGGTGCAATTTGGCAGGCATCGGATCGAGGTTCACCTGGTCGTCGGGGGTGATAATGCCAGTCCGAAACGCGATCGAACTGACATGCCCCTCGCCGGTGGCGCGCAGGCTCATGATGAAGCGCAACCCGCCGAGTTCGACGCCGGTTTGATCGGGATGAGGTACGATCGACGGATTAAATAGGGCAGCAGAGTCGATGGAATACTCCATCGTCATATAGGCCCCTGCCAGCAGGCGGCGCTGTGCGGACCACTTGGCATTCCAACCGATCATGCTGGCGCCGTTTTCGTAATTTTCATGGAAAACGAATGCAAGTTTGGGATGACGGTCTGCGTAGGAATGTTCGACAGAACGCAGCAATCCTTCGATCTGGTCTTCAGGAATCTTACAAATGCGATCCATCAATGACCGCACGCGGTTTACGCCCAGCAAAAAAGGGCGCGTAATCACGCGGCGATCGTCGCTGGTCAGGTGTACGGGTAATCTTCTCACGATGAACCTGGTCTTCCTTGATATCTTTCCACGCAGCCCACTTATTGGACTGCGTGATGTGCGCGGTCGCGTTCCCTGCTTCCGCTACACATACCTACCCGTTTTCGTGAGAAGATAAAACCTCTTTTTCAGAAATTAATCACCGGAATCGATGGTTTCAATGGATCGGGACACACGGACCGGCAACCCGCCGAGGCGCGCACCGTTCGTTTCGGTGGCTTCGGCTTCAGCGGCTTGTTCTTGTTCGATGCCAGCCAACGTCAACGCGGCAATCAACCATGCGAGAGTGCTTTCGGCGCCCTGATTCAAGCTCGGACCCGCGATGTGCAACCCGTCGGCGCAACCGCCGGTTTCGTGATCGACAAGACACACGCCCAGCTCATTCCCGTTAGTAAACCAGCCTAAAATCGTCTTGGCGTGTTCAAGCCATTTCGGGTCGGTGGTGATGCGGAAAGCATCGACGCACGCTTCAACCAGCGCCATCGCTTCGACCGGCTGTTGGTCGAAGCGCGCACGCGTTCCGTCGCGTTTCAACCATCCGAGATTGCCGATCAGGCTCACTGTGCCGTTTTCATCCACTTGCAACTGAACCAACCATTCCAATGACTGCAACGCTTGAGAAACAATTTCAGTTCTTTCCATCGCGTGACCGGCCAGTAGCAGCGCGTGAGGCAATTTCGCGTTGTCATACGTCACCACATTCTCAAGCCATGGCCAATCGGGCGCGCTATTGCCGCGGAAGGCTTCGTATAAACGGGCGGTGAGCATGTCGCGAATGCGAACAACGCGCGTATCGCCAGAATAGTGTTGGAGATAGTGTTCAAGCCCGATGATCGTAAAAGCCCACGATCGCGGGGATGTAAAGGATTGAACCGCCGACATTGATGCAATCAACAGCCGCGAAGCGATGGCGCGCATGGAATCATTGCCCGCCCAACGTACCGCCACGCCAAGCGACCAGACGGCGCGCCCGTGACTGTCTTCGCTGCCTTGTTCTTCAAGCCAGTTACGCGAAAAGCTCATGAAGTTTCTAAATCGTCCCGTGTGTTCATTCAATGCATGGTGCAGGAAGGATAAATACCGATCCGACATCGCCAAAAGTGATGCATCGCTCGTCTGACGCGTGTGCATCAACGCTGCGATCAAGGCGCGGGCGTTGTCATCGGTGCAGTATCCGTGACGACGATCGGGCGTTGCGCCGATGGCGTGTTGAAAAATGCCGACGCCGTCGCTCATGCGTTTCAGATGCGCCATATCGACCTTGGCCGAGGCGGTGGGCGAATCGGCGTTGCGAATCAGCGAGATGCTGGATCGGCCATCGGTGCGCGAGCGAATCGCATCTGCAATGACATCCAGATAGGATTCTGCGACGCTTTTCCACGCCATCGGTCGACTATGCTGGTAGGCGGCACGACGCATCGCATGACGCTGGTCTTCATTATCCAACAATTGCAACGCTTGCGTCGCCAGTGCATCGGAATCATTAAACGGGAAGAAAAGTCCCCTGCCGTCGGCGAGCAACTCTTCTGCGTGCCAGAATGGTGTGCTGACCACCGCTTTACCCGCCCCGCAAGCATACGCCAACGTGCCGGAGGTGATCTGCGCCGCGTTCGGATATGGAATCACGTAGATGTCGGTCACGGTCAGATATTTGATTAAATCCGGCGTGCTGACGTAGCGGTTATCGAATCGAACGTGATTTTCCAATCCCAATTCGCGCACCATATTCTCAAGCGATTCACGATACTTATTGCCTTCATTACGAATGATGTGCGGATGTGTCGCGCCGAGGATGATGTAAAGCACATCAGGATGTTTCGCGACAATTTTCGGCATCGCGCGCAACGCGGTTTCGATACCTTTGCCCGGACCAAGCAGGCCGAAGGTCAGCAATACTTTGCGGCCTACCGTGTTGAAGTGTTCGGCATAGTAATGCGGATCGACAAATGGCACATCAGGCACGCCATGCGGGATAAATGCGATCTTCTGACGTGGCACACTCCATATGTCGGTGAGAATATCCTGTGCTTTCTGGCTCATGACGACAACCCGGTCGCAGACGCGGATCAGTTCGCGCAGCGTTGACCGCTGGGAAGGCGACGGTTCTGTCAATACGGTATGGAGGGTGGCGATCAGTGGCATGCGCAATCGTTTTGCGAAGGCGAGTACGTGCGATCCGTCGCGCCCGCCGAAGATGCCGTATTCGTGCTGGATGATCGCAGCGTCGATCTGCTCGTTGTTCAACATCTCGGCAGCGGTGATGTAATCGCTGACGCGTTGTTGATTGATCTGATAACGCACTTCGGGGGGATAGGCGTATCGCTCGACGTCATCATCCATCGCGATGACACCCGCCCCGTCGCCGATCACGCCGCTGATTGCCTGTCGCAAGTCATTTGTGAAAGTGGCGATCCCGCATTGACGCGGGGTGTAGCTACCTAACATTGCGACAGTCTGGACGTATTTTTTTGCGGGAGAGTGATTACTATTTAATTCGTTATCTGGCATGGCACGGCCTCCGTGAATAAAAACAAAATCGAACAATCATGCGGACGCACATCAATGCGCGCCCAAAGCGCTTGGTGGGGATAACTGACTATCCCAATCGTGTATAGGCGAAGTCGGATAGGCTTGGCAAGCAATAAATAGTGCTTCATCTCGGATTGCCCGAAAATCGCTATTTACTGTAGTGAATTGTTACACCTGCGTGGGTTCGCAGGGTCCGATAATGTTCGTGTAAGACATGAATTTCTCCATAACTTCTTATGAAAACGTACGTTATCCGTCAACGCTTTTGACGCGCGTACCGTTATAGCCGTTACAAATTCACAAACCGCCGAATCCAATTTTTCGGAATTATTTTCCCCGTTTGCTTCCATCGAATTGTACGTCAAGCCTATATGTCGAACTCTAGACTTGCCCAAATCGCCGTGACGAGGAATAACCGCATAAGCCGTAAATCGGCGATCACGCCAATGATGGAAGCGGTTGAAGAACGCCGACTGATGGCGACTTTTGCAGTCACAACCGTTGCCGATTCTGGTACGGGATCGCTGCGGGATGCGTTGACAAAGGCAAATAAAAGTTCCGATACCGACCTCATCCAATTCAAAATCGGGTCGGGCGCAAAGACCATTCAGCCGACCTCCGCACTGCCGTTCATCAAATACGCTGTCACGCTCGATGGAACGACCCAATCGGGCTATGCCGGCAAACCGCTGATCGAAATCCGAGGCGATAAAACCTCCGGCGACGGCATTCGCGTTGGTGGCGGCAACTCCACTGTCAAAGGACTCATCATCAATCGCTTCAGCGGTAACGGGATGATTCTGGTCAACAAAGGCGGCAACACGATCACCGGTAACTGGATCGGCCTAGACAAGACCGGCACGGTGGCTGCGAAAAACGGTGCGAAGGGGATCGTCGTCAGCACCTCTGCAAACAAAATTGAAAAGAACGTCATCAGCGGCAACGGATCAAGCGGCCTGCAGTTCTGGTCGGCAGCGTCGTACGGTAATTTCGCTTACGGCAACTACATCGGCACGGATTACACCGGCGAAAAATCCGTCGGAAATATTTCAACCGGCATCGCAATCAACGCATCGGCCAGCAACACCATCGGCGGAACCGCCGACACACAACGAAACGTCATCTCAGGTAATAAATCGAACGGCATTGTCGTCAATAAATCCGGATCGCGGAACAACAAGATCGTCGGCAACTACATCGGCACGAATAAAACAGGCGATAAAGCGCTCGGCAATGTCGCGTACGGCGTTGAGATCAGCCAACCCAATAACACCGTTCAAAACAACGTCATTTCCGGTAACGGAAAAACCGGGCTTGTATTGTGGCTGAGCACCGCCAGCGGAACGAAAGTGACTGGCAACTACATCGGGACCGACAAAACCGGCAAGATCGCGATCGCAAACCTCTGGCGCGGAATCGAAGTCACCAACGGGGCCAAAGACAACATCATCGGCGGAACCGGCATCGGCGAACGAAACATCATCTCCGGCAATAAACAAAACGGCGTTAGCGTCTATCAAGGCTCAAACAATAAGTTTTTCAACAACTACGTCGGCGTTGATGTCACCGGCACGAAAAAACTCGCTAACGGTGGCGACGGATTCCGACTCGTTCAAACCAACACCACGCTCATCTCCGGCGGAATCATCGGCTACAACACTGGCTACGGCGTGCACAACGGTGCGAGCAAATTAACCGTCGTCACCGGCGTCAAATTGATCGACGATCCATTATTCCTCATCAAAATGACGTGATGAAATGGTCGTTGCGGCACGTCTTTCGTAACAGACCCTAGGGCCGAGTGATCAATCTCACCCCATTATCCTTGTCATGCTGAGCGACTCGGAAGCATCTACTTCGCTCGCAAATGGAGGGGTATTTTTTGACATTCCAACCAGACCCTTCGGAGTACCTCAGGCTGGCATGTGGGGTGGCGCGGGGTTATGCAGAGGACTGCATCATGTAAACCAAGCGTCTGCGCTAAACGCGTGTGGATTCATGTGCCGACGAATTGACGCAATGCGACGCATCGGGTTACATAACACGTGATGATGAGGTTGTTCCTCGCGGGGTTCATTCACCTTCTACTTACGACCATCACGCTCGCGGGTGTGATCGGGAAAGTCGATTCAATCGGCTTTGAATCGCAGATCCGCGCCGATTGCTGGGTGCCGCTGTTAGTTCAGATCACCAGCGATTCTGCCGGCCCGGAAGATTACCAGCTCCAGGTCGTCCAGCACGACATCGACGGCGACGACGTCATCTACGCACGCCCGGTCACCGTCAATCCGGGATCGCAAAACCCATTCTGGACCTACTTCAAACCCGAATCAATCGATAACGGCCTGCCTACCGCGCTTAGCGGAGCGATACAGGACCTGCCCAAACGCCTGCGCGTCTATCTTGCGACGCCGGACGGCAGCAAGCGGATCGTTCAAATCAACGTCTCAGGCAGCACACCGATCGTGCTCGACGCCAGCGATCAACGTCCCGGCGATAAATTGATCCTCACCGCTGGTCGACGCCCCAATACCGTTGAGTTTGATCCTGCCATCGTGCAGAACATCAAGCGCGTGTCGGGATTGGCAGAAAATGTTGTTTTCGCTGCCGTCGATACGCGTCATATGCCCGACAATGTGCTCGGTTATGACATGGTGGATGCGGTCGTCTGGACTGATTCCGAGATCGACAAACTCGATGCAACACAGTTCCGCGCCTTGCGCCAATACGTGCGCGGCGGCGGAACGCTGGTCGTATTGCAGAACTCTGAAAAAGCGCGAATGGCAAGACTGGATGATTTTCTGCCCGTTCGCGTTCAATCCATAGAAACCACCGACTCACTCGAACCCCTGCGCACGATCATGCACAAGGATTTGCCGAGTGCGATTGATCCGCAGACTGACAAAAAAATCGATCCGCTTCGTGCGACAAAAGGCCCGTTTCGGATCGCTCGAGCCGAGGCCTTTGCGAATGCCGTGGTTGGCGACTGGATCAGTTGGCCTGACGGAACGCAATCGCCTTACATCGCACGACACGTTTACGGCATGGGCATGGTGGTGTGGGTGGCGCAGGATGTGACCGATCCGGGCGTTCGCGACATCATCTGGGGCTGGCCTAACTTTTGGGCGCATGTCTTTGATTGGCCGACCGGCGGGCGAACCGGCGTGAACACCTACGACTACGCCGCCCTCCCCCCGCCTCGCCGACGCGATAATTCCGGCGGCGTGGATGATTTCCGCAAAATGTGGGCATCCACCGGCATTCAAGACATCGGCGCGTCATACGTCGATAAACTCGATTTGGATAACAAGACCGTCGCGCTGCTTTCGCTGGCATTCCTGTTTTTCATCGGTTACTGGATCATCGCCGGACCGGGTGCCTATCTATTATTGGCGGCGAAGAAAAAGGCGCATTGGAGTTGGTTTATCTACGGCGCAACCGCAGTCTTGGCGACATTGCTAACCGTCGCGCTGGCGCAACTGGTCCTGCGCGGCAACGCACAGATTCGGCATGTATCGTTGATCCGCGTCAAATCCGATGGCGGCGAACCCGCTGCCGTGCGATCACGCATGGGCATCTATCTGCCGCAAGATCGATCCGATACCCAAATCACCCTCACCGAACACGACACCGGCGGCCCATCCGTCATCACCCCGCTGGCGGTTGATCCGCGATTCGCACCCAGTTCGATCAACACCCGCGATAGCCGGTATGTCATTCCAATCACCAACGACGACATGGGCGAACAGGTGACGATTGAAGTGCCGTTTCGATCCACGTTGAAAAAATTACAGGCAGCGTGGACAGGCACTGCACCCGGCCGCGTCACCGGTGTGGCACGGCTGCTGGATGAAAACAAAAATCTGATCGCAGGTAATCTGTCAAACAACACCGGCCGCGATTTATCAAACGTGCTGATGGTGTTCAGCTATCCGACTTCAAACGGGATGCGGGACTATGTGTTGTACCAACGTGTCTGGCCGAACGGACAGACGATCGATCTTGAAAAAACCGTCGCCGCCGCCGATCGCGGGCTGGATAGTCAAGACGGTGCATTGCCGTTGGATCGCGACAAAGGATCGTTCGGCCAACTCCGCGACGCCGAACGCTGGATTTACCGCCGATTCCGCACCTCAATGACCAACTTCGGGCCCGACTCCTGGCGGTGGAACGATTCCAACATCGGCTATCGCCAATCCTTCATCATCGCCAGCCTCTACACGCGGCTCGCCCCGATGCGAAACGAAATGAGTGCCAACGGCCCCGATCGCGCCGACATCCTCCGACGTGGCGTTCGCGATTGGGATATGTCGCAGATCGTCGCCGCCGGCGGGTTGTTGATCATCGCACAAAGTCATAACGATCAACTCCCGCTGCCGTTGACTGTCGAAGGGACAAAACCCGAAGGCACCGGCACGAACTTCTGGCAGTTTGTGCTTCCGCTGGATCGGTCCAAACTAAAAGCCGCCCCCGCCACGCAACCCGCATCTTCTCTCCCTCCCCCCTTAAGAGGCAGGGCTGGGGCGGAGGGTAGCTTCGATCGCGATGGGATGATCGAAGATCGTGTCAACCTCGCGCAGATTCTCCCTCCCCCCTTGAGGGGGAGGACCGGGGTGGGGGGTGGCTTGGGTCGCGCGGGGATGATCGAAGATCCCGGCAACCTCTCACAGGTGATTTCGTTTGCAAGCCTTAGCACACTGTATTTTCAAAGCAATCTTGCTCGGCATCACACCCCTCCCCCAACCCCTCCCTCAAGGGGAGGTAAGATCAATACAGGAACCCCATGGCCGCTGTAATCAAGACCGTCAACCTCACGAAACGCTACGGCAATCTGCTGGCGCTGGCGAACCTGAATCTCGAAATCCAGGAAGGCGACTGCTTCGGCTTCATCGGCCCCAACGGCGCCGGCAAAACCACCACCATCAAAATCCTCGCCACGCTCCTCCAACCCACCTGGGGCGAGGCCCGCGTCTGCGATTTCGTCGTCGGCTACCAATCCCGACAGATTCGCCCGCTGATCGGCTACGTCCCCGATTACTTCGGTGCGTACGAAGACATGCTCGTGCAGGAATACCTGGAGTTCTTCGCCGCCGCTTACAACATCAACGGAGCGGCGCGGGTGAAAGTCGTCGGCGATGTGCTGGAACTAACCGATCTGTCCTACAAGCACGACGCCCCCGTCGATGGCCTTAGCCGCGGGATGAAGCAGCGGCTCAGCATCGCCCGCACGCTGCTGCACGA
>JBBQXB010000086.1:0-14689 GCA_038210015.1 Tepidisphaerales bacterium
TTGCTGAACGTCCATCTGGCGGGCACGGTAGACGATCAGGCGTTCGCGGCGAAAAACCTTGAACTGCGCGACCGTGTGGCGAAACTGACGCTCCAGCTCGAAGCCACGGACAGGAAAAAGGACGAGAACGCGGATTTGGCGTTGCGGGTTTCAAAGCCTGCAACAGAAATGGGTTACGGCAGATTTTGCCGTAAAGCGTCGTTTGCTAAATTTGGTCTGTTTGAACTTCGTCCTGACGGGCGTAAGTCTTTGTATATCAACGAGAAAGCCCTTCAACAATCTCGTTGAAGTGCTTGATGTCTCGTCAAGCGGAGAGACGGGGATTCGAACCCCGGATACGGTGTGACCCGTATGACGCTTTAGCAAAGCGTTGCCTTCAGCCGCTCGGCCATCTCTCCGGCGGGGAGTGATATTAGCGAATCGACTGGCGTTTGACTAGGCGCATTCTCAAAACCTCGCGAGATGCACGTATGAGCGCATTTTATCTTCAGATTTCTCCAACGCGTTGAAGAGCGCAATTGAAGCGATCCGTTTTACTCCAAGTGCGGGCGACGGGGGGTTTTATGTGTCGTGTCTGGGGGGTGCTGCTGAGTCGACAATCTAATCGTCGTCATCGTTTTCGTCACGGCGAATCAGCTTGGTCGGTAGCAGCACTGCACCGGCGACGTTGTTATACAGATTGCCGGCCATGAAGCGCAGCAGATCGACGGCGGGTTTGGATTCGGGTTCATCCACCCGCAGTAATGGAATCACCGCAGCGAAGCGCAAGACCGCGCTGATCGCAAACAGCACCTCATAAAACGACAACGGCTGTAACCAGCTCAGCCCGGTATCGTACGAAAAATGCACCAGATTCTCAGCAACGACACCGTAAAACAATCCGCCCATCATGCCCGCGACGTTGATGATGACCGAATTGACCGCCAGATAGGCGCTGCCGCCTGATTTTCCGTTGGATTGTGTACCGGAGAGTTCGAGTACGAGGTTGAAGTTTGCGACTTCCACGCCCGTCCACCACGCCGCCCCGACGCACGCCAAAACATAGCCCAGCCACGCCTGTCCGCTGTTCATGAGTACCCAGCCAATTCCGACGGGCACGATGCCGAGCACCGCGAGGATCATCGCCGGTTTCTTGCCGAATCGGTCAATCGCATGTCCCCAGATTGGCAAAACGATCAGTTGCGTCAAGAGCGGCGTGACCAGCACAATCATCTGCGTCTGGGTACTACTGATTTTCAGATGTTCGATCAGATATTTATTGACAAACTGCCCCTGCCCCGCGACCGAGAACCACAGAATCGCCGTGCTGACGCTGAACCAAACGAACCGCCCGTTCTTCAACGGATCGAGCAACGTCCGCAGAATCGGCGTGTGCGGTTTGGCTTGGGTTGTGTGCGGCACGAGGTGAAATAATCCGATATCCACCAGCCCGAACACCGCCGCGATGACAAAGATCGCCGAGCAGACCACCATCAATGTGTAGGACGTCGCCCCGGTGTTTGTATAATAATCCAGCACCCACCCCGCGATTAACGCTGCGGGGATTGCGGTTAGAATGCCCCATTGCCTGCGTCTTGCGAAGTATCTTCCGCGCACGCGTCCGGGCACAATGTCCGCCATCCAGCTTACCCACGCCGGGCTGCCGATCGCCTGTCCGGTGTGCATGATAAAAGTCAGCACCAGAAACACCGCGATGACAAGCGGCATGTATTGGCTGCCCATCGCCCAGATCATCCAGACCGGGACGACGCCCAGCACGATCCACAGTAACCGGTTGAAATATAATCCGACGAGGAAGATGCGTTTGCGATCGCCGGTGCGATCGGTCCACACCGCGGCGGGCAAAGATAATAGCGCCGCCGCGAACGGCATCGCCGAGAGCAATCCGAATTGGAACTCGCTTAATCCGAGCGATGTCGCAAATACCGTCAGCGGTGCCCCCGCCAATGCGTGCATCCACACCGCGCCGAACATCCACGCGATCGTGATGATGCTCATCGTCCTGCGAAGCGGAGGCTCAGGCGTCGTTGCCGGATTGGTGATGGGGTGATCGGATGCTGGGTTCACGACAAACTGCCGGGGATTAAGTGGAACATCGAAGGACGAGATTGTACGACCCGTCACCCGCCGTGCAACCGCATCGCAGGTGGTTATAGTGTCGCAGATGGCATTATCCGAATTACGGTTTCTGTCCCGCACGCTTGGCAAACAGGTGGGCGCGTTTGTGATTCTGCCTGACAACGCCAAACCACCGTTCGCCACGCTTTATCTATTGCACGGGATGTCGGACGACTATTCGATCTGGCTTCGCCGCACGCGGATCGAAAGCTATGCCGAGAAGTATCCGATCGCAATCGTCATGCCGGACGGTTTTCGCGGCTTCTACACCAATGCCGACAACGGCCCGCAGTACGCGACATACATGACCCAGGATTTAATCAACTCGATCGAGCGGCATTACAACCTGAAATCGTCCCGTGCGGCCCGTTGCGTTGGCGGATTGTCGATGGGCGGGTACGGCGCGCTGCGGCTGGGGTTGGGCTATCCAGAATTGTTTGCAAGCTGCCACTCGCATAGCGGGGCTTTGATGTACGGATCCGCGCCGATCGCCAAGTCGCGACCGGGGCAGTCGAAGGAGTTTGGGTTGATCTTCGGCAAAAACCCCAAGGGCACCGATCATGATTTGATCACGTTGGCAGCGGGTTGTAAGAAGAAGGGCAAGCTGCCGAAAATCCTCATCGATTGCGGCCAAGACGACTTCCTGATCCAACAAAACCGCGATTACAGCGACGCCCTCACCAAGCTAGGCGTCCCCCACACCTACGCCGAAGCCCCCGGGCTGCACAACTGGGACTACTGGGACACGCATATCCAGTCAGCGCTGGCATTTCATGCGAAAAACTTGAAGTTGAAGGGGTAGCAGGGGCGGAGACTCCGGTAGATCGTGTCGAGACAACCGGTGGAATGGGTTATAGCCCGCGCGGCTTGGAATCACGGTATTATCCGAATCCCGACGGTCGCAATCTCCCACTTAAAAAGGCGCGCGGGGTGTGACCTCCCGCACACGAAACCGCGCGGGCTTACGCCCGCGGCTAATGGGCAGACGCGCTCCACCGCATGCCTCGCCACGACGACGCGCAAACTTATTCAATGATCAACTTCGCGTGCAGCTTGCCGGTTTTGTGCAGCTCTTTGAGGATGTTGATGCGGTCTTCGATCGGCACTTTCAACTGATCGAGGGTGTTGATCAAATCCTGCAGCTTCGCCCCGCCGCTGTTGGCGGGGTCGATCGCGATAAAGTCCCTGTCGGTCTGGATCGGCCTTGCGGGGCTGGGAACTGGCACGGGGGTAATCGTGCTGATTGTCAGACCCTTATGGCTAATCACCACCGGGCTGATCTCGACATCCCCTGTCACCACGACCGTGCCGGTGCGCTCGTTAATCAGCACCCGCGCCTCGGCGGCGATGATCGGTAAAGGAAGCCGTTGGATGCGCGAAATAAAACTATCGGGCCGAGCCTGCTCGGCCGGCGGGATGCGGACGACGACCTCCGACTCGCTGATTGCCCACGCCCAGGCCTGACCGTCCTCCGAATCATTGATGATCTTGGCGATACTGCTGCTCATGGTCCATGTGGCGCTGGGTTGGTCGATAATTAACTTCAATTGCCCCCCAACATCGACCTGCCCGTTGGGTAAGTCGACATCCAGTACGCAGCCACCCTTGATGACGCCAACGGTGGGCGTGGCGGTGTCTTCAATGTTGACTGCGCCTTGCGACCAGCCGACAAGAATACTCTTGTCCTGATACCGAAACTCCATCGGTGTCACGAACAACCTGCCCCCTTTTAACGTGTTCGCACTGCCGATACTGGTGACGTAGACATCGATCTTGTCGCCATCACGCGCGCCGGTGGCGGGAACGGTGGCGGTGAGGGTGACGATCGCGACGTTGTTGGCGTTGCCCAATTCGATCACCGACGCCGGGTTGCCGTAACGCTTGAGCATCTCGGCCAGCGGACGCATCGCGGGTAAGAACTTCCCGCCGTCGCCGGTGCCTTTCAATCCGAAGACCAAACCCCAGCCGGTAATGACGTTGGTGCGCTGATTACCCAGCCGGGTGACATCCGCGATCCTCGCGGCCTGCACGGTGGAAATTAACAGCAACGATGCAATACAAATCCGAAACAACATGTGATCCTCACATTCGGCGGACAACGGAAAAAGAGACGATTCTTAGAACGGATTCAACCAATCAATCGCTCGCGGGATCCAGCCGCGCTTGGTGGCGTCGTGCACGGCGCCGCTATGCGTTTTGCGCAATTCCAAATCGAACAACTGCGTGCTCAGCACGGTGTTGTCGGGCTGAATATCCTGCACACGGCAGACGCCGTTGAGCATGAAAACCTGTTCCTCCTCGTCGGTCGTGATGCGCTTGCGCGCCTGAACGACCAGCGTGCCGTTCGGTTTGACATCCACCACCTCGGCCTGGATGCGGGCGGTGAAGTTGTCCTTGCGATCGACCGAGCCTTCGCCTTTGTAATCGCGTTGGCCGGACAATTTAAGCTGCGGCGTGACCGTGCCGATGCCGTTCTTAAATACGAAATCGGATAAGTTGATCGAGGGGAACTGTTCTAGCTTGGCGTCGATGCCGGTATCTTTTTTCGTGTCGGTCGTGCCTTCGCTTGAGAACGAGCTTTGCTCGCGCACGATGATCGTGACCAGATCATGCTTCTGCAACGTGCGTGGCCGACTCGGGGGAACGGCGAACGGGCTGACATCGGTGGCGCGGATCAACCGCGGATCATCCGGCATCGACACCGCTGCGCGGAACATCGACCCGTTGTTACGGCGCAGCAACTCCGAGATATTCGGCGGCGGCGCGTTCAGTACGTTCTGAGGTGGCGGCGCGACCTGCCGGGGCGATGGCTCGGCGACTTGCTGCGCCACACCAAAGCCAGACATCGCCGGCATCGCAATGGCGAAAATCACACTGGATAACAGCACTTTTTTTTGCATATACAACTCCACTGCACTGCACACACGCATTCGTTTAGGGACGATTAATGAGCGCCCATCGCGACTGTTCCCTTGTCGGATAAATCCGGCGGATTGATCGACGCCTGCTGCGGGCCGACGACGGTCACGCGGATGATCTCACGAGTCGTTTCATTCTTTACTCGGATCGACTGCCCGTAGCAGCCGCCGTCGATCGCACGGGCGACGATTTTCACTCTCACCGCGCCGGTGGAGTGTTCGATCGTAACAAACTGTCCCGGACGAACGAGTTGAACGGCGTCGACCAGCCTGCCGGTCATCACGGTTCCGGCTTTGAGTTCGCGGGCGGCCTGTTGTCCGACGACTTGCTCGCGGGTTAGAAGCGGATCATCAGTCATCCGGTCAACCAACGTGCGGCGATCAACCAGGTCGCCATCGGTGATCAATTGCTTTGTCGCTAACGGTCGGTTGACGACGAGTTGGTTTTGCCACGCCTGTGCGCGGGCTTGGATGAACGACTTAGTCGAACCTGAATCGCTGCTGATGGTCACTTGCCATGAAACTTCACCTAGGTTTCCGGCGCGTTGGGGGTCGATGGAGAATCTGAATTGGGGTTCGGACAAGCGCAGGAGTTTGTCGTCTTCGCCGCGGAAGGTCACTTGCAACGAATCGATGGGTAGCCTTAATCGTGATGCGACATCGGCGGTCAAAAGTGCCTGCAACGTCTGCACCGGCGATTCGGTTATATCGGCTGGGTGCGAGGCAGACGCGGCCTTTGTGTCCGGCGATCCGGCAAACACCACAGCGGATTTCTCCGATGCGTTATTGGCGTTTTTTTCTGACGATTTTGTCGCGACCAATTGCTCAAAGGTCTGCCCCTGCGCCACTTGTACGTCGCTGCGGGTGATGGTGCACGTGGTCGATCCGACGAAGTTCATCATCGAAGCATTCACGCCCGCGTCGCGAAGCAGGTTTCGCAGCTCGGCGATCGCGATGGATCGCACGGCCTGCTTGTCGCCTATGCGCGCGACGATCAAGTCGGCGAGTGGCTCGAACACATCCTTGTCGGCGTCGGCATATCGGACGATTTGCCGGAAGCGTATCTCTTGTCCCATGATCGTCGCTTCTTGTCGCAACTCGACCGACGCTCCCGAAGCGCGGTCGAAGCGGGTGAATTTTTCCTCCCCGTGCGCCAAACGGCTTGATGCGATGACCGCCAGCAGTGCCAGAAGCAAAATCCACCATGCGGTTTGCGTGATGGGGTGTGAGTTGGGATGTCGCATCAAATACCTCATGCTTGTCATGCCGATCGCACGGCGACGAATACGTTTAGAAGCGACGCAAGTTGCCGATGGTTTGCAGCGCCTGATCGGCGGTCTGGATGCTCTGACTATTCAATTCAAACGCGCGTTGGGTTTTAATCAGCGTGACTAATTCTTTGACCGGATCGACGTTGCTGGATTCAAGAAATCCTTGCAGCAACTGTCCCGCCCCATTTTCACCCGGGCGCGTTTCGCTGGAGGTGCCGGATGAATCCGTTTCCTGATACAGACTGCTGCCCAGAAGGTTCAGACCATTGGGGTTGACGAACTGGAATAGCTTGATTTCGCCCACGGTTTGTTTTTCGATCTGCCCTGCGATCAACACCTGCACCGTACCGGCTTGGCTAATGTTGATTTCAGTCGAGTTGGGCGGGATCGTGATCGGCGGATCAAGCCGATACCCATCGCCTAATCCGAGCACCAGTTCGTTGTTGTTATTGACGAAAAAATTGCCGTTTCGCGTGTAGGCGGTTCCGTCGCCGACGCTGGGATCGACTTTGACCTTAAAAAAGCCTTGTCCCGATACGCCGACATCGAACGGGCGTCCGGTATTTTCCAGAGAGCCTTGTTCGAGATCCAACTGCGTGTTGCTGATTTTGACGCCCAGACCGACGTAGATGCCCGCGGGTGAAAGCTCGCCGGAGGCGTTTTGCGCGCCGGGTTGTTTTTGCGCCAGGTACATCAAGTCTTCAAAGTTCACGCGTTGGCGTTTGAAGGCGGTGGTATCGGCGTTGGCGAGATTGTTCGCGACTACGTCGATGCGCGTCGATAACGCCCGTAAGCCCGTCGCGGCGGAGTTGAGTGCGGTGATTGCCATGCGTGCTTAACGATGAACTTGCAATGCGTTTTGATGATCGAGGGTCATGCAAAACGCTAGTCACGGTTCATCGATTCCTTTTATCCGATTTTTCCGACTTCATTGACCAGTTTTGCGAGCGTCGAATCCTGATATTTGATCATGTTCGCATTGGCTTCTAAAAGCCTTTGCACTTCCATCAGTCGCGTGAGTTCGTTGGCGGGTTCGACGTTTGATTTTTCGACCGCCCCGCCGAGCAGTTCGCCCTTGCCGGGAACGAGTTGGGCATCGCCAACCAACGCCATCAGGTTTTCGCCGATCGGACGCAGGCCATTGGAATTGGTGGTGTCGAACAACCCGAGTTGGGCGAGTTGCTCCTGGCCTCTGCGGATTTCGCCACCCTTACCGATCGTCAATTCATGCTGCGGGACGTTGGGCAGTTCGATCGGTTTTTTGTCTTTGTCCAGAACGGGATAGCCTTGCGCGGTGATGAGTTTGCCTTGCGGATCGATCATCAGCGTTCCGGCGCGGGTGAGTCGCACTTGGTTATCCCCATCCCGAACCGCGAGAAAACCTTTGCCGCTAATAGCGGTATCGAGGGGATTGCCGGTTTGTTCGATCGTGCCTTGCGTCAGATCGTAGTAGGTTGGCGAGAGCAACTGCCCGCCGCCGATGTTATCGAGCAGTTTATTGGATAGTCCGGCGGCCCGCATCGCCTTGGCTTCGACATCGCGAGATCGCACGAGCGCCATCGAACGCTTGAAACCGTTGGTATCCGCGTTTGCGATATTGTTGGCGATCACATCCTGCTGATGGGTGTTGGTCATCATGCCGGTCGCGGATAGGTACATGCCATAAATCATGCTGCCTCCTGTCTGGCACGGGTGTAGAAACCCTTCCACTTGGCGAGCAACTCCGATTGGTCGATCTCGGCATCTGCGGGGGCTTCGGCGAGGTGTTCGAGACGCTGTTGGCGATCGTTTTGCTCATCCATCACTTGACGGACGTGCTCAATCGCCGCCAGTCGCGACGCGAGTAGGATCTTTTCTCCAAGATTCAGGACACTTTCACTCATGGCACCTCCTTGTGCGCAAGACAACCCGAAGGGAGTCTTAACAACCCCCGTGCCAAACACTCCCAACGTGGTTATTAGGCCAGAAAGGGATGTTTCGATTTGATCGAGGCGCAGTTTGTGCGCGTTGCGGGCTGGTAATGCGGGATGTGATGATCCCAACGGGCGGGGTTTGCGTGGGATTGGTTTGCATTTGATCTTTTATTTACTTTGATAATTTTCAGTGCTTGTAAAGATCGTGTCAGCAAGGCTACACTGATAACGACGGAGTATCCCGCCAGTCGTCAGCGGACCGCTGGTGGGACCTGAGGTAACTTTGGCATGGTTCCGCGGTGGGTAAGTCATTACTACCGCGGGGGTTGTAATGAGTGAAATGAACGTCGAACCGGTTATTTATTTTCTGATTTCCACCGCATTTGCGGTTCTGTTCGCGTTGGTGGCATTACTAATGTTGCGCGCGACCAGAGAATCACAAAAACCCGAACGCATTGCCGTTCGGATTAAGCCCGCCCGACGCATTTTTTCACCCCAAACGGACGACATTGTTCCCGCTGCAACGGGATTTGGATCGCGTTATTCCACACGCGGGCCGCCTGTCCTTCCACCCCCGCCGCTGGTTGACGATCCCGTTTCGGATCATTCGTAGCGCTTTGCTGCGCCTGTCATTGTTAGCCTCCTTAAAAAGTCGGTCCGCTGATCGAACCGGGTCGCACGTTCATACGCGTGCTTGTCCCGAATTGGAGGCTGTATGTTGCAAATTATCAGCGGTTTACTAGGCGGTGTTATCGCAGGGGCGATCGGAATCTATCTGTTCCTCAAATGGACCGGCAAAAATGTCGTTTCCCAAGCCAAAACCGAAGGCGAACAGATCAAACGTCAGGCAAAACTCGAAGCCGACAATAAAGCCCGCGAGGTCGAACTCGCCGCGCAGCAAAAACTCTTGAAAGTCAAAGAGCAATTCGAACAGGAATCCGCCGCCGCCCGTCGAAAACTCGAAGAACAGGAATCGCGCATCGACAAACGCGAAACGACTCTCGATAAAAAGCTCGACACCCTCAACCACAAAGAGCGTAACCTCGACGAGATGGCGACGAAAATCGAACGCCAATCCAAGTCGATCACCGACAAGGAAAACGAAATCACCGAACTCCTCAAGCAGGAACGTACGCAACTACTTAATATCACTTCACTTAGCCAGGATCAGGCGCGCGAACTGCTCTTCAAACGCACCGAAGATGAATGTCGAAGCGACGTCGGAGAGATCGTTCAGCGATTCGTCACCCAAGCTGAGGAAGAAGGCAAGGAAAAGGCGAGGATGATCATCCTCGGCGCGATCCAGCGATACGCCGCCGACCAGACCGCCGATCACACCGTCAGCGCCGTCAACATCCCGTCCGACGACATGAAAGGCCGCGTCATCGGCCGCGAGGGACGCAACATCCGGGCATTTGAAAAAACCACCGGCGTTGATGTCATCATCGACGATACGCCAGGCGTGGTCGTCGTCAGTTGCTTTGATCCGGTCCGCCGTGAAATCGCCCGTCAATCGCTCGAACGACTGGTACAGGATGGCAGAATCCACCCTGCCCGCATCGAGGAAGTCCATGCGATTGTCACCAAGGAAATGGACGAAACGCTCATCAAACTGGGCAAAGATGCAGCCCAAGAGGCGCATCACCCGAACCTCGCGCGGGCAATCCTGCCGATGCTGGGACGACTGAGTTTCCGAACCAGTTACGGCCAGAACGTGCTGAAGCATTCGCTGGAAGTGGCGTACCTGGCACAAATGATGGCCGACGAATTGGGGCTCGACGGTGAACTCGCCCGTCGCTGCGGATTGCTTCACGACATTGGCAAAGCGATGGATCACGAACTCGAAGGCGGACATCCGCTGATCGGGATGGAGTTTTTGAAGAAATTCAACGAACCCGAAGCCGTCCTCAACGCCACGTGGGGCCACCACGGCGACGTCCAAGCAACCACACCCTATACCCCCCTCATCATGGCCGCCGACGCGATGAGCGCCTCGCGACCGGGCGCAAGACGTGAATCACTCGAACGTTACATCAAACGTCTACAAGACTTGGAGCAGGTTGCGACCAATTTCGAAGGCGTGCGACAAGCCTACGCGATCCAGGCCGGACGCGAGGTGCGCGTGATCGCCGATGCCCGCATGCTAGATGACCGCTCCAGCGCCAAACTCGCCCGCGACATCAGCAAAAAGATCGAACAAGACCTCACCTACCCCGGCGAGATCAAAGTGACGGTTTTGCGCGAAGTCAGAAGCGTGGAATACGCGCGTTGAGGAGGCCTACTGAGCCGCCAGCCACGCAAAAGGCCGCAGAGGAAAAAATATCCCCGAATCACGCGAATCCACACCGAAAATTAAGACGTGAAAGTACGCTATTTCGCGCGATGTCGATGGATATTTCGTAGCTCGGACGTCTCGCCCGTGAGGGTCACGGGTGGGACGCCCGTGCTACTTTTTTAGAGCGATTTTTTTTGCACGACCCCATATTTAGTAAGTTTATCCCAGTTCATGGAAATCGCTAACTTGGGGTAAACTTACTATGTATCACTCCACCGACGCCAATTTCTGCTTGGCGGCGGAGAAATTGGGGTTGCACTCGATGCTGCGGCGGTAATAGAACTGGGCTAAATCCTTGCGGCCCATCTGTTCGTATACGCTGGCGATATTGTAATTGACTTCATGCGGCTGAAGTACCGCAGACATCTGCTCAACTGCGGGATCGACTTTGCCTTGGCGCACCATCATCAAACCGTAGTTGATGCGAACCAGTGCGCCTTTGGGATGCTTGGCGACGCCGGCTCGATAGGTTTTCTCGGCTTCGGTCGGATTACCCGCTAATTCATAGGCGTAACCAAGACTGCCGTATGCGTCGGCGGATTCGTAACTGGCGGTGAGATAGCGCTTCCATGTGTCCAGCGACTTATTCGTCTGCCCGCCGCTGGAATAGGCGACCGCGAGTTTCTTAACCAACCCAGAATCCTTGGGATTGATCGCCATCGCTTTTTCGTACTGTTCTGCCGCCCGGAGATGCTGTCCGCGGCTGACCGCAAGATCGCCAGCGGCGACGTAGGTTTCAAAATTGATCTGCGGTTCGGGCGCGTCCTGAATCGTTTCAATATCAGGTCGATCCTCCCGCATCGTGCGCGGCGAAGATGCCTCACAACCCACCATCATCAATCCGACGATCAAAACCAATCCGATGCGACCCATTGACCAACTCCAGAAGTAGCGGACCATTCCTTATCGCTAACATCGGCAGGATGCTTTGGATTCGTCCAGCGTTTCAGATCTAGGGAGACTGATGCGGCACTATCCAAAGTTAAAATGGGTGGTTTGGAGCGATTGCGATAGGCACATATAGACTTGTCTGACGAGCTATTGTCCGCTTTGCCAGAAATTTAATTAAACTCTTTATCGGACAGTGTGTCTATGATATTTATAGGGGGTTGTTACGGAGGTTTGTTGATGTTGCACCATGTGTCGTTCGGATTGGGAGTTATAATAAGCGCCACGTTGATGGCGGCTGAACCTGCACGTCTTGGTAGTGCTCCTGGTGTTCGTAGCTCTCAAAATCCCTCGACAGATCAGGCCGATTCATCGCGAGAATCCTCTGGTGAACGTGGGCGAATCGTCAGCCCGTATTGGGATCAGCGCGCAGAAGGCGATTCTCCCGCAGGCGATATCCGCGCCGTCCCCCCCGCCCGCGCCGCTGCCGTGCAAGCACGCTGGGTACACAATCAATTGCTGACTGACCTGAACATCGCCACGAGAATGCGCTCGCTTGAACTGGAATCCAAGCCCGAATACCGCAAAGCCGTCTCGGAAGAGGCCGCGGCCTATGACGCAATGCAATCTGCCCGCGCTCAGGCGTTATCTGGCCTAAACAAGAACGACGCCTACATCGCCAGCGAACAACTCCGTTCACAACTGACCGAACAAATCAAGGATTTGCATTACGATCGCAAACCCGACGAAAGCCGCATCCACGCGATGGCGAAGCTGAAACTAAATTACGTTTCCGACAACCGCCGCTTGGAAACCGACGCGTTGATGCGCGATGAAAACTACCAAAACGCCCGTAAAAACTACACCCAAACCGCGCAGCGGGTGTCTGAGTTGCGAGGCGCCAACGCATTAACGGTTGCGATGGATCAAGACCTGATCTCGCTGCGTCGAGGCGTTGCAGAAACGCGGATCGCCAAGCTAGTCAGCCAGGCGTATCTCGATTCAACCGTCCGGGCCCGCAACATAGCGGTTAACTATTCTGCCTTTTCGCGAAATGTCGATCGGTATCGTCCGGTCGGTTATCCAAGCTACTCCTCCGGCGGTTGGTACGACCTCGGCGGATACTATCCACGTTCATCATCATACGGATACCGTTAATCCCGCGCTGCTTGTGCGAAGAATGCAAAATCCCCGATTTATCACGCCCGCTCGCGGGCGTCTTTTTTTGCGCCTTAGAATCCCTCCCCAACTTATCCACCCCTTCATTGTGCTCAACCGGTGGATAACTTGCGTCCACAACAGCCTCATTGCGCGACATAAAAAAATTCCGATATACTTATCCCCCTGTCAGCATGGAAGTTAAGAAAAGATTAGCACCACCGGTGCCACATTTAGTAAAGAAAAGATTGACTACCACCAGATGTAGTATATATTGGCCAATCGGAAATAAATCCGGTTTTTGAAGTGCGAACCGGTGATGTTTGGGATATGATAGGTAATCAGCATCGGCCTTCACATCGACAGGCCCGACGAGGAACCGACCGACCGCGTTTCAAGGCTGAAACGCGAAAATGATTGCGAATGTTAGACGTGTCAGCCCGCGCGGGAGAGGGATCTCCATAGCGATAGGTGCTTTACGTCCGGAATCGAAGTTGTACACGTCACGATGATGACAACCCGGATCTGAATGGCCGGGCGAATCACGTGACTAAGTGGAGCAAATATCATGGGCGTCTTGTGTGACTCACAAATCCGGGAACTCGTTCACATCGAACCCTTCGAGGAAAACGTCAAACGTAATGGCAGGATCAGCTTCGGTGTATCCAGCTACGGGTACGACGTCCGCGTCGGAACCTGTTTCAAAATCTTCACCAACGTCTCGCGCACCGGCCAGCAATCCGTGGTCGATCCGAAACAATTCACCGACGACCTGTTTGTGACCGTTGATACCAAATCGACCGGCAAGGATCACGTCATCATCCCGCCAAACAGTTTTGCGCTGTGTGAAACGGTTGAAGTGTTTCACATCCCGCGCGACGTGCTGGCGATCTGCGTCGGTAAGAGCACTTACGCCCGATGCGGGATCATCGTCAATGTCACGCCGCTTGAACCGGAATGGCGCGGGAAGGTGACGATCGAAATCAGCAATACAACCCCGTTGCCCGCCAAGATTTACGCCAACGAGGGCATCGCCCAGATGGTGTTCCTCAAAGCCGACCGCGTCTGCGCCGTTTCGTACGCCGACAAGGGTGGCAAGTATCAGGACCAGGCCGGACTGACGCTCCCAATGGTTGATTAAGTGTTATTTAACCCGGCGAGGCCAACTCGGGTACTAGCATCGCTGAGCGGTAATAGTGCCGCTCCTTATAAGTGAGGTGCCCCATGTTGGCAGGTTGGAAACGTTCGTTTTTGTGTGGTGGTGTGTCGATGGTCATTGCAACGACAAGCATCGGATGCGGCCTGTTCGGTTCTGACCGCGATAAAGATCGCGGTTCGAGCCGGGTCGAGCGGCGCGACAGCGCCGACCGAGTGCCGGATTCGGCCAAGCTCGTCGCCGAGGGCCGCGGCAACGACCTGTCTCACAAATTCAGTGATGACGGGCGGGCGTATCTTTACGACGCCACCAACGATCGCATCGTGAATAGCTGGGACGTCGAAAAAGGCCAGCGGCTGACGGTCTCTCCCGACAATAAAGCCGTCTCGCTTGATGGTCGGGCGATCAGCACGTCAACCGTACTGACCACGAAGTCAAACTATCGACTTCTATTCGATGCCAGAGATTAAGTCCGTTTAGAAGCACACGCTGGTGTGCGAGCCCCCCCCGGGATCGCACGCCAGCGAGTGACTTAGGAAAAGAGGTTTGTAATGTCCAGCGTGCGAATGATGATGGTCGGGTTGATTACGCTCGCATCGCTCTCGGTTGCTGTTGCACAGCGGACGCGGGACGAAAAAACGGACGACAAGCCTGAAATGCCACGCGGCGCCAAAACCGTCGTTGAAGTCAAAGGCGAAGGCAAATACAAACTGCCCACCGCCGGCAATATCTGGCTGATTGATTCTGAAAATTCAGAGATCGTGCACTCGGGCGCGTTTGGTGAAGGCGACATCTACGCTTTCAACGCCAAAGAGGACAAGGTCTACCGCAACGGCAAGGAACTCGCCGACGTGCGTTTGGATCAGGACCGCGCCTACAAAATTCTGTTCCGCGCCACCGCCGACAAGCCCAAGCCCAACGACGGCCGACCC
>JBBQXB010000087.1:0-14671 GCA_038210015.1 Tepidisphaerales bacterium
GTTGGTTGCCACTATTCACCTATAGAATGCGCCTGCGGTGCGTGCGTTTCCCTCGAATCGCTATGTCAACTACGCATCTTACCCGCATCCGGTTCAGGTTTCATTCATTGGCAAGGTGGATTGTGGATCATTTTTGCAATCTGGCTGTGGCTTGACGTATGGGCAATGCCGACACCCGTTGTCGCAGCAGCTCCCGCGACGCAGATGATAGTCGCGCGTAAAGACCCAACGGCCAGCGTCGATGTAGTAATCGACGCCTTCCACCAATGCACGTGGGGTTGGATCTGGGTCTGACATCAGTCCAGATCGTAAAGTGTATTGTCTTGGCTGATGAACCCCGTTCCACTCGCAATATCCGCGCGGGATTTGTTGAATGCGGGGATCGGAAGCGATTCGGCATGGCCGTCGCAGAATCCAACGTTGGTTGAACCCATGTGTCGAAAGCCCTGCGTGCCCGACGCTTTAGCGGCACTGAATTCACGCCACGCCCATGGGTCTTCGGTTGGCGACGGTCGGGGGGACCGCATGTACTTATTCGCACCAAGTTTCCACTGGCCGTCGCCGAAGATGATCGTTTCGGACGCCTTACGCACCTGCGATAGCTTGGCCGGCGAACCCTCGCGGTATCCTCGGCCAATAAAGCTGGTGTTGTAATTGTAACCGGTGTACGGATCGCCCGGCGAGTTGCTGCGTCCGTCATAACTCGGGCATTGCTGGATCGCCAGCGTTGTCTTCCCACCCCAGAGCAAGCCCGGCACGATCAAGCCATTCACGCGTGCAAAATCCCATTCCTGCTTCACGCCCGGCATATCGTTCCACTGTGCCGGTGGGTAGTAACCGTTATTGCTCTGCGCGTACATCTCCGCTGCGATGGTCATTTGACGAAGATTACTCAAACACTGCACCGTCCGCGCCGCCTGTCGCGCCTTGCCCAGAACGGGCATGAGAATCCCGATAAGCAACGCGATAATGCCCATCACGACCAGCAATTCCACCAGCGAAAATCCACGTTGCATCTCGACCTTTCAGTAACGGATCACAAAAAGCGTGTGCGAACGGTTGGATTCGCACACGCTGGATAAAAATCGTTTATCGACGTCGACGCACGATGAACGTAAATGCCAAACCCATCGATAGTGCCGCCGGCTCAGGAATCGCCGTTACCGCATCAATGAGTAGGCGTCCGTTATCGGGTACATCAAAACGCACATAACTCACCGTTCCCAGCGGTATGCTGCTCAGATCCAACCAAGTGCCACCAGCCGAACCGTCCAGTAACGTGAGCATATCCGGATTGCTGTCCGGGTCGTTGTAGCGAAGATTTGCGAAGTCGCTCAGCGTGCCCGTAAATGGCTTGAAATAATCGGTGGGCTGTGTGCCGATCGTACCGAGTCCGAGATTGATGTCGTTGTCGGTGTAGGCGGTCGATGGGATATTAAATTCGATCGGCAAGGCGGTGACTGGAACGAAATTAACCCCATCACTGCTGACACTTACAGAAGCGATACCCCCGCCGAATGTGCGCGGCGGGTTTCCGACTATACCTCGTCCACCCGCGGTAAAATTAAAAAATCCATCGAATGCGCTTTCCGGGTCCACGTCTACGATCCCGGTGTTTTCAAACACGCCCAGCTTCGCGGTGGAATTGATGAGGATTGGCCCGCTGAGTCGGATCGTTGCTGACCCTCCGGCGCCAATGCCGAGCAAATGCGAAGTGCTAAATGCGGGGTTGAAAGGCGTTAGCGCGCCGTAGCCGGTATCGCCCACGGGTAGGCCGACGGCGCCTGAGGGATTGGTGTACGGCGCGACCACGCCGCTTGCGATACCTTGCGAAAACTGCGTGACTTCAGCGCCGACGCTGGCCGCTGAAGCGATCGAAGCAGCCATCGCGAGAGTGGAACATAAAACAACTGTGCAAATACGCATGACGAAACCCATTCTCCCTTTCAATTCGCGGAAAGGGACGATTAAATTCGTCGTCCTAGGATCGGGCGTGTGCGTAGGGGTGGTCTGAGGATCGATGTCTGTGCGGTGGGGTGAATGGGGCAGCGTGCGGGAAGTGTATTCCCGCGCGGCAGCATCCATGCCATGCCAGTGCGTCGATGCTCGGGTGTCCCACGGCTACACAGCCGATCGCGAGGACGATCTCCAAGCGGCGATCGCAACACACGATCGCCTACGCAGGCAGGTCTTCTGGCTTGGGGCTTTCTCCCGCACTCACCTTCCCATCACCTATGGTGACAGTGGCATCTTGAGCACGGGACTATCAGTCCCTTACAGCGGCGCGTCCGCGTCGGATTTGAACCGACTTCCCTTCGTCGCGATTTCTCCCGCGACGGGCATCTGCCGCCTGCGTAACGCAAATCACATTAGTGGATCGGCAAATAATTTCAAGATGGCAAGTTCGTCACGCGTCACTCTGTAGGTTGAGGATTTGCCTATGGGTGCGGTTTGGTTAATATGTACGTACATATGCAGAACCCCCATTCTCCTGTCGTTGCGACCGTACCGCTGCAGATATTTGCCGATGGCGAATTAACTGGCAGCGGCGTTACTCTTGGACAAAAGAAAGTTGTCGATTTGGCAGGCGTTTTTCACGATGATGCCGCCCGCGCAGCGTTTTCGCCGGATGCGATTGCTTACATGGTGCAGGCCCATTTTCCGGTCGCGGAAGGCACCGAGGCCGGATTGTTTTTCGGCATTTCGATTCTCGAACCCGGGACAGTCGCCGATGAGTATCTAATGACGCGCGGGCATTTTCACGCCAAATCGGATCGGGCGGAGTATTACTGGGGGATATCGGGGACAGGGTTATTGATTCTGATGGATCGCGATCGGAAGGCGCGGGTGCAGATCGTTCAGCCCGGATCGTTGCATTTCATTCCGGGTGATACGGCGCACCGGTTGGTGAATACAGGCGAAACCCAACTCCGCGTTGGTGCCTGCTGGCCTAGCGATGCGGGGCACGATTATGCAGCCATAGAGTTGTTGGGGTTTAGCGTGCGTGTTTTTCGTCGTAACGGCAAGCCGGTCATCGAACAGGTTGGCTGAACCGAAACATGCCGAAATTGCTTGAAATCAATCTCGATTCCGCCGTTCCGAAAAATGTGCAAGTCGAACAGTTGCTACGTCGATTGATCGCCAGCGGTCGCTACGCCGATGGCGATAGTGCGCTGCCGCGAGAGATCGAATTGGCGGAAAAATTGCGCGTCAGCCGGCACACGATTCGTCAGGCGATGGCGCGGCTGGTCGAGCAGGGGTTGGTGCGACGGCACAAAAATCGCGGTAGTTTCGTGAATCACGAACCGGTCGTCACCAACTTGACGGAATGGTCGAGTTTCTCGGCTGAGATGACACGACGCGGGCTGCACGTGAAGGATTACGCAACGCAGGCAACGTTTGGGGCAACAACGAAAGATGTGCTGCAATTCATGCGAATAAAGCAGGCTGCAAAAGTGTTGCTCTTACGTCGTGTGCGCGGGGATGCGACTGAGCCGATCGTGGTGTTCGAATCGTTCCTGCACCCTAGGTTGGGACTGGATATTCATTCTGACTTTGCGCGTCCCCTTTATGAACTGATCGAAGCCACAGCCTGCGTCGTCGTACGGCGGTCGGTGGAGCAGATCGGTGCAATACTGTGCGATGAAAAACAAGCGATATTGCTGCAGTGCGATGTCGGCGAACCAGTGCTAATACGACAACGCCAAACCTATGACGCCGATGACCAGCCGGTTGAGTTTTGCAATTGCTACTATCGCGCCAGCCGGTTTCGGATGGGCATTGAACTGCGGAGAAACAGACCATGAGTATCCTCGCAATCGATTTAGGCGGCACAACCGTCAAATTAGGCAGGGTGAAGAACGGATCGGTCGTTGCGCGTGGTGCGCTGGCATCGCACAGCGAATCCGGAGTTGGCGAATTGTTGTCGCGACTGGCGGAGTCTGTGTCGTCGATTTGCACTGCGGATTGCACCCAAATTGCGATGAGCTTTCCGACGCTGGTGGATGTGAAGCGCCAGCGGGTTGTTTCGCCGATGCAGGATAAATTTTCCGATCTTTGCAATATCGATATCCATCAATGGTGCAGGGATCAATTCGGACTCCCGCTGAAGATCGAGAATGACGCACACGCAGCACTGCTGGGCGAATGGAAGCACGGAAGTGCTGTTGGAATTGATGATGTCGTTATGTTAACGCTGGGCACGGGCATCGGATCCAGCGTCATCCTTGGCGGACGTCCGCTGCGCGGCGCGACTGGACAAACCGGCAACCTGTGCGGGCATCTGGTGATGGACCCAAACGGCCCATCCTGCGGGTGTGGCGGACGCGGATGCTACGAAGCGATGCAGCATCTCAAATACATTCGCGAACTGGCAAAGCAAGACCCTGACTACTCAATAAGTGATCTAGCGCGTCGTGGGAATTTGGATTACCAACAACTTTTTACATCCGCCGCCGGTGGTGATGCGTTGGCGACGCGATTGCGCGATCGCAGCATCGATATTTGGGGTGCACTGGCGATCAGTGTGATTCACGCTTTTGATCCACAAAAAGTAGTCGTAGGTGGCGGTATTATTCGCGCGGGGCCGGCGTTGATCGAAGGCTTGAAATCGCGCATCGCAACGGCGTGGACGCCCACCCACGCAGTTGAAATTGTGCCCGCCTTGCTAGGCGACGACGCCGCGTTGATCGGGCTGGAAGTGTTGTGTCAGTCAAACTTGGAATATCTATGAAACGTACTGTAAATTATGACAAATACCCCGTCGTCGATTGCGCGTTTGCGCCGGAATTGTGCGTTACAGGAGCAGACGCCGTGGCGGGCGCATTTCGACACGCATATGCAGACAAGCAACGCATCGTAATCGATACCTATCCGGGTGCTGTCGACGAACCGACGCTGCAACTGATCCGTGCCGCATTCCCCAATCATTGCATCGTCCAGACCGCTGATTTAATGTTGTCTGAACAGGCGGTCCGCGAGATGGTCGAACCGTGGGTAACCGATGATCCGGTGTTTGGCATCATGTCGCGATTGCAGATGGATGCGTTTTTTGATCCCGCAAAAGTGCAGCACTTTCACGATGAGCTAAATGAGCAACCCGTCATTCTGTATGGAGTCGGTGCACAAGCGATTCTAAAAGGCGATCTCTGCATATTTGCGGATTTAGCGCGATGGGAAATCCAACTCCGGCAACGCCGCAAGCAAGTCAGCAATCTGGGTGTACGCAATCACGACGACGGTGTTTGGCGAAAATATAAGTGGGCGTTTTTCGTCGATTGGCGTGTTGCGGATCGACATAAACGGTCGATCTGGAACGACATTGATCTGTTTCTCGATTTGCATGATCCCGCCATGCCGAAATTGATCTCCGCTGATGCAGTTCGGGATGGTCTTGCCCAATGCGTCAACCGGCCGTTCCGGGTCGTGCCGTTTTTTGATCCGGGCGTCTGGGGCGGGCAATGGATGAAGGAATACTGCGACTTGCCGAAGGACGCCGTAAATTACGCCTGGTGCTTCGATTGCGTACCAGAAGAAAATTCGCTTTTGATGCGTTTTGGCGATGTCACCATCGAACTGCCCAGCATCAACCTCGTACATCACCACCCCGAATCACTGCTCGGCCAGGCGGTGTACGGACGTTTCGGCGCAGAATTCCCGATCCGATTCGATTTTCTCGACACCATCGACGGCGGTAATCTCAGTCTGCAAGTGCATCCGCTGACTGAATACGTCCAACAACATTTTGGTATGCACTATACGCAGGATGAGAGCTATTACATGCTCGATGCCAGGGAAGGGGCCTGCGTATATCTGGGCTTTAAGCCAGGCGTTGATCCGAAGGAGTTTGTCACGGCGTTGCAAACCGCGCAGTCAGCTCCGAATCAGCCCCTGGATGCTGAACGATTTGTCAACAAAATTCCCGCACGCACACACGATCACTTTCTTATTCCCGCGGGAACGATTCATTGCAGCGGGAAGGAATCGATGGTGCTGGAGATCAGTGCGACGCCTTATATCTTCACGTTCAAGCTCTGGGATTGGGAAAGGCTTGATCTGAACGGCAAGCCACGTCCGATCAATATTCGTCATGGGGCGGCGAATCTGAATTACGGTCGTGACACCGACTGGACGATGAAAAATTTGGTGAATCAGACGACCCAGATCGCCTCCGGCGACGGCTGGGTTGAAGAACGCACAGGGCTTCACGAAGCCGAATTTATCGAAACACGCAGGCATTGGTTCAGTAAACCCGTCACTCACAACACAAACGGCGGAGTGAATGTGTTGAATCTCGTAAAAGGCGAAGAAGCGGTCGTTGAAAGTCCCTCCGGCGCGTTTACGCCGTTTACGGTTCACTACGCCGAAACCTTTATCGTGCCGGCGACGGTGGGGGAATATGTGATTCGTCCGATCCACGGTGAATGCGCCACCATGAAAGCTTTTGTCAGGACCCTGCCATGAAATTTGATCCGCAACTGAACGTCCGCCCGACCCAGGCTCCACTAGGCTGGATAATTGGTGAGGGTTGTTTTGGCCCGACGCCAGAATTGCGGTCGTTGGATGCGATCCGCAAAAGTCTGCGCGATCCGCAGTGCACCGGGCCCGATCCGGTTTATGCGATCTGCATGGATGTCGGACGGCACGAGCATATGGCTGAACTGAAACAAAGAATGTTGCTATTCGGCGTCGTCACATATGCGGCGGGGCGGCTGGGTGATGAACCGGTGCGCAGTCAAGGGCACGTGCATCGGGTTAGTGTGCATAGCGGCTGGCGGCCGCCTGAGTTGTATGAGATTTGGTCGGGGAAAGCGGTGATTTACATGCAGGAATATGCCACCGACGATCCGGGGCGATGTTTCGCGATTGAAGCCGGTCCCGGCGATTGCGTGTTGGTCCCGCCGGGCTGGGCACACGCGACGATCAGTGCCGATCCGAATGCGTCCATGAGTTTTGGTGCCTGGTGCGACCGCGAATACGGTTTTGAATATGAGGAAGTCCGGGCACGCAAGGGATTGGCTTGGTTTCCGATTCTGCATGAACGCAAGCTACGCTGGGAAGCGAATCCTGCTTACACGAAACGTGATCTGACCATTCGCCCGGCGCGGTGCTACACCGATTTTGGGCTTCGCAAAGAGGTGCCGATCTACCAGCAATTCGCAGACGACGCCCAGCGTCTACAATTTATCTCCAGCCCGGGTCAATGTGCGCCGCAATGGACACATTTTGAACCCTGATATTATTTAGCAGGCAATTTCGCCAGCAGATCCGATTCAGTGTAAAGCGAATCAAGCAGGATGGGTTTGTCGGTGGCGTTGAGATAGAGCGCAGTCAGCGGAATGCCGGTATACCCAAGATCGTTGAGCTTTTTCCAGCCAGGTGCGTCGGAGCGGGTCAGGTCAGCTTTGATGAGTATTACATTTCGCGATCGCAGTTGGCTGAGCGTTGCCGGATTGCGATAGACCGTCGCTTCGATGACTTGGCAGTTGGCGCACCACGACGCGGTGAATTTCACAATCACCGGTCGCCCTTTTTCCAGGGCGGTGGTGAGGGACTGGTCGGAGTATTTTTGCCACAACTCGTTGTTGGATGAGCTATTGGCAACGCCCCCGTCCCCTATGCCATTAAATCGAATTGCGACCACCAGCACAGCACCCACAACCAACACCGTAACCAGCGTCGTCATGAGTACAGAAAGTGAAGATTTAAGGATTTGCGCCGCTCGAATCATTACGAATAGCGCCCCCCAGATCGCGACCGCAACGACGATCCACCAGTGTTGCGGATCGCCAACGATTCGCGGTCCCGCCAGCCACGCCGCGGTACCCAGTAGCGGGAACGCCATCGCCTGCTTGACCAATTCTGATGCCGGCCCGGTGCGTGGGAATGATCGCGCAAGTTCAGGAAACGCCGACAAAAACAGGTACGGCAACGCCATACCGATGCCCACGCTTAGCATCGCTGCAACGCCCATCGCGATCGGTTGTCCGATCGACCACGTGACCAAGCCTGCGAACATCGGCGCGGTACAGGGTGTGGATAAAAGCGCTGTCAGCGCGCCCCATAGAAAGTTGCCGCTCAGCGTATCGTGGCGAAAATTCAGGCCATATAGTGAGTTGGGAATCTGCACCGTAAATGCACCGAGCATGCTGATGCCAAGCAGCACCAGCACTATCGTCATTCCCCATACAAATGGCGCATAGGCAAACCATTGCCCCCACTGAAAATGCGTGCCTAAGAGTGTTTTGCTAACCAGAACAAAGGCTGCTAGTCCGACAAAGATCGCGATAAGCCCGGCTGAGAATAATAATCCGAACATCAGCGCCCTGCGACGATCATGTTGGGATGCTTCGTAAAACCCCATCGCTTTCAGCGGCAATACAGGTAGCACGCAGGGCATGACGTTAAACAGCAAACCGACGACCATCCCGATCGGAAGCACAACCCAAATACTCGTCAGATCAAACTGATATCCAAATATTCCGACCCGCTGCGGTAAAACGCTAGCGCTTTGGCTCGGCGGGGCGGGTAAGCCTGCGCCGGGCGTTGTTGGGACGATTACATTCACAGTTTTAGTTTGCGGTGCAAAACAGGTGCCCGCGTCGTTGCAGATTTGATAGCTGACGTCGGCGCTGAGGGAGAGTTGATCGATTTGCGCATCGGCAGCGATGGTGATCGGCACTGCGACTTTGACTGCACCGCCGTAGACGCTCATCAAACCGATGCCGGGATAATTTTTCGTTTCGCCGGTGGGATAGACGATCTCGCCGACTGAAATACCTGTGCTCGGTGTGAGTGACACTTCAAACGGAATCAGATTGTCAGATAGCGGCTTATGCGACTGCGCGTGGTACCCATCAGGAATATCAAGCACAATTGTGACGGTTGAGGTTTGTCCGGGTTCAATCGCGGTGATCGTGGCGCGTGGTTCGGGTGTTGGCTGGGCATAAACCAGCGACGCCATCAAAAGCAGCAGGATGGGGACGATTCGTTTCATTGGCGAATGATACGCACTTGGGTCGCGGAAAGTTTCACACAATCGGTTCAATATCGACATCGCAGTTCAAATCGTTGCAAAGTTTGGTCAGTTCGCTTCGGAGGGTGCTGATTGCAACGTTTGCTGGAACGGTCATCGTGATTTCGCACAGAAAGATCGGGCTGCCGGCAAACGCGGCGCTTTCCTGCCAGGCTGCCAGTTCTTCGATGTTGATATTAAAACTGCGGAGCAACCCCGTCAGTTTGGCAACGATGCCGGGCTGGTCACTGGAATAGGTTTTAAGCCGATATGAAAGCCCTTGGGTGCGTTCGATCTGGGGGCTTTGTGGAGTGATCGCAAGCGTCAGCCCCATCGACTTGCCGGTTTCGGGCAATGTCCCAGCCAGCTTTTCCATAGCCTCCTCCGCGATATCAAGCAGGATCATCAACGAGAACTGTCCGCGCAGGTTTACCATCCGCGAATCGAGGATGTTTCCGCCTGCCTGATGCAGATGTAAGGTGATTTCGCCGACTATGCCCGATCGATCGGGCCCGACCGCTGTAATGACCAGTTGTGCCATGCCGGTGATGATACACCTACGCGGGTGGATTTCACGCAGCCGGTGCGATGCGGAGGATTGGCGAAGGATCGCTTTCGCGCTGGCGGATACGATTGACCGTGCTTTCGATCGCGGCAAATGCTTCAACCACCAGCGGATCAAATTGCGTATCGATGCCTTCGACGATCAATCGCAGCGAATCCTCGTGTGTGTAGGCTTCTTTATAGGATCGTGTGCTGGTCAGCGCATCGTAAACGTCGGCCACCGAAACAATGCGGGCGGACAAAGGAATATCCGTTTTGGAAAGTCCGTGAGGATAACCACTACCGTCCCAACGCTCGTGATGTGACAATGCGATTTCGCGACCCATCGCTAAAAATTTGCAGCGGTTACTTTCGGTGATCACGCTTGCAAGCGTTTCAGCGCCGATCAACGTGTGCTTCTTCATCGCATCAAACTCAAAGGGGGTTAATTTGGCAGGTTTGGAAAGGATTGAATCGGGGATCGCGACCTTTCCCAGATCGTGCAACGCAGCGGTCCGAAAGATTAATTCGACGAATGAACTATCGATCTGCCCGAAATAATGCCCCATTTCCCACATCGCCTGCGCAATTTCGCGGGCATATAGACGCACACGCTCGACGTGCCTACCGGTGGTGCTGTCCCGGGATTCGGCCAGTTTTGCCATTGCGATGATCGCATCATCCCGCGTATCAATTGATGCGATCCGTTCGGCATGACGAATCCGAAGCGACAGCTCCAACGGATTGATCGGTTTGAGCATGTAGTCGTCGGCCCCGGCGTCCAATAACGAGTTGATCACATTCTGGTCGTGATGATCGACCAGTACCATGATGTATATGTATTGTGCCAGCAACAGCTTACGTGCGATTCGTACGAAATCAACCGTTTCCAGATCGGTGAGCGATTGATCGACCACCACCATCTGAACTTGTTCGTTGCGTACGGTATCGAGTGCTTCAAACCCGCGTGCCGACCATGTAACGATGTGTCCCTGGGCGCAGAGTTGCTGCTCGAAGCGGAGCGCTTGCGGACGATCGGGTTCAACAAGCAAAATGTGCATATAAAGCGTTACCTTATCAGCCTTATCGACCGTACAATGCCGCTTCTGAAGTGCCGTAATTAGGGAAATCCCCAGCGTCCAATAATTAGGAGTTCCGAAAAATGAATCTCGATCTGCTCAAACAACTCAGCGAAGTCGCCGGCATCCCCGGCAGGGAAGAACGTGTACGCTCATTGGTTGAAAAAGAATGCAAATCCTTTGCCGACTCGATTGTCACCGACACGATGGGTAATTTAATTGTCACCATCAAATGCGGGCGAAAAAATGCGAAGCGCGTAATGCTGGCGTGTCACATCGATGAGATCGGGTTTTATGTCAAACACATTGATGACAAGGGCTATCTAAGGCTGAACAATGCGGGTGGATTTGATACGCGGAATCTGTTCGCGCGCAGGGTATTGGTGCAGGCAAGTCAAGGCGGTGATCTGGTCGGTTTGCTCACGCCCGGCGGACGACCGATCCACATCGCCAAAGACGAGGATAAAAAGAAAATCCCTGAAGTCGGCGAATTCTACGTCGATCTCTGCCTGCCCCCAGAGCAGGTGAAAAAACGCGTGAGAATCGGCGATCCGGTCACACTGATTCAGCAATTCGACGAGATCGGTATGTGCGTATCAGGCAAGGCGATGGATAACCGTGTTGCAGGGTTTGTCGCGATCGAAGCGCTGCGGAAGGTGACAAGCAAAGCAAAAAAACTGGCGTATGACGTGATCTTCGTCGCGACAGTACAGGAGGAAGTCGGCTGTCGTGGCGCAGGCCCGGCGGCGTATGCGCAAAAGCCGGACATCGCCATCGGCATCGACACCACGCTCTGCTGCGATACCCCCGGCGTGCCCGAAGAAGAACGCGTCACCAAACAAGGCGACGGCGTCGCACTCACGGTCATGGATTCGATGTCGATCTCCAACCGCTCGCTAATCGATGAGTTCGAAGCAGTCGCGATTCAAGCAAAAATCCCGTACCAGCTCAGCGTCCTCCCCCGTGGCGGAACCGACACCGCGCCGATGCAACGCGCCGGACCCGGCTACCGTGCGATGACCTACAGTATCCCCACGCGATACATCCACAGCGTCACCGAAACAATCCACAAACGCGATCTGCAAAGCGCTATCGATCTACTTGCTGCGTGGCTGCAAAAATGACGGATTGATCGGGCCGGGTCGCGAACAGCCTGCAGTCAGTTCGCCGACGCGTTGACCGGCAATTCAGGCATGCGCATCTGGTTTTGTTCGCGCGTGCGGTTGTCGATCTTGCGATCAAGCGATTCAAGCAATTGCCGCTGATTGTCCTGAAGTGGCGGGGTGGAAGCCAGCGCCAGACCGATCAACTGCTTGGCAGCGCCGAGGTCTTTGGATTCGTTTAAGCGTTCGGCTTCAAGGCGAATCTCAGAAGATAATGCGGTTTGAAAGCGCATGTCTTTCTTGATCTGTTCCTGGAAAAATTTTACCGCTTCAGAATACTTGCGGCCGCGCAGCAGTGCGCGGATCAGCGTTTCGGAAACGAACTCCTCACGCGGTCCCTGTTTGCGCTGCACGGCAATTTGAAGCGCCGCGCGAAGCGACGTGACGGCTTCGTCGTAGAATCCCGCATCGATCGCAGCGTCGCCGATTTGCTGTTCGTATCCTGCCAATTCATCGGCTTTGGACGCGCCGCGGGCGCGATCACGCAGAATCCGCAAGACCACTAACCTGCGCGTGGCGGCGTCGCGCCTCGTGGCTTCGTCTGCCTTTTCAGGCGCTTTGAAACGCATGACAAACGGTTCCAACTGATTATCCTGCGCAAGCTTGAACAGTTCGCTGAGTACGTTCCACGCCGCTTCGCGTACTTCGGCGGTGGATTCACGGGCGGGATCAATCAGATCGGCGAGCTGTCGCTGCTGGTTGAACGAATTGGCGGTCTGTCCGAGCGCCTTGATCGCAGCGAGTCGGACGGTCGGATCGGGATCAGACAAACATTGTGCGATCGGGTCGGCCAGGTCAGGGAGTTTCAGCATCCCCGCTGCCCACAGCAGAGAACGCCGCACTTTCGGCACTTCTGCCGGTGACGGCAACAACTTGGCGATCGCGCCGCCTTGCGCCTGGCTTTGCATCGCTCCGACGGCACGCGCCAGATCGGATCGTAAATCGCTTTCATTTTGCGGGGTCGTGCGCTGGCGAAGCGTGCGCATGAGTATCTCCGCTGCACGATCTGCCAATGCCGGATTGGTCGCCTGTAATTGTCTGCCCAGTTCCGGCTCACTTAGCGCAGATGCCGCAGCCCGGGCGGTTTCGACCCGGGGATCGCTTAATAGTGTCAGCAAGGGTTCGACCGAACGCGGATCACGAATCGGTGCGATCGCCTGCGCGATGGCAGCTCGCACGGACGAATCGGTTTCCTGCTTGAGTTGCGTCAATAGCGGAACGATTGCCTCGGCATCGTTGATTAGCGCCAATGCCAGCGCGATTTGCCGGCGTACATTCGGGCTGGCGTCGCCGATCAGTGTACGCATCTGCTCTTTCACCTGTGGAGCGATAAAATCTCCACCGACTGCAGCACTCCCTGCGATGCGTGCGCCGGCGGCGCGGATCGCTGGCTGGGTCGCGCGAAGCGCACGAATCAATACCTCAGGCCGCTGCGCCGCAACGGCTTTTTGATATTGTTCCTGCAGCATCCGACCAATTTCAGTCTGCAATTCATCAAGCTGCTGACGGGAAAAGTCATACCGATTCGCACGCGACTGCACCAGATCGGCTTTGAACTGCTGATCGGATTTGTCCTGATTCGCCTTCCACCACTTGCTCCAGTCATCCATTGTCGTGACATCGGCGTCCATGCCAACCATATAAGACAGTGCTTCCTTGGCCGCTTGGTTGATCGCCTGAGGCTGGGCGGTGGGGTTCATCAGGTTCAGCATCGACTGTCCGACGCGTTTTTCCACGAAGGTTCCCGTTGCCCGAATCGCTGCCAGTCGCACGGTGATGTCCGAACCGTCGCGCGCGATGCTCAGCAGCCGGGTGAGCACGTCCGGGTTATCCTTGTAAGACCCCAACGCCATGGCGGCGGCATCGATGACTTCCTTGCGTGCGCCGGGTTCGAGTAATGCAAACAGGGGGGTGATGAAAGATGGATCTGCGGTGGGGATTTCTGATAACGCGCGAACGGCAGACAACTGGGCTGCCGGTTGGGACAAATCCATCAACGCGTCGCGAATCGCGGTACGCGCCTCGTCGCCGGGACGCACCAGTAACCGCTCGGCGGCGGCGTCACGCTGGTCGTGCTTGGTCGCAGAATCGAACAGGGTCTGGCGAAGCTGGGCAATATCGCTTTCGGGGATCGCTGTCAACGGGGTGGGCGTAGTAGATGCATCCTGCGCCTGCGCGATGCCCTGCACCGCGCTACATGCGGCTGCGATCAGCAATAATTGACGGATTCTCCGACTATTCACGCCACATCCCGACGATTTGTGTCCGCAGACAAGCAGACGCACCCAGTGATCGAACAGAGGAACAATTATGTATCGACGAATTGACCAGACTACACCATTTTTTCCTGACCTGCCACCAACCCAGCCACGCAACGTTGCTCAGACAATAAGCGTTTTGCCCTAATATGGAAATCGCGTCACCTCAGCCCACCCTTGGCACCGTCGCGGGCAAGCGGGCATTTTCAGCCGGCAAGGCACGTTCGCATCGCCGGTCTTCACCACATCGCTCGACGCAGCGTCACCCGGGATGCGGGCTACGCCTACGCAGCCGTGCACGATACTCCCGGATACGACCGACGTTTTCCCAGCACGGGGCGTATGATTGGCACAAAGTCAGCCTGCTGGATGGTATTTGCCTGTTTGCATGCGAGTCTTTATTGTTCGCGTATGGCGAAGAAAGCATCCCGCAAGGCGAAAGCATCCGGCAAAGCGATTGCGGAACCTCTTAACCGCTCCCTCCACGCTGCCAAGTCGGCCAAGCAGGATGAGTTTTACACGCAGTACGTCGACATTCAGAAAGAAGTCGAAGCGTACCTTGAGTTTGACGAAAATACCTTCCGCAACAAGGTTGTCTACTGCAACTGCGACGAC
>JBBQXB010000088.1:0-14624 GCA_038210015.1 Tepidisphaerales bacterium
GTCGTCGTCGTCGGTTGGCTTAACTTTAACGCATCCGCCGGATCGTGAATAACGGTCCGGCGGATTTTCCCCTCAAATAATTGAACCTTCTTCATAGACTTTGGCTATGATTCTAGACCATGACATTGCAAGTGGTTGACGCGGCGATTGCTGGCTGGGCGCAGGGTTTGGGTACGCCGATCGAGCATCTGGTTCGCCTGATGCTCGCGGTTGTTTGTGGCGGACTCATCGGAATCGAACGCGAAGTGCGCGGCCGACAGGCGGGGTTCCGCACCAATGTGCTCGTCTGCGTCGGGTCGTGCCTGGTGATGATCGTTTCGATCTCACTGGCGACAACGCATTGGCCGAGCCAAAACACCTACGGCGTACAAATCAGCGTTGACCCCGGCCGAATCGCGTATGGCGTGATGGGTGGGATCGGATTCCTCGGCGCAGGTACGATCATACACAACAAAGGCTCGATCCGCGGACTGACCACGGCTGCGGCGCTGTGGTGCGTGGCGGCATTGGGTTTGAGCGCGGGACTTGGTTTATACGTCACCACCATGCTCGCATCGTTGATCGTTCTCATCGCGTTATGGATATTGACTTATGTCGAGCGGATCGTCCCACAACTGAAATTTCGTGTGGTGATTGTCCGAGTGAAGTGGAGCGTCAACGCTGTTCCCGACACGATTGCGAAAATGCAGTCGCATAAGGTGCGGGTGATTGATACGAGCATCGATCGCCGTGAGTGCGAGAGCGGGTATGCGATGCTGTCGATGCATGTCGGGTTTACCGATTTAGATCGATACCGATCACTCGAACGCGATTTGTCGCAATCCACCGAAATCGAATTGATGGCGACCCGCGAAACGGTTCAATGAACCGATCATGCGATTCACGCGTGCATCGCGCGCCCACAAGAGACGAGACCGTGTAGCTGCGACCCCCGCGTCGCACATTGCTGCGTGCGCAAAACACGAATGGGCGCCGCAGACGTCGTAGCTACGAGCGCGTGCATCAACCCTCATCCGTACTTACGCCGCCGCACTTCCGTCCACCAGCAATTCGAGCTGGCCGGTTTCGGGATGGATGATCATGCCATGCACCACGACATCTTTCGGTAATAGCGGATGATTCCGCACGATATCGACGCTTTCTTTCACACCCATTTCAACGGCCTCAAATCCCGCTAGCCATTTATCGAGGTCAATCCCCGCATGGCGGAGTGTGTCGAGTGTGGATTCGGGGATATTGCGGGCGCGAATTTTTTCAAGAATTCGCGCGCAGCTCAAACCCGTCATCCCGCAGCCATGGTGCCCGACCACGATCACCTCATCGGCATTCAATTCATAGACCGCAACCAGAATGCTTCGCATCACGCTGCCGAACGGGTGGGAGACGATCGCGCCAGCGTTCTTGATAATCTTTGCATCGCCGTTACGGAGATTCATCGCGCGGGGGAGCAGTTCGACCAGCCGCGTGTCCATGCAGGTTAGGATGACCAGTTTTTTGTCTGGGAAAATCGTCGTGCGGTATTGCTCATACTCACGACTTTCGACGAAATGTTCGTTGTGTTTCAGGATATCAGTAACTAGCGACATTCAATTCACCCGTGAAATAATTGCAACACGGGCGATTATACAGGATCAAAAAACGATTACGAATCATGTCGGTCGGGTCGCTGACTAAGTGGCGGCTGAAGAATTTCGGTGAGGATGAACTCTTTTTGCATATTACCCGGACGCAGGATGGCATGAAGGCGGTGCGCGGGCGTGGGTCCTGTGTTGGTTCGTGACGCCTGCTGCGATCGCGTGCCGAATGCTGTAGCTGCGATGGGAGAATCGGGGGGCAATGCGACTGCGGGGCGCATCGACGGTGCTGTTTGTCGTTGCTGGCGGATCGGTGGCGGCGGGCTTTGCCGCGATGGTGTGCTTGATCGCGTCGGCATTTGCGGCTGTTGGTCGATCCGCTGCTGCTGCATCCGCTGACGGTTCTGCTTTTCGAGGCGTTGCTGTTGTTTGGTTTCAATGCGTTTCTGCACCGGCGGTTGCTGTCGCGGCGCGCTCGCTGGCGGCTGAGCCATCTCATGCGGTAACACGATCGGTTGATTGCCGGAAGCCGGACGCGTCTTATCTTTCTTTTTGCCGACCGATGCCAAAATCTGCGCGATCACCCAGATACCGGCAAAGACCAGGCCGATGACGATTTTGACGGTCGAGCCGCCGTCGTCTGACGCCGCGAGGATGTGTTGGAGATGATCCATAATATAAAACACAATCAACAACAGAGAAACGGAGACACAGAGTTTTTTAACCGCAGATTTCGCTTCTCCTTGTCTAACATCACAATCCAATACGTCTACTTACCTTGTTCAGGCTTGGCGATGCTTTCGCGCATCGACGTGTCGGCCTGCACGTTTTTCATCTTGTAGTAATCCATGATCCCAAGATTGCCCGATCGAAACGCCTCGGCCATCGCGCGGGGGACTTCGGCTTCGGCAAGAACCACCAACGCGCGGTTTTTCGATTGCTCGGCAATCATTTCCTGCTCCAGCGCGACCGCCATCGCACGACGTTTTTCGGCTTCGGCCTGGGCACGTTTCTTATCCGCCTCGGCCTGCTCGGTTTGCAGACGCGCACCGATGTTGTCGCCAACATCCACGTCGGCGATGTCGATCGAAAGAATCGTAAAGGCGGTGTTCGCGTCCAAACCCTTCGCCAGCACGGCTTTGGAGATGTGATCGGGGTTTTCCAGCACGGCGGTGTGGTCGGCAGCCGAGCCGATCGCCGAAACGATGCCTTCACCCACGCGGGCGATGATCGTCTCTTCCGTCGCCCCGCCGACCAGCCGCTGAATGTTGGTTCGGACGGTCACGCGGGCTTTTACCTTCAACTGAATACCGTTTTGCGCGACCGCATCAATGGTCGATCGTCCGAGGTTCGGGTTCGGCACGTCGATGACTTTTGGATTCACGCTGGTCTGAATCGCATCGAGAATATCACGACCGGCCAGATCGATCGCGGTGGCGGTTTTCCAGCCGAGTTCGATATTTGCTTTGTTGGCTGCGATCATCGACGTGATCACGCGCATCAGATTACCGCCAGCCAGCACGTGCGATTCCATTTCCTGCTGGTTGATATCCAATCCCGCGCGGGTCGCCTGAATGCGTGCGGCGACGATTAGATTAGGGTTGATCTTTCGTAGCCACATGCCGAATAGATCGAGAAACCCGACTCGCACACCCGAAACCAACGCTTGGATGTAGAGATTGATAAATCCAAAAAACAAAAAGAAAACGATCAGCCCGATGATGACCGCAACTGCGATCACGCCGTAGACGAGCAGATCCTGATTTTCGATAGCAAGCATGTTCATAATATCCTTCCAAACTTTCCTTGATAAACTACACAGTTTCTTTCATTTCACGCACGGTTGCGACATTGCCGGAGATAGAAAGGACTTTCACCTTCCGTCCTGCAGGAATGATAGCCGCCATTTCGCTTAGGGCTTCGACTCGGATTTCCGCGACTTCGATTTCACCCATCGGACGCATTTCCGTCAGTGTCATGCCGGTCGATCCAACAAGCAAATGCGGACGGGGCAATTCCCCGACCGTTGTGGTGAGGATCATCCGCCTGCCGATCGGCGTTCGTTGCCACAACTTGATCGCACCGGACATCGCAAAAGGCGCGATCACTATTGTTGCCAACAACAGCGCGGCACCCAGCCAACGGTTGATCGCAAAGCAGATTAGGATCGCCGAAGTTATACTGACCGCGCCGATGATCGCCAGCAAGCCGCCGGACGGGATGAATAGCTCAGCGATGAACATCGCCAAGGCAATCAGAAGACAAATGACAAGCCAGGTAATCATGGTTCGATCAATTCATTCAAACAAACTACTGTCACTTACATTTCCAAAACGGGATGCGCTACAGAGGAATGGAGAGTTGAAACCGCAGATTTCGCAGATGACGCAGATTCGAAAAAATGCATTTGCTTCACTGTGCCACCTGAGTCATCTGCGAGTATTGCATTTTATTTTCTGCTCAGTGCATCCGTGCCTCTGTGGTAAATTATCTTTCCGATGAGCATCCATAACGCAAACCGCTCAAACTTTCCGCACGGCGATTTCTCGTCCGTTTTTTGCTTTCACAATAATTTCCGATCCTGCGGAGACGAATCCGTGATCGCTGATGACATCGACATTGCGTTCGTCGTTGATAATCGTGTCGTAGAATCGTCCCATCCCGCCGGGTCTTAGGTCGGTCGAGGCGATACCTTTCGCACCAACGTGCGGCCAGGTCGATTCGACCGCTTCGCGTGTCGGGTCGCTGTTAGCCTCGGGCGTGCTACCAACGGTCGTGGTGAGGATTAGCCGATTAAAATAAGGCATCCTCGGTAAAAACTTCGATAACCAAACCCATAGTGCAAACGACACCACCATCCCCACCGTCACAATCAGCAATCCCTCTTTCAGACCATCCCGCGTTTGGGGCAGTTGCGGGATGATGCTCGGCCCACCCGGTAGTGCCGGGCCTTCACTGGGTACGAACGTCAACGCCAACCCCGCGACGATCAACACCAATCCGCTGATGCCTGCGATACCGAAGCCCGGGATGACGAAAATCTCCATCGCCAGCAGCGCCACACCAATGACGATCAACGATATCTCAAGCCACGTCGCGTAGCCGGTCATCATCGGGATACCAAACAGCATCACGCCGCAAATCACCAGCAACGCTTCAAAGATGCCTGTCCCCGGCTTATTAATTGCCAGATAGATCGACAGCATGAAAACGACGCTCAATAACGCACGCAAAGAATCGTGATTCAGCAACGCGACGAAGGATTCTCCGCCGGTCATTTGGTAATTCTGCACCAGTTCCCAATTACGGGATGCGATGAAATCTTCGATTGACTTATACGATCCGGCCGACAATCCGAGTTGCTTTGCGACCGTGTCGTTCATCGTCAACAACGTCAGATCGTCGTCGATCGGGTTTTTGATGTCAGTCGCGATCTTCCAGCCTTCTTTCAGCAACTGATCTTTTACTTCGGGGGTAACATATCGCCGTTGTTTGTCAGGTCCGTCCACGACAAACACGGTGACTTGATACTGTACGAACGATCGCAGCAGCAACGGGTCATAACCGTTACGGGCGGCAGAATCCTCAAACTCCGCCACCAGCGGGCTTTCCATTTTGGCGCGATTTGCCCCGGTCATTTCCGCCAATCCTTCTGAAGTGGGGATAATTGGCGCACAATCGCCCATCATCGAACCGCGTCCCATCACGATTTCATTGCAAGCGACGGCGATCATCGTCCCCGCGGAGTAGGCCATTTCATCCACATAGGCGACGGTGTGGAAGTTTTCAGATTCTTTTTTAAGCAGTCGCGTGATATCCAGCGCCGCTCCTACCGCTCCGCCGGGCGTATTAAGTTGCAGGATGATCGTATCGACCTGATCGCGTTTGGCTTGGGCGATGCGCTTTTCAAGTTTGGAAAAGGTGTAGTCGTCAATCGCTTCTTCCATCGGAATGATCGCGACCTTGCCCGCTTTTGTGGGATTAGTGGTCGGTTGGCTGGCCGGGGTGGTGGTTTGAGCAAATCCCATCCCCGTGAGCATCAACATTGTTAATAGAAATATCGAGAGTCGATTCATGTCTGTGCATTGTATGCAAAATCCTACGCCAGACACGATCTGGCGATTACAAAACGCGCCGATTTCTCAACAACCTTCATGAATGCCCGCAGGGTATCAGTATGCCATGAGCAACGATTATCAGACCAAAAGTTCCGATTGCGCCGTCTGCACCGGACTTAGGGGCGAGAAAAGATGGGGTGACAGGGTAGATAAGGGGATTTTTTACTTTTTTCTCATGTCTGGCAGTTCGATGAGATAGGTATGAAAATTACCAACCCTGGCATTCTCGATCGCGCTGTTGTTGAAACGCTCGAAACCCGTCAGATGCTTTCCTCAGTTTCATTTGAGGCTGGCAATCTAGCGATCAGTGGCTTGGCCAACAGTAAGAACAGCGTGCAGGTCAAGGTTAAGGATGGCAGAGTCATGACCGTGTTGAACGGGCATCGCTCAAGTCATCAACTCGCTGGATTAAAAACCATCACCATCGTCGGTGGCGACAAGGACGATTACATTGAAGTGGACGAGAAGATCAAAGTGCGCGTCGGCATCTACGGAAAGGCCGGGAATGATCGCTTGATCGGTGGCGGTGGAAATGATTACATCGAAGGCGGCGCCGGCAACGACATTATTCATGGCCGAGGCGGCAACGACCGCATATACGGCCACAACGGCGACGACCGCATCTACGCCGGCGAAGGCAACGACACCATCGACGGCGGCGCCGGCGCGGACAAAATCTGGGGAGATCACGGCAACGATACTGTGCTGAACGTCGATCGCACCGATCGCGTCATCGGCGGCGAAGGTCGCGATAGCATGACCGTTGCGGGAACCACAACTCAAAGTAAACCCGCGAGTACTTCAAAAACGACCACGCCGAAGGTGACCAGCTTCTCCTTGATCGATGCCACCACGGGCAACCGCGTTGCGGGTTACACCAATATAGAAACGGGCAACGTGCTGGATTTGAGCAAATTGCCTGCCAAGTTGAATATCGAAGCCAATCTTGAAGGTCAGGCTGCGGTCCGCTTCGATTTTGACGGCACAAAGATGTACCGCATCGAAAGCAACGCCCCGCTCGCATTGGCGGGTGACAGCGGGCCAGGGAAATTCCGCACGTTGAATCTTGGCGTCGGTACACACTCGCTGGTCGGGCACGCGATTGTCCAGAAAACAGGCGAAGTGCTCTCGACCCATGGCATCACCTTTAATGTGATCCGCAGCACGCCCGCCACGAACAATAACGGGGAGAAACCGGCATCCACCGACGGCAATTCCGAACCCAAGCCGACGCCAACCCCTACGCCGGAACCGACACCAGAACCGACGCCGGAACCCGCTCCCACTCCGACGCCGACCCCAACCCCGACGCCCACCGGCAACAACGGCGGAAGCACCGCGCCGGTCATCGACAACAATGCCAACGCCGCCGCGCCTGATGCCAAGATCAGCGCGATCAGCACCACCGTGCCTGCGGGAACCAGCATCCACGTCGATGCGCTGACCAGCCTTTTGGGCAATGGCGACTGGCACGAATCACAGATCACATGGGATTTCGGCGACGCCGGATCACGCTATAACAAACTCAAGGGCTTTAACGCAGCCCACACCTATGACACCGCTGGCTCGTACAAAATCACGCTGTCGATCACCAATAAAGCAGGCAAAACTGACAAGGGGCAGATCACTGTTAACATCACCGCGGCGCAGCGAAAAGTGATATACGTCGCTGCCAATGGTTCGGACAACAACACCGGTCTGTCCTCCAACAGCCCCATCAAGAGCTTCGCCAAAGCCGCCTCGTTGGTCGGCAGTAACACCGAAATCCTGTTCAAGCGCGGCGACACCTTCAATCTCACCGCCGGTATGTGGATCAACGGTAGCAACGTCGTCATTGGTGCTTACGGCATCGGCGATCGTCCGACACTGATGTGGACCGGCGAGCGCAACACCGGCGTGTTTTTCCGCAATAAGAGCACGGCGCAGAATGTCACAGTGCAAGATTTATCGATTGACACGATCTTTAACAAAGACACCAACGACAAAGGCACCCCGCTGGCGTTCCAGCCTGACGGCACGAACATCACCGCCCGCCGAATCGAATTGCTCAATCTGCAATACGGCGCGAATCTGAACCAACGTCCCGACGGTTTCTTGTTCCAGGATAACGTGTCCCCATTAAAGACTGGATTACGCAAGTATCTGGTCTGGAGCGAAGGCCAGCACATCGTCATCATCGGTAACAAAGCCGTCAACAGCACACGCGAGCACATCGTGCGAGCCAACTATACCAGCAAGATTCTCGTTATGGACAATGAGTTTACCAATCTCAACCGTCGAAATAGCGAAGGCGATCAGTACGACATCCGCAAAACCGCGTTGAACATCCAATCGGGCGAGTTCGCTTATCTCGCCGACAACAAGCTCGATGGCGGCTTCCAGATCGGCCCGCTCGGTAAGGCCGACGGATTGCGACACCCTGAGTTCCGCTTCCACTACGCGATCCTGGAAGGCAACGAACTCATCAACGACATTCTTGAAGTCAATCACGGCGGCAATCACATCACGATCCGTAACAACGTGATTAAAGCCAACGGCTTCACCGGCATCAACGTCGACGGTTACGACGCAACCTACGGCCGAGGCGTGGTCGATTTACTGATCTTCAACAATACCGGCATCAACACCTCCACCGGCGGACGCATGATCAGCGTCAACGGCAGCGTGGACGGATTACGCCTGGTGGATAATCTCTACATCGCGCCGAACATGACGATTGGTTCAGGCAGTGCCGCCGGCATTCGCGTGGTCGATAACAACCTCAGTTCATTCACCGAGATCGACGGAAACGTCTGGTCGATCGGCGGACAAACCGCAAGCTGGGTCGGCGAAAACGCCAAAAACTACATCGGTTCGGGTTACACCACCGGCTTCCAGACCGCGTCGGAGTGGAACAACCAGAAACAGGTCGGCACAGACTATTTCAACGTGCTGAACCTGAACGGCGCGACCTTCACCACCCTCAACAGTACGATCGTCGGCGCGAAGCTGGCGGCGTGAGGTTTGAAGCGATCGCCGAATCGATCGACGCGACTGTTCAGACTCATGGGTTTGCGATGCGACACGTTGCGCAGGCCGCACACGCACCGCGGTAGCATTTGGCACGCGGTTGGCGATCCGGTCGATCGAGCTGACTGTTTATGTGAACAATCCTTACGCCTGATCTGACGTACGGTTGCAACCCAAAAGTCTACCGGCCACGGCCCTCTTGGCGCACGGTGTTCCTGTCACATTCGTCACATTCCACCTCGCCCATCACCCCCGCATGGCCCTTATCTTTACTCGCATCTTTTTGCGATTTGTTGGACATCGTGAACAACGTGTCGCCGACCTGTGCTGGGATCTGAAAATAGGGACAGGTCTGTGAGTACGACGACCTGTGGCAACCTAAATGACTGTGCGGAATCAATCGCGATCAATATGAGCAGGGCACGCTATTGCGCGTGCCGCTTATTGCGATCAGTTTCCGACTACTTGCCCAATAGTGCGGCGACGACACCTTTGAGGAACAATTCGTGGCCGAGTTCGCCGGGATGATTGATGCCCGAATCAAGGTAGATCATGTAATCGTATCCGGTGCGGGGCAGTTGTTCCCACGCGGCGAAATGGTCGATTAACGCGATATTCTGTTCCTTAGCGACCGTGCGAGCGGCGGCGGCGTAGTCGCGTAAATTGCCGACCGTGGCGGACCATTGCAGGTTTTTCATGCTGGTGGTCATCAACACCGGCGTCGCGCCGGCGGCGACGATTTTCTGCACCATCGTGGTTAGATTTTTTTGATACGCCTCGACCGAAATGCTGTTCTTACCTTTACTGCCGTTCTCGTCGTTCACGCCGAACATGATCAGCACGACATTAGGATGATGCGCCAGCACGTCTTTATCCAGACGTTTCAGCCCGCGTGGGGTGTCATCGCCACCGACACCGGCTTTGACGATCACGATTTCGTGTTCGCCGGGTTTGATGATTTTGTCGCGCGGGGTTTGCGTGGCCTTCGCCCCGGGCACCTCCGCCTGAAGCTTGACCGAAAAGCGATCGACGAAGTTGCCTTTTTCGCCGAGGTCTTTCGTGCCCATCGCGGTGATGCTGTCGCCCAGAAATGCGATGACCATCGGCTTGACGGCGGCGATATCGGCGCGCATCTGATCAAGCCGATCGGCGTTCAACACTCGGGGCACGCCGTCGTAATCCGGATCGATTAACAAGATGTCGGCGTCGGTCAGTTGGTTTATGTTATGCCTCAGATAAACCCCAGCCATCGGATGCGCCCCTTTAGATACCTCAGGCAAGCGGGGAGATCTTAACGACGGTTTGCCCACCTTCACCGACAACTTACCACTGGCGTCTACTTCTATTAAATCCAGCCGCGATTGCGTGAACTGATAATCGAACGCCAACTTGGTATCGGCGGGGTATTTGCTTTCCGCAATTCGTCCGAGTGCCCCCCATTGCGGGTCGAGCAGATAATCCACTCCCTCGACCAGCACCTGCTTGGCTGCATCAGCGGTGATGACCTTCAATGATCCGGGCCTGTATCCCCCCGACACCCACGCCACCGCAGGCAGCCGGTAAGGCCCCCGCCACGACGGCACGCCATCCGCCAATACGCCCTCGGCGTGCGCGGTCTGCACTGCAAGTGGTTCGATTTCGACGCTGCCACCCAACGACTGAATCGTGACGGTCATCTTTTTGACCTCCACGTCTTTGCGATCCACCGCCGCCGCATTGACCGCCACGCTCACCAGCAACAGCACAAATCCACATTTGACTAAAAGCATAAGGTTTGTCCGCCGTATTTGAATGCGTCTTATCATACAGCAAGATTTATGAAGTTGTGCTGTCCAGCTAATTCGTGCAGGAATCGGTTGTCGATTCGGCGCGGATAAACATCGCCAAATATGGGTGTCATCGTTTGTGCATTCGAATTACAACGACCGCCCGGTTCGCTGCAGCGGGTGGTTAGTCGCCCGATCGAAGCGCGTCCAGCTCTTCGATGGAAACATGAACATTCGCTGAGGGGAAGGGCGAATTAAAGGTTGAAGTGCAACACGACGCCGAACATTTCGGCTGGAGTGCGGTAGTTGAGGCACTTTCGGGGACGATTATTCAGCACAGCTGCAATTGTTTTAATAGAGCGTCAGCCGCGTTGAATTGGAAGACAACTGGGTCGATCAGATCGCGCCCGAACCGGCCGAGCGGGTCGCATACATCCGCGAAGCCGATGCCGGTATCCACGAGCGCCACATTGGCTGCATCCTGAAGCAACAGGCAGTGACAACTCGCCCGCGGACCACCCGGTACCTGAATCCATCCGACGTTCATGTGCTCAAGCTTTGTCATCGGTTCGCCTTGCGTCCCCCGCCAGCCAACTGGAATGGGTACGTCACCGTTACTGTCACTTGGGCGTTTTGGATGGCTGGGAGGCGTCGGCTTTGTCCGCGGCGGGATCGCGGGTCTTGAGGAACTCGGAGATCGTCACAAATCGGACATTCTGTTCCTTAAGATAAACGAGGGCGGCTTGGACCTCAGCCCAATCCTCTTCGGTCTTCCAGGCGTTGGGATGGCCTTGGATGAAAACGTAGTCGCTTTTCTTGCTGACCTTCTGGAATGAATCGATGAGGCGCTGCTTGCTGGGCTTGAGGGTGGCGTCCTCGAAACCCGCGCGGTTACCGATGAGGAAGGCTTTGCCTTGCCAGCCCGCCGGGGGATCGCTGGCAAAGACGGCCTTGATGTCCGTATCGTCGGCCAGTGCTTTCCATCGGGCGGCATCCATCGGAACAGCATGGCTGCCGTAGGCGATGAAAGGCTCACCGAGGTGCTTCTTGCTGAGTTCTTGACCGCGAGCAATATCTTCGGGCTTAATTTCCTTTTTAGTCTCGCCGTTGACGTTGCCAAAACCGTGGAAGCCGTGGTTCCAGAACTCGAAGTTGCCGGTTTTACGGAGGTCTTTCAGCCAATCGAGGTAGTCGGGGCTGGGATTTTCGAGCGACTTGCCAAAGACGCCGAAATTGACTTTGACGCCTTCCTTGGTGGCGAGATCGGCGGCTCTCTCATGGGAGGCGGTTTTTCCGCTAAGGTCATCCCACTTGAGCAGGACAATCGTACCCTCAGCGGCATTTAACGCGGACGTGAAGACCAGTGTGATGGCAAAGCAGACGAAGGTGATAAGGATATTTGAAAGCATGGGAATCTACTCCTGAAAACAAGACGACCTAAACGGAAATATACAGCAGCGTGGCGCGGTGAGGAAGCAAGCACCTATGGGAAGAATATGCGGGCGTGAGTAATTTTTTCGAAAGGGCTAATTTGAACCGGATATCGCTGGCGTACAATCCGTTGGGCACAGCTGACACTGCTTCATCGCTTCAAGGGCGCGCCGCAAGGGCTCGATCTTCTCATCGAGCGAAAACCGGATGCTCGACGAACCGCCATTGAATGCCAGAACAGACGGCGAGTCCCCAAGCAGAGGAATGTGCGATGTGTTCTTTCATGGTATTGTTTCTTTCTTAATAGTTTTTGTTTCTTCTCTGTCTTTGCTGGCCGATTGTTACTCATCACCCGATGAGCCATGCTTTTCGGCTTTATTCTCGGGGTCGGTTTTGATTCTCAGCAATCGCGCGTTGATGGCCACAATCACCGTGCTGGCCGCCATCAGCACCGCGCCCACGGCGGGTGTGAGCAGCACGCCCCACGCGTAAAGCGCCCCCGCCGCCAGCGGAATGGCGACGACGTTGTAGCCCGTGGCCCAGACCAGATTTTGAATCATCTTTCGGTATGTGGCTCGGGAGAGTTTCAAGATGGCGACCACGTCCGCGGGATTACTTCTGACCAGAATGACGTCGGCGGTTTCGACCGCGACATCCGAACCGGCTCCGATCGCGATTCCCAAATCAGCCTGCGCCAATGCGGGGGCGTCGTTCACGCCGTCACCGGTCATGGCGACCAACTCGCCCCGGGCCTGGACCTCTTTCACCTTGGCAGCTTTATCCTTCGGCAGGACTTCGGCGAAGTATTCATCCAGTCCGATCTGATCCGAAACCCATTTGGCGGTCGCTTTGTTATCACCGGTAAGCATCATGCAGCGAATACCCATTTCCTTGAGTGTCGCGACCGCCTGCTTCGATTCAGGCCGGATGATGTCAGCCAGCGCCATCGCTCCTTTGAGTGCCCCGTCCACAAGCACAAACACCACCGTCTTGCCCTGTGCTTGCAGTTGTTCGACGCGTTTGTCCGTCATCTCGATCTTCTGTTCGCGTAAAAAGCCCGGACTCACCACCTTGATCTCTTTGCCCTCGACCCGCCCTTCAGCGCCTTTGCCGGCAATGCCTCTGAAGTTTTCCACCGGCGACTTTTTCTCGGACGCGCCGGCAATCGCTTTGGCAATGGGATGCTCTGAATTCGCATCCACCGAAGCCGCGTAGCGACGCAGCGTTTCTTCATCGATGTCCTGCGAAAGCAGGAGCGTATCCGTCACGCCAAAGCGCCCTTCTGTGAGGGTGCCGGTCTTGTCGAAAATGATCGCCTGTAATTTACGCGCACCCTCGAACGCCACGCGGCTACGAATCAAAAGACCGTTTTTTGCGGCTAAGGCGGTGGATACAGCCACCACCAACGGCACCGCGAGACCCAACGCATGCGGACAAGCGATCACCATGACGGTGACGGCGCGCTCGATGCCGAAAGCGAAGTCTTTGCCCATGAAAGTCAGCCAAATGATCAAAGTGATCGCGCCACCCCCCAGCGCGACGATGGTGAGCCACATCGCCGCCGTATTGGCGAGGTCTTGGGTCCTGGATTTACTCTCCTGCGCCTGTTTGACGAGGTCGATGACCTGCGACAGGAATGAATCCTTGCCGGTGCCTTTGACCTCAATGGTCAAGGAGCCTTCGCCGTTGATGGACCCGCCGATGACTTTCCCGCCCGTCTGTTTTCCGGCGGGGGTTGATTCCCCGGTAAGCATCGCTTCGTTGACCGAGCTTTCACCTTCTACGATGACGCCGTCGGCGGGAATCTTTTCGCCCGGTTTGATCAGGACCTTGTCATCGACTGCCAACTCGCCGAGCGGCACGTCTTTCACACTCCCATCGGGCATGAGTTTATGGGCATCGGACGGCATGAGCTTTGCCAATTCCTCCAAAGCCTTTGAAGCGCCCATCACCGATCTCATTTCAATCCAATGCCCGAGCAACATGATGTCTACCAGCGTGGCCAGCTCCCAAAAGAACATCTTGCCAGTCAAACCAAACACCACGGCGCTGCTGTAAAGATATGCCGTGGCGATCGCGACCGAGACGAGCGTCATCATTCCCGGCTTGTGAGTCTTCAACTCATCGAACATCCCCTTGAGGAAAGGCCAGCCGCCATACCAAAACACGGCGGACGAAAAAAAGAATACGACGTAAAGGTCGCCAGGGAAATGGATCGCGTCCCGCAACCCCACCAACTTTTGAAGCATCGGCGAGAGGACGAGAATCGGTAGGGTCAGGATCAGCGAGATCCAGAACCGCTTGCGAAAATCCGCCGCCATATGCGCGTGATGTTCGCCGTGCCCTTTATGTTTATCCTCGCCGTGGCGCGACATCTCGGCTTCAGCCGCCAACCAATTCTGCTTGTCGTGCCCTTGCGGACGCCCCTGCTTTTCATAGAGGGCGTAGGCCTTCTTGGCGACTTCATCCTGCGCCGGTTTTGGGGTGGGGGTGGTTGTCGTTGTGACTGATTTGCCAGTGGGATGATCGCTATGTTTCATAATATGACTCCGTGGGCGGGACCAATCCTGTTTGGGTTTGGCTTTCCGCTTCCCACAATGAACAAGAGCGACGCAACGGAACACAGTCGGTGTTCGATTGTGTCGGATTACTCGTTCACACGGGTTTGTCGCCATGACGACCTACCCTTTATTTAGTTATCCGATGAATTTCGTACATCCCAACAA
>JBBQXB010000089.1:0-13963 GCA_038210015.1 Tepidisphaerales bacterium
ATTACGCGACATCTCGTAGACGCAACCAAGTAGCACCGCCAGAACAAAGATTGGTGGAGCGGTCCAGGGTTCGTGGACGATTGCGAATGCGAGACTGCTTAAGAGAACCGCAATCCACGGTAAGCCGGCAATTTTGCGCAGGCTGGATTGCAGCAGGCCGCGGAACAATAATTCTTCGAATATCGGGGCGATCACTACGGCATTCACCACCAGCATCGTCTGCACGCGCCAGCCGGGGTGTTTATCCATCTGCTGCAAAATCGCGTGCTTTGCGGCGTGTGCATACTGCAAATAATCCCATACCCATAACGTGCCGTGATACGTCCACCAGACGATCGGCAGCGCGATGGTGATACCCAGCAAACCCCACATCACGCCGGCGACAATCCCCGATTTTCGCAGGCCAATCAGGTCGCGGGATGCTTTCTTACGCATCAGCCACAACCCGATCGCTGCGGGGATCGCCTGGGCAGTAAGCACCTGAATCGCGGTCTGCGCAGGCGTTGGCACTGACACCTGTGTGTCACGATACACCCCCACCCACATCTGCGCGATGATCAGCCAGCACACAAATATCACCAACGCGATCGGAATAAGCGTCACAACCCGATCAACCGGCTCAAACGTGCGCCGAATCAGCAATTGCGTTCGGCCTACGAGTGTCGCATGCAGCAGCATTAGCGAAACGCCTGCCCAGATCAGCCAAACCGGCATGAATGGATCAAACGATTGGCTGGACGCTTCGGCGAGGGTTCCGATTGACAAGCATTGCACAGGTCCTAGAGTGCGGTATTTTCAACGTCTAGTCCAGCGAACCAGGCTTATGCAGACCATTCTCGATAAAATCATCGCCACTAAGAAATTTGAAGTCGCCGAGCGGTCGATCATCACGCCGGTGGAATCACTGCGTGAGCAAATCGCGACTCAAAGCCCGCCGCGTAATTTCTTTCAGGCGGTTTCTAAAACCCCGGTTGGCAAAGCGGTAAATCTGATCGCAGAGATCAAAAAAGCGTCGCCATCTGCGGGGATTATCCGAGATGATTTTGATCCCGTTGCGATCGCCCGCATCTATCAGGAAAACGGTGCGGACGCATTGAGTGTGCTGACCGATGAGAAGTATTTTCTCGGCTCGCTGGATTACCTTCGGCAGGTCAAGGCGGCGGTCGATCTGCCGGTCTTACGTAAGGATTTCATCATTGACGCCTATCAAGTGCTCGAAGCCCGCGCCGCCGGGGCCGACGCGATCTTGTTGATCGCCGAGTGCCTGCCGACCAACATCATGATCGATTTGCAAATCCTGGCCACCGAGTTGCGGATGACGGTCTTGATCGAAGTGCATGACATGGAAAACCTAATCCGCGTGCGCGACAGCGTGATCGGCTTCCCGCACAAATCCTATTCGTTACTGGGGATCAACAACCGCGATTTGCGAACCTTCAAAACCGATCTGGGCAACACGCTGCGGATGGTGGAACTGGTCGAAGATCCGCATGTGCTGGTCAGCGAAAGCGGCATCCACACTAGAGAGCACGTCCAGAAACTCGCCGCTGCGGGGGTGCAGGCGGTGCTGGTCGGCGAATCGCTGATGCGCTCGCCGGACATCGGAGAAAAAATGCGTGAGATTTTTGGGTAACGGTTGTATCCGCCAAGGCGCGAAGCACGCGAAGGAAAACGCGAAGAAAAGACATGCGCCACGAATCGCAGGAATGAACACGAATAAAATATAAGGGGGCTTTTTCTAGCCGGATTCTTTGATCTGAAAATGGCGACCCCCTTGAAAAGTGTAACAATTTATCTGTCTTGCATCGTGACGATTCGTGTGATTCGTGGTTAAACTCTCCCCTGCTTTCTTCGCGACCTTCGCGCCTTGACGGTTACTTCTTTCCCAATTCTGCGAATAACGCCGCGACCGTTTTGCTGCCGCTGTAGAGACAATCAAGATCGAACTTCTCATTCGGCGAATGCACATTGTCATCGGGCAGACCAAAACCGATGAATAGCACGTCTACACCGAGTTCTTTCTTAAACGTACTGACAATCGGAATGCTGCCGCCGGAACGAATCAGCGTCGGCGTATTTCTAAATCCTGTTTGCAGCGCCGCTGCGGCTGCGGGAAGATCCGCGTGATCGGCCGGTACGAGGTAGGCCGGGGCAATGCCGTGATCGAGAAACTCAACCGTCACTCCGGCCGGGACGTTATCACGCATCATTTTCATGAACGCGTCGCGGATCTTCGCTGGGTCTTGGTTTGCGACCAGCCGAAATGACACCTTCGCACTCGCCTGAGATCCTATCACCGTCTTGGCACCGGGTCCTTGATAACCAGCGGTCAGTCCGTTGATGTCGCAGGTAGGACGCGCCCAAGTCCGTTCCAGCGTTGTAAACCCTTTCTCACCAATGGTTTGCGCAACCTGCAAATCGATTTTGTAATCTTCTTCAGAAAATGGCAATTGTTTCCACGCCGATCGCTCGGCGTCGGTTAGCGGCACGACATCCTCGTAAAAACCCGGCACGGTAATTCGCCTATCGGCATCGTGAAGAGATGCCAGCAACTCCACCAGCACGTTGGCAGGATTGGGCGCCGCCCCGCCGAACAGGCCGGAGTGCAGATCACGATTCGGGCCTTTGATGATGATCTCCTGATAGACCAGTCCGCGCGTGCCGGTGGTGATCGCGGGATAGCCGCGCGCGAATTGGTTGGTATCGCTGATGACACAGACATCGGCTTTAAGCGCGTCGCGATGTTGGCGCACAAAGTGTTCCAAGTGCACCGATCCGATTTCCTCCTCCCCTTCGATCAAAACAATCAGATTAACCGGCACCCCGCCGTGCGCCTGCCACGCGGTGATCGCTTCAAGATGGCAGGTGACCTGTCCCTTATCATCGACGGCGCCGCGGGCGTAGATCGCATCATGTCCGCTGGCGTTTTTACGGATCGTCGGCGTGAACGGCTGCGATTTCCACAATTCCAGTGGTTCGGGCGGCTGAACATCGTAATGCCCGTAAAGCAACACCGTCTTGCGTCCTGCGACATGCTTATTCTTGGCAACCACGCACGGATGCCCACCGGTCTCCATGACCGCCACGTCCAACGCCGCGAACTTTAACTGATCCGCCACCCATTGCGCACAGCGGCGGCATTCGGACGCGTAATCGGGATTTGCACTGACGCTAGGGATCGCCAGAAACTCTTTGAGCAATGCCACCGTCTGGTCGCGGCGGGCATCAATGGTTTTTAAAACGTCGTTGAGCATCCACGAAGGGTAAACGGAAATCGGGCGAGCGTACAATGTAGCATTATGAGTAGCATGTGACTTAAATTGAGGGTTTGATGTTTTGTGTTTGCGCCTTAGGCCATTGATTCGCCATTCGTGGGCAAGGCCACAACCCCGTCCTTCACACTACGCCCCTTTTCGCAATGACCTATGCATCCGCAGGTGCGCCTTGAATGAACTCGCTTCATTGAAGCGATCTCTTCACAATTTAGGCACCGACGTACTGGACTATCAGTGTTGATACGCCCCGGCATCAGGCTTGCCATCAAGGGGGCGCGGGTTGCCGTTGATATCGCGGACTGGCACCAGCGGGGTCCAGCGGCCGTGGCCGATGGCGGGGCTGTCGGGTTGAAGTTTGAAATTGGCTTGTTCAAAAACCACTGACGGCTTCACAAATTCAGGAGCGGCGACGAGGTCGTCCTCACCCATGATCGCCTTGTAGGCCCCACCGAAATAAATGTTGTTCTGACGAACAACGTTCTTGCTGCCTTGATCGGTGACATCCTTGCCGTTGGTGTTAACCGGCTGACCATCGCGGGCCCACATCACGTTGTTGATAAACGATACGTCGTCGCCGCGCTGGACAAAGATTTGCCCCCACGCCAGTTCCGGCGAGGCGCCGTTCATATAGGCGGTGTTGTTGATGATATCGATACGGTGACAGCGGAATGCGTGAATGCCCGAACCGCCGTTGTTAAAGGAAACATTATTCTGGATCAGCGTGCGTCCAAGGAATGCTTCGCCGCTGGTTTTGGCGACGTTGGTGTCGATGATAATCCCGTTGCCGTCGGAAACTTTGCCGATCTGCTTCCAGGCAACATAGGTGCGGTTGCCGTAGCTGACGTTGTTGCGGATCAGCCACTTATAAACATTGTCCTGCGCGTCGAAGTTTGCAGAACCCAGAAGCGAGATTCCGCTGGTGGCATAGATCGTCAACCATGAGTTGTTGCGAATCACATTGTTTTCGATTGTGACCCAGTCGCACGACCCTGTACCGATTCCGCCGCCTGCGCAGTATTCGACGATATTGTCCGCAAAGCGCAGATGGTGCGGCGGCACGGAAAAGCCGTCGCCGGAACCGCTGATGCCATTGCCGTTAGTATTCGGGCTTGCCGTACCGATCTCATCGGCGTGGGCGGTCTTATTTTCGACACTGTAACCCTTGATGTGCAGACCTCGGACTTCCAAATAGCCAAGGTTATCGTCGCTGACAACGGAATCACTCTTACCTCGGCGGATCTGGATCGTATTCCACGCATCCGAGCGAAGAATCGGTTTTTGACCCGGGTAATTTTTCAGCGTGATCCATCCGGCGGGCGAACCGGAATGCCGGAAAGCCACGATCCCGTCCTGCACCGTATTCCGCGGGCCGCGGTTGTATTCGCCGGCCATCAACAGCACGATGTCGCCGGGCTTGGCGCGATCCATCGCCGTTTGCGGATCGGCCAGCGGTTTGGATTCGGTCTTGCCATCGTTTTTGTCATCCCCCTGCGGACTGACGTAAAAAGCTGGATTGGCATAATGAACGTTATCAAGACGCACTTCGTTCGTCGTTTCACTTGGCCACATCGGGCCTTCCACCGTCAGCACGATCTGCACGTACGGATCGGTGGGTTGAAATTTGCCCGGTCCGACGGCTTTCATCGTCGATAGATCAATTGCACTTCGTTGATAAAAATTCGCAGCGGCAGGAAGAACGGATGCTTCCAATGTGCCGGTCAAACGCTTCTGATCATTGAACGAGCTGAATCGCACCGTCACCGGCCGGGCGATTGAAGCAGATAAGTCAAAAGCCAATGTCAGTTTGCCCAATTCTGCCTCTGCGTTTTTCACCGGCAGTAGCCCGCTGACCAGGATGGCTTCCCACTTATCTTTGATCGCCCCAACTTGTGTCGAAAACAGCATGCCGCCTGATGGATCCGTTGATTTAGCGACATCGACGGTGCCTACCGGTTTGTGATCGACCGATGGTTCGACCGGCAAAGGGGTGCTGGGCAGCACGTCGGTTGAGGCATCCGGCCAGGGATTTGCTCCGTTAAAATCATACGACAAAATCGTATCAGCCCGAACCATCGCAAAAGAAACAAGTGAGACCGAAACGACCAGTAGCTTGCTGAATACCATCTAAGTTCCTCGGGTTTAGGCTGTTATTGCCTCGAAGCAGTTGCAACTCCGGCGATCGACTACCCACGTTGAGCGCGCGATCGTACCGGTCCTCGCTCGATGAGATCAACTCATCCACTTCATCCAAACTCGTCGCAGATTTGTCTTCGCCAAGATCAAACCGAAGTACGCAAATGTCATGCGATCAATGCCTGTTATGGACATTGATTATACGCTACACCACTGCCAAATGTACTCTATGAACCCGCCACGTCAAGCATTATTCGATCCCACAACAAATGACAGCACTGTCCGGGCACACCGTTCCTAGGACACCCACTGTTGTCGATGAAGGCCACTCATTCACACCCCCTCTTAGAATAGGTAGTATCTTGGTATGATAGACACACGCACAGAATGGGTACGGAAAATTGATCGAATCGCCCGCCCGGTGTTGGCGGCGATGGCGAAGGGAGAATTGCGACAAACAATGCCGGTCGAGCATCATCCTGTTTCAAAAGATCGCGCGGATTACACGCATCTGGAGGCGATGGGTCGCACGTTGTGCGGTATCGCGCCGTGGCTGGAACTTTCACCAACTGACATGCAAGATGAAGAACGCGCGGTTCACACGTCTCTAAGAAAACTCGCTGGCGACGCCATCGCGTCGGGGGTTGATCCAAAATCACCCGACTTTTGTAATTTTTCCAAAGGCCAGCAACCGATTGTCGATGCCGCGTTTCTCGCGCATGCTGCAATCCGGGCACCGCAATTTTTTCATGCACTCCCCCGCCAGACTCAGCAACATCTGATCGACGCCTTACGTATGACACGCACGCGCAAGCCTGCTTTCTGCAACTGGCTTCTCTTTTCCGCGATAATCGAGGCTGCGTTATTCTCACTCACGGGCGAGTGCGATTTGATGCGGATTGACTACGCCGTGCGGCAGCACGAACAGTGGTACAAAGGCGACGGAGTGTATGGCGATGGCCCGAATTACCACGCCGATTACTACAACAGTTTTGTCATCCAACCGATGCTGATCGACGTGCTGCGAACGGTCGGTCATCTCGATGAGGCGTGGAAAACAATGCTGGCCACGGTCATCGCTCGCGGCCAGCGGTACGCGGAGATACAAGAGCGTTCGGTTGCTCCAGATGGTTCGTTTCCCGCGATCGGTCGATCCATCGCCTACCGCTGCGGTGCGTTTCAACATCTGGCACAAATGGCGCTACAGCATGCGTTGCCCGAAACCATCCCACCCGCTCAATCCCGCGCGGCGCTCACCGCCGTGATTCGTCGAACGATCGATGCGCCAGGCACTTTCGATAACGGCGGCTGGCTGACCATCGGTTTATGTGGACATCAGCCCTCAACAGGCGAAAACTACATCTCAACAGGCAGCCTTTATTTGTGCAGCGCAGCTTTTCTTCCGCTAGGACTCGCCGGAACTGATCCGTTTTGGAAAGACGACGATGTTAATTACACCGGGCAACTCATCTGGTCCGGCAAAGATGTCAAGGCCGACCATCACGGCTAGCGAATCTTCGGCGCATCATTTGGCGATACAAAAGCAATCACAACCGCACTTCCCCACCCGTTTTCGCGCTGCGATAGACGGCGAGAATAATTTCGACCGGCTTGCGCCCTTCCTGACCATGAATCAGGGGTTTGGTGTCGGCTTGGATTGCACGGATCAAGTCTTTGAGCTGCTCGCGATGGGCATCACCCCACACCGCACCGGGGTCTTTGGCGAGGGTGGTGGTCAATCGTTCGGCGGCCTGATCTTTGACGCTGGCGGTCCCGCCCATCGCGACGCTTAATGCGTGCTGGCTTGCGCCTTCTGCGGTCACTTCGGTTCCATCTTTCAAGCGAAATAGTTTCAGACGGTCGCCTTCGATGATGACTGATCCTTCCGTGCCGTATAGTTCCAACCGCGCCGGTTGCCCGTTATAGGCAGCGGTCGTTGCGGTGAGCGTGCCGATCGCGCCGTTCTTAAACTTTAAGCTCGCGACAGCGGTGTCTTCGACCTCAATCCGCTCATGTCCGCCGGTAACGCAATGCGCCCGCAGCGAATCAATAGGCCCTGCCAGCCATTGCATCAGATCGACGGTGTGAACGCCTTGGTTCATCAACGCCCCGCCGCCATCCCATTTGTAGGTTCCTCGCCAGTCGCCGGAATCATAATACTGCTGGGTTCGCCACCATTTGACGTTCATTTCGACCAAGATGAGTTTTCCGAGCTTGCCGGTATCGATCGCATTTTTGACAAACACGCTGGCATGATCCCACCGGTGCTGGCTGACGATCGCAAGCTTTTTTCCGGTTTCCTGCTCGGCCTGAATCATTCGGTCGCAGGCTTCGAGCGAAACATCCATCGGTTTTTCAACGATGACGTGCTTGCCGGCTTTCATCACCTGAATCGCTTGATCCGCGTGCATGCCTGACGGGGTCGCGATGACGACCGCATCTACATTCGCATCGGCCAACACCTGTTCCAGACTGGTGTAGACCGTTTTGACCGCAAACTTATCCGCCATTGCTTGCGCGCGGTCGGGCAGGATGTCTGCGACGGCAACCAATTCAGCGTTTTCGATCTGTTTAAGCGCCCCGGCGTGGGTCGGTCCGATCGCACCACAGCCAACAATTGCAAAACGAACAGGTTTCAATTCGGTCATCCTTAAAATTTGTGAGTGACAGATTTTACGGCAATTTGTCCCCGCGTCGAGAGACTGATGCATGCTGATGTTTCCAACGCATCAATTGTTGACCTCAAGTTTGTTTGACAAACCCGCGCCTGGGGATCAAAACCCACGTCACAATGAGCGATATTCGGATCGGTTTAATCGGCGGAAGTGGACTCGGTGCTGCGATGGCGGAGCAGACGCAAGGCGTGCTGCATATTATCGACACACCATTTGGATTGCCCAGCGCGCCGATTGTGGAAACCGAATGGGACGGCGTCCCAGTCTATTTCCTTGCCCGCCACGGGATAGGCCACACGATCAACCCATCGCAAATTAATTCGCGGGCGAACATTTTTGCGCTCAAAAAGCTGGGCGTGACGCACATCCTTGCCAGCGGTGCAGTGGGGTCGTTGCGGGATGAATATAAGCCGCGCGATCTGGTGATTCCGGATCAAATTATAGATAAAACACGTCGGCCTGGCACATTTTTCGACAAATCGGCAGTTCATGTGGAATTTTCGGAACCTTTTTGCCCCATCCTGCGTCAAATCATCATGGAATGCGTTTCCAGCACCGCCACCGATGCGCCCGCAGACGCCAAACCCACCGTCCACGACGGGGGGTGCTATGTTTGCATGGAAGGACCGGCTTTTTCAACACGGGCCGAATCGCTGATGCACCGACTATGGGGAGCCGATGTCATCGGCATGACCGCGATGCCCGAAGCCAAACTCGCCCGCGAAGCTGAAATCGCTTACGCATTGATCGCGCTGGTGACAGACTATGATTGCTGGAAGCAGTTGCCCGCCAAAGATCAAACGACGAAACCCGATCCCTTCGCATTGTTGAACGAAATCATCGGCCACCTAAATATCGCGACATCCAATGCGATTGAGTTGATTAAGAAAACCGTGCAAAACATCGCCACCAATCCGTCACGATTGGCGGATTGTCCTGCGGCACATGCGTTGAAACTGGGCATTTGGACAGATAAATCGCAAATTTCTCCAGATGAAGTGGAACGTCTTGCGCCACTTTGGTTAAAGTATATGCGACCTTGATCGTGTAGAGTGTCGCGAAGTCATTCGTTTGATTTAATCGCTACTAGGTGATGCTAGTTATTCGCGTCACAGAAGTTCGCCGGAGTTATACATGCCGCATACCAAGCGTTTGCTCGCGTTATCCACGATGTTCATCTCCGCCGCGGTCGCGCAGCAGCAGCCCGCGGACATGAAGGATCTGCAATCCGTTTACGTTCGCGATAGCGGCGTCGCATCAGAAAAGATCGCACTCGCCGAGCGCATGGAAAGGCTGAAAGAGTGGGACAAGAGCGCGGATGTATATCAGGAGATCATCGAAAAATACGCCGACCGGGTCGTCCCCACACGATCTGATGAGACCGGACAGATCAGCCAATATAATTCCGTTGCGCTGGTGGTGCAGGAGAAGCTGGCGAAGTGGCCTGAAGAAGGGTTGCAGGTTTATCGCGGCCGGTACGAACAGTCCGCCAAAGACATGCTCGACCGCGCGGGCAATGATCGTCAGGAATTGCAAAAAGTATTCTCGCAGTATTTCCCAACTGATTCTGCCAAACAGGCGGGTTTGCGATTGCTGGGAATCAGTTTTGAGCGCGGCGAATTTGCATCGGCGGCGTGGGTCGGCAAGCGATTGCTCTCGTTTCATCCGTCACTTGTCGCAGAACGCCCCGCCACTTTGTTCCACACCGCATTAGCAGAACATCTCTCAGGCAACGCCATCGCGGCCGCGGCGCGACTCGATGAACTCAAACAGAAATATCCCCAAGCCATCGCACAGGTGCGCGGCAAGGATGTGAACCTCGTCGAAGCCCTCACTTTTGAACTTGCAAATCAACCCAGCATGGTCAAGGCGTTTCGATCCGATTCCTGGCCTATGGCGTTCGGAAATCTCGAAGCCTCCGCCCTCCCACAGCAAACCAGCTTCGGTGGGGCGCGGATGTTCTCAATCGAAATCCCGAAATCAGAGCCCAGCCGCAACATGAATCCCTACCAGCGCCAAATGATGATGCGAGGCCAAACCGGCGACCAACGCAAACTCGGCGCGATGACCGGCATCCTGCCCGTGGCGGATCAGGATGACCTGTTCTTCCAAGACAATGCCCGCATCTACGCAATTAGTCTAACCTCCGGGCTGGCCCTGCCAGGATGGATCCAAACGCATCCCGGTGGGAAAAAAGGGACCTATTCCGTCAGCAGCGCGGAAACCACACCCGCGGGCAAACCGCTTGGATTGTCAGTTACCGATCGGTTTGTCGTCAGCGTACTCGGACAAACCAACTCCATGCGCAACATGTTCATGGGCAATCAGAACCAGCAAGGCGAACAATCGCAGCTCGTCTGCTTGGATCGCGTCACAGGCAAAGCCGTCTGGACGACCACGCTGCAAAAAATCAAACTCCCCGATGAGCTTGGCAATCTGCGAAACGGGCAATTCTGCGGTATTCCGCTGGTCGTCGAAGACACGATCTACGTCCCGGTTCGTGCGGATCGTGGCGGACAATTTGAGGAATGCCACCTCGTCGCGATTCGCCTGCGCGATGGTGAGTTTCAATGGGGCAGTTATGTCGCATCCAGCGCCGCCAACATGATGATCGACCAAGAAACCGGCATGGCGACCGGATCATTCAACCCGATGCTGTCTTATTCCGATGGACGCGTCTATGTGTCAACTAATCTGGGCGCGCTGGCATGCTTGGATGCGTCGGACGGCAAGACCTTATGGCTGAACATCTACGCACGCAATGTGGCTAAAAATCAAGGGCCAAGATTTCAACAACAATTTATCGGTGGACGCAACGCGGTGCGAAAGCCCTTCACGCAGGACCCGCCGATGATCGTCGATGGGTTGCTGTTTGCATCCCCGTCGGATGCAAAAGAGATTCTAGTTTACGACGCCGCATCCGGCGAGGAAGTCAAACGCATCCCCCGTGAATTAGAACGCCCGCGCCACGACGCCATTGATACGCTATTAGCTGTGGTCGGGGATCAGATGATTCTGGCGAATCGATCGACTGTTTTTGCAATCCCGTGGAAGACTTTTGATCCCAAAAAATCGGTCATCGCCAATGGCGGCAAGTTCCGCACTTTCGATCATGGTGGCGGCAGCAAAGAGGAGGAAGCGATTCGCGGTCGACCCTTCGTATCCGCCGACAAACTTTACATCCCCATCGCATCCAAGCTGCATCGTATGTCGATCAAACAATGGCTGATCGAAGATTCATATCCGCAGAACGGTGTCTGGGACGATGCAGAAGAATCGCCGGGCAATGTACTGGTCACGCCGGATCATGTGATTATCGCCGGTTCGGATCGCGTGACGGTGTATGCCGATCTCGCGGTTGCAACCAAGAAACTGGATGAACTGATTGCCAAAGACCCAGCGGCGGTCGAACCTTACTTGCGCTACGGTGAATTGTTCCTGGCTGGTGGCAAATCGCGCGACGCGATCGGCTGGCTGGATCAGGCGATCGAACGGATGAGCCCGGATGATGCGAAGAATCTGCCACGCGGGGCATCGCGCGATCGCTTGTTTGAAATCACCTGCGGATTCGCGTCTAAACTGCAACGCACCGAAGCGGCAACGCCGGAAGTGATCCGACAATTATTTGCCCGCGCGCGATTGGCAGCCGATAGCGACGAACAGCAGGTGCGATATCGCATGGCGCATGCCGCAGCATTGCAAAAGTTTGGCGAACCAGAAAATGAAGTCGCGATTTATCAGGAGATTCTCGCTAACGCGGATTGGCGAACCATGCCGGTATCCGGCAAGTCCGGATCGTCCACCGCCGCCACCGAAGCCGAAAACGCGATCACCGCACTGGTGACCAAACAACCCGACCTATACGCCCCCTACGAAACCGCCTCCGCCGCGGCGTATCAAACTCTTGCCGGCAAAGCCGATGCGAATCCCAACGACTATCTCGCCATCGCCGAGCAATGGCCTTTAAGCACGCAGGCGATTTCCGCGTTGCAAAAAGCCGCCGGTGCGTATGAAAAATCCGATCAGAATCGCCTGGCAAATCAAACGTTGCGCCGGCTGCTTAAGCGTTCGAAAGAAAATAGTTTGAAAGTACAAACGCTTGAAGGCCTCGCGCGCAGTTACATGCAACTGCCAAATCAGGTCGATCTTGCAATCGTGCGACTCGAACAAGCCAAAACCATTGACCCGCAACATAAGCTCACCGAGCCGATCATACTGTCTGCGGATGAGAAAATTGAAAACGTCACCCTCACCGATGCGATCGGCATTCTCAACGCCTACCGATCGCGTCTTGCGTCATCAGCACTCCCCAAACTCGGCCTACCCTCCAGCGATGAGGAACAGGTAAAAGAACCGTTCAAACCCGCAGAATCGCTGGCGAATATCCAGTCAATCGTACCCCAACAGGAAGTAGGGCGCCGCGCGGATCGTGTCGTCACGCTGGACACGGATAATGCGATTACGCAGATCAAAGCTGGCACGCTGACACCGCTGCACGAACCGATTAAGCTCGACGATAAACCGCTCAAAGCCGACGATATCTTGGGCAGCGCTTTCAGCGGCGACACGCTGATCGTGGTCGCCAACCGGTCGCTTATCGCGATAGCAAACGGTAAAGCGCTATGGCGCGCACCGCTTTCAGGTTTACCCAATGCCGACGCATCGGGGGACGTCGTGGCTGAAGCAGACGAGAAGAAACCGCGTAATGAAAATGACATCGACGGAGACGTCGCCGTCATCCAAAATGGTGTGCAGATTCGAGCGATTGGCGGGCGAATCATCCGCGGCGGATTCAATCCTAATGGCGGTCAAGCCAACAATGACGGCCCCGAACGCATTTCTCATTTTCAGGTGCTCAGCGACCGCGTCGTCGTCGCCACAAGTGAAGGCCGGGTCATTTCGTTCGACCTCACCACAGGCAAACCCGCGTGGCAGGTCAAACCCGCCGAATTACCCGTTCGTCATTTTCAGGCGATTGACGATTTTGTCGTCATCAGCAGCACCGATCAATTTGCTAACACCGATGTGTTCGTACTCGACGCAATCACCGGACAGATCAATTCAAAAGTCAATTTCAATCCGCAGCAAAATCGTCAGTTGATGAATCTTGCATTGTCGCGCGACGGCGTGCTGGTCACGACGCAGATGAACGAACTCAATGGCCGAGACCTGTTCGATCCGTCCAACGCCGGTTGGAAAAGACAGGTCGGCAATCGTCAAATTGGCGAAATGCCGTTCATTAATGTCGTCGGCGAAGATCAACTGATCATTAACAATGATCGCATTCTTGCGGTGTCGATGGCGCAGGATCAGCAAAAGCAATCGGTACGCGTTTTTGATCTGCGCACCGGCGAACCCAAACGATCTAAAGACCCGCGTAACGGCAAAACGGTAGAAACGATTTACACCAGTGGATCAACGCGCGGGCCACGCGGGGATCAATCGCTTTCGATTCAAACCGTCGGATCGCAGGTCTATCTGGTCAGCCCAAATGCAATGAAATCGATCAATCTCGATGCCGCAGGTTCATGGTCGCCCAATGGCATCAATGAGCGCGGACCGATCAAGGGCTTTGAATTGTCCCGCGACTATGCGCTGGTGATTCAAACCCCCGCACAGAACGATCGAATGCCAAAGTTGCCTTCGATTCAGATCTCCACCCATAGCCGCGAGAAGCTCGATACCGGCGACGAAAGCGGACTGCTCGTCTACCGACCGACCATCAAAGACCCCGCCGGAATACTCGCCGATGAATGGACGGTCGCGGATGGTGGATTCTATTACGTTTCAGGCGATCAAAAATTGAAATTGCTGAAAGCCAATCACTAGGCATGAATCGGGGGGGGGGGAGTTGGCAAAAAAGGGGACATTGATAATATC
>JBBQXB010000090.1:0-13686 GCA_038210015.1 Tepidisphaerales bacterium
GTCTGCCCAGACCCCCTGTCCCTGTGCAAAAACAGCCGCGCACGCGGCGGCGAGGATCAAACGAGCCGATTGGCTGCCAATTATTCCTGAAGTTCTACGCATATTCTCCTGCCTTTTCTATAACCGGCGACCCTTGAAAGAGGTCGCTTAGAGGGGATCAATCGGTTCTGGCTGCCAAGCCAAAGCCATAATCGTGGCGAAACATCTACGCCAAACAGACTGTGTGTAGATAAAATACAACCCCCGAGATTATTAACCATCCCCCAAGTTTGGGGGGTGGGTGGCGGCGAGGCGCGAGGGGGCCGCCGCTCAAAATAAAGGAAATCAGGGGTTTATATTTTACAAAGATAGGTTTGTGTTCGCTTTGATTGTTCTTGCGGCAATGGGGGCTGATCCAGGATTCACGGGCGAGACGCCCGGGCCACCTCAAAATTGTTGAATGATACGGGGACGCACATCGTTTTTTACGTTTTTTGCCCGGACGACACAAAGGTTGCAACGCAGCCCACTCCGGCAATCCGAAGCACGGTCTAAGGGGTCGGAAGTCTTTGATTATTGCTGATATTTCAGTATGATTCAGCCATGCCACGACGACTTCGCGAAGCAACAGGGGTAATCTATCACGTGCTAAACCGTGCGGCGGGCCGGATGAGGTTGCTTGAGAAACCGGCGGATTACGACGCTTTTTTCCGATGTGTCGCCCATGCGCACATGGTCATACCGATGCGGGACATCTCAATCGTGTTGATGCCGAATCATTTTCACGCGGTGCTCTGGCCGAGGCAGGATGCGGGCTTGTCGGAGTTCATGCGGTTGAGGACCGTCACGCACTCCGAAGGGTCTCGCTGAAAAAAGTCAAAACCCTCTGCAATTTGCGAACGAAGTAGATGCTTGGGTGCACCTCAGCATGACAAATAGTAACGGCGGCGAGGTTATTCAGAGGACCCATGTGTCTGACTATACCCCCCCCTGTACCATGTATTTCATTGGGCAGGGCCAGACGAAGCAAACGATTAACTGGCCGATCCGATCGACCCAACAGCCGCGCCGCCTCCACCTGCGACCGATCACCCGACAGAACCAAAGCCATTACATTTAACACATCACGTTCCCGCTGGGACATTGAAATCCGATTTTTCTCCCTCCAAACAGATGACCACGCCCGATCTAAACCGGACACTTCTACTTAGATAAGAGCGGACATTACAACTTAGGTACGACACACGCCCGACCAACTATTGACACCCACCCCATTCGTGCCGACGCTTGACGCTGTGCTGCGATCTGCGACAACCCTTCCCGAACCTCCCGCGCCATCGAGTTGGCCTTGGATTGAAATCGGGAAAATACGTCATCTCCGTCGGCCGCGCTATGAATTGCCGATTCGTGATCTGCCCGAAGCGTTGCATGGGCTGCGGATCGTGCACTTATCTGATATTCATGTCGATCGCACTTGGATGCCGGGTTGGGATGAATTACACCGATGGCTCGCGGAAAATCCGCCGGACTTGATCTGCATCACCGGCGACTGGGTGGATAAAAAACACGATCACCGGCCCGCATTACCTTTGTTAGATCGGTTTCTCAACGCCTTAACCGCGCGGCTGGGCGTGTGGGGGATTCTAGGCAATCACGACACCGATCTGCTGCCGCTGCGCGCAGCGGATGGTGCATCGCGATCGACGCCGGTTCACACCTTGTTCAATGAACGCGTCACACTGGCACACGGCGATGCGACGCTTGAAATCATCGGCCTGCATGGCGTGCACCCGCAGGATACGTCACAGGAGGTGCTTACAAAATTGATCGAGCCGAGACGCGCGAATGTCGTGCGGATAATGCTCAGCCATTTCCCTGCTCATGTTTTGAAAGTCGCTGATGCCGGTGTTGATCTGGTACTCGCGGGTCACACGCATGGCGGACAGGTCTGCCTGCCAGGCGGCATCCCGTTGATGACGCATGATCGCCTGCCGAGTCGTTTTGCACGCGGCGCACATCGCATCGGCGGAAGTTGGTTGGTGACCAGTCGCGGCTGCGGATTTTCCAAATACCCCATCCGCGTTTTCTGCCCCGCCGAGGCGATCGAGATCGTGCTGGTTAGGCAAATTGAGCAGTCAAACACATAAAGGGAGCGTCTGAACAACCTGACACGCCTCTTCCTTGTCATGCTGAGGTACTCCAAAGCATCTACTTGAACCGGAAAATTAAGGTTGTTTTGACGCATCAAATAGACCCTTCGGAGTACCTCCGGGGGACAGTTTTGGGTGGGTCGGGTTTTTCAGAGGACCCAAAGCTCGTAGACGAAATTGGCGATCAATATCCTGTCGCCTGCGGATGATTTACAACCCCCGCCAATTCCTTGACGATTGCCACCGACGCGCTGAGTCCGAGACGATCAGCCCCGGCGTTGATCATGATCTGGGCGGTTTTGAGATCGCGAATTCCGCCTGACGCTTTGACTTGGATCGCGCCGTGGCTGTGTAGTTTCATCCATTGAACGACCTGCTCACCCGCCCCGCCAGCGGGGTGAAATCCGGTGGAGGTTTTGATGAAATCGCACCCGCTTTCGCGAACGGCTTGGCACGCCATTGCGATTGTCTCTTCCTCGCGCCCGACGTTGATCGCCACCAGCGCCGCCGACTCAATAATCACTTTGATGATCACGTCGCTTCGCGTCGAACGCGCCGCCCGGACGATTTCAATCAATTCATCACGGGCCGCGTCCAGATCAAGCTTTATCAAGTTTGGCAGAAACGCGACGATATCGATCTCATCGGCACCGTCTTTGATGGTTGACGTGGCTTCGATCGCTTTGATCGTCGGCTTATGCGTTCCGTTGGGGAATCCGATCACCGCACAGGTTTTCACGCCCGTCGTGCGGAGTCGATTCGCCACATGCTTCACAAATGGCGGCGAAACGCAGACGCTTGCGAACCGACAAGCGACTGCTTCATCCACCACGTTATCAACGTCCCCAAGCATCGCTTCGGGTTTGAGGATCGTGTGATCGATTATCGCTGCCAGTTCAAAAGCGTTCATATGGGCAAGTGTAGCGCATCGGCTATCAATCATGAAGCCCAGAGAGTCGTAACCGCAGATTTCGCAGATTGCGCAAATTAGGAAATGCTAATTGGGTCGTCTCAACCACCGCAATTGTCATGCTGAGAGACCGTGAATTAATTGTTGTGAACCCACTTATTCAGCGAATAATGAGGGTTTTCAAGGTTTGTTTTGATTTAATTCACAGGCTCTCACGGTCACATTCCTGAGTCTGTCCGGGTATTCAGAAGTCTCAATTCTTTAATCTGCCATCTGCGTCATCTGCGGTTATGTATTCTGTTTTCTCTCTGTGCCACTGTGCCTCTGTGGCCAATCCGCAATTACATTGCTTCCATAAACTGATACACCTGATCGGCGAAGCCTGGCAGGGCCTCGTGGCCGAAATCGGGGTAGATGGAAAGGGTCTTTTTGCTGGTGATTTTGTTGTAGGCAGCGAACTGCGTGCTGGGCGGGCAGACTGAGTCCATCAAACCAACGCCCATCAGCACCTCCGCTTTGATCCGCGGCGCGAGATTTTGCACGTCGATATAACCCAGCCGGGTGAAAATCTCGATCTCACGCTGGTGCTGCGGATCAAAATGACGGAAGAATGTCTTAAGCTCGGTGTAGGCGTCCTTGGCTTGATCCATTTCCCACACGCGCAAATAATCGGATAAAAACGGATAGGTCGGGGCGGCGCGTTTGATACGTGGTTCCAGGGCTGCACAGGCGAGCGTAAGCGCTCCACCTTGGCTGCCGCCTTGAGCGCCAACGCGCGCGGGATCGACTTCGGGCAGATTCATCACAATCCCTGCCAGCTGCGCGGTATCGAGGAAGATATCGCGGAAGAGTAATTTTTCGGGTGCATCGTCGAGGCCGCGGATGATGTGGCCGTTCTGGGTCGGTCCGCGCACACCGCCCACATCCTGGGATAATCCGCCTTGCCCGCGACAATCCAGTGCCGCGACTACAAACCCGCGCGCCGCCTGATTGAGCATTCCGTTCCAATCACCGCTATGACCTGAATACCCATGAAACGAGCAGATCGCCGGGCATTTGTCAGATTGTTTCGGGGGTTTGACGAGCTTGGCGTGAATCCGCGCGCCGCGCACGCCGGTGAAATAGAGATTAAAACATTCGCCAGCTTTGGTGGTGAAAGCGGATGGCTTCAGTTCGATCTGCGGATCGACGGCTTTCATTTCCGCGACCGATTGATCCCAATACTGGTCAAAGTCGTCGGGTCGCGGGTTGCGGCCTTTATACTCACGCAATTTTTCCAGCGGCATATCAATTAGCGGCATCGGTCTCCTTGTGAAGCGACGCATGATCGTCGCATGAACGATTGCAATCAAGTGAGTGCTCTGAATGACCCAACGCCTCCACAAATGTCACAGTGAGGTACTCCGAAGGGTCTCGTTGGATCGTCAAAACCGCCTCAATTTGCACTTCAAGTAGATGTTTCGAGTACCTCAGCTCGACAAGTGTGAGCTTGAGGTTGTTTAGACGATCCACTTATCCACCACAGATCCGCTGAGGCCGCCGACGCGCAGGGGAAAACATTGCCACATTCATGCCGTTTTTCTCTGATTAGAGATCGCGCGAGCGTTTGTAGTATCCGTTTTATTCAGCCCGATTTTTAACGTTGCTCTCTGCGTTTTTGCGTCTCTGTGGCCTATTCTGTTTTCAATCATCCCATAAGCACACTGCTTCGACGGATGGATTGTCAGACCGCTCAACGGATGTCGTAACTCTCCATCATTTGAGACAACGACGGTTTTAGCTACACTGATCGCTGCGGACGATAACGATCTGTTGACGGATTTCCCCATATGAACCCAGTGCTTCGTAAAGACATTCTCGGCCTGCTACGGTTGGCGCGGATTGCGGCGGTTTTTGTCGTGTTTGTCGGATTGCTTGCAGTTTTAGTTCTGGCGACCTGGCCTCAGCAAGGTCTGGTCGCGCTGGCAACCAAGGGACAGGACGACTTGCTGATGGGTCTGGTTATGGGGCAACTGTTGCTGCTCATTTTGGCAGTACCCGGCGTCGCATCGGTGCAACTAACGGAAGAAAAAGAGGGCAACACCCTCGAAATGCTCTACGCAACACGACTCTCGCCGATCTCGATCATCATCGGCAAACTCTTTTCCGCGATCACCTTCCCGATTTTACTTTTGCTTGCCGGATTGCCGTTTCTTGCGCTGTTGAATTATCGCGGGGATGTCGATCAGGCACAGATCATCCAATCGTATGGCGTGCTGATATTATCGGCGGTGCTGCTGGCGTTGATGTCGCTGGCGATTTCATCACTCTTCAAAACCAGCGCGACGGCGTTGGTGGTTGCCTACATGGTCGTGCTGGTGATTTGCGGCGCGGTGCTGGTTCCGGCGCTGATTATGTTGGATGTGCAGCAAGACCCGACGATGGCGCAGGGGCTGCACTATCTGCGATCCATCTCCCCCGTCGCGGCGGCGATGTCGATCCTGCGACCGGCGATCAACGATTTCGGCGGCGGCGCACGCGGAAACCTCCCGGCGTGGCAGGTATTTTTCGGATTCTCTATGATCCTGATTATTGCCAGCGCGTTGGTCGTCGCGAGCAAACTTTCCAAACCCCCGATCCAGGCCGAGCGCGGCGGCGCGCCGATCAGCGACGACGAACGCACGCTAGGCCGAAAACTGATGTTTTTGATCGACGAGAAGAAACAACGCAAACCGATCGGTTCATTCAATCCCCTCATCCCAAAGGAAAAACGCACCAACCAAATCCGTTCTGGCAAGTGGATGGTTCGCATTTTTTACGTCGCGACCGTGCTGGGTCTGGGCTTATCTTTAATGGCATTGCTGGGGGGAAGCGAACACGAAAACGTGCTGTCGTATGTCGCGACCGTGATCGTATCGTTGCAATTTGCGGTGCTGGCGCTGGTAACGCCCTCTCTGGCGAGTCCGGTCATCAGCAGCGAAATCGAGGCCGACACCTTTGAAATGCTCCGCATGACCCGGCTGGGCGGTGGGAAAATATTCTGGGGCAAGTTTATCCCGGCATTTATCCCATCGGTGTTGCCGGTGATCGCGATGATCCCGGCGTGGATTGTCGTCAGCTTTGTCAACGAATCCTACATCCAATACGCGATCCAACTCGCGCCGATCACACTGCTGGCGCTGTTGATGTGCTCGACGATCGCGTTGGCTTGTTCGGCATTGTCGGCATCCAGCGCGCGGGCGACAGTGATTGCATACATGATTGTCGCGGGAATCTTCATCCTTCCAATGATCGCCTGGTGGACTGGCGGATCGCTGCTCGCAGCGACGCTGGCATCGAAAATCGCGATGGTGTCACCGCTGGCGATTGCGTTGGACTTACGGCCAGGACAAAGCACCATCCCGTTGACTGCGGGATTGCTCAACACCCATTTAATCACCAGCGGCGTAATTTCAGTACTGGCGTTGATCGTCGCCCGCGTGCGGCTGCGAATCTTGATGAGGCAGGGATGATGAATCAGGCGTTTTATCGTCGCAAGTTCGTAACGACCCATGCAGCGGTGTGGGTGGGTCTGAGTCTATTCGCGCAACTGGTTACAGCGCAAGAAGACTCTGCATTCATCGCGTACGGCGACATCACCCCGCCCGCTGCGACAATCAACACCGTCGTCCAACCCCGCACAATCGAACTGATTGACGCCGCCCTCGAATCCGACATCGACACCGCAAGGCGCGTTCAACTGACCAGTGATCTTGGCCTGTGCCCTGTGCCAGCATCCGAGGCGATTCTGAAGCGATTGTTGACCGATCCCGACCCTCTGATCCGTGCCGCCGCCGTGCAGTCGCTGCGGTTACTTGGTCTTGGCACTGAAACGATTTTGTCGCCGGTGTTGAAAGACACCTCCCCGCTCGTGCGATTTGAATTAGTGAACGCGAAACTCCCCGCAGCGATCATCGCCGGGGTGTCGGACGACGATGCATCGGTGCGCGCCACTGCGCTGGCGACATCGATCAACGAAGCGACCGATCGCGCCATCGCCGATCAGATCGACAAACTCCCATCGCCGATGCAAGCCGTGGCGGTACGTACACTCGGTGATCGCAAAGAGGCCGCCAAATCAGTTGCACCGAAAATCGCGCCGTTGCTCGCCAGTGACAACATTGTGTCACGCATCGCAGCGATCGACGCATTGACCGGTATTGGCGTGATCGAATTCGTGCAAATCCAAACGCAACTCGCCCATCCGCATAGCGCCGTTCGAGTCGCAACGACTCACGCCGCGAAAGTGTTATCTGCGACGGACCAGATCGTCGTCGCAAAGGCCGCGCTATCCGACAAAGACCTCTCCGTGCGAACCGCCGGGGCGCTATTGGCGATTGAATCGGATCAATCTTTCACCGAAACGCTTGTCGCGCAGTTATCGCAAAATTATCAGCCGCTTCGGTTGGCGGCGCGGGATGCGTTGGTTCGATTAGGCAAAACAAACGACGCTGCAAAACCGCTCGTGTTGACCGCATCGGAAAAATTGTTGACTGACGCCACGCCCGATCGGCGCATCGACGGGTCCTACATCCTCGGCCAACTAAGATCGAAGCAGGGTTTGGCAGATCACATCAAGTTGTTGGAAGACTCCGACTGGCGTGTCGTCGAACAGGCCGCCCGATCGCTTGGACAAATTGGCGATCCCTCCGCAGGCGATAAACTGGTTGAAACGGCGCTTCGATCCATCGAAGTCAAATCGACCGGCCAACCGGACATGGACCTCATCTCAACCCAATACCGTGCCGGCGAGCAGGCGGTGCTGTCGGCTACGGCGATTAAACATAAGCCGGTGCTGGCGGCGACAAAAAAATTCTACCTACAAAAATTAACCCCCGGCGGCGTTCGAAACGCTTCCATCTATGCCCTCGGATTACTCGGCCAACCCGATCAGGTTGTCACTGATCTGCGCCCGCTGCTCGGTCGAATCGCCGATCCCGAAGAATCACCGGCCAGCATCAGCGAAGCCATCAAGGCGATGGGTAACGCCAAGGCCAAGACCGCGATCCAGCCGCTTAAGCAACTCGCCGGGCGAGAAGGCGCATCCGAGTACCTCTATATCATTCACCTTGCGTTGAATCGCATCAACGAAACCAACACGCCTTACACGCCAGACCCCGTCACATTCGAGCCGCACACCAGCATCCGCGCGCTGGGCGACAACCGCTGATCCGCTCACCCCGGCGGCCAAGTCATTTCACGCCCCGCCAGCACATGCAGATGCAGATGAAACACCGTCTGCTGCGCGCCGGGACCGCAATTAAACACCGTACGGTAATCGCTATACCCCAACTTTTTCATGATCGTGGCAGCGGTGATGAACAGTCCCCCGATCAATACGCGGTCGGCGTCGGTCAAATCATTCAGCGTCGGGATCGGCTTTTTTGGAATCACCAATAAATGCACCGGTGCCTGCGGGCTGATGTCATGGATCGCGATGTAATCGTCATCCTCAAACTCAATTTTCGCAGGGATTTGTTTTGCGATGATTTTTTCAAACAAAGTCATGGTGATACAAAGTTAAATCTAAATCGGCTGTGTGTAAATTGTAGCGACGCATCGGGTCTGGCAATCTTTCCGTCGTAGCAGTGTGCTTGGAATAATTGAAAAGTGAACAGGCCTCAGAGACGCAAAAACGCAGAGAGCAACGCTATAAATCGGGTTGAATAAAAGGAATATAACAAACGCTCGCGCGATCACAAATGAGAGAAATACTGCATGAATTTGGCAATTTTTCCTCTACGCCTCGGCGTCTCTGCTGCCAAGGTGTATTTCTATGTAACGCATTACTGTAAAAGCGGATCGATGATCGGGCAAACCGGCGCATTGATCCGTGTTCATCCCTAAACATCTGTGGATATCTGGGTCCCATTACCACGACAGAAAAATTGGCAGAACCTTCGACTGCTGATATTTCCTAACCGGTGCGTTCGCCGGTAGACTTGATCCTTGCGATGTCGCTTGCACTGCAACTGTTAGCCGTACCATTCCTGATCGCGATCAACGCTTTTTTTGTCGTGGCCGAATACGCATTGGTCTCGCTGCGCACCGGGCAGATTGAGGAACTGCGAAAAAAACGCCCGGGCGTCGCGCGAACGCTCCGAGCGCTCAAAGATCGCCTAGCCAGCGCGATCGGCACGATCCAGATCTGCATCACCATGACCAACCTGATGCTCGGTTCGATCGGCGAACCGGCGATGACCCAGGTGCTGCAGATGCTTTTCCGCGGCCTGCCCGATACGCCGCTGACCCAGGCAATTTCAGTCACGCTTAGTTTTATCATCGTCACGTTGTTGACGGTCGTTTTAAGTGAACTAGTCCCCAAGGCCGTCACGCTGCAATACACCCTTCCGCTCGCGTGCATCATCGCCAGACCCATTGCGTTGATCCAACGACTTCTTAAGCCATTGGTCTGGATCATGGACACCAGCGCCAATGTCACCACCCGGCTGATGGGATTGGGCAATGTAAACATCGCGGATGTCTCGGTAACCGCCGAGGAATTGCAGCACATCACCGCCGACGCCGAAGCGTCGGGCAACCTAACCTCACGCGAGCGTACGCTGATTTTGAATTCTTTGACCCTTGGCCGACGCGACGCATCGGAAATTATGGTGCCGCGCGTGCGGGTCAATTATCTGGACGTTCAACGGACGATGAAGGAAAATCTCGCAGCGCTGAGCAGCTATCTGTTCAGCCGGATGCCGCTATGCGATGGCGGGATGGATCACGTCATCGGCGTGGTCTACACCAAGGAGTTTCTGACCGCGATCGACGAAACCGAAAACGATTCCAGCGTCCTCCTGCTGATCGCACGCCCCCCGGTCTTTGCACCGGTGACGCTCCAACTCGATCGGTTATTAACGCGATTTCACGACGACAAAGCCCATCTGATGTTCCTTGTCGATGAGCACGGCGGCGTGCAGGGCATCGTCACGCTCACCGATGTCGTCAATGAACTGGTCGGCCCGATGCACGAAGGTGACGATATTCGCATTTTGCATCGCAGCGAGTCGGAATTAATCGTCAAAGGCGACATGCCGATTTCGCACCTGGCTGATCATCTGAACCGACCGAACTGGCATCCCAAAACCGATGCCCGCAGCGTCGGCGGATTACTCGTCCAACGCAGCCGACACTTCCCGCGCGATGGCGAATCAATCGAAGTCGATGGCGTGCAGTTATTCGCCCACAAAACCAACGGCAGAACGGTCGAGCAAGTCCGCGTGGTGGTGATACCCATCCCCATATCCGAAGCGCCACCGGACTGAATACGCATACTCCCAAATCAAAAGAACGCCCATTTCACAACCCACACCACCCCGACAAGCACAACCAGCACAATCGTGATTTCCAAAAATGTGAAGATCGACCAGCCACGCTTCGAGCCACGCCGCAGATGCCGGTAAACATGCCGATCCGGCCGATACGCCCGACGGTTGGCGACGGGGCGCGAAGATTTGGATTGACCACGCAGCATTGACAGATTCAAACCCGCTTCACCGTCGCCTCTAAACGCGATTCAACGGTTCAACCCAGCTTCTCCTTCAACCGCTCGGCCACCAGTTTGGCGTTCATGCCTTTGCCGCTTTTCATAATCATCCCAATCAACGAACCCATCGCCGACTGTTTGCCACCCTTGTAATCCTGCAAAGACTTGGGATTTTGCGCGATCAACGCGTCAATCGCGGCATCAACCGGGCCGGTGTCGTTCGATTGGATCAAACCTAACTTTTCAACGGTTTGCGCGATGCTGTCGCCTTGATTCAGATGCGCATCGAGGATCTTTTTTGTCACTTCCTTCGAGGCTGCGAGTTGTCCGGCTTCGATCAATTTACCGATCTGCGCCAGTGCATCGGGCGTGATACCGATGTCGACGATTTTTTTGCCCCGCTCGTTGCTCATCTCTCGCAGCGCTTCCATTAGCGTGCTGGCGCGCTTGGCGGGGACACCGGCGTTGACGATTGCTTCAAAAAAATCGCCCGCGCTTTTGTCGGTCGACAACGCCGCTGCGTCAGTAGCGTTCAGTCCCAATACCTTTGTGTAGCGCTCGCGACGCGCGCCGGGTAATTCACCGACCTGACCTTTTAATTCCGTTAGCCACGCCTCATCCACCTCAACGGGCATTAGATCAGGATCGGGGAAATATCGGTAATCGTGAGCGTCTTCCTTGTCGCGCTGGTGCAAGGTGATCTCTTTCGCGTCGTCCCATCCATAAGTGCTCTTACGGCCAAGGTTTCCGGTCTCCTCCCACTGTTTGATCTGCCGCTGCACCTCATACGCGGTCGCTTTTTCAAGCACTGAAAAGCTATTGAGATTTTTGATCTCTGTGATCGCGGTCTTATGCACCTGACCGGCTGCATCGGTGATGTGAACGTTAATGTTCGGCTCAAACCGCATATGCCCGAGCTGCATCTGCCCTTCGGATACGCCGAGAAACTGCACCAATTTCTGCAATTCCTGCGCAAAAGCCGACACCGACTTCGGCGAATCGAAATCAGGTTCGGTCACGATTTCCAACAATGGCGTGCCGGCGCGATTTAGATCGACGATCGAAAAATCAATCTTGTAACCCCCCGGCGCTTCGTGAAGCAATTTCCCAGCATCTTCCTCCAGATGCGCGCGGCGGATGCGGATCGATTGGGTTCCTTCATCGGTCGTCAATTCAAATACGCCCTCGCAGCACAAAGGCAGATCGTATTGGCTGATCTGGTAATTTTTCGGTAAGTCGGGGTAGTAATAGGACTTACGATCCCACTTGGTAAAGGTGGAGATCCGGCAACCCAGCGCCAAGCCTGCTTTAATCGCATATTCGACGGCGGTTTTGTTCATCACCGGCAACACGCCAGGGAAGCCCATGATCTGCTCATCCACCGCGGTGTTCGGTTCAGGCGGGACATCCCCCGCCTTTAACGAACCCGACGCGTTCGCGACGCCGGTGAACATCTTGGTTTTTGTCGCCAGTTGGACGTGGATTTCCAAACCAACCAGCACCTTGTACGACACACATTTTCGATCTGACATGCGGATCAGTATATGGAATGCCGCCGGTTTGCGTAAGATGTAGCCATGGCGGTTCTTGCACAGAATTCGGATGCATCGGATCTATTCCTCCCGACGCTGATCATCATGGTCGTGATCGCATTGCTAATTGGATCAATCGCGGTGATCCGTAAACGCATGCTGGCGGCCGACGAAGTAGAAAGTGACCCGATGGCGGGATTGTCGCTGTCAAACCTGAGGCAACTGGTCAAACAAGGCAAGATGACGCAAGAAGAGTTCGACGCTGCGAAAAACCAACTCGTCGCGCGCACACAGCGTGCCAGTGAAAAAGCCAAACCCGTCGAAAACGCCGCGCCGGATACGAAGATTGATCCGGATTCGCCAATTTAAGGTGGATGCGTGGGTCGTGGGTTGTGGCTCGTGAAGACATTCAATCCCGTACGCGAACCACCAGTCACCGTCAATGACGAAACCAGAATGTCGAATGACGCGTGAAGCCCGAAGTCGCGAATGACCAAATGGCGCAGCGTTGCCTCATTCGTCATCGGTCATTCGTGATTGGTCATTCATTCGGAATTCGTCAGTCTGGTTTCGTTATTCGCAGATCGGCGGTCTTCACGAGCCACGTCCTATCAACCGTCAACTTTCAACTTTCAACTATTTCTCCCCATCGTCGCCATGAAGGTGCACATTAAGCATCGATCCGCCCCGGCATCGGCTTAACACTTAACGCGACTCTTTCGCTATGACCGCTTCTTGCGCTCGAATCCCCCTTTTTATGGGTCCGGCTCACCAAAACGTCACATTATCTGACCTGTCGTCCTCGTTCACTGCGCGCGGCGGCAATTCACTGCGCGCGGCGACGATTCACTGCGCGCGGCAACTTTCCACTGCGCGCGGCAACATTCCACTACGCGCGGCAACTTCTCGCGACGAACCGCCATACAGCTATATATACAACCCGTGGTTTCATCGCTCCGCCAGGAGAACCCCCACAACCACCGTATTCATCGACAAACCCCGGATTGCCGCGCATCCAAACACCTAGTCCCCGCCACGCCCCACTATATAGTGTCTGTCCGACGCCGTACCCGGCGAAGCCCCCCCCTTCCTCGCCAACCATCGGACCTTTATCATACGCCCAACGTGGCACGGGTTTTTAACCCGTGGTTTTTCTGCCAAGTCGCACACGGGTTGAAAACCCGTGCCACGAATGTCCCGTTATTGACGCACCCCACACGCCGTGTCAAAATACCGAAGTGCAGATTACCCAAGTTATATCTGGATGTCCCCTTTTTGATCCCCCTACAGCGAGCTTGGGAAAGCGACCATGAAAATTTGGATCGCAAGCTACTGGAAACTCCTCCTTATAATAATCACTTCGCTTATTAGCGTGGGCTACATATCAATATTAGTCCTTGATCGCTTGCGTGGCAACGTAACTTTTACGATTCATGGACAGGTGCTCGATTCTGCGAATGGACAGCCGTTGCCCGGAGCACGGGTAAAATTTGTGCTGTCAAAGCGAACGCAACTACTACCCTCTCTTCGAGGCGGGATCGCAAACGAAGACTTGATTGCAATTTCTGGTGCTGATGGTCGCTTTTGCTTTAATGATGTCCATGG
>JBBQXB010000091.1:0-13530 GCA_038210015.1 Tepidisphaerales bacterium
AAAAGGTCGAATTCGCCCGCACGCACTGGCCGTTCCTGCGCGACAGGCGCATCGACGCATATGGCGGGATGGTCAAGCGGTTCGCGGATCAGGAAATGTGATTGGTTACATAAAGGAGAAGGTTCACCACGAAGCCACGGAAGCGACGGAGCGCAACTTATCCAGCAGCATGGCAGAGATTTTTAATTCGTGATCGCGTGACTAACGTGACACGCGCTAGAAACCCGTGCCACATTGCGCGAGGCCTGCCAACCTGCGCGACAGCCCTACCCGCACTGCTTCACGATCCACGAGTCCCGAATCACGATCCGCGTATCACGATTATAATCCGCGCCCCATGTACAGCATCATTGCAGCGGATTCAGACCACCCTCATCCCTGTGGCGGCGGTAACTCGGCGATAAACTCTGCCAATTGTGCCGCATTCGGGCTTTCCGCGGATCGGACGTAATAGCCGCTGGTGCCCACGCCACAGCAGAGGCTTTCGACGACGCTCATTCCCAATATGCGCCCGAGGCAGAACCCGGCGTTGAAGTGATCGCCTGCGCCAGTGCTGATTTTGGGTTGTTGCACAAACGGGCCTTGGAACGACCCGGATTCAGTCTCCGTTGCAGCCGCGGCACCGCGACGCGGGTGGATGACGACGCAAGATAGCTTCAATTTCTCCCGGATCGCACGTGCGGTGGCTTCGATGTGCGCTTCGGGATCGGATTGACCGGGCAAGCCTAGCACCTCAGCGATTTCCATCGACTCTTTGAGGTTCAAACCAAGAATCACATCGACCTGATCTTGGAAGCGTGTCAGCAATTTGAGGGCTTCCATGATGTCGTGATGCGTGCGTTTTTCCGGGTCGGCCAGATCGACGAAAAGCTTGCGGGAATGGCGTTCGACATTCGGGATCACTTCATCGAGCAACTTCGCCCATATCCGCGACATGTGCGGCAACATCGTCCAGTTGACCATGCCAATCAGCGAAGCGTCGGAAAGCAGTTTTTTGAACTTGTCCGGACCCACGCGATTGAGGATATTGTCCCAATTCACATCGCCAAGCGAGCCGTGCTTGCCGAGCATGAGTTTGCCGTCTTCAAATTCGAGTGCGTCGGTATAGCCGGGTTCGGCGATGGTGATGACGGTGGCGCGTTTGGCAAAATCATTAAAAACCGGATGAAGCGCCGGATAGCCGAGGTTACCGATGTAGGTGACACCCATGCCGAACGACGCCAGCGCGTTGGCCATGATCGGGCCGTTGCCGCCTAGCTTTTGCTGCGTGACGACCAGTTCGTAGTTGGAAGACTGCCCAGACGCCGCCAGCACTTTCTTGCCGAATCCGTCGATCGTTTTGACCGGCTCGTAGTGGTCGGCGTCCTGACGTTTATCGACAACCGCGATGATGTTATCGACAAATCCGTCCAGACCGACCAGCGACTTCATCGCAGGCAGTTTGTCCGCAGAGGCGACCAGTTTTTTGCTGACCAGATCACACACTTGTTGGCGGGAAAACGACATAGTTAGATTCATCCTTTTCTAAAGTTGAGCCGGGCATCATAACCGCAAGTGCGAATCAGATGTAGGGGTCGAGGCGGGCGCGTGGCATTTTGTCCGCGAGGATGGCGTTGGCCGCTTGGTGCGCTACAATCACGCGAATGGTAGGATTCGTTTCATCGGCCAGGTGCGTCGAACATGATACCGGCCCGCATCATCCCGAACGGCCAGACCGTTTGCGGGCGATCCATCGGGCGGTCCGACTGGCAGGTTTCATCGATTCACCCGATCCGTTTCCCGATTTCGCGATTGATCTGGGAATCACGCCCCAGCCGTACAAATTGCGAGAAATAACGCCCGTGATCGCAACCGAGGATCACCTGCGGCTGATTCACCCGCAATCAATGATCGACCGCGTGAAACATCAGTGCGAGTTTGGTGGGGTATTGGATCAAGGCGACACGCCGACTTGCTCGAAGAGTTTTGAGATTGGGTTGTTGTCTCTCGGATGTGGAATTACTGCTGCCGATGCGGTGATGGATGGCAGGGTGAAGCGTGCGTTTAGCGCGTCTCGACCGCCGGGACATCATGCCGAACCGAATCGTGCGATGGGGTTTTGCCTGTTTAGCAATATCGCGATCGTCGCGCGGTATTTGCAGAAAAAATATCAACTCCAGCGGATCGCGATAGTTGATTTCGATGTGCATCACGGCAACGGCACACAGGCCTGTTTTGAAGACGACCCCAGCGTGCTGTTTATCAGTCTGCATCAACACCCCGATACGCTTTATCCAGGATCCGGTCACGCTTATGAAGTCGGAGACGGGCCCGGCCGTGGGACGACGATCAACCTTCCGTTTTCTCCCGGCGCGGGTGATGGGGAATATCTGCTGGTGATGGATCAAAAAGTATTACCCGCCATCGACCGATTCAAACCCGAAATGCTCTTAATCTCAGCGGGATTTGACGCCCACGCCGAAGACCCGCTGGCGCATATTCAACTGACGGATGACGGTTTTGAGCAGATCACACGGAAGCTCATGGATGCCGCCAATCAGCACACGCAAGGCCAGGTCATCAGCCTGCTTGAAGGTGGATATAACCTTGTAACGATGGCACGCAGCACCGTGCGGCATCTGATCGGATTGTGCGATGCATAAACCCATTTTTGATGCCCATCTCGATCTTGCATGGAACGGCCTGACAGATCGCGACATCACGCAACCCGCAGCGCAGCAACCGGCGCGCACGAACGAAACCGCGACAGTTGGTCTACCTGATCTGCGACAAGGACAGGTCACGCATGTCTGTGCGACGATCTTCTGCTTGCCGCATTCGGATGAACACGCAGGCTATACAAATCCTGATGAAGCCCATGCGCAAGCGATCGCTCAATTGGATTTTTATGATGCTCTGCGTGCGAAGGGTGAATTGTCCTATGCGCACGATGATGTAGGGGATGCGGGAAAGTTGCCGCGCGTCATGCTGTTGATGGAAGGCGCAGAGTGCGTGCGATCGCCGGAGGATGTCGCGATGTTTTACGCGCGGGGCGTGCGCATCGTAGGTCTGGCGTGGCAGCGCACGCGATACGCTGGCGGAACGGCAACCCCCGGTCCGTTAACCGATCAGGGGCGTGAATTAGTGCGGGTGTTGGATCAACTGCAAATTATCCACGATGCGTCTCATCTGTCGGAGCAATCGTTCTGGGATCTGATGCGGGTGGCAGAGGGGAGAGTCATCGCATCGCACAGCAATTGCCGCGACATTGTTGGCCATGACCCTTACGGCAGGCATCTGACCGACGATATGATCCGCGTCATCGTGCAGCGAGGCGGCGTGGTAGGGATCAATTTCTTCGACCGGTTTCTATTGCCGCACGCTCAATACAACAAACGACGCGTCACGCTTAAAGATGTCATCGCGCATGTCCGCCACGTCTGCGATTTGGCGGGTAGCGTGAATCACGTCGGCATCGGCACGGACATGGACGGCGGGCTAGGCCGCGATCAAATTCCTGAAGAAATCAAAACCAGTGCCGATATGCCCCATCTCCGCGACGCACTCGCGGCGGCGGCTTTCAGCACCGACGACATCGATAAAATTCTTTTCGCTAATTGGATGCGTGTACTGCGACTCGCGTAGAGACGGGGGAATGTGCAGCAGATTGGGTGGAGCGTATTACGCCTTGCCGCGAATCAAATTCAGGGCACCGTCGAGGTCAAAAATGTAAGCCAGCAGCGCGACAATGATCTCCGCGATCGTGATCCACACTCTCAACACCAACGCCAGCACCGCAGCGAAAGCGTGGATGGCGACCGGGCCAAAAGAGGCGTGCGTCGATTCGGGTAACGCCGCCAGTAAAAGGACCATAAAGACCGCTTCGCGTACGCCGATGCCCGAAGGCGCCCAGAACGCGAAGAATCCCGCCAGCCACGCGATCGCGTAGACTCCTCCCACCAGCCACCATTGGGAAAGCCCCAACTGCAACGGTCCAGCAGCGATCAACCAGATCGCAAGGCTCATAAACGCCAGGCCCATCACCTTCCACACCTGCAAAACCGCTAGCGTTCCGCCTCTCGCCTGCACCGAAAGCTTCTGTCTGCCGATCGCAAGCAGAACGCGATTTACAAGTGAATAAAAAACGCGCGGGTGCAACAACGTCAGCAAAAGCGGCATCACCGACACGCCAACGATCAGCCACCATCGCGTCGAGGCATCATCGGTTCGCTTTAACCCCAACAACATCAACGCCAGCACTGAGAAAACGCCGTTAGCGATGATAAATAACGCCAGTTCCAACACATGCGCAGACACGCAGCTCGTCGGTAAAATGTTATAAGCACGGGCAAGGAAAGATCGGCTCGTCACTTGCCAATTCATGCCGGGCAGATACCGCGACAGTTCGCTGGTGATCCAGATGCGCGCAGCGGTCGATCCGGGCAGTCGATGGCCTATCTTGGCAAGGAGCATCCACCACGGCAACACGCGAAATGCGAATATAAAGACCGATCCCATTAAGGTTGCAAAAACAAACTCAACGGGGTTGATCTTATTGATGTATGGCTCGACATTTCGCCAGCCCCGGATGATCGGTTCAAACACGAAGTAGAGTAATACTGCTGTGACACCGACACTCGCCAGTCGTCTTAACCACGGTTTGCCATAGATCCACCACCGCGCAAATCTCTCGCGCGACGATTGCGACAATTCCATGATCTCAAGCCCCTCACGGCGTCTGACCAGCCCGATCTGCCCCGCCAATTTTTTCGGAGGCGGTGGCAACAAAACGATCCCCCACTTCCGCAGATAAGGCCTGATCAGCCTGCGGATGCGCGGGATAATGCGGATCAGTTTGTTCACAAAAAGCAGGCTAAGCCGCATCATCACAAACGTGACAACCGCTGCGATGACGCACACTCCCGCGACTGCGAGCACGAATCCGGGCGTACTTTCCTTCGGATCGAGATTGAAATAGGCAATAAGCTGACGGTAACGCTCCCCGACGATCCACAGCAGGATGCCGATAACTACTAACGAGACAAATGTGGTCAGCGACGTAAAAATCGACGCTTCAATGCGCAGCGGACGCCCGCGAAGAAAATGGCTGGTGAGTTTGCGTTTGCCCGGAAATGCGACCAGCGCAAATCCGACCAAAAACATCGGCAATCCGCCGGGACCTGGCAACGCAATCCCTACCGGGAATGACAATAGAATCAAAAGCCACCCGACGACGTTTTTCAGGATCAGCCAGAAATAACCGGCGAAAAACCGGCGCACCATCGCGACGGCGGCTTCGCCGGTGTTGAGCACTCGCTCGATAGGATGGTCGTCAGTCGGATCAGTCATGCCCAATATAGATCACCCATCCTAGCAGGAAGTTGGCTGAACGTCGCATCGGTTATAGATACGGTGTAAGATTGCAATCGATATGAAAGATGATCTGGAAATGGTATTGATCGACGCCGAACGCATCCGCGTGCGCGTCCGCGAGATGGCCAGGCAGATCACCGACGACTACGCGGATGTCCCAAACGGCGTCACGATTGTCCCGATTCTGACTGGCGCGATGATTTTCACAAGCGACTTGATCCGCAACATGCCGATTCGGATGAAAATCAATCTGATGACCGTCAGCAGCTATCCGGGCAGCAGTTTGCAAACGCAGGGATCGTCGCTGTTATCCCAGCAACTCGGTGACGTCCACGGCAGGCATGTATTGCTTGTGGATGATATTCTTGATTCCGGGGGAACGTTGAAACTGGTCGCCCCGATGATTTCGCAGCTCGGCGCCGAATCGGTCCGTACCTGCGTGCTGCTTCGCAAGGACCGACCAGCGGCGATGGACGTGCAGGCAGATTATGTGGGGTTTGATATTCCCGATGCGTTTGTGGTGGGATACGGACTGGATTATGACAATTTTTATCGCAATATTCCGGAAATTTGTACCTTAAAGCCGTCGGTCTACTCATGAATCAACTGACGGAACATGATCGAGAAGTTCATACCGCGCCGCGGCGGGATGAGCCGACGCATCGACTGACCGAACCGCCATCGGTTCATGCCGCCGACACCGCCGACGCGCCTGCGGTGCGGATTTCAATCGCCGCGCTATTGGCAGGCAGCGTGATTCAGGACGGCGAGATTGTGCAGATGATCGTCAAACCCTCGCGGCTGTTCATTGTCCTCAACTCGCTTTTTTTCAGCGGTCTCGTTTTGATAGTTGTAGCGGGCTTACACCTGTCGCGGTTGCATCCGCTGGATACACGATCCGCCGTACAACTTGCGATTCTATTTGTCGCCGCCCGGATGATGTTCTCGGCATTGCAATGGATGGGCCGGTACTACATCGTGACCAATCATCGGCTAATCCGCCTATCAGGCATTTTTGATGTGCAAACCCAAACGATCCCGCTACGTAAGGTATCGAGCGTACGATTCTATCGAACCGTCGGCGAACGGCTGCTGGGAAAGGGATCGTTGGAAATCCTCAGCCAGGACTATCCCGTGATGCTTTGGCAGACCATCTCCAAACCGAATGACATTTGCGACCAAGTTCATGCCGCAGTCAAAAAAGCCCAAGGCAACGGACATTGCGGATAACCGATGCCGATGCCTCAACGCATTTTTGGTCGCACGAATGTTTCTGTACCTTTTATCTGGTCGGCAATAGGCGATCGCGCAGTCGGCACGCAATCATGGTGTGCGATGGAAATCGGTCCCGATGCGCTGGATCGTCGTGCCGACAAAATTGTGATCGACCAACTCGCTGCCGTCGGTCGAAGTCGCTGCGATCTGCTGATCGTACAGGATTTACTCAGCAGTGACTTAAAAGTCGGTTGGCCAACGCATCGGCTGATGCAGATGCGGGATCGGGGATTATGCGATTGGTTTGCGATTGAAGTCGATGCACCGCTTGAAGCCGAATGGATCGCCGGCAACGCGCCGATTCACGCGATTGTCGCGCCTTATACCGCCGACGATATGAGCATTCGGTATCGCGCGATGGATGCCGCCCACAACGCGGGGGTTGCGATTATTTCGCGCGCTCATTCAACTGACGATTTGTGCCTGCATTTTTCGACGCCGCAGATATGCGCAACGATTCCATCAAACGTAATCGACATCAATCAACCGATCCCGCCATTGGATGTTGACTCACTATGGGATTTGTATCAGCAGTCGCATGATCCGCCACCAAAATTGCGTTCCGGGCATCCGCCGGATTGATGGTCGCGATGCTTCATACGCATCATGGTTGCCGCAAGCCCGTAGTTGCGACGCCTGCGTCGCCAATTCGTGTCTCGCATACGCCGAAATGCGCGACGCAGGCGTCGCAGCTACACGAGATTTCTACTCGTTTGTTTGATGCCTTAACCTTTTTGGTTTGCTGGCGAGTTCAGACCTTAATCCCGTTGATCCATACGTCGCTAGGCAACATGGCTGGAGTATCGAGAATCTCTGTGAGAGGTTGATCGGATCGGGTCGCAAAAGCGATCATATCGGGATAACTACCTTCTGAAAGTTGGCCTATGACGGGTTTTGCAGCCGATTCATCACCCCCCCACCGCAGGCATTTTTCGGCCTCGGTTGTCGCCAGCGACCAGATCGTTTCAGGCGATAGATCGGGGTGTTGCTGATGGATCAGCCGAAGATCATCGACTAGATTCAGATCGCATGAACTGGCGCAACTATCCGTGGCGACACAGACCGCGATGCCCGCATCCCGCATCTGTCGCCAACTGTGAGGCGTGTGATTGAAATACTGATGCGTGCGCGGACACCAAACCACCCGCGCCTGCTGCCGCGCAAGCATCGCGATCTGTTTATCGGCAATATAATTCACATGCGCAAGCAGCCAGCCGGATAAATCCACCGCCGAAGCAATCCACGCGATCGGCCCTTTGTCAAAGCCTTGGGCTTGGCCGGGATTTTTGCCAATGCGCTGATAAAGTTCACCCAGCGAACCGGATTGATCGTTCAAAAACGCCCCCTCGTCCGGTGTTTCCGCCAAGTGCATGCAACGACGGCAATCGTGGATTTTGCTTAATTCATCCCCTCGCTTTAACGTCCGGGCATCTACGGTATACGGCGCGTGCGGCGAATAACCCTTGACGCAAACTTCAGACCCCGGCACACCAAACGCCTCATTTTCAAGCCGCGTGACACGATCAAGATCGTTCAAACCTAACACCTCCCCGAAACTGACCGATCGGATCGCAGCGTCTCTGAGGATCGGCCTGACGATCGGGATATTTTGCGAAATATCCCCAACGCAAGTGACCCCAAACCGCAGACATTGCCTCAAGCCATCGCGCACAGCATGGCCGATTGGGTCGCTTGATCCTTCTTTTTGACTGCTAAACGATTGGCTGATCGTTAGTACCCAGTCCACAAAACTGCCCGGCAACGCTGGCCGGGGAACATTCGTCAATTCAAGATGCGTATGGGCGTTGATCAGACCCGGCATTAACACGCCATTAATTTGATGATCGACGTGATCAGGCTTGATATCCCTATACGCCCCCACGCGCGCGACCTTCCCATCGCAGACAATTACACACCCATCTGCGATCATCGGGGCACACATCGGCACAACATATCTGGCTCGAAACACCTGCATCCACAACATGATAGCCCATTTTCATTGGCAACTGCATTGGCGTAGGTCTTGCAACGCAACGGCAGACCGGTACGATTCAGTCATCTACTCAGCTACATGGAGGTAGCAGGCATGGCTCGTCGGCAAATGATCACTTCATCGTTGGTTCTCACTTCCCTGTTCATCAGCGGTTGCGGGGAATACATCACCTATTCCAAGCAAAGCCGTGAGCAAGGCTTGCAGTACCTGCAAACCAATCAGACTGAAGAAGCCAAAGGGGCGTTCCGTAACGCCGTGCGGCAAAATCCGCGCGATTACCAAAGCTATCACTATCTCGCAAATATCTATGCGCAGGAAAAAGCTTTTGCCCAAGCGGTGACGAATTATCGCACGTCGTTAAGCGTGCAGAATGTCACGGATGAAGGCAGGGAAAATGTCGCATTCAAGATGAAGACCATCGAAGCGTTTGCCAAAACATTGGCGGCCTTTGATACAAACGATAGCGAGATCAACCGCGTCGAGCAGGCTGCGGCGGCATCGACCAGCGGGGACGAGTATCTGGTACTCGCCAAAACGTTTGCGATGCGCGGCGACGCCGATTCTGCGATCGACGCCTATGCCAAGGCCGCCTCACAAGCGCCAAAATCTTTTTATATCGCCAAAGAGCAGGGGTTGTACCTCGAACAGGTCGGCCATAAACCGTTGGCTGAGCAGGCGCTACGCCGGGCGTATCGATTGAATCCCGCTGATGAGCAGGTCGGCACGGCGTTGCGGCGTCTGGGGATTATTCCCGGCCCGGCGTTAAAGACAGAAAACGAATTGGTGAAACCAACCTTGCCATCTGGTCCGATTCCAGACCTGATGACGCCGGATCGTCCGCCTGTCGCGCCAACACCTTCGCCGACGCCAAACCCCGCGGATTAGACCGCACGTTCGTTAGAACCATTACAATCACTATGCGCCACTCACTCGCGGCGTAGGTGCAGGTTCACGCTGCAAATCCGCCTGTACTAACGCCTGCAACATCTGCAATTTCAGATCGCTGGCTGACGGATCGTGATACAGATTCGTCAATTCCTGCGGATCGCTTTCCAAGTCGAATAATTCGCCCCATTCGGGATGATCGCGATAAACGGTTAATTTGTGTTGAGTTGTGATGATCGTCCGCAAATGAACTTTCGCACGGCTGTGATGATTTTCAACAATCGCGTGATCGCGAGGCGGATTTTCGCCCGTTGCCCACGCATCGAGTTGTGACCGCCCTTGCATCGAAAGTGGTACGCTCAACCCCGCGGCGTGTAAAAATGTCGGTGCCAAATCCACCAGCGATTGGATCGACCGGTCTTCATCGCGCGGCTTGATCTTTGCAGGCCAGGCTGCGATGAACGGCACGCGAATCACATCCTCGTAATGAAATGGTCCCTTGGCGACCAACCCATGCTGACCCACAAAATGCCCGTGATCAGAAGTGAAAACAACCAGCGTATTGCTCAGCTCGCCCAACTCTTCCAAGCGATCCAGCGTTTTGCCGATCCAGTGATCCATAAAACTAATCATGCCGTAGTAAAGCGCCACCGCTTTGCGCAATGATTTTTCGTCATGCAAGTGAGTGTGATACCCATGATTCCAATTGCCAAATGGCGTGAAATCGGGCTTTGATTCGCGCGTCATCTGATGCGCGGGCGGCATCGCATCAAACTCACCTTCAACGAACTGTCCGATATCCACTTCATCCGGATCGTACATGCTCGCCCAGGGTTCGCTGACGGTGTAAGGCGGGTGCGGATCGTGGTAACTGCTCCAGATGAAAAACGGCTGGCTGGCGTCGTGCGCTTTGTCAATCGCGGCAATCGTGCGCAGTCCCGTCCATGTCGTGTAATGAAGCGACTCGGGCAACTGCCACGGCTCGGATGCCACGCCGCCGTATTCTTTGTTTTGCAGCGGTGCTTTGCTCTGTCCGCCATCCACAACACCATCAGTGCGCTTGGCAAAATACTCGCGCCAATCCTTCAGTCCCTGCTCTTCCAACCATATCGCATAATGCTGTCCGGCGTGGCCTTCATGAGCATGATTGCGGCATGTTTCGACGTGATCGAATCCGTACCACGGCGTGCCCTTCTCATTAAACTCTCGCCAAAAATCCAAATCACGCAGCAAAGGGTACGATTCAATCGACTTGCAATCCGGCGTGTTTTTTAACGGCTGAAAGTGTGCCTTGCCGATCAACGCATTCCAATACCCCGCCTGCTTCAGATATTGCCCAAGCGTCGGCACGTCTTCCGGTAATTTTGTCCCCAAGGTCCATGCACCGTGATAACTCGGATACATGCCGGTGATAATCGACGCACGCGTAGGCGTGCAGGTCGGATTTGGGCAATAGGCACGCGAAAAGTTAACGCCCATCCTCGCCAGTCGGTCGAGATTTGGGGTTTTGATCTTGGGATTATTGATCGCGCCAAGCGTTCGCCAGTGTTGCTGGTCAGATGTGATGAGTAAGATGTTTGGCCGCATGAAATCTATCACTATCCGCGATGGCGTTAACTGGCAACTCGACGCCGACACGCAGTTGCCTGTATAGTCGGCCTTATGGCATCAGGAAAGTTCGACTATCGCGCCAAACATCGCGCCCGTGCGCACGAAGCAGCCCACGCAGACGCAGACACCCCCGTCAGCGAACCCACCATCCCCGATGATGTGGCGGCCCCGCGCGGCAAGGCAGACTTGGTGCAAACCGACGAAGCCCTCGTATCGCTATTAACCGAATTGCGCCAAGCAGGATCATTTGCCTACGACAGCGAATTCATCGGCGAATCATCCTATTTCCCGCGTCTGTGTCTGTTGCAGGTCGCGACCACCAACCGCGTATCGCTGATCGATCCGCTGGCCGACCTTGATCTGACGCCCTTCTGGAATCTGCTCAGCGACGCTTCGGTCGAAAAGATCGTTCACGCCGGTGCGCAGGATGTCGAACCCGTCGCACGACTGACCGGTCAACCCGTGCGAAATTGCTTCGACACGCAGATCGCTGCCGGATTCTGTGCGATGGCGTATCCGACTTCGCTCGCCAAATTGATTGGTGAACTCACCGGCGTCGCATTACAAAAAGGTTTGACCTTCACCTTTTGGGAACAACGCCCACTCTCCAGCAAGCAGATGCGTTACGCCGCCGACGACGTGCGGTACCTACCGGCTGCGGTATTGGAATTAAAAAAACGCCTCGACAAGACCGGCCACGCCAAGTGGGCGCAAGCCGAGTGCGAAATGCTATGCGACCCGTCCAACTACGGTTTTAATCCTGAAACCGCCGTCGAAAAAGTGCGTGGATCCGGCGGACTTGAACCCAAACAACTCAATATCCTGCGAGAGTTGGTGCTCTGGCGCGATGTTGCTGCCCGTGAGGCCGATTTGCCCAATCGATCGTATCTGAAGGATGAAGTCTTGATCGATATCTGTCGGTCGAATCCCAAACAGATCGATCAGTTTGCCCGCGTGCGCGGTTTGCCAAGACCGGTGATTGATGAGCACGGCCAGGCACTGCTAGCCTTAGTCGCCCGTGGATTTGCTGCAAGCACGGATGGGGTTGAAGTCCTTCGCGGTGCAGAACCCACCCCATCCGAACGTTTTTTCGCCGACGCACTCTGGACAACCGCACAGGCAATCTGCATCGGTCAATCCATCGACCCCGCCGTCGTTACCAGCGCCAAAGAAATCACTCTGCTTCATCGTCACCTGATCGACCAGACCGACTTTTCGCAACTCCGCTTGATGAAATCCTGGCGCCGCGAAGCACTCGGCGACAGGCTCGTTAAAGTCTACCGCGACCGCACCAGCGTCAACATCGCGCTCCCCTAATCCAAAACCCGCCGCGTCCAGGTGGGCGTTGCGGTTGTATTGCATTACCGTACATTGACGATGTTGCCTTTGCCTATCGAGTGGTGTAAATTCGCACGTCCAACGCCGAAGTAGCTCAATGGCAGAGCACCGCTTTCGTAAAGCGGATGTTGTGGATTCGACTTCCACCTTCGGCTTTTGTTAGGTTAGCGTGACATATCTGGACTGGCGAGCCAAAAACGCCGTTTCCGCCTGTTTTTTCTGAACGATTCTGATTTTCGACGGTTGCCCCATTTATGCCACTGATGGACATAACAGGACCCGAACGGACTAAACTTTGTGTACCATTTTGTGTACCATCGGCACCCACCGCAATCGCTACCGATTCTCGCTCAAAACGTGGGAGCCGATTCAGCGTATCAATTTTAGAAATTAAACCGACATCGGTGTAATGGGTATTCGTCAAGCGTGCATCGCTATGCCGCATGAACTCCATTGCTTGGCGTTGCGACACGTTGGACGCCGCACACCAACTGGCAGCCGTATGGCGCAAGGCGTGAAAGTCGCATCGGAAGCCCCTTGAGTCGATGAACGCAATTCCAGCGACTTCCAAATCACCCTTGAGCGTGTCAACGTCTGGTATGCCATCGGGAAACAATCGCTCATCATCGGCAGTTTCTTCATTGCTAAGATGCGTCCGCAACTCAGCGGCCAGGTCGTCGCGTAGTGGGAAAGTCGCATCTTTCCGATTCTTCGCGTTGGCAGCTTGCAGCGTCAGGAACGGTTGTGTTGCGTTCAGCCGCACGTCAGACCGCTTTAACGTTGCCAACTCATTCCGACGCAACCCCGTGAACACCGCAGTCATATAAACGATCCTACGCGACCCCGCGACGTTCAACAGCCGTGCGAAATCATCCGGCGAGATTGCCCGACGCCGCCGCGTGATCTTCCCTTCGGTTCGCACCTTCACGACCGACGCCAGCGGATTCGCGATCAACTTGCCCTGTTGACGTTGGCGGTTCAGGAACACGTTGGCCGCGATGAGGTAATGATTCAGCGTTGTGGCTGATTTTTTGCGTTGATTCATCGAACGCCAAGCGTTGAAGCTATCCGACGTG
>JBBQXB010000092.1:0-13432 GCA_038210015.1 Tepidisphaerales bacterium
TCCACGGATCGAGCATTCCGCAAGGACGGAAAATATAGGGTTTTCGCAAATGCACGGCGACCATTGCTGCTTGATGTTGGATTGCTTCCCAAAGGGCGTGGATATGCACGACATCGCATTGTCTGATTTCTTGCATCAACATCTTTGCCATGTCTGGATGACCAAGCCCACGACCTTTCGCATTGGACAAAAGGCTGGTGTGTACACTACGCGATTGCAGTTTGCTGAGCGCCACCGATTCGTTATTTGCGGGCGTGGTTGCCACAACGCGCACCTCCATGCCCCGAGATGCCTGTGCGGCAACAAGCCCCATCAGCGCGGCGACCGGCCCGCCTTGCGCCGCATCCAGTCCAGAAGTGATATGAACGACTCTCATTCGATTTTATTTTTCGTGTCTGGCGCGATCAGAAGCCAGGTGCCTTATTATTTTTTCACAGCAACGATACTTTGCAAATTGCCGACAGAAAACCTCGTGAAGGGAATAGAGGGCTGGCGAATTCCAAGAATTTTGTAGATCGCGCGGATACCCACTGCAAACGCGCCGTTCCTTATATTTTTTGCAATTCTACGTCCGCGCGTGCGTTCCCAGTTGGGATCAAATTTTACTACACGTAAATCGCAGTCACATAGCAGCTTTTCAAGACCCTTCTGGGAAAACACGAACAAATGTTCTGGAGGTGTGTACCACTGGGTGCGCCCCGGTAGTAGACGCTCCAGCCAGTCGTCAGCAATACCCGTATCAAGAATCAAATGCCCACCGGGCTTTAACAAAGAGGAGATGTCGCCAATCATGCCTTTGGGGTCAGGGAGGTGTTCGATTGTCGCCCACAAGGTAATGACATCAAACTGACCCAAATCTTTCTTGACTTCTTTTAGATTGCCGACCCGAACGCGGTCTGTGAATCGGACTTTGGCTTGTGCGATGGCGGTATCGGAAAGATCAATTCCCCACACATCGAGTCCATTTTCTTTGCAGGCATCGAGAAAAAAAGCCTTGCCGCAACCTACATCCAGCAGACGTGCGTCTTTGCCCGCATAATGCAACACCATTTGCACCTTCGAAGGGAAATCGGCGTCCATGCGACCCTCCGTTGCGCCGTAACGCCCGCCAGAAGTTTCATCTTCATGGTAGCGGGAATAGAAATCCGCAAGTTCCTGTGAACTGGGCATTGGACTCACAAATGCGGTATGGCAGTTGTCGCATTGGTGCATCCTGTAAACCGCAGCTTCGAAAAATGGTTTACTACCTGCGTCACAAATTGGGCATATCGGTGATGGCACAATGAAGACCTCGTATGATTACCGCTAATATACATCTGACTCAGTTACACCCTACGCTATCGACGCGCTTCTTCTGCGAGTTCATCTTCCACCATCTGCGACTGCGACGCCCTGAGCGTTAGCGCCTCAGCGATCAGGCGATCCAGCGCGTAGACGATTCCTGTTCGACCGGCTAGGAATCCGCCGCGGAAGATGTAGGCGAAGATTGGCAGGCCGATCATGTAGATGGGGGTTTTGAGTCGCAGTTTATCTTTGAATCGCAGGTTGCCGGTACGCGATCGCCGCACGGTGTCTTTGGCGTAGCGACATTGATTGGCGAGCACCAGTTCAAGCGGTTTTTGATCGTCGTGGATCAACGTGTTGCGTGTAATCGCGGTGGTCGCACCTGCGATGAGTCGCTCGCCATGCCCGGCGGGTTGAAACAACGCGCGGCCGGCGCGGAACGCCATCGTCTTAGGCGGGCACAAATTACAATATTTAAGTGGCCTTGCATCCCAATACATCAGTAGCGGCGCGATCACGGCATCGAGCGTCGGGGTTTTGTCGAATGTCGTCAGCACTTCTTTCACCAACGGGTCGCTGACTTGCATGTCGGCATCGAGGATGATGATGATCTCATCGGCGGCGTGCCATTGGAGGATCGTGTTGTAGGATTCGCAGTGATTGATGTAGACAAAATCGCGGACTTCCGCGCCGCCAGCACTTGCGGCCTGTTGTGTGCCATCGGTGGAACCGGAATCGAGCACGGTGGTCGGGATATTTAGTTTGACCAAAACCGCGACGCTACGGTCGATATTTCGCCGCTCGTTTTTCGCCAGAATATATGCCCGTGCGATTTGCCGCATAGCGATGAGCTCTCGAAGACGCCTGTCACACTATACATCAACTATTCGCGTTGTGCTTGATGCGGAGGGCGATTACGTGGCGGAGCGTGGTTATCGGGTCTGCGTGGGTGCGCCAGTCGCGTAAAACGCCGGGGCTGGCGGTTTGGAGTTGGCTGGATGTGAGGCCGTGCGTGACGGCGAGCATTGCGTCTTGCAATTTCTGAACATCGCCGTTGGGGAAGATCATCCCATTGACGCCGGGATGGACCAATTCGTGTGCTGCCCCGACGACATCGCTGGCGACGATCGCCAATCCGCAGGCGGCGGCTTCGTTGATGACCAGCCCCCAGGGCTCGTAATCGCTGGGCAAAACCAATATGTTGCAGGCTTTGTAGATGGCCGTCAGGAGGCGTTGGTTGTCGATAAATCCGAGGAAAATGATCCGATCGCGCAACGCTGCGGGGACACGATTTTCAAGTTTTGTGCGTAGTGGACCGTCTCCGGCGATGAGGAGATCCCAATCCGGTTTTTCATCCGCGATGTGGATAAAGGCGTCGATCAGCAAATCGACGCGTTTTTCGGGTACGAGTCGGCCGCTGAAGATAAATCGCCTGCGATCGACGGGCAGATTGAATTGCGTTCTGGCGGCATCAATTTGTGGTTGATCGACTGAATCAATCTCAGCGTAATCGGGTTCAACCGGCATCAGATGGATTTTGGATGGGTCGGCACGATAGCGGATGAAAAATTCGCTTCCCAATCGCCCGCACGGCAAGATCGCGGTGCATTTTTTGAGTAAATATCCCAGCCAGAGGCGTTTGAGGATGCGTTTTAGTCCCGCTGCTCGGTCGCCGCGGATATTGCTGTCGCCGGAGAGAAAAACGGGGATTTTTTTCCGATCCAGCCACCGGATGAGTCGCAGGCGTCCAAGATCGTTATAGGTGATGACCAGCACGCCGGCGACATCTTTCCCACGCAGCCAGTCGATCATCCGCCCGCCTTTGTTCCACTCGCGGCAGGCGTTTTTCAGTTGGGCTTGACCGTCGACTGATTCGCCAGACCCGAACTGGATCGGATTAATTCGCTCGGGCAGATTGATTGCCCACGGTGCGTCGCCGATCTCGTGGGTGAAGAAGGTGACGAGTCGATAATCGGGCATTTCGTCAGCGATTCGCTTTAGAAAATGCACGCGGTACGGCGTCGCGGTATTCGCGACCACCACCAGTAGCGGGCGTGCATCATCGGGTTGATTCATAAACCTCTCTGAAAATAATCGTGGCCACGATCGTATGCGGATGATCGTGAATCCGCGAGAATCCGATATCTTAATGCAAGCGGCAGCAATGTGCAGAGGTCATTGCCGGTTTTGGTCAGGAGATGAACGTGAAAGTGCTGGTGAATGCAACAGCGAACACCGTGGCGGGGGGATTCACCGTCGCGCGTCGATTAACCGAGGCGCTGGCGATCGCGCGGCCGGGCTGGCAGTTGTCGGTTCTATTGAGCGGCGGGGTGGAATTACATCACAAACTGGCGAACGAGTGTGTCGCAAATCGAAAGGCCATCCTCGCGCCCGCATCAACGTCCAATCGCGCGCAGCGGTTTTTGTATCTCCGTAGTGCGCTAAGACGGTGGGTGCAAAATGAACGCGCCGATGTTGTAATGCAGATGGACGGGATGTTTGTCGGCGGTTTAAGCGTGCCCACCTTCTGTCATTGCGGCGATCCTTGGCCTTATTTATCCGAGGCGCAAACAGGACGGTTTGATTGGATTCGCGCCGGCGCCAAACGCCGCGCCTATGGGCGAGCGCTGCAGCGTGCGGATTCTTACGGATTTACTAGCAAATTTTTGCAAGATCTGATGTTGCGACATCATCATGTCACCCCCAAACGCAACGCGGTTTATTTCAATGGCGTGCCGCAGGATTGGTCGCATCGCGATAGGACGCAACTCGCCGATCCGCATCAACGGCCATTGGAATTATTGACTGTGGGAAATATCTGTCCGTATAAAGGGCAGCATCTGGTGATCCAAGCACTGCCCGCTTTGTTGAAACGGGACGGTTTGCAGGATTTGCGTTATCGATTGGTCGGCACGTGCGATGCGGGTTATCGCAATGAACTTGAAACGATGATCCGTTCTCTGGGGCTGACTGATCGCGTGCGGTTTGATGGGCTGGTGTCGGACGACGGGCTTAAAAATGCGTATGCCCGCGCGCGCTGTTTTGTATTTCCGAGCGTGTGCGAATCTTTCGGCATCCCGCCGTTGGAAGCGATGAGTTTTCGCACGCCGGTCGCAGCGATGCACGCTGCGGCATTGCCGGAGATTTGCGGTGATGCTGCGGATTATTTCCATCGAGATAAGCCTGACGAACTTGTGCATTCGATCGCCAACATTCTGCTCAATCAGGATCACGCCATACGATTGGCAGACGCAGGAGAAAAACGCGTCAAACAATTCGATTGGCAATCGACCGGCGAGCAGGTGGCAACGGAGTTGGAAAAACTCGTCAATGCCTCACAATTGAGGCACGGATTCCGGGATATCTGACGTGGCGGCAATGGTATGGGTCGTCGATTTATCGAATCGGTGGCGAATCACCTTCGCCGGGTTGCCCACGGCGATCACATTTTCGGGCAGACTTTTGAATACGCTGGATCGCGCACCGACAACCGTGCCTTTGCCGATGCGCACGTCCGGGCCGACGAACACATCCGCAGCGATCCAGCAATTGTCGCCTACAGAAATGGGCGGTTTGATCAGTGGGAAGCTGGGATCGTCAAAATCGTGCGTCCCGGCGCACAGATGCGCGTATTGGCTGATGACGACTCGACGGCCGATGTAGATCGGGCCGAGGCAGTACAAAATCGCGTCATCGCCGACGACGGCCTGATCGTCTATCGTCAGATTCCAAGGGATTTCAATTTTCACGGATGGGCGCACGCGGACGCCGCTTCCGATTCTCGCGCCGAAGATGCGTAACAAAAGGCGTCGCCACGCATACCAGTTGTGAAACGACAGCCGAAATAGCACCGCGGATGTCACCATCCACAGCGCCCGGCCGATGTTTTGTTTCAGCGTCCACGGACTTCTAAACGGCGAATCCTCCAATAGCGGAGGCGGCAACGTATCTGGATGCACGACATTTTCGGTTCGCGGCAGCATCGGCAGTGCCGTACCGTCGCGTTTGACCCACAGGTCGTTCAACTGTCCTTCAGCGAGTTTTAATCCCGCGATCGACGACACGCCGCTGGCGCGCAGCCGACGTAACTCCCGCAGTTTTAACTGCACGGATAGTTCATACGACGCGATGAAATTGCAAAGCAACCATCCCGCTCGGCCATCCAAAAAACCCCAGCGGAACAGATACATGAACACAAATCGCACCATCCACGGCGCTGGCACTAACGGCAGCACGCGGGTTTTACCGAACCGACGACGCGCCACGCGATCATTGATAAAATTATGCCAGCCCGGCCAGGGTTCGGGGCGGGCATAAATCTCCCATGCTTCCAGCGTCGAGTACCGATTGTGCTTTGCGAAAAAATGTTCAAGCCCCCGGCGATCTTCGTGCAACAGCAAATGCTTCAGATAACCAGCCTTGCCATCGGGGATCATGTGCTCGTGTACCGCGCGGTCTTCGTACCGGGCTTTGCCGCGACGAAATAGCCGCATGTTCCAACTGGGGTAATAGCCGCAATTCCAGATTTTGCGTCCCAAAAAAATCAATACACGATTGATATGAAACGCCACCTCCGGCACGAGCTTCGGATCGCGAGACGTGACGGCCCGGATTTCTTCTTTTAATTCAAGCGTTAGTGATTCGTCGGCATCGAGAATCAGAATCCATTCCGATTCAAACGGAAGATTATCAATCGCCCAGTTTTTCTGGCGCGCATAACCTTCCCAATCGTGATGAACGACCGTCGCGCCCATTGATTCAGCGATCCGCTGCGTGCCATCCGTCGAGCCGCTGTCCACCACAAACACGCGGTTGGTCAGCCCTTCGAGGCTGGCCAACGTGTAGGGCAGATTAAGTGCTTCGTTGTAGGTCTGGATCAGTACATCAACCACCGATACTCCATCCGAGAGACGTACAAAACAATACCCCTTCAGGCCACAATAAACCAATTCGATGATGGTCCGGTAATCTCCCCAAGCATTTATATTCGCTTGGTTTGCAGCACGCGCAACCTCCTGCAGGCACTCCAGCGGGTATGATGTGCCCAGTGGAATTGAGTCGGGCAAAATGGTCGGGATGGTACACTCCTCTACTGGTGGCGGGTGTTTACGCGCTGGTGTTGGGCGTGATCGCGGCCTTGTGTCAGCCGAGCGAGCGCGTGCGGTATGACGTGACTTGCCACCATCTGCCGGTCATCAAAACATTCGCCAGCCAATGGCCGACTCCGGATTTAAGAAATTATCTCGTCGCCACCACCCCGGCCTATCATCTGGTTTTGTCGCTGGTGGATCGATTCATATCCGATCATGTGCTTCTTTTAAGGCTTACCGGATCCGTCTTTGCGCTGCTGCTGGCGGCGACGATGGCGCGGCAAGTGGGTCGTATCGAATTGATTACGCCGCTGCTCGTTTCTTTATATGTTGTCAGTGCGGGGATTTATCTACTGCCTGAAGATGCGGCGTGGTGGCTGGTCGCGATGCTTATCGGATTGTGCCTGGGCAACACACGAAACAAATCGTTTTATTGGCTGGCAGGGTGTGCTTTGGGGGCGTTGGTGATGTTCAGGCAGACTCACGCTTGGGCGGGTTTACCGATCATCGTGGCAGCCTGTTACGGTCAAACCGGTGATGCGCTCAAAACCCGAATGATGCGCGCAGCAGTATGCGTCACACCCGCTGTGATTGCTCTTGGCGTGTTTGTGGTGATGTGGGGCGGTTTAACACCACCTGCATTTCAATCCGACGCCCCACCTTCATCTGCGAATCTGGAGATCATCCGCTACGGCGGTCTGTCACCCACTCCCCCTGCGTTTACGCTCGCGCTGCTGGGCGTATACGGTCTTTTTTTTGTAGGTGGATTCATCGGCACGAAACCCCGCTACGCGTGGTGGATCGCAGGTGTCTGCGTCGGCGTTGCTCTGGCGATCATCACGCCCTCAACGCTCGAAAACCCCTTTCGTGATTACGGCATTTGGCGATATCTCGTCAAAATGCCAATCGTTGGAGACCGGTCGATCGCATTTATTGCGCTGGCGGGGTTGGGCGGCGGGATTGTCGCAGCGATGGCGAGCGTGATGGGAAGCCGCGATCGGGCGATTCTCGGTGCGGTATTGTTCGGATTTGTGATAGCACATCTGCCCAATCCGATGATCTGGCAACGCTACTATGAGCCTTTTGTCCTGATTCTGCTCGCCTATGCTGCCAGTCGTGTGCCGCAGTCGGGCAATCGCATCGCGAGTCGCGCACGCGTGCTATTGCCGTTATCACTTGCGCTGGCGTTGCTGGGCGTTACGTTAATTTCGCTCAAATAAACTTGATCGGCACGGTTCATTTTTAATCGCTTGATCACAAAAAACGCAAGGAAAGGCAACGGGATGATCTCAGCACTCATGCGACGAATTCACGAACCGATCTATGCCGAGCGCCTCAAGGTGCTTCGCGACACGTTATTGCCGTTAATGAAGGTAAATGACAGCGTGCTGGATGTCGGGTGCGGATCGGGTGCATTGGCCGCGGCGATCTTGGCGGATAGTCGGCGTCCGGCAGGGCTGCGCGTGCGGGGCCTGGAACGATACCCACGCGATCCGATGCTGATTGAGGTCGATCAACTGACTACAGATCGTTTTCCCTATGACGATCGATCGTTTGATGTCGTGACAATTCTGGATGTATTGCACCACGATCGCGATCCGGTCGGTGTTTTGCGCGAGGCGGCACGCGTTAGCAGGCGATTGGTGGTGGTCAAAGATCACAAGCCAGAAGGCCTGTTCGCGTATCGTCGCATCTGCCTGCTCGACTGGGCCGCAAATCGGCCGTATGGAATTGAATGTTTATACGATTATCCAGATCGCAAGGGGTGGCATGATCGGTTCAATCACGCGGGGTTGAAGATCGAAAGCGAGCAGAGCTCCATGCGCCTTTATCCACGCGGCTGGAATTGGTGTTTTGCAGGGAAACTGCATTATCTCGCGATTCTGAGTCCGCATGCATCCGCGTCTTAAATCAACAGACGCGTCGTGGTGCATCGTCTTCCGACAGCGTCGCATGGACGAGTTTTATCTTCAGGGAGCGCACCGCTAGACTGTTTTGCATGACCCAACACCATGCCGCGCGACTGCGTTGTGAATATCTTGAAAATCCGATCGGGATCGATGAGCTTCATCCACGCTTTTCGTGGTGGATGATCGATTTGTCCCCGGCTGCAAAGCAAACTGCCTATCGCATCCGTGTGGCGACGAGTATAGGCACGCTAAGCACCGACAAGCCCGATTTGTGGGATTCGGGCAAGGTTGAATCGTCCGATCAAGTCGGGATCGTCTACGCCGGCAAGCCGCTGACGAGTCGCACGCAGGCGGTGTGGGATGTGACGATCTGGGACGCCAATGGTAATCCGTCCGATCCTAGCCAACCCGCGCGGTTTGAAATGGGGTTGCTCGAAAAATCGGATTGGACGGCGCAGTGGATCGAAACGCCGATCGAAGGCACGGGTGTTGCGGCGCCGCCGGTGCCGATCCTGCGCAGGACCTTTAGTATCAACAAGCCGATTCAGTCGGCGCGACTCTATACCACGGCCTTAGGTGTATACGACGCCCACATCAACGGCCAGCGCGTTAGCGACGATTATTTCAGGCCGGGTTGGACGGATTACCACAAACGCATTCAGTATCAGACATACGATGTGGCCAAGCAGGTTGCCGTGGGTGAGAATACCATCGCAACACTGCTGGGCGATGGCTGGTACGTCGGCAGGGTGGCATTTAACGAACGCGGCGTTCTCTACGGCACGCGGCCGGCGTTGTGCCAGCAGTTGGAAATCACGCACACCGACGGCTCGATCACCCAAATCGTCACCGATGAAACCTGGCGATACTTGGAAAGCCCCATCCGCAGTTCGGACATGCTCGATGGCGAATCATACGACGCCCGCATGGAACTGTCCGATTGGAACGCCGCTGGTTTCTCAGGCGAATCCCATCCAGTGCTTATCGCCAAAGCGCCTGATGCGCCGTTGGTGGCGCAAATGAATGAATCGGTGCGGATCGTCAAGGAACTAACGCCAGTCAACGATCCCAAACCGGCGACGGGCACATGGAACAGCAACGCCACGATCTTTGATTTTGGCCAGAATTTTTCCGGCATTGTACGTCTGCAGGTCAAAGGCCCGCGTGGTGCGACAATTCGATTGCGCTACGCCGAAATGCTCAAAGAGAACGGCGGGCTTTACACCGAAAATCTCCGCGCCGCCCGCGTCACCGATCATTACACTCTCAAAGGCGATCCCAACGGCGAAACATGGCAGCCACGTTTCACCTTCCATGGGTTTCGGTATGTCGAACTGTCGTTCAGCAATCATTGGAAGGATCAAAAACTGGCTCAGCCAATGCAGCCGTTCGACAAGCAGAGCGTATGCGGACTTGTTTTGATGTCTGATACGCGTGTAACGGGCGAGTTTGAATGTTCGCATCCGCTGCTTAATCAACTGCAATCCAATATCCAATGGGGCCAGCGGGGCAATTTTCTTGAAGTGCCGACCGATTGCCCTCAGCGCGATGAGCGACTCGGGTGGACAGGCGATGCGCAGGTCTTTGCGTCAACCGCTGCGTACAACATGGATGTCGCGGGATTCTTCACCAAGTGGATGCGCGATTGCGACGATGCCGAGCAACCCGATGGCCGGGTTCCGCGCGTCGTACCTGAAGCGGGTATCGGTCCCGATGACGCCGGTCCGGGCTGGAGCGACGCCCGCGTCATCTGTCCGTGGACGATGTATCAGGCTTATGCCGATCACCGAATGCTCGAGCGGCATTACGAACCGATGAAGCGATGGATCGACTGGCAGGCACGATCGTTGAATGAAGCGGGCATTCGCTGTAGCGAAAATTGCGGCTATTTCACGGGTTATTCCGATTGGCTGGCGCTGGATAGCACATGGCAAAGCGTTTGGAGCGCAACACCCAAGGATTTCATCGGCACCGCCTATTTTGCGCACAGCGCGGGAATCATGGCGGATATCGCGAAGGTGCTCGGTCGTGCTGCCGATGCCAAATTGTTCGCAAACTATCGGCAAAAGGCTGTTGAAGGATTTAACCGCGAATTCGTCACCGCGTCCGGCCGCCTAAGCGTGCAAACGCAGGCGGCTTATCTGTTTGCGCTGGGGTTTGATCTATTGCCTGAAAATCTTCGCCAGCCAGCATTCGACCGACTGTTAAAACTATTTGAAGAACGCCACTGGCATCTTTCCACAGGCTTTCTCGGCACGCCGATGATCTGTCCGGTGTTGACGCGGTTTGGTCGCGCCGATATCGCGTATAAAATCCTGCTGCAGGAGGATTATCCCGGATGGCTTTTCCCGGTTAAAAACGGCGCGACGACCATGTGGGAACGCTGGAATAGCTGGACGCCTGATAAAGGTTTCGGCGATGCCGGAATGAACTCGTTCAACCATTACGCCTACGGCGCGATTGGCAGGTGGATGTATGACAATATCGCGGGGATTGCGATTGATCCTGCGCAACCGGGTTATTCGCACATCCGGCTGACGCCCACCCCCGGCGGCGGCCTCACCCACGCCCGCGCCGCGATCGACACGGTGCGCGGCAGGGTTGAAGCATCGTGGAAAATTGAAAACGCCCAATTTAATTACACCGTCACGCTTCCCCCCAACACCACCGCCACGCTGTTTCTGCCCGATGGGAAATCACATCAGTTGCAGGCGGGGAAGCATGCCTATGAATGCGTGGTTCGTGACTCGTGACTCGTGACTCGCGTGGAAGTCCAATGTGACACGGATTTTTAATCCGCGTTCTCAGCGGGACGAACTTCGGCTAACGTGACACAGGCGTTGAGTAAGCTGTCCCAATTTCCGTCGCAAGCCATTGGCTGAACGCTTCTGCGCCCGGGCGGTTGAAGTGCTGCATATCGGTGAAGTGGGCGTGCGTCGGTTTGAAAGGCTGGCTTGCGGTTGGGATATACCGAACCGAAGTCCCTGCGATCAGGCTGTTCACCGATCGGTCAAACGCTTTATTCAATCCGCGCTTCTCCAATTCATTTTCCAGATAGTCTGCCACTGGCATTTGCACGATAACGGCCTTTACCCCTGCGGATTCGATCTGGCGAATCATCGTTTGCAATCGGCGGGTCAACGGCTCGCTGGGCTTGGCGGGTTCTGCGTAGGCGTAGCTTTGTCTAGCCATCGCAAGCATCCGACGAGGGGCGATGCGTGGATTGATCAGATCGCGCAGGCCGCGTCCACCGGCGTGTTGGGAGGTTTGTTCGCCGAGGATTGGATTGCCTTCACGGTCAATGTTTAACCCAAAGATCGGCGCAATCGGTGAGGCCAGATCAATCGCCAACTGGTCGCGATAGGCAAGTGTGCGGACGATTTTTCCCGCTTCATTACGGATGACGGTAGGCAGCACATCGGTTGCCGGCCAACCCATTGCTGGGGCTTCGGTCAACCAATCACCGGCGTCCCAGAATATCGCCAGACGTGGCCAATCGATATCTTGCGTTCGCAGATCGCGCACCGACAGCCCGATGACGATGAGCTTGGGAGGCGTCTTCTGATGTAACAAAAACTGCACCGCTGCCTGCATCGCGTCGGCACGCGCGCCGCGGGTGGCGTAGTTTGCGACGGTGAGATTGCGGTGTGATTGATGCAACGCGTCGATTAGCACTGGCATCGACACGCCTTCGCGCATCTGACTTGATCCGATCAACGCCACATCCGCAGGCCCGTCGGCGGCGATCGTCTGACGGACTGCTTTATAAGTCACTGTCTGGTCATCACTTGCTGCCAATTCAGGGTAGGCGATCAATTCATGTGGCGGCCGCGTGCGCAGAAAAATCTCGAATGCAATGACAATCAGAATCGCCAACACAAATGCCCACGGCAAACCCGCACCGGCGTTGCTGGCGGATGATTTGGGTTCAGAATTGGAAGTAGATGAAGTCGCCGCCACCAAATTCTCCAAAAATAAGGATACCCAGAATCAACCCCGCGTAAACCAACGCCCGCAAAGCAATCGGCAAACGGAAGATGACATTCTGATCGTTGCTGAGGTATTTGAATAGCTGCGCGATAAATAGCACCGCCGCGACGACGCTGAAAGTCGCGATCATTGCAGGCGTGAGTAGATTGATTGCCGCGAGTTGCGGGTCAGGCGCCAAACCGAGCAGCCGCATCATGTTGGTGACGCTCGTTCCGCGGAAAAAGAACCAGCCGATCGCGGTCAGTTGAAAGAAAACCACGATGCGGATGAATGTCCACATGCCGCGCGCCGCGACGTGTTGAAAGTTCAGATGTTTATCCAGAAACGGCTTGATCGCGCGGTGGACGCAAAGCAGCGTCCCGTGATACGCGCCCCAGATGACAAATAGCCACGTCGCGCCATGCCAGAGGCCGCCGAGCAACATCGTCAGAAATAGATTGCGATAGGTGGCCGCCCACGAGCCGCGGTTCCCGCCGAGGGGGATGTAGAGATAATCGCGAAGCCAAGTTGATAGACTGATATGCCAGCGCTGCCAGAAGTCACTCGGATTGACCGCGAAATAGGGCAGATCGAAGTTGCGCATCAGATCGAATCCCATCATCCGCGAAATGCCGCGTGCGATGTCGCTGTAGGCACTAAAATCGCAATAGATCTGCAAGGCAAAGGCGTAGGTCGCGATGAGGGTATTCCACCAGACGGGCGTTGCGCCGCCTGATGCGGCGGGATTAAATACCGCGTCGGCGACGCGTGAAATGTTGTCCGCCAGCACGACTTTCTTAAACACTCCAAAGCTCGCCAGACAAAATCCGCTGCTGAGATTGTTCCAGTTAATGACATTCGGCGCTTTAATCTGCGGCAACAAATGCGTCGCCCGCTCGATCGGGCCGGCCACCAACTGCGGGAAGAAGCCGATGAAAGTCAGGTAGTCGATCCAGCTTTTTTCAGCCCGCAGGTGACGCCGGTAAACATCAATGACGTACGCAATCGATTGAAAAGTATAAAAACTGATCCCAACCGGCAGGATGATGTGGATCGTCCGTCCATCCACATCCACGCCCAGCAGTTGCCCGAGCCGGATGAAGCTGTCGATGAAAAAATTGCAGTATTTGAAAAATCCCAGCACACCCAGATTGGCGATGACCGATACCGCTACCAGCA
>JBBQXB010000093.1:0-13328 GCA_038210015.1 Tepidisphaerales bacterium
CAACGTACTTTTCGAAATGGTTTTACGCTCGTCGAGTTACTTGTTGTGATTGGCGTGATCGCGATTTTGATCTCGCTACTGCTTCCGGCGCTGCAAAAAGCGAAATCGCAAGCCAAGACTGTCGCATGCTTGTCTAATCTGAGGCAAATCGGAATTGCCATCACGCAGTATGTGCAGGCGACGCGCGGGCATTTCCCGCCGATGGAGTATCGCACATATCCGTTTGGCTCGGCACCTCAAGTGAATAAAGTGCCGACCTTTGCATGGCAAAACCCGCATCCCCTTGACGGTGCAGACCATTCAAATCTGAAGCACTCGTGGTTCACGATGTTGATCGATTTGAAGTATCTTAGTGCCCCATCGCAAAACGTCCCGGGGGTTTACACGCCCGTGCCGGACGACTCGTTCACCGGACAAAACAGCGTATTGCGTTGTCAAGAAACGATGGATCAAATTGCGATCGGCGGCAACGTCTCCGGCGGGCCGTTACAGATATTCACCAACCCGCGCGCATTCCCTGATGATAATCGTATGAAAGGCGTCTGGCGTGCGGTCTCGCCGACGTCGCTGAACACCTACGATGCTAGCTACTGCGTGAACGGTACATGGGGACAAGGTGGCGGATACGGTGCGGCACAGTTTCCGATGTCGCGTTATCCAGGCGATTCTGGTGAAACCAAAAAATATCGTGCTATCGAAATGGGCGGCCGTCAAAGTCAGCAGTGGATCGTCGCAGATGGCGTGTACGGACCGAGTCGCACAAGTCAGGTGTGGGGCGTCTCAGCTCGCCATTCAAAAAAATACTGCAATTTCCTGATGGTGGATGGTCACGCTGAAACCATCAATATCGACAAGTGGTACCCTAAGAACCACGTTTGGTCGTCATCTGTTTTCGATGCGATGGTCAACAATGTCGGGTATGACATTCCGTGGTGGCGTGCTGACAAAGCGAATTAAGTGTTTCCGGATTGCATGTGTATCAATCGCCCGGGGTCATGATGAGCTTTACGCAGCCCCGCTAAGGCGTTTGAGTTGTAGGCGTTGTGCGTGGCCCGCTAACCGTTGTAGTTGTCCGCGGACAGGGCTTTTGCCGTCTGTCGCGAAAAGACCGAATCGCATCGTTCCGTTAGGCAGCATCTTCACCGCCTGCACGCGGAATGGCCCGCTGATGACGTGGCCGTCGAAATCAAAGCTCGCCTGCACTGTTGTCCCGATCGTCAAAGGCTTGGGGCAGATGATCCCGAACCCTTCCGGGCTGATATCCGCCAGCGTGCAGCCGACGAGTTTATCAACCCGAACCGGAATGCGCCACGTTACTACTGTTGTCCGAAAGCTTCCACGTTGTTCGGCTGATACGGGATCGCCGACGGTGTGAAACTCGATTGTTGATTTTTCGGCGTCCTGACGTTGCTGAGTGATGGTCGCGCCTTGCTGGAAAAACTTGCCACGGATTTCAGCGAACAACAGCACTTCTGCGCCGCTACCAGCAGTCAGCGTATCGTCAAATTCGATCACGACACGTCGGCCATCCAAATCCAAAACCTTGCCTTCATGCAGCACGCGCTTGTTCTGGGCATTGGGCAAACACAAAAAAGCAGGACTCACTTTATTCAACACAATTGGCTCCTAAATCAATTCCCCTCCCTGTATCGTCAATTGATACACAGACTTAAGAGCGACATCCATTACCGGACGCGAAGTAGGACTTTCCCCAGCGGGCCTGCCTTCAAACGCGCAAAAGCTGCCGGGAGTTGATCGAACGCAAAGACCTGATCGACCAGCGGTTTGGCGTCGGATTGATCGAGTAAATGCGTCAGTTTTTCCCACGCCGTTTTGGATTCATCTTGGGTATACGTTCCGACCGCGACGCCGCCTATCCGTACGCGCCTGAAAAATAATGATGCGGTGTTGAATTGTGGCACGGTGCCCGCCAGGCGACCGACGACGCTGACTTTTCCCCACATGCCGAGCGTATCGAGTAGCTCGGACAAGGTTTCTCCGCCGATATTGTCGATCGCCAGATCGACTTTTCGTGTACCGAGATATTCCTTGACGCGTTTACGCCATTGCGTGTCGTTGGGATCGACGACCAGATCGGTGCCTAAGTCTTTGAGTGCATTTGTTTTGGAATCGCCACGCGACATCGCGATGACGGTATGCCCCAGTGCCTTGGCGATTTGGATCGACGCGACGCCGACCCCGCCCGATGCGCCGGTGATTAGCACGACCGATTGAGGCAAATCGCCCCATTGCGTCAGCGCCTGCCACGCCGTCAGATAGACCAGCGTTGCTCCTGCGGATTGTTCTGCCGACCATGTTTTAGGTGGCGGGATCAAAGATTCCACAGGCACTGAGACTTTTTCAGCAAACGTGCCTAGACGCGACACGCCGATTTCCGATCGCACGATCACCGCGCGGTCGCCGATTTTCCATTCCCCGGCTTGTTCACCCACCGCGACTACCGTTCCGATCCCGTCGCGACCCAGAATATGAGGAAACGTCGGTCTGGCGGGGTAAGCGCCTTCAGCGAGATACCGGTCGGCGGGATTCAACGCCGCGTAGTCGATCTCCAACACCACCTCACCAGAAGACGGCGATGGGTCGGGATGATCGGCGAGTCGCAGGTTATCAATCGAGCCGAGTCGCGAGAGTAGCCATGCTTTCATGGTGGGATTGTAGGGCGCGTAGATTGTGCAGACGAAGCGACGGCCACGGGCATCATGTCGCAGGTGGAAGCTGGCGATGCGATTAATACAGGACTATCGCCCAGTTTAATGCCATGAGGTTGCTTTCTACCCATCATATTCGTGCTGAATTCGTGCGATTCGTAGCAAGCTCTTCGTTTAAGGGTCTGCGGATGCAATTCACGCGAAATATGCGATTTATCCCTTTTGCGTAGCGAATCCGGTTACAATAAGTGTTGACGCCGATTCATCTGTCGGGATATAACCGAGTGATTCGACACCCGCAGGTCCGCGACGGCCGCGGGATGTCGTTACACCCGACGACAAGCGCGAGGTTCGTCATGAGCAGCAACACACCGCCGATCCCACCCGTACCCAGGCGCGAGCCTGCGTCTCCTAAAATCAACGAAGAAATCCATCCCGCGCCCCCCGGCGCAGAGGATCAACAGGAAGACGCTTTGCCGCATGGCGGATTCTGGTCCAACCCGCTGGTGGCGTCGGTCACAGGTGCCGCAACCAGCATTTTGGTTCACGCCGCGATCATCATCGTCGGCTTGCTGCTCATCCCCGATGTTCGAAAGCTCGTCACCGATCTGGTCGTCGTCGAAGAACAGACGATCATCCCGACGGCGGAACTGGCAACTGAACAGCCCGGTGGGATTCCGAATCCCGGGATGAACTCCGACGCGACCCGCGCCGCAGCACAGATGGTCGATCAGAGTGTGACGCAATCCGACGCATTTAATGATCAAAAAAGCGAAAGCCTCGATGCGGCGCTCAATACCGGTAACCCGACTGAATCTTCCATCCCGATTGGTGGGGGAATCAAAACCGGCGGCGGTCTGCAAGGCGGCGGCAAGCTGGCGGCCTTTGGGGCGCCAGGCGGCGGGGCGGGGATCGGGCCTAAAGGCGCGGTCTTCGGCAACGGCGGAAACGCCTACAAAATCGCATTCATCTGCGACGGCACGGGCACGATGCTCGGTCTTAAACAGCAACTGCTGATCCGCGAACTCAATTCCACCGTCGCCAAACTTAAGCCGGTGCAGGAGTTTAACGTCATTTTCTTCAACGAAGACAAAGGCGTATATGTGACGGCGGTGGACATGAACAAACTCATGCCCGCAACGCCTGCAAATATCCGCAAAACCAATGACTGGTTATCCAAGTTTTCTGTTCGTGGCAGCACTAACCCCATCCCTGCGATCGAACTGGCGTTCAAGCAAAAGCCGCAACTGCTGTACCTGCTTTCCGACGGCGAGTTCGACAACCTCGTCAGCTATGATGAAGTAATTAAGACGGTAGCGGAGTTGAATGCGGATAAAAAGGTCAAACTCAATACGATCATGTTCGGTGACCGCGACCCCCGCGCCGAACAAGCCCTCAAAAAAATCGCCGAAGACAACGGCGGCAGAATGATCTTCGTATCGCTTGAAGCGCTGCAGAAGGGTTGAATGTAATCGTCATCGCCCGCGTTCGCGGCTGGCGATATGCGGTTTCCGCGTACGATTGTCACGCCTAAATAGGGATGCACCATGGCCTATTCTTCTCCCGCCCCGATCGGCAATTCATCGGGATTGTTTCAAACCATCGAATCGGCAGCACACGCCAGACCCAAGCGGGCATGGGTGGCATCGGTTACGGGGTTTGCGACCAGCTTGCTGTTGCATGGCGGCATTCTGGTGGTGGGGATATTGCTATTGAATGAAGTGCCGAAGTTGCTGCCGCGAACGGTGGAGCAGGATCACGCGGTGGGGATCGAGATTTCACCGGACAACAATACCCAGCTTCGAAATCCGTTTGAAAATGGCAAAGGCGTGATGCCCGATCCGAGTGTCGCCACGCGCGGGCAACTCGATGGCGGGCTGGAACAGGCAATGAACAGCGAATCATTCAATCAAGCATTGGATTTGCAATTCACCCCCACCTCAACCGTCATCGGCGTAGGCACGCAACAACTCACCGGTCTGAATACCATCGGCACGGGCAGCAATCGCAATGGCAAGCAACTTGGGCAACTCGATGGGGTTGTGAAAGATCGCCCGATCAGCTTCATCCAAGGCGGTCCCGCAGGCGGGCCGGTCGCATCTCGCGTCGTGTTTCTATGCGATGCCACCGGCACGATGACCGGATTGAAATTTGATCTGCTCAAAAAACAACTGAACCAGACCGTCGGCAATCTTCAGCCGGTGCAGAATTTTAATATCGTGCTGTTCGCCGATTCCGGCGCGACCGCGATGAACCCGTCTCTGGCGGCCGGTACGCCTCAGAACAAGCGCAAGGCCGCCGATTTTCTGCAAAAATTCGCCCCGCGCGGCGGCACCAACCCCTTGCCGGGTGTTGAAATGGCGTTCGCGATGAAGCCGCAGGTCATTTTCCTGCTCTCGGACGGCGAATTCGATAATCTGGTCTCCTATGACGAGGTTCTCGACAAGATCAAAACCCTAAATACCGGCAAAAACGTGCGTGTTTATACGATTCTGTTCGGCGACCGCGACCCCCGCGCCGAACAGACTCTCAAGACCATCGCCGAGGATAACGGCGGGGTATTTCGTTTCGTAACGACACAAGATTTGCTTGGTAAATAGCATTCAAAGTATAACCCTGTCGCGGCGTGCGACGGACAAGCGGAATCAATTTGACAGGGAATTGTCTTGCAAGCTTACATCGCAACCGATTTTGCGGTTTAATAGCCGCTATTGGCAACTGGGAATTACAGAACGGAAGGTCAGCACCTTATGCGTAAGAAAAGTTCATGGTCACGGATCGTTCTGCTACTCGCGATGATGTTCGCGGTGGCGTATCTCGCGGGCACCGCCTTTGCTCAGGATCCACCGGCTGAAGGATCGCCCGGTGCCGAAGTGGTGCGACAGAACATCGTCATTCTCGTGCTCAATATTGTTCTGAAGAACATTGACTTCGTGTTTATCACCATCATCCTGCTATCGATCGTCGCGATGACACTGATTATCAGCTCGATGCTGCGATTGCGCAAAAGCGTGTTCATGCCGGACGAAACGGTTGACACCATCCGCGGGATGATCGAACAAAAGCAGTTCAAAGAGCTGATCGATTACACTGAAAACGATACTTCGTTCGTCGCGCGGGCGATCAACCCAGCGTTGAAACGCGCGCCAAGCTTCAGTTCAATGAAAGAAGCGATGGAAACCGCGATCGGCGAACAAAGTGCCGAGCAGTTCCGCAAAATCGAATACCTGAACATCATCGGCAACCTCGGCCCGCTTCTGGGTCTGCTCGGTACGGTGCTGGGTATGATCGAGGCGTTCGCCGCGATGGAAGCCGCCAAAGGTGCCGCCGGTGCAGACGTACTGGCAGGTGGTGTGTCAAAGGCTTTGGCGCATACCTTTATGGGTCTGTTTCTTGCGGTTCCTGCGCTGGGTGCGTTTGGTCTGCTTCGCACGGTGGTCGATAAATTGACGATCCGCGCCAGCCTGGTCTGCGAAGAGCTGCTGTTGATGATCAAACCCGCAGAAGCTAAGTCAGCGGGTATTAAATCCGTCGGATCACCCCCGGCGCAGACACGTCCGCGTGTCAATCCCGTCCCGACGCCGCCCCCGGCACCGGCGCCCCAATGATGAGATAAAAGAAAGGCCCACGACGAATGCTCGGACTTGTGTAGTTTTTTACCACCAAGCCCCAAGCCCTAATCCCCAAGCCCCATAACTTATGAAACTCAAAGCACCTGAATCTCACGCCAATCACGTTAACGTCGTCCCGATGGTCGACGTGATCATGTGCCTGATTATTTTCTACATGCTCGCTGCCAAGATCGGCGTCGATACCGGCGAGGATGAGAAGATCGTCATCCCCTTTGCTTCCTGGAGCAAAGAGATCAAATCAATGGATAACACGCTGCTGATTAACGTCAGCGAAGACAAGAATACCAAGATGGGTGTCGTCACCGCGAAGGTTGATCTGCAAAGCCCACGCGAGCCGTTGATCCTCGAAGGCGGCGGCAGTGGACGACGACTAGCGGACGTGTTGCGACGGCTGAGGTATGGTAAAGATTTGAAACCGGGCGGGTCTGGTGCAAACGCCGATATCAACGAACTGAAACTGGTCATCCGTGGCGATCAGGACATGAGTTTTAACGTCCTGCAAAAAGTGCTGCTCGCAGCGGCGGAGGCACGGGTGCAGACGTTGAACTTCCAAACTACCACGGTGCAGCCGCAGGGTTGATCGTGTGATGAGCGGACCGGGGGTCGAAAGTCGGGCTTACCGAGCAAAGTGAGTTGGTTATGCATGTTGAAAAAGGCTCAAAAAAAGTCCACTACGAATCCGGCCCGGACATGACACCGCTGGTCGATGTCGTGATGGTGCTGCTGATCTTTCTGATGATGGCAGGCAAATTTGGTGGGGCGACGAAGTATCTCGTATCGGACATGCCCATCACCGGCATGGCCAGCACACCCGCGCCGCCTGATCCGACCAAACCGCCGACGCAGGATATCATTCTGAACGTCACCTCGCCCACCGCCCGTGCCGGCACGTTTCGCGCGTTCTATGGCAGCCGTGTTAATGCCGAATCCGAGGAAGCATTGTCCAGCCAGCTCAAAGCGCTACTGAAGGAAAAGCTAGACGCGGGAACCAAGCTGGATGAAATCCAGTTGTATATCAAACCCACCCGTAATGTGATTTACACCAATATCGTGCAAGTTTATTCCGCTGCGGGTAAAGCCGGATTCTCAAAAATCGGTTTCCAGACCGCCGACGGCTGATCAAAAAAAGCGTCTGATATCGTGATGTTTTGCGTCCGGCGCATTCCCCGCGTCTGCATCGTTGCTACAATCCTACTCACATGAAAATGACCCGCATTTCCATCATCGGTGCTGTTGTCACAACCCTGTCCGCTTTTGCCGTTGCGCAGGACGACCCCAAAGGCCTCGACGCGCTAAGCGATGATCGCTTACTGACTGAATTGTCCAAGCGCAATCTTCAGGGTCTGCTCAAATATGCTTTCGATAAAAATAACGTCCCACAAGCCAAGCAGAATGCGGTGAAGGCCGGTGCTGCGTTAGCTCGGTTATCGAGTGACAAAGGCGGGGGATTGAACGAGAAGCGAAAACTGGTCGCAGAGTTCGTCAATGCGCTGCCTCAGTTACTTCCGCAGATGAATGAGCCCACCAGCCTGATGACCGATGCGAACATCCTGATTCAGCATGGCGTTTTGACCGACCAGCGTTTGCTGGAATACTTCGGGACAAACTCGACGATCATGTCCCGCTTGCAACCCGTGACCGATGGCGTGCAGAAGATGCTCGCCAAAGCCCGCGACCAAGCCGCAAAGGCAGCCGAAAAAGCTGCCAACAACTGGCCCGCCGGCAGAGCCGCTTGGGAGCGTTTTGATCAACTCGCCACCACCGGAGAATATACGCGGAATATCATCAACTACTCCAGTGCCATCGCGTTGGATAAAGCCTCCGAAGAACGCCCCAAGTACATCAACGAAGGCTTGGAATATCTCTCCGCGTTCGATACAGAAGAAAATCCCAATCGCGCGGACGTGAAGTTCTACATCTCCAAGTTGAACATGGCGCTGGCGAGTAAGGAATCGCTCGACGCCGCCCGAGCGGGCTTTAAGTTTGTGATCGAAAACGGCGACACCTCAAACGTCGGCCAGCAATTTGATGCGCGGTTTCTCACCGTCGTCACCGAAATCAATGCCAAAGACGCAACCGCTGCTCAGACGCAGCTCGCGGTACTGGAAACATGGGTCAAGCAACAAAAAATTGACAGTCCTGAATTGAAGGTCGCGTTGGCGGCGCTGAAATATCGCATTTTGCTCGTTCAGGCAGACGCCGCATCCGGTGCCGAGAAAGACAAGCTCGCGCAGGCCGCCGATGATGTGTTGAATCAGTTGCAACTCGATCAGCCGACATTACGCGGGTTGATCTTGGAACTGATGGGTGCGCGCGTGAAACCCGATGCGCCGGTGGCATCGCTGAACGTGCTGCTTTTGCAATCACTTCGCGCTAAAGGTGAGGCCGAGACCATCAAACCTGAAGGCGCGGCATTCGATAAATCCTCCGTCGAGCGCGGGCTGGACGCTTCCCGCGAGATCATCAAACGTGGCGGAAAAGAAAACGAGCAGGTCGTTCAAGACAGCCGGTACGTCAACGGATTTTTCCTGCAAAAGCTCGGTCAGAAAGAAGAATCGGCTGCGGCGTTTCTGGATTACGTCGATAATTACAAGGGCAAAACTGAGGATGGCGATCGCGTCACCACCGCGTTGAACAATGCGATCGCGATCGTCGGGCAGTTGTATCGCGAAAAAATGGGCGATACGCAGGTTCGCAAACTCTACGACCGCGTGCTCGAAACCGCCGTCGAAAAACCGTTTGAACGACCTGAGTTTTTGTTTGAAGCCGCACGCAGCCGACAAGCCACGGGCAATCTTGACGGCGCGATCGCACTATTCGATAAAATCCCTACAACCGACAAACAGCACGATGAAGGTCGGTATTTTAAGATGGTGGCGGTCCGGTCGAAGCTCGACAAACTCAAGTCCAACGCACCCGAACGTGCCGCGTTGATGACCGAATTGCAAAAGCTGGCGGATCAGGTAACTGCGGCATACGACAAGCGCCTCGCCGATGCCGACCCCGAACTCGCCAAACGCATTCGTATGAGGTTGTCCCAAACGCGACTGGTGGCCGCCGATGTGGCGCTGGTTGATCAGAAAGATCCAAAACGTGCGATCGAATTGCTCAAAGGTTTTGAAGAAACCGTCAAAGGCCTCAGTACCGAAGCGAATCTCATCAGCCAAGTGTTGCTGATTCGCGTGAAGGCGTTTGTGCAGACCAATCAGGTCGCTGAAGGTGTGAAAGAAATACAAAAGCTTGCCGTCGAGCGTCCCAAAGAAGCGATGCAGATCATTTTTGATCTGATGGACAAGTTGAACGATCAAGTCACCGAAGCCGAAGGCGCAGGCCGTACTGAAGATGTGGCGAATCTGGAGCGCACCCGCGCAGAACTGACGCCGGTGCTGGTCAAGCTCATTAATGAGAGCCAGAACGAGGAGCTGAAAAAGTTCTCGTACACGATTTCACTTTACGATGCCGACCAACAACGCCGCGCTGCGGAACTGACCAAGGAAGGGCCGCAGCGCACCGAACTGCTCCAGGCAGCGGTCAAACGCTTCGAGCAACTCGATAGCAAAGAGCAACTCGCGAAGTATATGGAAACGCTTGATCCAGAACGAAAGAAGAAATCCTACTACGATCCGCAGGTCAAACTCGGGTTGGCTCGCGCCAATTTCGCATTGGGCAACTGGGATGCTTCGCGACAGGCGCTGGCGTTGCTATTCCGCGATAAAGTGCTCGGCGACGGGTTTGTTGTAAAAATTGGTCCCGATGGAACGCCTGACAGTGTCGAAAATCCAACTTACTGGGAAGCCGTGTTGATGTTGATGCGAAGCAACGTCGCGATGAACGAAGGTATGGAGGGCATGAAACGCTGGCTGGTCGATCTGACCAACACCTGGCAGGACGGCATCGGCGGGCAACGGTGGGGCGGAGAGTTCAAGAAATTGCAAAAAGAACTTGGCGTCGAACCCGTCACGAGCAAGCCCGAACCTGCGAAGTGATAGTTTCCATTAGCCCGGCGCGGGGACTGAGGTCATTCGCTTGAGGTAGTTGCCCAGCACGACCAGCACGAACGCCCGGCTCCAGATGGGGCTTTCCGGTTCACGCAAAAACGCCGTCCACACGGCGTGCACGCCGCGACGATCCAGCGTGTCGGTCTGCTTGAGATGGTCGATTGCTTCCTCGCAAATCTCACGCATCGGTCCGACCATCCAGCGACGAATCGGAAGCGAAAATCCCCGCTTCGGCTGATTCACTAATGCAGGCCGCAAAAGATCGGTGCAACTCGTGCGGAGCAGATGTTTCGGCAAACTGCCCGGCGGCAAACGCAGCGCACCGGGAAGCCGCGAAACGTAATTCACCACTCGCTGATCGAGCAAAGGCACGCGGATTTCCAACCCGTGTGCCATCCCATTTGTGTCACCATCGCGAAGCAGCATATTGCCCTGATAGAGCATCGCTTCCAGCCGCGAAATACTGGCGATTTCATCGGTGACCAGTTGCAGCACATTGCTGACAGGAGAACCGAGTAGATATTCTGGCGAGGCGAAGTCGTCATTGACGTTTAGTGCGGTCAGTTGACTGTCCGACATCATCCGCCGTCGCTGTAAATACAGGGCAGCCACTGAACCGTCGCTGCAAAGCATGTTTTGCAATTTTTGCCGGTATGCCAGCGTCCGCCCAGCCGAAAGCCCTTTGGCCATCATCCCGCGAACCCATCGCGGCAACCAACTAATTTTGCGGATTGTTTTGCGAAGAAACGGCACATCGACAAAGCTGGGATATCCGCCAAATAATTCGTCCCCACCCTGGCCTGATAACGCGACGGTGATCCCGTGCGCCCGCACGACTTTGGCGATCAAAAAGACATTCAATCCATCGACTGAAGGTTGATCCAATGTCGCCAGCCATTCGCTCGCAGCGGCGGCGGCGGCGTCGGAGTTCACCGTGATCTCCGTGTGATCCAACTGCATCAACTCCGCCGTCTGACGTGCCAATTCTGATTCGCTTAGATCGGCGTGGTCTGCAAACCCGACGGTGAAGGTTTTCACATGCGACGTATGTTCTCGCGCCAGACCGGCCACGATCGTAGAATCGATCCCCGATGATAAAAATACACCCACCGGCACGTCGCTTTCCAGATGATCGCGCACCGATTCACTTAATAGCGAGCGTAATTGTGCCGGATCGGGCGCAGTGAGCGACTGATCGAGGCTGGGGAAATGCCAGTATTGCCTTGGCGATTGTGCCGCGATCGGGTCGATTGAAAGCGACATCATATGCCCCGGCATCAGCATCCGAATGTGTCGGAAGATCGTCGCGGGTTGCTGTACCGCACCGAACGCCAGCAAGCCTGCGACGCCGGCGTCGTCCAAATCGCGGCGAATCAATCCCGTCTGAATTAACGCCCGGACTTCGCTGGCGAACAGAAAATTGCCATCTGCCTGCGAATAGTAAAGCGGTTTAATGCCCATCGGATCGCGCACCAGCAGCAATCGGCGTTCTGATTTATGCAAAAACGCAAAGGCATACATTCCTTGCAGACGGGTGAGGAATGATTCGCCGTGCAGCGTCAAGCCGCGGAGCAGCACCTCGGTATCGCCGGTGCTGGTGAAGGATTCGCCATCGCGGATCAATTCTTCACGCAGGGCGCGGAAATTATAGATTTCGCCATTGAAGACGATCACATTCCCGGTCTGCGGGTGGATCATCGGTTGATGCCCAAGTGGCGACAGATCGAGGATGGATAACCGCCGATGACCCAGACCGAGGATGACGTTGCCAAACGAATCGACGAACTCCCCGCTATCGTCCGGCCCGCGATGCTTCTGGGCGCGCACCATGCCGCTAAGGGCGTGACGTACGGACGGTTCATTCCGACTCAATATGCCGGCGATTCCACACATATCACGGCCTCTTTCCCCTATTGCGATTTGCAATATACGTCCCCACAATCGCCAGCGCGATCAACATCAGGCTGGCGATGATCCGATTCATTAACGGTAATAGGGGATTGACCTGCATTTGATCGCGCGACGCCCAAAAGCCCGCCCACGTCAGCACAACCAGTATTGGCCCTATAAACCATATCGTCCGAACGCTTCCGCTCAACACGCAAAGCACCATCGGCACGACATACAGAATTGGCAAGTTAAACTCCGCAGTGGTCGTCCAATCGACAATCACCAGCGAGGTGGTAATGCATAATGCGATCAACAAAGTTGCAAAAAAACGGACTTGATCCATCAAATCAACGTAAATCGGGTGATCAAGCAGCACCGGGTCTTCCTCAACCCGTTGAAGCATCCGCATCGACCACTGCCTTTGCCAACCCGCGACCAACGCCGTCGCGAGGATCGATACCGACGACAGCGAGCGATTCACCATCCGATAATTGTCAAATAATTGTTCCGCCGTTTGCAAACCAGGAGGACGCACGCCCATAAATAGTCCACAATAGGTGAGTACAACCAGCCCCACCGCAATAATCCCGACCCACATACGTGGCAGGCGAATCGCGAGCAAATACATTGGGATCGAATATAGAATCGAAAGATTAAGACTATGTGTCAGCAAATCGCTAATAATCAGCACCGCCACCGCGATTGCTGACCCCATGATCGCAAAATCGACGGAACGCCGCATTGATAGGGGTGAGGCAGCACCAGCGATCATCGCGTTGTCCATAAAAGTACGCCAATTGACATGACCCGCATATCCAACAAAGGCTTTCCGTCGTAAGCCTGTCGCACTTTATTGAGTATACCACGCAAATCGACTTGTGGTAGTGACCGACAATCCCGTCAATTTTTCCAATATTCGCAGGCGATGGCGTTGTGGGGTATGTTATAAAGGGGCAATGTCCTATGGTGTGCAGGTTCGCGGGAGACTGGATGCTGAGAAACATAGTCAAACGATGGCTTTTAAGCCGCCACATCATCCTCAGCCGCCCGCCGGGGCAGTTCAGCGTGGACGTGGTGAAGTATCAGTCCATGAAACTCCGGGGGGCTGATTTCAAATCCGCGATTGATGGCGGTGCCGC
>JBBQXB010000094.1:0-13271 GCA_038210015.1 Tepidisphaerales bacterium
AATCGCACCCTACAAAACTCGCCCACGAGAAAACGGATCGGCCACAGAGACACAGAGGCACAGAGGCACAGAGAAATCGCAGAGGGTAGGGTGCGATTCATCGCACCGTGTTCGATCAGTGCCGCATGAATCGGTGCGATGAATCGCACCCTACAAAACTACAAAACTGAAGTCGTTTCATCTATAGATCAAGTCACTTCATCCATGGATCAAGCCGTTTCATCTATCGATCATGTCATTTCGTCTATAGACGAAGCCATTTCATCTACAGATCAAGTCGTCTCATCTATAGATCAAGTCATTTCATCTATGGATCAAGTCGCTTCATCCATAGATCAAATCGTTTCATCTATAGATGAAATGGTGTCAGGCGGTGGTGGATGCCCTTGGATTAAGGCGATGGCGGGGGATTTTATGTGACGGGGGCTGCGCAGCGTCGGCAGGGGCGTTTTTATCGCGCCGGAAGCGGGCGGGTGGTGGGGTGGTGGTGGCGTTTCTGACGCACCTGACGCACGAGCGACGGCTGAGTCTTAAAGCGGGACAAGGCAAGGCGTGTAAGCCTAACGATGTGGCTGGAGCGAAAACGTCGCGGATCAGGCAACAGTGGACTTTGCGGTTCATGTTTCCTTTGGCGGTGGGGGTTGCGTAGATGAAAGCCCGGACGAAGATGTTCTATCATGCCGACCATCACCCAAATCACCCCGCAGAAACGTCGTGCGAATCGGCGGTCGGTTTATTTGGATGGGAAGTTCGCGTTTGGGTGCAATTTGAATGTGGTCGCGAAGTTCAGGCTGCATGAAGGCATGGTCATCTCTGCCGACGATTTGACCGGGATCGAGCAGGGCGAGCTGCGGCAGGAATGTTTTGACAAGGCGATCAAGTGCCTCGAACGGCGTCTGCACAGCCGCTCGGAATTGCAGACCAAGCTGAAAAAGTTCGACTATCCCGCCAGCCTGATCGTGGCGGTACTGGATCAACTCACGGAGATGAATTACATCAACGACCAGCGATTCGCTGAAACGCGGGCGGAACTACAGGCGAAATACAAGCATCATGGCAGCAATCGGGCGCGGATTGAGTTGGCGAAAAAAGGGGTTGACCGCGAAACCGCCAGGCAGGCGGTCGCGAACGTGTACGAATCCCACGATTCGTCCGCTGACGCGCGGGCGTTTGCGATGCGGAAGATGAAGTCGATGGCACGTTTGGAACCGCACGTCGCCAAACGCCGGTTGTACGGGCAGCTCCTGCGGCGCGGGTACGATTTTGACACCATCAAACCGGTCGTTGAAGAAGTCTTAGGGATGCGCGAAGAACCGATTGACGAGGCTTAAACAAATTAGGTGCTTATGCCTATGCACCATCGGCGAGAGGTTGCAATGCACTGTGATTGGCCGGGCCTGTGTCGGCTTGACACGATCAACCAATCGGCTGATGCTTTGGCGAAGCTGGGATACAACAGAAATTTATGAGCAAATCGCAATACACGATGGGTCTGGATTTTGGCAGCAACTCGATGCGGGTGCTGCTGGTGGATGTCGCGGACGGACGAGAAATCGCCCAAGCGGTGGCCGATTATCCCAGCGGGGAAATGGGGATTATTCTGGATGATTCCAACCCCGATCTTGCCCGACAACATCCGCTGGACTATTTCAAAGTCATCGAAAAAGCCGTTCGCGAAGCACTGACCGCGGCGGCGGTTGCAAAGGGTGATTTTGCTCCGAAACAGATTATCGGCATCGGTGTTGATACCACCGGTTCCACCCCGATGCCGGTAGATGCTGAGGGTAATTCGCTGACCAGCAATCCAAAGTTCGCGAACAATCCGAATGCGATGGCGTGGCTGTGGAAAGATCACACCGGTCACGCCGAGGCTGAGCAATTCACGCAAGCCGCGACGAAACTGCATCCAGAATATCTGGCCAAGTGTGGCGGGCGTTATTCATCGGAATGGTTCTGGTCGAAAATCCTTAAATGCGCCCGTGTCGCGCCGGATGTGTTTGACGCTGCTTACACCTGGGTCGAAATCGCGGACTGGATCCCCGCGATTCTCTGCGGCACGCAACATCCCAAGCAGATGATTCGCGGCGTTTGTGCTGCGGGGCATAAGGCTTTTTACAATTCGAGCTGGGGCGGATACCCGGCTGAAACGTTCGTCGCATCACTTGAACCCAAACTCGCCCGCGTGCGACAATCCTTGCCCGATCAATGCGTCAGTGTCGCTGAGATCGCGGGCAAGTTGTCGGATGAATGGGCGAAAAAACTTGGCCTGCCTGCGGGCATTCCTGTCGCGGTTGGCGCGTTTGATGCGCATCTGGGCGCGATTGGCGCGGGCATCGCAGACGGCACGCTGGTCAAAATCATCGGAACCAGCACCTGCGACATTATGACCAGTAAAATGGGGCGAGAATTGCCGGATATTCCGGGGCTTTGCGGGATCGTGCCTGAATCGGTGTTGCCGGGTTCGTACGGATTAGAGGCCGGACAATCTGCGGTCGGTGATCTGTTTGCCTGGCTGGTCGGGCGCGTCAATCCCACCGGACAAACGCACGAATCGCTGACGAAAGAAGCCGAGAAATTAACACCGGGCGAATCGGGGCTTGTTGCACTAGACTGGCACAACGGAAATCGCACGGTGCTGGTCGATCAACGACTGACCGGTTTATATGTCGGGCTGACATTGCACACGACCCCGGCGGAGATGTATCGCACGCTGATCGAAGCTACGGCGTTTGGCGCACGGGTGATTATGGAACGATTTGAGGCGTATGGCGTTGCGGTCAATCGCGTTATCAACTGCGGCGGGATCAGTGCCCGCAATCCGTTTGCGATGCAAATCTACGCCGACATCATGAACCGACCGATCGCGATCTCCAGATCATTGCAAACCTGCGCACTCGGCAGCGCGGTCGCCGCCGCGGTGGTCGCCAAGGCGCATCCTGATTTCGATACTGCCATCGCGAAAATGACCGGTGTGCAAGACAAAATCTACAACCCGATTCCGTCCAACGTAAAGGTTTACGAAAAGTTGTATCAGCTGTATCGACAACTGCACGATGCGTTTGGTGTCGCGGGAACCAAGGCCGATATCTCAAACGTGATGAAAGATCTTCTGACGATTCGCGACGCAGCGTTGGCGGGATGAATGAACTATAGAAATGTTCATGTGATGAGTGCACGATAACGCCGACACGACCAACCTAGTCGCGGTGATAGACGCCCGAACCCCGGTGACGCGCGAAACTCTTGCGGCCTGGCACGAAAGACCCGCTCATCAGCTCCCGATAGATGGCCTCGAGGGAGTGGGACTGGATTTAGTTGCGAAGCTTCTTTAATACCGCATTTCCCGGTCGGGTCCGTTGAACGAGGCGGGTGAAAAAGAGCGGACATTTTGTAATCTCGTAATGCTGACGCATGACCTAAGCTTGTGCATCGGTCGAAAGACCCTCAAACAAGGAGTAGCAACATGCAGTGTCCTGCTTGTAAAGATTCAGTACTGACAATGACTGAACGATCCGGGGTTGAAATTGATTATTGTCCGAAGTGTCGTGGCGTGTGGCTGGACCGCGGAGAACTCGACAAGCTCGTTGAGCGTGGCGGCGCAATGCACAGTGCAGTTGAGGAGGGCGGACGTCATGTCCAGCGCTCTGGACACAGTGACTCCGATGACCTCGAACCCAGAGAATACAACCAAAAATATGGGCAACAACCCAAGCGTAAGCGGAGTTGGCTTGGCGAGATGTTCGACATGTAAGGTCATGCCGCCGTTGCGGAATCTGGTGACTTTCCAGCGGTACCGTTATTGAGTTCACTCTTGACCTGCCGGATTTCGCTGTCGATTTCAGCGCCGAGCAGGATGATGATCGCGTTGATGTAGAAGATCATCAGCATCACGACCATGCCCGCGACTGCGCCGTAGGTTTTGGAATAGTTTGAGAAGTTTTCGACGTAATACCGCATCGCCATCCCCGTGCCGATCCATCCTATGGCCGCTACAATCGATCCGGGGGTGAAGAATCGGATTCGGTGATTGCGTCGGCTGCACCCGAAGTGGTAGATCACGCCGATTAGAATCTGCATCACCGTCAATCCGATGACATATCGTGCGACGGTCAATAGCGCCAGCGTCGTGCCGCTAAACATATCCTGAGCCCAGATCGGTAACTTGTCATTGTATTGCAGCAATAGATTGGTCAGGATTGATCCGATCGGAATTGCGATGACAATGATGATCAAACACAGGCACATGAAAACCGTCAGGATCATCGCGACGAGTCGTTTCCAGAGATATTTTCGAGGCTTTGCGATATCGAACGCCTGATCCAGCGCCGACATCGTGGCGTTCATCCCGCCTGATGCCGCGAATAGCGTGAGGATCAATCCGACTGACAGCAACCCGCCGCGCGGATGGTTTACGACATCGCCGATGTTGTTGAGGATCGTTTGAGCGCTGGTGGGCGTCAGCGATTGTGCCAGCACATCACGCGTCAATTCAATCGCCTGATCGCGAAACTGATCCGGCAGATACGGTATGAGTGTGAGCAAGAAAATGACAAAGGGAAAGACCGCGAACATCCACGCATACGCCATCGCGGCGGCGTTCGTGAAGATATTGTCTTCGTTGATCTCGCGATACAGCCGCTTAAAAAACGTCCATGCGCCGTATTCGCGGGTGATTCGAACGATGTCGCGTAGACGTGCCATCAAAGTCGAACAATAACCCAATTGCCAGCACTTCGGAATGAAGCAGACGCGAGGAAACGATTAAAAACCGTGTATTTTAGACGCCGCCATCCCGATCACAACGCAGGCGATGATGGTCAGCCATGTTTTCCAATCGCGCAACGCAAAGACCACCGGATCATCATCCAACGCGCCGCGGTGAGCGAAAAACCACAGCCGGGTGATCCAGTACGCCAGAACCGGGCAGATCAACCACAGTATTTGCGGCGACGGATACAACGCCGTAACCGCAGGCGAGCTGATGTATAGCGCCACCACCATCACCGCCAGATATCCATTGACCGGCCCGACCACGCGGAGGATATCTAAATCCTCTTTTTGATACGCCCGTCCGGGCAGTTGATCGGATTGAGCCAGGCGATGACGCAGTTCGATATATCGCTTGGCGAACGCGAGGCAGGCGAAAAAGAACATGCAAAACGCCAGCAACCACGCCGAAGGAATGATCCCCGTCGCAACGCCACCGGCGATCGGTCGAAGCGTATACATGCCTGCCAGCGCAAGCACATCCACAAGCAATCTTTTTTTCAATTGGAATGAGTAGAGATTCGCCAGCAGCAAGTATCCCAGCATCGCCAGCAGCAATTCCCGGCTAATCAATCCCGCGCCGGCGACGCCGAGGGTCAAGCAGATCGTCGCCAGTAACACCGCCATCGCCACGGTGACAGCCCCGGCGGCGATCGGTCGGGCGCGCTTTGAAGGGTGGCTGCGGTCTGATTCGACATCAAACAGATCATTCAAAATGTAATTGCCCGATGCGATCAGGCAAAAGACCGCGAAGGTGGCGAGTGTCGCCCATATCAGATTTGTTTCCTGCAACCGGTGCGATGCGAGAAAAGGCAAGGCGACCAGCAGATTCTTCACCCATTGGTGCGGGCGAAGTAGTCGTACCAGATCGATCGCGGCGTTGTTGTGCAGATGCGCGAGCCGGTGCATTTGCACTTTCGTATTTAGGAACGGATTGAACCGGCGTCCGCCGACGATGCCCGCGACGGTGCTGGCTTCAAAGATCACGATGTCTTGTCCTGAATCGCCGAGGTATTCAAAATCGGTTTCGCCGCAGTCGGCGCGGATGGATACGAGCTTATTTTCGCCAATCAGATTTGTACCATTTTCGGTGGCGTAAACGGCGTCAAACAATCCCAGGTGCTTCGCGACGGCATCGGCATACTTGCGATGCGATCCAGTCGCCAGCACCACCCGGCGGCCTTCGGATTTGGCTTGTTTAACGTATTCAATCACCGGCTGGCGGTAGGGCATGTGGGCAGGATCGAGATCGACCACTTCCGCGACGATATCCTTGGCGGCCTGTCGCCCGTGTCGAAACGCCCACAATGCGCGGAGCGCCCCGATCGGATGATCGCGCAGCAACAAAAGCGATGCCTGCTGCATCGTATCCATGCGAACGAGCGTGCCGTCGAGATCGACGTAAAGGGGTGGTTTCATCCGTTACGCATAACCCTACCCGATCCCGTGCCCGCGGCAACGAAAAGGGGTGATGAATCGGCTTATCGGACCTCGAATACACAAGAGTAACCGCAGATTACGCAGATTACGCAGATAAGATTTTTATCAAAACTACACTCTTTGTCGTTTCACCCTGAGATACTCCGAAGGGTCCAGTTGATGAGCAAAATCCTCTGCTTTTGCAGAGACATGTAGATGCTTCAGAGTACCTCAGCATGACATTTTTCCAAGCAAAGAATAGCTATATGTGCCACGATAAAAGAGGTCGGAGCAATCACTTGCCCTTTTTGGTCGAGCGATCACAATCGTGGGTATGTCGTCGATTTGGCTGATCCCAACCGCAGGACCGAATATAGAACCGATCGAACTTAAGCCGTCGGATGACGGGCTTTCGATCGGGCGGCATGAGGCCTGCGCGATTCGCCTGCCGGTCGATGCCGAGCAGGTTTCGCGTCAACACGCGCGTTTCACCCACGACGAAGCGCGCGGCTGGAACATGACCGATCTGGGCAGCCGGTGGGGATCGTTTCTCAATGGCGTGAAACTTGAACCGCAACAAGCGATGCCGATCCGTCAAGGCGATCTGATTCGCATCACGCCGTGGACATTCGCAGTCTCAGCGACGGCCAAAAAGCGCGGGCTGCAACTTAAAGAGGATATGGGTCAAACGCATGTGCGGTCCGTGCATGAGCGCAATGTCCAGCCGCTGGCAGACAGCCTGCTGAATCTGCTTCTGGAATCGGCAGCAAAGATTCATGCCTGCAGCGACGAAAGAGGCCTTGCAGAAAGTGTGATCGACGCAGCGGTGCGCGGGACGGGGTTGAGCAATGCCGTGATGCTCAAGCCTTTGGATGACAAGGCGTTTGAGATTGTCGCGTCGCGGATCAGCCGCGAGGCGCAGGATTCGCCGGGGATTTATTCGCGGTCGTTGATCAATTCGGCATCGGACGGGAATGTCGCAGAAATTTCTGCTGGCAGCGGCGGGAACTTCAGTCAGTCATTGGTTCAGATGAATGTCTCGGCGGCGATCTGCGTACCGCTGATGCTCGGACCCAGTCCGGCGGCTTATCTGTATCTGGATTCGCGCGGCAGCATCCTGCAGTCGATGAGGCCAAACGGATCAGCGTTTTGCGTTGCACTTTCGCGCATGGCGTCGTTGGCGCTGGCGAATCTAAAGCGGATGGAGATCGAGAAGCGTCAGGCCGCGATGCACGCCGAGCTCAACAGCGCCGCCGCGGCGCAGAAATACATCATGCCGAAGCGCAAGCTATCGGTCGGTGCGATGCGGATCATCGGCGAATCGCGTGCCGGGCAATTCGTCGGCGGCGATTTTTTTGATGTGATCGAATTGCCTGACGGCAAACTTGCGGTCGCGGTGGGGGATGTTAGCGGGAAGGGCGTGACCGCAAGCGTGCTGATGACCGCCGCACAGGGTTTTTTACATGCCGCCACCGAGCAATATGCCGACCCCGGCCAAGCCGTCACTGCCTTAAATCGCTATATCGCGCCGAGACGCCCTGCCAGTAAATTTCTGACGATGTGGGTTGGATTGATCGATCCGGCACGCGGGATTCTGTCCTATGTTGATGCCGCCCATAGCTATGCGTTGGTCCGCCGGGTGGATGGAACGATCGAACAACTCAACGAAGGCGACGGCCTGCCGATCGGCGTAATGGACGACGGCATCTACGCCAGCGTTGAAGTTCCCTTCGCGCCAGGCGATCAACTGATGATCGCATCGGACGGGATCATCGAACAACCCGGTTCGCAATCAACACTTGATGAGCGCGTACAGTTTGAAGTAGAGGGTCTGCGCGACGTGTTTGCTGAAACATCTGATGATTTGGTGCAACTGGTGTTTGATCGCCTGATCGCGTTCGCTGCGACCGATCAACTCGCCGACGACGCGACGGTGCTGTGGGTGCAAGGCTGATTCCACGGTCATTTCGGGGCGCGAGGTTTAAATAAGACAATTTTATCCTTTGATGCTTGAATCTCATAAAGATCGGATTATACTTAAATAGGACAAAATGATCCGAATTAAACGTTACTGATTTTTGGTTGTGAAACGGGATGTGATTTATGTATCAAGTTCGATTCCATGGCAGAGGCGGGCAGGGGGTGGTGACGGCGGCGGAACTGCTGTCGGTCGCCGCATTTATGGACGGCAAGCACGCCCAAGCCTTTCCTTCATTCGGGTCCGAGCGCATGGGCGCGCCAGTGGCGGCGTTTTGTCGCATCCACGACCAACCGATCCGTATCCGCGAACCCGTCGCAACGCCGGACGCGTTGATCGTTCAGGATTCGTCGCTCGTCCGTAATGCCGATCTGCTGGCGGGACTGGATCACACGCAACTGGTGCTGGTCAACACACGATTAACGATGGACGAACTCAAAGCCGAGCACCTAAAAAAACAGGTGGGTCTGCAAAAGATCATCCTGCTACCTGCGACTGAAATCGCGTTGGAAATCGTCAAACGAAATGTGCCGAACGTGATTATGCTTTCGGCGTTTTGCGCGATCACCGGATTGATCAGTTTTGAAACGCTGACCAAAGCCGTTCAAACCAAATTCAGCGGAAAGATCGCCGAGGCAAACATTCTCGCTGCGGAAAAGGCGTGGAAATTGGTTGAGGGGCTTGGCGCGTCTCGGATGGAAAAACCGGAGTGGGAGGTCGTTCATGCTTAAGCAAATTGAAGGTTCGCACGCAGTCGCAGAGACGATTGCATTGTGTCGTCCGGAGGTGATCAGTTGTTATCCGATCACGCCGCAGACGCATATTGTCGAAGGTCTGAGCGCGATGGTGAAATCGGGAAAACTCGCGCCTTGCGAATACATGACAGTCGAAAGTGAGTTCGCAGCGTTGAGTGCGTTGATCGGTGCCAGCGCGATGGGTGCACGCACCTACACCGCCACCAGTTCGCAAGGCCTGCTTTTCATGGCAGAAGCACTGTGGAACGCCAGCGGGCTTGGATTGCCGATCGTGATGACCGATGGCAACCGCGCGATCGGCGGGCCGATCAATATCTGGAACGATCATTCCGACACCATGGCGATGCGCGACTGTGGCTGGATTCAGTTGTATGCCGAATCGAATCAGGAAGCGGTCGATCTGCACATTCAGGCGTTCAAACTCGCCGAAGAAATCTCGATGCCGGTGATGGTGTGCGTGGACGGATTCATCCTGACGCACGCCTATGAACGAGTCGATATTCCGACGCAACAACAGGTCGATGATTTTCTCCCTGCCTATGAACCCCGGCAACTCCTCGATCCCGACGACCCGATCAGCATCGGTGCGATGGTTGGTCCGGAAGCCTATATGGAAGTGCGGTATCTTTTGCATAATCGGCATTTGCAGGCGTTGGATGTCATCCCGCGTATCTCGGATGAGTTTGAGAATAAATTTGGCCGCAAACATGGGGGTTTGGTTAGAACTTATCGAACGCAAGATGCCGACACGATCGTCGTTGCGCTGGGTAGCGTGAACGGGACGATTCAGGATTCAGTCGATGATCTGCGCGACGCCGGCCACAAGATCGGCAGCATGAGCATCTGCAGCTTCCGACCGTTTCCGCTAAAGGCGATTCGGACTGCGTTGCAACACGCCCAGCGGGTGATCGTGGTAGAGAAAAATCTGGCGCCCGGTCTCGGCGGGATTCTCGCCAGTAACATCCGCATGGCGCTGCGCGGGATCGCCAAACCCGTCACAACCGTGATCTGCGGCCTTGGCGGCAGGGCAATCATGAAAAAAAGCATGAGCGAATGCCTCGTCAAAGGCCATCAGGACCAACTCGAAGACCTGTCGTTCATCGACATGAACTGGCCTGCGATCGAAAGAGAATTGGAACGCGAAAAGACAACACGACGCTCCGGCCCGATGGCGGAAAATCTGATGTACGCCGTCAGCCAGGACGTCATGCCCGAACCGGTCAGCTGAACCAGTTGCATTTTTGTGGCCTATGAAAAGTGAGCAAGCCATGAGTGAACAAATCAAATTTTATCAAACCGGCACGTTTACCGTCGGCAATCGACTGCTCGATGAAGCCAGGCGCACCGTGCAATCGATGGTCACCCGCACCAACTCCCTCAACAGCGGCCATCGCGCCTGTCAGGGCTGCGGCGAAGCTCTCGGCGCGCGATACGCAGTCGATGCTGCGGTCGCGGTGACAAATGGACAGATGGCGGTCGTCAACGCGACCGGTTGTTTGGAAGTTTTTTCGACGCCATACCCGCAAAGCTCGTGGCAGGTGCCGTGGCTGCATTCACTCTTTGGAAACGCTCCTGCCGTTGCCAGCGGGATGGCGGCGGCGGCGAAAGTCAAAGGCAAAAATATCCGTATTGTCGCCCAAGGCGGCGACGGTGCGACAGTGGATATCGGTTTCGGGTGTCTGTCGGGCATGTTCGAGCGCAATGACGACGTGCTCTACATCTGCTACGACAATGAAGCCTACATGAATACCGGCGTGCAACGATCCGGATCAACCCCCGCCCGCGCCACCACCGCAACCACGCAAGGCGTTGGCCCGGAACCGGGGAATCGGTTTGGCATTGGGAAAAATGTCCCCCGAATCGCGATGGCGCACGGGATTCCGTATGTCGCGACCGCATCGGTGGCGGATCTTCGAGACTTGGAAAGAAAAGTCGTTCGCGCGATGTCATTTCACGGCGCGCGGTATCTGCATATTCACGTGCCCTGTCCGTTGGGTTGGGGAAGCGATCCTGCTGACACCATCCGCATCGCGCGGCTGGCGGTGGAGTGTGGGCTGTTTCCGTTATTTGAAGCCGAGAGCGGCAAAGTCACCGGACGGCGAAAAATCAGACGCCGCGTACCGGTTGATGAGTATCTGAAATTGCAAAAGCGTTTCGCGAACCTGTTCGGCGCAAAAGGCGACGCCGTAGCTTTATCGCGGATTCAACAAACCGCAGATGAGAATATTGCAACGTATGGATTGGACGACGCCGAAGAATTGACCGGCGTGTTGAGGATTTGAGGAAGAAAAAATAGTTTGAAGTTTGGAGTTAGGAGTGAATCCACTCACACAGGAATTGTCATGCTGAGGTACGCCGAAGCATCTCTTGTACGCGAGTAGACCCTTCGGAGTACCTCAGGTTGACAGTGCTTTAGTGATTTTACTGGTGCCACTATGGAACATCCCTTCGCAATCACGTTAGACCCGAATACCGGACGCGATAATCTCACCGGCGCCTGGCGCACCAAACGGCCTGAATATGGTGCGTATCTGCCGCCTTGCAATCACGCCTGTCCTGCGGGGCATGACATCCAAAGATGGTTGTATTGGGCTGAGGAAGGTAACTATCACAAGGCGTGGGAAGTGATGATGGAAAACAACCCGCTGCCTGCGATTCATGGCCGGGTTTGTTATCACCCCTGCGAAGACACCTGTAACAGAGGTCAACTCGATCAGCCGGTCAGCATCCACGCGGTCGAACGATTCCTCGGCGATCTGGCAAACCGCGAAGGGTGGACCGTTCCCTGCGAAGCCGATACGGGTAAAAAAGTGATGGTCGTCGGGTCGGGTCCCAGCGGACTGTCCTGCGCGTATCACCTGCGTAGGATGGGTCACGCAGTCACCGTATGCGAAGCAATGCCCAAGCTCGGGGGAATGCTGCGCTACGGCATCCCCGCTTATCGATTGCCACGTGATGTGCTCGATCAGGAAATTGATCGGCTTGCGAAAATGGGAATCGTTTTCAAAACCAATGAGAAAGTCGCAAGCGTCAAAGAACCGATGGAACAGGGCTTGTTTGATGCGGTATTCCTTGCAATCGGCGCGCACAAGAGCAAACACGTCAACATCCCCTCGCGTGAGGCCGGTAAGATGATGGATGCGTTGAGCTTTTTGAGGGACGCCAGTGACGTGCCTGAAAATGCCAAAATGAAGATCGGTCGTCGCGTCGCGATCTATGGCGGGGGCAACACCGCGTTGGATGCCGCACGCACCGCGCTGAGATTGGGCGCTGAAGAATCGGTCATTATCTATCGTCGCGACGAATCGAAAATGCCCGCTCATAAAAGCGAGTTGATCGATGCGATGGAAGAAGGCGTCCGCGTGCAATGGCTTAGCACGATCAAGGAGATGGGCGAGGATGAAATCGAGATCGAAATCATGGAACTCGACGAAAAAGGTTTCCCCCAGCCCACCGGTCGGTTTGAGAAAGTGAAGGCCGACACATTGATTCTTGCGTTGGGGCAGGATTCGGAAAGTGATTTTTTGAAGAATTTGCCAGAGTTGCAGATCGCGCGGGACGGTGTTGTTGAAGTCGATCATAACATGATGACCGGCAAGCCCGGTTTGTTCGCAGGCGGGGATATGGTCCCCAGCGAACGCACCGCTGCGGTCGCGGTCGGTCACGGCAAGCGTGCTGCCCGGTGTATCGACGCATTTTTGAATAACCGCGAATACGTCAAACCCCCTAAAAAACCGATCGCAACATTTGAAAAGCTTAATACCTGGTACTACACCGACGCGCCTAAAACGATCCAACCCATGCTCGATCAGCTCCGCAGGTTGGATGGATTTGACGAAACAGTTGGTGGGCTGAACGAAAGCAACGCACTTTATGAAGCGCGTCGGTGTTTAAGCTGCGGCAACTGCCTCGGGTGCGATAACTGCTACGGGGTTTGTCCCGATAACGCGATCACCAAGCTTGGCGTGGGTAAATTTGAGATCAAACTCGATTACTGCAAAGGTTGCGGTATTTGTGTCAGCGAATGTCCGTGCGGGTGCATGGAAATGACCCGCGAACCGGAGTAGATTCTATGTTCGGCGGATGTTTATCGCGGTTTTTGACCGAAGAACAGGGTGCGACATTCTGACTCGCCAGCAGCGGATGGAAAAGTCTTGTTTCGCTGCGGCAATCCCCTATGATTCCGCGTCTAAAAGATAATTAAGTCTCTAATTGAAATGGAGTGGATTTGATGTTTGAGAAAATGATGGTTGTGGGTCTCGTACTCGGTTCAACGGCGGTGGTGTCGCAGGCGACATTGGTCAAAATCCAACCCGATGAGTCGTCGACTCTCGATACATTCGTCTATAGCC
>JBBQXB010000095.1:0-13237 GCA_038210015.1 Tepidisphaerales bacterium
CTCCTATCTTTATGGGGGTTATAACCAGCCCCAGCCGATGCAGGGATATCAATATCAAAATCCTCCACCACCGAAACAATAGACGTTCCCCCCATTCACATGATGATCCGCCCCGCCACCGCTTCCGATGTTCCCAACGTCCTGCCCTTGGTGCGGGCGATTTGCGAATTGCATGAGCAGTGGGACAAAGCACGTTTCAAAACGATCGAACATCCCGAACGCATGTATGAATCATGGCTCAGCGATCGGGCGAATGACGAGCGAAGTGTGTTTCTGGTCGCGGAACATGAGCAGCAAGTTGTGGGTTATATCGTCTGCACGATCGAGAAGGAGATTCCGATCTACTGGATGCCCGAGTCCGGGTGGGTGCATGATTTATGGGTCGATGAAACCTATCGCAACGAGGGTTTGGCCACACAGATGACGATGCTGGCGATCGAGCGTTTCAAGGAATTGGGCATCAAACAAATCCGTCTGCAAACCGCTGCCGCGAACGAAATCGCGCGTAAACTGTTTGAATCGTGCGGGTTTCGTGTCGCCACGGTAGAGATGTTGCTGGAGTTATAAACCGCATGATTGTTGCAATCGGAACAACCCCCGCCGTAGGCCGCGCGATGGTATTTGATCGGCTGACGCTTGATGCGGTGAATCGCGCCCGCACCGTCGAAGTTTCCGCTGCCGGCAAAGCGGTCAATGTCGCGCGAGTCGTCAAACTAATCGGGCACGAATCAACCTGCATCGGAATCGCCGGTGGTGACGCCGGGACGTTTGTGCGTGATGACCTGCAAAGTCACGGCGTTCATCAGCATTTTGTCAAATCGATCCACCCCACCCGCGTCTGCGTGACCGTGATCGATCAGGCCACCAATCAAACCACCGAACTGGTGCAGGAAGCCCCGCCCGGCACGCCTGAGGAAGCCGACCAACTGCTGGCGATACTGGATGGAATTTTACCAGTCGCAACCGCGATCGTATGCAGCGGAACAATCAGCACAGGAATCGGCGATGATCTCTACGCGCGGATCGCGGAGCGCTGCCAGAAGGCTATTCAACCGATCCAATACGTGATTATTGATGCTAAAGGCGACGCACTTCGTTTAAGCTGTAAGTACGGCGTGATCGTCAAATGCAATGCTTCAGAATTGCGTGACACCTTCGGCGGATCACAAGAACAGGCCTACGCCGCCTGTCTGGATGCGGGAGCGTCTGCGCTTGTGGTATCGGACGGAACATACCCAACCAATATTGTCACGCCCGGCGCGCGATGGAGCATCGACACGCCGAAAATTGAATTGGTCAGCCCGATCGGTTCCGGCGACGCGCTGGCAGCGGGATTGGCGGCGGGACTGGAAACGGGCTGGGCGATTCAAGACGCCGCCCGGCTTGGCGTCGCCTGCGCAGCCGCCAACGCGATGAACATCCGCGCTGGATTTGTCGATCCGCATATCGTCCAACAACTCTTACAACAACTCGTCGCTGCCCAAATCAGCCGCTAAAAAAAGTCATTTAGGCGCGTTGAATCGCGTTTTCACCCGATCGGCAATCGCGTTACATACCTTCCACAAATCCGCCACCGGCATATTGGTGTGCGGCAAGGTGTGCATATAGCCAGGCGGACCAAACTCCGGCGTCACTGTCGCGACCGCCATCCCGCGCTTTTTCTGACTAGCGAAGATCGCATCCCACCATTCCAAGTGTTGATCGACGTGCCGCGCATATTCCGGCGCTGTCGGATCGGGCACTTGCGGGCCTCCTTCGTATCCGACACGGGCGTGCGTATGAATTGCACGATCAGCGCAGAGTTTCAAAATGGACCCGTCCGGCTTATCCCACACCAACCGCTCTGCTACACAAACCCAATGTGAAAAATCGCAACAGAGTTTTAACGATTCGTACTTTTCCAGCACTTCGCGCGTCACCCAGGGATTATAAAACGCTCTGCCGCGATGCGTTTCATGCCCGACCGGGATCGGTAAATCCTTCTCGATCGCAACCGCCTCGCGATAAAACGCATCGATGTCCGATGCGCTCCATTCGTCGCGACCGGTATGCGCAGTGACTTGAGAAGCGCCAAGCTTGACGGCTTGATTCACCTGCTCGCGGAATGAGGTCAGATGTTCCTTGAAACCGTTTCCCACGGTGAAGGCCATCGCGATATATCCAAAATCGTTGGTTTTTCTCAGATTCGCAAATCGCTCGACATCGGTGTCGCCGACCAGATGCGTTTCGATGATCGAATAGCCTTCTTCGCGAAATTTAGGGAAGGCCGCTTCCCAACTCAGATTAACGCCCCACAAATGCCTTGCCAGTTTCAATTCCATGATGGTTTCTCGTTAAAAAGTTGCCCGTCGCTGAAAGCTGAATTGCCCACAGCGGCAAGGAGAAATTAATTCCGCAGCATACTTCAGAACAGACATTTTTGCACAATGTGTAAATGGTGGCAATCGCTGCGGCTCATTGCTGTACCCAGTGACGCTGTTGCCCATGCATTTATGGACGCGTTTCTAAGATAACGGCGATTTACCCAAAGCATATAACACGATGCTGTGCGTCTGCATATTTGTTGAGAAGTCGCTTGACCGGTAATGGGTGCTTGAAGCCAGCTTCGATGCGGCTTAGGCTTGTTGCATGCACTCGATCGCTAAACGTTTGTTGGCTGGGATGTTGTTGTTGAATGGTTGCGCCGGCGCGTCTCGCGCCCAAGCCGACAACCCGCAGAAGCCGGAGGTCGATTTATTCGATCCCGCCAAGCACATGCACACCAGCGAAGTCAAACCCGGCATGACCGGATACGGCATTAGCGTGTTCAGCGGGACGAAGATCGAGCGGTTTGAAGTGGAAGTCATTTCTGTTTTACATAATCAGATGGGACCCAAGCAAAACGTCGTGTTGATCCGCTGTAAGGGGCAGGGATTGGAGCATAGCGGCGCGGTGGCGGGGATGAGCGGGTCGCCGATCTATTTGAAAGACGAGCAGGGACGGGATCGGATGATCGGGGCGTTTGCGTTGGGCTGGACCTACGCCAAAGACCCAATTGCGGGGGTTCGCCCGATCGAGGAGATGCTTCGCGTGCCGACGGAGAAGCATAATGAGAAGGTGGCGACTGCGAATACGAAATCGGGTTGGGACGCCAGGCCGATGATCCGGGCGCTTACGGAACCGAAATCCGCGACGCCGCTTGCGACGAACCCCGAACCGGAGTCACGATCCATGCGGCCGCTGGCGTTACCGCTGGCGGTATCGGGCGTGAGTGATTCGTTTATCGAACGGATGCGGCCTTTTTATGCTTCAACCAATCTGACGATGCTGCAATCCGGCGGTGCGGGTGACGCCCCCGAAGCTGCGAAAGACACCAAGCTCGAACCCGGTGCGGCGATCGGCGTGCCGATTGTTTCAGGCGATCTGGATATGGCAGCGATCGGAACGGTGACGGAGGTGATCGGCAATCGCGTGTTCGCGTTCGGGCATGAGTTCAACGCTGAGGGCGCGGTCGAATTGCCGATGGGGGTGGGATACATCCATTCGATCATCGCGAGCCAGACGATCAGTTTTAAGATGGGTTCGATCATTCGTCATGACGGGGCGATCTATTCGGACGAATCGGTCGCGATCGCGGGTTTGATCGGCAAATCGCCGGAGATGATCCCGGTGGAGATCACCGTGCAGACGCCCCAGCGGAAAGAGGCCAAGACCTATCGTTATGAGGTGGTGCGGCATCCACGGTTTACGCCGTTCGGGACAACCAACGCGATCGCTGCGGCGATCATGGGGCATAGTCAGTTGCCTTCAGAGTTTACGATTCAGTATTCGTTGTCGATGCAGTTTGAAGGCGGGCGGACAGTGGAGATGAAGAACCAAACCACGTCGCTGGCCGGTGCGATGGATTTGATCCGCGATATCTCTCTGCCGGTGCAGTTTGCGATCGGAAATCCGTTTGCGCAGACCTATCCGACGAAGATTACCGGCAAGGTGGATTTAAGTTACAGCATCGACGCCGCGGAATTGCGAAGTGTCACCAGCGACAAATCCATCTACAAGCCAGGCGAAACCGTGCGGCTGTTTATGACGACCCGTCCCTGGCATGGCAAGGACGAGGTGCATACCTATGAGATGAAGATCCCCGACGATGCCGCCGAGGGGCCGATTGCGATCACCGTCAGCGACGCCCAGCGATACACGATGGACCAAATGCGGCTATCTCCCAACCAGTTCTATGCCGATAGCATTGAGGACGTTTTTGGACTCGTGAAGGCGATGACCGGCAACCGCAGCGATCAGGTTTTTATCCGCATGACGCTTGCGAACGAAAGCGTTGCGATCGGTCGATCCAAGTTACCACGATTACCCGCTGCAAAGCGACAGGTCTTGACGCATACGCCCCGGCAGGATGTGGTGACATTCCCTGAATCGGTCGTGAGCAAGCATGATTTAAAAGGCGGATTACTGGGTGCGTTTGATTTGTCGATTATCGTTTCCAAACACCCCGAACGCGCCGCCCCGCCACCCGGCGGCGCCCCGCCGATGATGCCGGTTCAGCCGCCTCAGCAACCCGGTCCGCCGCAGGCTCACGATATGCCGGTGGATTAGCGTGCTTCCTTAAATTATCTCAAATTTCGTGATCTCTAAATACCCTCGTAGCACCATCAAGACTGTCACCCTGAGGTACTCCGAAGGGACTCTTTGAAAAGCGCAATCCGCGAGAATTCGCGAAACGAAGTAGATGCTTCGGAGTACCTCAGCATCACATCGAATAGATCATAGATAGGATGCCGTGCGCAGGTTATGGCAAGCACACAACGCCGTGCGTGCGGGTGGGTGTGACGGTTTTGATCCTCACTGTTACTTCATCGCCGGTGAGTGTGGTGGCAGAATCAAAATGCACGTCAAAATACCGTTCGCACCGGCCATGACGTTGCGAGGTTTCGGGGGACGGATTTTTTTCCACCAGCAGCGTGACGGTCTCGCCGACAAAAGACTGACGAAAGGCGTGGCTGTGCTGCTGGGCGCGATCGATGAGGATTTTGATGCGTTGGTTGGCGATTTGCGGATCGATGAATTGATCCGTCCATCTTGCCGCTGCGGTGCGGGGACGCGATGAATAGGAAAAGGCGTGGGTGTGGATGAATCGCGTGCGATCGACAACATCCAGCGTCTGTTCAAAATCCTGTTCGGTTTCCCCGGGGAAGCCGCAGATGATGTCGGTCGTGATCGCGGGCCGGTCCAATGATTGCTGAACCATCGCAACCATCTCCAGAAACTCTGATCGCGAGTATTGCCGATTCATCTTTCGCAAAATCGTGTCGGAACCCGACTGCAACGGCAGATGAAAATGCGGGACGAGTTGCGGATGTTGTTTGATGCACGCCAGCAGGTCTTCATCCAGATCGCCGGGTTCGAGCGAGCTGAGTCGCAATCGCGATAGCCCGCGCACTTGCGAGCAAAGGGCGTCGATCAATCCAGCGATCGGTTTGCTGGTTGCGACCGCTTGCCTGCGACGAAGCGCCGTCGCCTGCCCGAACGCACCGAGAAAAATCCCAGTCAGAACCAGTTCTTTATGTCCGACATCGACCAATGCCTGCGCCTCTGCGATCGTCTCGGCCAACGGTTTGCTCCAGAGTTTGGGCCGAAGTTGCGGGATGATGCAATAAGTGCAGTGCGCGTCGCAGCCGTCCTGAATCTTCAAAAACGCGCGTTGATGCGCACTTTGACGGTCATGCAACAATGGAAGCGAGGTTGATCCGATCCCCATTTGCTTCAAACGGTCGGCAACGGGAGATACTCGCGTGCCCCATGTGTCGAGTAACCGGTTAAGACGCTCATTCACATCCTCATGCTGCGTGATGACCGCATCGACCCCGGGTATTTGTTCGGCCTGCTCGCGGTCGCTCGTCGCCCAACAGCCGGTGACGATCACCTTTGCGCGGGCATCAAAATGATCTTCTAACTGCGGCCCGGCGGATGTAAGTTGTGGCTGGAGCACGTTTAACCGGGTCGCGCGGCGGACCTGCTGGCGACTCCCCTTGGCGGCTTGGCTGGTCACGGAACAGGTATGAACGACGCGCACATCTCCCGCAGGCGCCTCAACTTGCATTAATCCGCGGGAACGTAGTACCTGCGCGATCTGTTCACTTTCGTAGTGATTGACCCGGCAGCCGAGGATGGAAATAGAGAAAGTTTTCACGCGAATGGGGGTATTGTCGGGTCTTTCGGCAAAATTGTCGAGCCGCGAACCCGCGATATTCGGCGAACGTAAATGCGATAGCGGCTTTTTGCGCTGGCACGCCACAGCATCGTTATTGCCTTGCAATGGGGCTTGCGGTTAGTCTATATGACTTGGCACAACGATTGACCGACAAACGGCTTAGGCATCTGGAATGCCCAAGCCACGGTCGATCCGGCGGACTAGTTTAGCACCCTCTGAGGTAACAGCATGGCCAACCCACGATTTGCCTGGGGCATCGATATCGGTAACCGGGCTCTCAAAGCCGTCAAAGTCGTTCGCGACGGTGACACTTTACGCGTTGACGATTTCGAGTTCATCGAACACGAAACCATCCTTTCACAGGCCGGCGACAATCGCGAATCGCTGATCCAAACCGCGCTGGCGAGCTTCGTCCAGCGTCATTCATTTAAGGGCGGTGTGGTGTCGATCGGCGTATCGGGACAAAACAGCTTCGCGCGTTTTGTGAAACTCCCGCCGGTCGATGAGAAAAAGATTCCTGAGATCGTCCGCTTTGAAGCGATCCAGCAGATCCCCTTCCCGCTGGAAGATGTCGAGTGGTCGTACCAATTGTTCCGGCAGCAGGATAACCCTGAAGTTGAAGTCGGCATTTTCGCGATGCGCCGCGAGTTGGTGAATCAGCACATTAAGTATTTCACCGACTTTGATCTGAACGTGCAAAACGTCCAGATGAATCCGCTGGCGGTCTACAACGCGATGCAGTTTGATAATCGCTTCGGCGATGGTGTCGCGATGGTTGTAGATGTTGGCACAGACAACACCGATTTGCTGATCGCATCCAATGATAGCATCTGGATGCGATCGATCCCCATTGGCGGAAGCAACTTCACCGAAGCCCTGACCAAAGCATTTAAGATCAATTTCGTCAAAGCCGAAGACCTCAAACGCAACGCAGCGACGAGCAAATACGCCCGTCAGATTTTCCAGCACATGCGACCGGTCTTTGCCGATCTGGTTGCGGAAATCCAACGGTCGATCGGGTTTTATGCCTCGGTCAACCGTGAAGTCAAAATCAGCAAGATTTTCGCGCTCGGCGGCACATTCAAATTGCCGGGGTTGCAAAAATATCTGCAACAAAATCTGCAACTGCCGGTCGAGCGAATCGATTCGTTCAGCGCCGGCGCACCGGCGGATCCAAAACATGCCGCGATCTTCGGCGATAATCTGCTGTCGATCGTCAGTGCGTATGGTTTGGCACTTCAGGCGATGAACGCAACCACCGTCACGTCATCGCTATTACCCGCAGCGATTCAACGCGAACGGATGTGGCAGGAAAAAACCAAGTGGTTCGGGCTGGCAGCGGCTTTATTCATCGGCGGCGCAACCGTTGTGGGCGCACGATGGTTCCTCGAAGACCTGCAATACACCAACGCCCAATCGCAGCGCAGTGCAAACGATCAAGTGTTAAAACAGGCAAGTAGTCTTTCAAAGGAGTGGGAAAGCATCCAAAACTCCGGCGAGAGCGAACGCACGATCATCAGCAACCTACAAATGCTGACCGAAGGTAAGTACTTTTGGCGGGATATGATTTCGGAAATGGTTGCGGTGCTCCCGAAAGCTCAACCCGCGTTGCAGACGGCATTGGATAAGTCCGATGCTGCCGCGATCAAACTAATCGCGCGCGGCGACCGCCGCATCATCCGCGTTGATGAGATCACGCAGTCCTACGACCCGATGCTGATGCAACATCTTGCAGATCCAAACTACCGCCTCGGCGACGGATTGACCGCCGGCGCACCCACACCCCCATTCGCACCCGGACAAAATGGCGAGGCCACCGCCGCCCCGGTGGTTGATCCGACCGGCAAAGGCCGCGGGTTTGTGGTGTTGATGAAGTTCACCTGTCCGCTCACCAACGCGACGCAATTCGTCGAGCAGGAAGTTGAGAAAAATCTGCTTTCGATCCAGCCCGACCCCCGGCGGCCCAACCTTAAGTACGCCGTGCGGAAAGTTCGCTATATTAATGGCGAGCAAATCTACAAAAATCCGACCCGCATGCAGCGGTTGCAGGCGGAATATGATGCCGCCCAGAAAACCCGTGCCGGCGCGATCACCACTCCCGGTATCGCCCCCCAACTCGGGCGCCCCGGCGGAGGTTTCGGTGGGAACCGACCCTTCGGAAATCCCGATGACGAGTTTGGTCCAGGTCCCGGGGGAGGATTCGGCGGCGGGTTCGGAGGAGGCGGATTTGGCGGTGGATTTGGAGGAGGCGGAGCAGGCTCTAAACCCGTTGACAACTCCGCATCAAACAACCCAGCGTTTAAAGATCGGCTGACCGACGAAAGCATGCTAAACGATTGGGAGTTCACGCTTTCAATCGCCGTAGAAATCGATCCCGAATCCTATAAAAAACCCGAACTACCCGCAGACGGTTCCGTATCGTCAGCCAAGTAAACAAGGCGTTGCACCATGATGGATTTGATTAAAAAAAATGTCGTCAGCGTCCTTTGCGGCGTCGTGGCGATCATCTGTGTCATCCTTATCTTCTTCCCGTTCGGTGGGATGTACGAAACACTCCGCGAGAACGTCAAAAAGAGCTGGACGACTGGCGAAAACATTCGCACAGTAATGAACAAGCCGCGAACCTGGCCGTCGCTGAGTTCAAAAGAAGAGGACAAACTCCCCCTCGAACAGTTCCCCACCGCTGCGATCTACAATCACGGCAAGTCGATGACCACCGACTGGAACAATCAGGCCACCCTGTTCCTACAAGTCGCGATCGACGCCCAGAAAAAGCAACTCCAGCCGCTTGTCCCCGGCGCGTTGCCCAGTCTCAACAGCCCCGCGGTCGGACGGGCATTTATCGATAATTACCAACGCAAGTTCGGCATCTATCTCACCGCGTCGGGCGCGCCCGATGAGTCGATCTCAATCTTCAAGCAAACACTCGATTCGACTATGCCGCCCAGCGATCTGGAAGTGAAGGCCGAGTTGGATCGCGTCGCAGATGAAATCGCACGGGCACGCACTATCTGGCAAGGGGCAGCGATTGTTAATGCAGATGAGGTGAAGCAACTGATCGCAGAGCGTCAGGCTCAGGTCGCCGAGCAACTGCGAAGCCAGAAGGCCGCAAAGCATCTCGTCTACGCCAATCCCGCGTTAGCGTTTGAAGTCAATCCCAAAATCTCCGGCAGCCAAACCCCGGGCGTCAATGATGTGTTCCTAGCCCAGGCTACCTTATGGGTGCAGGAACAAATCGCCAACGCCATCCGGGAAACCAACGAATCTGCCCACAAAGCCCAGCAATCGCGTAGCGCAGGCATCCTGCGTTCGCCGATCAAACACCTGTTACATGTGAAGATTACGAATAATCCGTTCTTGCCCGTCAAAGCCATCACACCCGGCGAAGCACCAGTTCTGCTTGCGAACCCCAATGTCAAAATCGTTCCCGATTACACCGCGGGGGCTTTCGGGCATTCCAAAAATGAGTTTTACGACGTTCTGAAGTTTGAAACCGCCTTCATCTGCGATGCCAGCCTCGTCACACAGGTATTGACGGGACTCAATCGCGAACATTACTTCATCTTCAGCCAGGTTAGCGTCCAGTCAGTCGATTCGTCTATTGATGCCGCACAGGGTTTTCTCTACGGCGATTCACCGGTTGTACAAGTCACGATCAAGGGAAACTATCTTTTCCTGCGTGAGTTTATGAAAGCCTACATGCCCGTGGACATCATTCGCGGGCTGGCCGTCCCCGCAGGTACAATAACCGATGACAGGAATAGTCCCGGCGATTGGTAGTAGCCTCGTTTTGAATGTGGATGGAACCGATACGTGTGTGGGATCTGAATAAAAGTGCAGGTGTGCTATGAATAAATTTCTCGAATTGCTAGAACAGCATATCCAGTGGATCGCGATCGGTCTTGGCGGATTGTTTTTCCTCTGGGTCGTATGGGGTTATGTGATAACGCCACCTGTGACGCAGGTAGTGCCAAGCATCGGATCCGTCACTCCCGGCACGGTCGATGCCGAGGTCGAAAAAGACGCCAAGAAGCTTGAAGGCAAAATCAAAGACGCGACGGTGCGAACGCCCAAACAAGCGGCAAAAACCAATCCGCTCGAAGGCTTCGTTCGGGACATGCAGGGCTTAACGCCCCCGCCTGCAACCATCGCGCAGGGTTCGTTCAGCGGTATTCCGCTGGACGTAAAAGGTCCGATCGATCCGGGCGTAATCCCCGAGCTGCATGTGGTTAAAGTATTACCCGCAGTTCCTCCCGCCTATATGATGCCTGGTGCTGGGATCAAACCCGCTCGCGTGCTGGCGATCGTCGGGCCAGTCGGGGTCGGTCAACCGAATCAACCCCAAGCGCCTGCAGGCGCGGCGTTAGCCGTTCCCGCCAATGCTAAAGACGTCAATTACATTCGCGGCGAATACAAAATTGATCCCGCAGACATCGACGCGGAGTTTGCAAAAGTCGAAATCCCCAACGGCCAGCAGACCATGATCCTAGAAGTCCAAGTGTGGCGCCAGGAAATGCAGACCGATGGCAGTTGGACCAAACCCACCCAGGTCAACGCGCTGGACAACGGCATTAAACGTTGGCCTGTCCCCAGTAAGGATGCCGGGTTCCAGGCACTGGGACAATTCGAAGCATGGTTCGGCAGCCCGCAAGGTCAGGCCGATCTGCTTCGTCCACCGTTCTATCAAGTGCTGGTCGGCGAAGGCCCGTGGGACGCGCCGCAAACACTTGACGACGCCAAGGCCGCTGTGAATACCCTGAATGCTGCGGATCGCGCCGCACGAGACGCCGAGAATAAAGCCCGCCTGGATCAACGCCGCCAGAATCAACCCCCTGCTCAGCCGGAATTTAACCCCGGTGAACGCCCACGCGTACGTCGAGGCGGAAACAATGAGTTTCAGGTACAAGATCCGACCCGCCCCAACCGACTCGCAGAGCTTGCCGGGCTTGAGCTGGCGCAGATCGATCCCAGGCGTCAGGCTGCCATCGACGAAGAAGCTGGAATGGGCGGCGCTCCCGACGGCCAACCGTGGCAGCAACCAGGCCAACCCGCTCAGCCGGGTGTTGGTCAGCCCAACATGCCCGCGTTGCCCCAAGCAGTATTTCTCCCCAAGGGCACACCCCCAATCTTTGGATGGTTCTTCGATACCGATGTGAAGGAAGGTCGCACCTATCGTTATCAAGTTCGTTACGCGATCAAAAACCCAATGTGGCAGAACAATCAGGTCGCTGATCTCAAGCTCGCCAACCAGTTCGCACTGTGGAGCGAACTGGCGGAAAAAGCCTGGAGCGAAGCCCGCACCATCGAAACCAGCACCCAGTTCTTCATCGCCGACCGAAGCTGGCAACCCACCAGTGTGCCAAATTCCGTCCGCATCGAAGTCTACAAGTGGACCGCTGGCAAATGGCAAAATCGAGTTTTCCAGGTCGGCATCGGCGACTCCATCGGCTGGGAGGAAGCCAATGTGCAATTCAAGACCAGTTCTACGCTTGTCGATGTGCGCTTCGACGAACGTAATGAAAAGGCCTTCATTCTCGTCCTCGGTCCCGACGGGCATCTTCACGAGCGCGATCCGCTCACCGATCGTCAGGACCCCGACCGGGCTGCGCTCAAGTTGCTGGTCGATCAAGGCAAACTCCCCGCCGGTGCAAGCACCGGTCAGTAGTCTGCACTGGTCACAGAACGATAGCGGTAAAATACCGCCGCGAGGAATAAAGCCAGCCGCCACAAATCACACGAATCCGCACGACTGAAAAAGGCTGTGCTGCCTAGCAAACGTGACGATTCGTGTGATACGTGGATTATCTTTTTCTACTCCGCGTTTTCCTTCGCTTTCTTCGCGGCTTCACGGTAAATCCGTATTCACACCGCTGACAACTCTAAAATCCTCGATGCGTCCCTTTGTCGCACGCACTTTCAAAACCGCTGATATCCGCGACATAATCTTGTCCCCAGTGCCTGTCGTCCGTAACATGCAAGAGTCACGCAACGAGACGCCATTATGAGCAATTCCGCAGACCGCAAAATCATCATCAAAATCAAACGCCAAGACAGCCCGACCAAAGCCCCCTACTGGGAGACCTTCAATGTCCCGTGGCGGCCGAACATGAACATCATCTCCTGCCTGCAGTGGATCGCCGCCAATCCGACGACCACCGACGGCAAATCAACCACCCCGCCGGTGTGGGATTCAGGCTGCCTTGAAGAAGTCTGCGGCGCCTGCACGATGATCATCAACGGCAAGGTGCGTCAAAGCTGCTCCGCATTGGCGGATAAAGTGTCGCCGGATGGCGACCCGATCACGCTCGAACCGATGACCAAATTCCCGCTGGTGCGCGATTTATGGGTCGATCGTTCGCGATTGTTTAATGATCTTAAACGCGTCAAGGCGTGGGTGCCGATCGACGGCACGTACGATCTGGGCGCCGGCCCGCCGATCCCGCAGGAATTGAATGAAGAGCGTTACCCGCTTTCCCGCTGCATTTCCTGCGGCTGTTGCCTGGAAGCCTGCCCGCAATACACCGCCACGAACCACTTCGTCGGTGCCGCCGTCATCAGTCAGGCACGTTTGTTCAACGATCACCCGATCGGCGTCGCGCTGAAGCCCGAACGCCTCGCCGCACTGCAAGGCGAAGGCGGCGTCCAAGAATGCGGCAAGGCCGGAAACTGCGTCCAAGTCTGCCCCAAACAAATCCCCCTGCTCGAATCAATCGCCGCGATCCAACGACAGATGACGGTCTTCACCGTGAAGAAATTCTTCATGCGGTAGCGGATCACAATCGGCGTCTGTTTCATTCTTGCCGCGTTCTGGCAACCCGGTCAGTTGTTGACATGAGCAAAGCCGAGATATTGGCCGAACTTCCGCACCTCAGCACCGCCGAATTGCTAGTGGTGCAAGCCAAGCTGAATGAACTCTCCGGCGAATCCTCGCACGCCGCTGCCAGTTTAAGCGACTCCAACCGCCTCGCCTCCTCAAAACACCCAACACGAAACACATACCCCTCATTCATCATTTCCTCCTCTCGTCCGCGAATA
>JBBQXB010000096.1:0-13109 GCA_038210015.1 Tepidisphaerales bacterium
ACGGCCAGCCAGTCAGCCAACTACGCGGACTTCAAAGACATGTACGCCCAAGCGCTAGGGCTGTCGAAGGCGGCGGCGACGAAAACACCGCTTAACACGTTTTTGAAAAACGAAAAGAAGCGTGAGCTCGTCGAATACACGCGTCTTCTGGTGAAAATTATACAGGCGTTTCCAGACACCACCGACGCCGCCCGCGTTGAGTTGGAAATCACTGTTCCCAAGCAACGGACGCCGGGGCAGGTGCCAGCGTATATGCCGGGGACCGAGTACCTTGGCAGCCAGAACCGGACGCTGTTCGTGCGTGCGAAGGATCTGCAAGATCCGCTTAATCGCGGATTGCCTGCGGGGGTTTCGGGCGTGCAGTGGTATTCATGGATCGGTGCCCAGCCGCCAGCGGATCCGAGAGAGTGGTTTAGCCAGGGTACGACGATGCGTACCCGGGCGAGCCTGTCGATCCCCGGAACCGAAGCGGCGAAGGTCTGGATCACTGCGGCTTATTTCAATGCCCAAGGCGCAGGCCCGGGACAAGACATGCTCCTGCAGGTGAACCTCTCCGCCAGCAATAGCCTGCCGGTGCAACAGAAGCTCAAGATCGCGGCGTAGCGGTCGCCGCGCGGTGAACGGGTGCGTTTACGTTATGCGGGGGGTGGATTATGTTATGCGAAGCAATCGCATTTCGGCGCAATCGGGACCCGCGCACGAAGTAAGCGTGTATTCGAATTGGCGATCAGGACCACCCTTTACTTCGTGCGCGATTCTTTGCGAGCGGGTTGAGTACGGTGCGGGGTGCATCACAAAGCCGCCGGCGATCACCCGCCGGCGATGGCGGCGACGATGGAGATTTCGTCGCCGGCTTTGACGGGGGTGTCGAGGTTTTGCAGGAAGCGGATGTCTTCCTGATTCACGTAGATATTGACGAAGCGGTTAAGCTGGCCGGTGGCGCCTTTGAAAAGGCGGGTTTCGATGCCGGGGGCTTTGGCCTTCAGATCGGTGATGATCTCGGCTAGGGTCGCGCCGGATGCGTCGATGACTTCCTGGCCGTTGCTGAAGGTGCGTAATGGGGCGGGGATGCGAACTTTAACACTCATGATGCTGTCTTTCCTGTCAATTGATTACAAATAAACTACCGCGGACCCACGGACAGAATCGTAGCTTTCGCGGGTAAAACCACGGGCGGGAAGCCCGTGCTCCGTTGATATCAGGCGTCGTAAACGGCGGCTGGCATCGCATTGCCGATTCGTGTTTTTATTCGTGCGATTCGTGGCTAATCTTTCTTACTGAGTATCTCTATCAACTTATGTTGCGACCGATCAAAACGATGAATTAGAACCCGGCGTTGGCCATGTCGGTCAGGTCTTTGGTGAGCTGATCCAATTTCTTTTTGTTGAAGTTGGGCTTGCCGGTTTTCCATTTGACCTCTTTGTCCGTGGCTTCGATCGAATCATAATACATCAACCCTTCACGCGACGCGTAGTATTGCGTTAGCGCGACCATGTTCTTGATTTCGATCGGCTTAGAACCCGCTGCCACCGAGGTGAGATCGCCGCAGAGTCGAGCAACAAACTTTTTCGAATCATAACCCCGTTGCATGCGTGCCTCTGCGTCTTCAAATCCCGCACGGATGACTTCAAATGTTCGCGGCAGGCGTGAATAGAGATCGTCGCGATAGGCGAACATCGGATCGAACACCATTGCATTTGCGTTGATGCGCTTGCTCCACGCGGCATTGGCTTCGGTCAAATTCTGCTGGTTGACGTTTCGGAGCATCGATTTCATTTCCTGATCCGCGCCTGTTCCCGGCCGAGGTGGGGGCATGTAGGCGCGTCGATACAGCGCGATCGCGTTTTTAATATTCTCTTCGGCGAACGGCGTTTTCTGCAATGACAGCAGTTGCCATTTGATATAGGCATCGACCGCTGGATGCTTGTGATGTCGTTTACTTAACAACTCAATGAGGTGCGCTTCATCAACGGTATCGGTGCTGTCCGTGAAATAGTCGGCCTTGTCGCGACGGGTGGCGGCCACCGGGTCTTTGACGACCGCTTCCATCTCAGCGGCAAGCGCTTCGATGCCTTTGACGACCGACTCCGGTGTTTCGGTTTTCTTGACGGTTTTGTCGGCTTTGATGGGTTTGTCGGCCTTGGTGCTCTGCGCCCCCGCGAGGCAGGTCAAACCCACCAACGCAGCGACGAAACTAATCTGTGCGATTTTCATCATAGGTGTTCTCCGTCTTTGGCGGATGATACCGCATTAAACGCCCGCTAGAACAGTTTTGTGCGATTCCTGCGCAGATTTCTGACCATTATTCTCGGCAACCATCTGATCAAACTCATCCAGCGTCGCGTTAATCACCCGCGGATAAGGCAACTGTTCCTGCACCACTTCAACGGTTTTCAGGCCATTTCCGGTGATACAGATGCAGATCGATTCGTCCTTGGGGATGCGGCCGCTTTCGATCAATTTGATCGCGCACGCCAGCGTTGTCCCGCCGGCGGGTTCGGTCCAGATGCCTTCGGTGCGGGCCAGCAGTTTAATCGCATCGATGATTTCCTCATCGGTGGCGCTCTCGCCCCAGCCCCCCGAATCCTTAATACCGTGCCAGACGTAATAACCGTCGGCGGGATTGCCGATCGCGATGCTCTTGGCGATCGTTTTGGGCTTTTGCGGCTCGATGATGTCCTGATCGGCGTGGATCGCTTTCACCACCGGATTGCAACCCGATGCCTGGGCGGCGTACATCTTGGGGGAATTATTCTCAACCAGACCCAGCTCGATCAATTCTTGATAGGCTTTGTAAATCTTCGGCAAGATCGTTCCACCCGCGACCGGCGAGATCGTGTGCTGGGGCAATTTCCAGCCCAGTTGCTCGGCGATCTCAAACCCAAACGTCTTGGCGCCTTCGGTGTAATAGGGTCGGAGGTTGACGTTCACAATCGCCCAGCCGTATTTATCCGCGATCTCGGTGCACAGGCGATTCACATCATCATAATTGCCCTTGATCCGAACCATGTGCGGGCCAAACACCAATGAGCCGAGCACCTTGCCCTGTTCAAGATCGTGCGGGATCATCACATAACATTTGATCCCCGCGATCGCAGCGTGGGCGGCGGTGGAGTTGGCGAGATTGCCCGTGCTGGCGCAGCCAACGGTATCAAACCCAAACTCAACCGCTTTGCTGATCGACACGCTGACCACGCGCTCTTTGTAACTATAGGTCGGGTAGTTGCAGGAATCGTCCTTGATCCATAACTCTTTACAACCCAATAGTTTCGCCAAGCGATCGGCGCGGCGCAGCGGCGTCATGCCGGAGTGGAAGCCTGTCACCGGTTTTTCAACAGGCAATAAATCCTTGTACCGCCAAAGCGAGTGCGGCCCGGCTTCGATCGACGCGCGGGTGACTTTGCCCTTCATCGCGGCGTAGTCGTATTCGACCTCATAAGGCCCGAAACATTGCTCACACACATGCACCGGCGTCGCCGGAACGCGATGGCCACACTCTTTACATTTTAATCCGAGGACGTAGGACATTTTGTTATTAGTTGCGAGTTGCCAGTTGCCAGTTGCGAGTTAAATACTTGAGGATCGATCGTGATCCCGCGGCATCGTATTTCTCGCAACTCGCATCTGGCAACTTGCAACTTCTCCAATAAAAAAACCTCTTCTTACCATTCGATAAGAAGAGGCGCGTTGGATCGGGGGATCGAAAATCGCCGTCTGCTTATCTCTCCCTGAGCTGGCACAATCGCCAAACCAAGGCGGGATTTAGCACCTGCCCCTGTGCTTGCGAACAAGCGTCGGGCGGTTGCTGTGGCGTCGTCGGGCCCATACCCTCAACCACTCTGGATAAGTAAACCGTATTCAGTTGTAGACGAGTAAGCATAGAAATCCCGCCCTGAAAGTCAACCAATAGCCGATTTTTCCTAGCGTAATCCGCAGCAGTCGATAGCGTTCAGCCATGCAACCAACAAGCGGCTATACCCTTGCAACGGTTAGCCCGTTACTCATCAAGCGACTGAATAGGGACATTCAGCATATTCCCGCAGCGGATGATGGTACACCGCCAACGGATGAAAATGGGCGAGACATGGCTTATGCGCGTTGCGGCGAAGGAGTATTCTGGACGTCCCCTTCTAGTTGCCCTTAATCCTCACAATGTTCAGCGATTCGCAATCAATGCCATCGCCATAAACTTGACTGCAACCCTGTAGAAGAGTGGTGCTTAGTCACACTAACAGGAGGCCGAGGATGGCTGATATTGTCAGGGCAATGGATCGGGTTCGCAATGGAGAACACGCGAGATTTTTACCGGCCAACGTCCTAGACGATTTGTGCCGCGATGTCGGGGTGATCTTTCGCGATCGGGTCTTCACGCCCGTCGTGAGGTGCAACTTTTCCTCTTGCAGATTTTATCGGGCAACACCTCTATCACCCACCTACGGCATCTGGCGGGATTCGATTTTGCGCCGTCGAGTTTCTGTGCTGCGCGTTTACGGCTGAGATGCGACGGGGCATCGGCGTCTTTTTTTGCTTCAATGGTTCGTGTGACGGTAAAGGTAGATCGCGATGCTCGCCGAACCGGCATCGTTGTCCATGTTCTATCCTCAACACACCCGGACGGAAAAATTTGGCCGCCGCCGTCCACCTTTACGCCATCAAAATCTCAACCGCGATGCGTCGGTCTAGCGGATCATTGTCGGTGGCGTCGGAGTGGTTGCCGCCGATGAGGGTATCGGCGCCGGAATCGCCGTAGAGGATATCGCGGCCGTTGCCGCCGTAGATGTAGTCGTTGCCGTTTCCGCCGCTGACGCGATCATTGCCGCCGCCGGCGTCGATGGTGTCGTTGCCGTCGTTGCCGTAGATGCGATCATTGCCGTCCATGCCTTTGATGACATCATGTCCGCCAGCACCGACGATCACGTCATCGCCAGCGCCGCCGTTGATGTAATCGGGTTGGGCGTTGCCGTAGATGGTGTCCGGGCCGTCGCCGCCGAGGATGTAGTCCTTGCCATCGCCGCCTTCGAGGAAGGTGCTCCAGACGCCTGAACCGACCGTGATGCGATCATTTCCACCAAGCCCGTTCACCGCAATCACATCGACCAGACTTTTACTGAACGTGGCGAACCGCTCGCTGAGCGTGGCGACGTAAATGCTGTTCTTGCGGTAAACGGTGATGTTGTCGCTGTCGTTTGTGCCGGTGACAACCAACGTTCTGCCGACCATTTCCGCAAACGAACTGACCGGTTCAGGCGTGGGGGTCGGTGTAGGTGCCGGAGTTGGAGTGGGTGTCGGTGTCGGCGTTGGGGTCGGCGTTGGGGTCGGATTGGGATCGACGGCTTCGTTTGCGACAAAATCGCGCTTCACGTTCGTTGATCCGACCGTCACGTTATTGTGATAGATCGTGCTGCCAAGCGATCCGCCCGTGCCTGCGATGTTGTAAACGCCCGTTGGCAGCGCGAGGCTATACCCGCCGCTGGACCAGGTGGTCGTGGTGAAAATCTGATTATCGCCGACGCGCGTTGCGGTGATGGTGATGCCGCTGAGGCCTTCGCCGACGGTGTAGAAATCGTCATTGCTGACGTTGTCTGAATAAGCGACACCGGTGAGATAGGTCGTTGCTTTGGCGGCGAAATCCTGCGTGCTGGCCTGTGCGTTCCAATTCCGCCCGTCCATGTACCAGGTGCCCGTCGCGATACCAATGCCCACTTCCTTAAACGACCCATTCATCATATTCAGCCGATGCCCGCGGCCGGCGATCGGCATGTCGGTAAACAAATTGCGGTGCTGATCAAAACTGGTAGTCGCGAGATTTAATGATCCTGTAGACCAGTTCACCGCGATGTTTTCGCCCCACGTTGTTGCGCTGGCGTAACCCGCTGCCGACATGCGCTGGCCGGGATTCGATCCGCCTGATCCGGTATGGCTGAACGTATCGGCATCTACCATCCATTGGCTGTGCTGGCGTGCGCCGTCGGTCAGATAGGGATTGATCGCCAGCGGTTGCTTCGCCGAGGCGGAGATCGTTCCATTGGCGAGACCTTCATTCAGCAGTCCGTTATAAGTATTGTTGCGGCTATCGGTGTAGTTGTTGTATCGCGAGGCTTCTGCGGTCGGATTGGCGCGGGCGCGGTTGAGCAACTCAACCATATACTGTTCCGCGGGTGTCGGATAGACCGCTGACAGCATGTTGCGGTCTTCCAATAATTCGACTGCGGCGCGGGTGATGGATGGGCTGCTCATACTAATGATTATCGAAACTGAAACCGCATAACTAAGACCGGTAACTGGCGACATTCGCGAAAGTCTATCAAATAGTTGCCGTTATGACCCCTACAAAACTGCGAAAAGGGATGAATTAACTTCTGGACGACACCGATCGCGTTCTGCGGTAGGCTGGGTGGGATGTTCCGGTTTCTCCATTACGGCATCTATCTGGAAGGACAGATTTCCACGCGGGACGTCCCCTCAGCTTTGATTTTGTTGCCAGAAGTGGATCAGGCGATTGACCGCGCATGGGTCGAAACGAGCTCCAAACCCGGCGTGCGCCTGTTCAATGGACGGGTCTGCCGATATGAAGCCCATCGCATTGCTGCCACAAATCCCCCGACGCTGACGATTGATCTAAGTTACACCGATTATCGGACGGTGGTTGGGACAAACTTCGCCAACCCCCAATTTGCCGACGAATACGGCCCGCAGGTGATGGCCAATCCGCTGGGCGTCAGCACGGGGCTTGTCACTGCCGACGGTTATCTGATGTTCGGGCGTCGCAACCGCAGCGTGGCGTATTATCCAGACCGCATTCATCCGTTTGCTGGATCGATCGAGGTTGAAGATTCGATCGATTTGTTCGCGAATGTCCGTAGAGAATTGCGCGAAGAGTTGTCTCTTGAATCCGACGCCATCGACCAGATCATCTGCCTCGGATTGGCTGAGGACATGCGATTGAGGCATCCCGAAACGATCTATATGACGTGGACTCGCTGCACCCGTGAACAGATCGAACAGCAAGTCGATACCGAAGAGCATCACGCCGCCTGGTCGGTGAAGGCGACGCCGCAAGCGATAGATGGTGTTCTTGCGAATGAACCCGCACTGACGCCGATCGCCAAAGCGGTGATCGAAGCGGGGCGGCATTTGTTGTGAATGTTGCATGCGATACCCCTCGCAACGAAAAAGTATCGAAATGCGCCTTAACATCAGATATGCTTCTCCAATATCATCATGGTAAAGTATGCCCGGTATTTTCAAGAGCAGGTGCTTCGCAAAAGACCTGAAATTACTGTCGCAATGGTCGAGCGTGCGATTATGTCCCCGGTTCGACGAATACAGCAACCCGATGGCAGGTGGCCACTCTGGGCGCATGTGCCAGAAGTGGACAAGTTTATCCGCGTCGTGTTGCTTGATGATGGGACAACGGTGCTTAACGCATTTTTCGATCGCAACTACAAAGAGAATGAACATGAAGTTTAACTACTACGCCGAAACCGATTCGCTTTACATCGACCTTTCCGATCGCGTTTCGCGCGATTCGCGTGAAGTGTCACCCGGCGTGGTGCTCGATTTTGATGACCAGGGTGTGCTTGTAGGAATCGATATTGAACACGCCAGCACACGCGTGGATCTCACCAAGGTGACTACCGTCGCGCTACCGGTCAAAGCGGTCGCGTGACGTTTTGTCGGCGAATGGGCGTTCGCGTTTTGTGAAAATCAATCGCAAACCAAACCCCCGGCTTGCAGCCGGGGCTTTGGTGGGTCGTTGCCTTCACTGTGGAGCGATTGCGTGATTGTGAATCGTGCAATCAACGACAGTAAATAATCGTGAATGCAAAGCGTTGTTGGGCAAATCAGTCAACAAACAATCCCACTCCCACGTCGAAATGTTCCGCTAGCAGCTTTGCGTGCGATTTACTGATCTGCCGTTTGCCGACAAGGATCGCCGACGCCAACGAACTATGACCAAGCACGCGCCCTAGATCGGCGGTGGTCATGTTGCGGGTACTCATGTAATGCTTTAGCACATCGATCGCCGAGGCTCGCGGCAAAGGCTTCTGAGGCGTTTCATATCGCTCGATCAAGCCCGTCAAAACCTCGACGTAATCTTCCTCACTGGCGTCCAGATCGTCACGCACAACCAGCGGCTCCAACGCTTGCATCGCCGCATCCAATTCAGCCTTCGTGCGGATCGGGCGCAGTGGGAATGTTCGCACCAAATCCAGATAAACATCCTTGACAATTCGATTGTTCGTTGTTGTTTTCATAGCTGATTCTTCCACTGGTTTTTGTTGTACTGGGCGTGCGTCAACAACCGCATCGCATAGACCGTTCTGGAACGGTATTTGATCGCGGAAATCACGCGATATTTGTTCCCGCCGATATCACCGCACAAAATATGCGGAATTGATTGGCGTCGGGTGAGTGAAAAGGTACTTAGGAGGAATTCGGCGCAAACAAAAACCCCGGCTGGCAGCCGGGGCTTTCGTTAGTGGTTTGAGGTTAAAAAGGGGGAGAGTCTATTTCGCGTCTTTTTTGCCCATGTAGGTCAATAGATCGACCACGCGATTGCTGTAGCCCCATTCGTTGTCGTACCAGCTCACAATCTTGAAGAAGCGTTTTTCGCCCTTGAGATTGTTCTGCAAAGTCGCCAGCGAATCGTAGATGCTGCTGCGGGGGTCGTGGATGAAGTCGGTGCTGACCACTTCTTCGTCGGCCACGCCGAGGATGTCTTTCAGGTAGGTGGCGCTGGCTTTTTTCAACAGCTTGTCGATTTCTTCGATGCTGGTGTCTTTTTCGGAACGGAAGGTCAGATCGACGACCGACACGTCCGGCGTCGGTACGCGGAAGCTCATGCCGGTCAGCTTGCCCTTGGTGGCGGGCAGGACTTCGCCGACGGCTTTTGCGGCGCCGGTGGTGGACGGGATGATATTGATCGCCGCAGCACGGCCGCCACGCCAATCCTTCTTGCTCGGACCATCGACGGTCTTTTGCGTCGCGGTGATGCTGTGGATCGTCGTCATCAAACCGGTTTCAATCCCCACGCCTTCCTTGAGCAACACATGCACCAATGGCGCGAGGCAGTTGGTTGTGCAGCTTGCGTTGCTGACGATGTTGTCGGCACCCGAATCGTAGGATTCGTGATTCACGCCCATGACCAGTGTCTTGAGGTTGCCCTTGCCGGGCGCGGAAATGATGACTTTCTTAGCACCGGCGTCGAGGTGGCCTTTGGCTTTAACGTCTTCAACAAATAGGCCGGTCGATTCGATGACATAATCGACGCCAAGTGCTTTCCAAGGCAGATCCTTGGGTTCGCGCGTCGCCATCACGCATTTCACTTTGTGGCCGTTGACGACCAGTATGTCGGCTTCTTCTTTCGACGCGTCCGATTTTTCGGTTTTCACGTCGTGCCCGAATCGGCCATGCACCGAATCGTATTTCAGTTGATAAGCGAAGTAGTCTGCATCGGTGGAAATATCCACCACCGCGACGACATCAATTGCCGAACCAAGCAAACCCTTATCGACGATCGCTTGGAACACCAGACGACCAATTCTTCCGAAACCGTTAATTCCAACTTTCAACGCAGCCATTTCAAAACTCCTTAAATGAATAAGACGGGCGACAGACCCGCAGCAGGGCGACTTTGGCGTCAACCCGGACTCGCGAAAATAGGGGCGATACCGTGGGATGTCAATATCGGACAAATGCGTCTTTTTATCGCACCCCCTGTTTTCCCCCATCCAAAGCGAATTGACAGCTTAATGGGCATCTTTCACCGGGTTTCTGGGTGACCCACGAACGTGTTTGTCACTTCTCCTGCCGAATCAGTTGCAGATCGGGGAACCATTCGCGGCTGACACCCCAGTAGACGTTTTCTTCAATCGTCACCGGCGACAACTGTTTGCCCGTTAGCGGGCCTTCAATACAGCGGCCTTGATAGGTCCAGACCGAATGCGTCTGCGTATCTTTCAATTGTTCGCGGCCTTTCTTGTCTTTGACGATCTCGTAAGTCAGAAACAAATCCCCATCGACCGCACGATTGAACGCACGAAGCAATCCACGATCCCGCCATAGGACGATTGGCAAATCCCCGGCGCGGGTGTGGGTGGGTTTGGCATAATCTCCGATCAACAACGCGGATGCCGGGGTGGTGCGGATCAGGATGATCGGCGTTTCTGCCGGCATCGACGTGTCGGGCAGCGTAGGCGGATACTTCGGGCTGAGTCGCACGCCCGGCTGATCGGCATCGGCAGCGGTCGGGATCATCAGTTTCGATTCCGGATACAGACGCCGCCAGTTTGCAAATGACAGGCTGTAGGTCGGCACGCGGTCGCGCACGCCGATGGCTTCGGTGCCGCGATCGGTTTTTCCGGTGATCCCGACGATAAACTGCCCGTACTTGCGATTATAAACCAGCGTACTGTTGCCGGGCATCGCAACGTATTCCAGATCGGTCGCTCGCACCTCGCGCGTCACATCCAAAACCGTCGCGCTGTTGGCGTGCGGGGAATGGATCACGATCAGCCGCTTGTCAAAATCGGTTAGTTGCACGATCGGGGTGCGATACAGACATCGGTACGGAAAGGCGTAGGCGCTGCCATCAAATACGACGCCGATGACCATTTCATCGTCGCTGGGCAAGGTCGCTTCCATCACGGTGGGCATAGAGGGGGCTTCGAGGATGCGGACGGGCTTGCGGGTTGTCGTGGAGAATCGCACGAATAACATCGCCACCACGATCGACAACCCTAATAGCCACCAAGCGCTGGCACGATTGATCGACACCCAGACCACTAATATCAGACAGGGAAGAATCGTTGCGATCAGAAGAAGCCACTCTAACCGCCGGGTCAGTGTGATCATCCCCAGCCCGCCAAACTCGGCGGCGACAGGCGGATTCATCCCATACCCCAGCCACACCGACGCCGCGATGGACAGGATCAAAAGTGGTATCGCCAATCGCACATCCCAAGCCTACCGCGCCGCCGATCTTGCTGCGAATACGGGTGAAGGAATAGGCCACGGATAGACGCAGATTGGGACAGATATGCACAAATGAAATGCGGGTTGCAATCCGCGCGACCTATTGAGCGTTGCAGTCGTTTTATTGCATCAATTTTGAAATATTTAATATCGTTTCAGGGATTGCTTGAGAGGATAACGACATTCAAAATCCAACTCTTATCTGTGTTTATCTGCATCCATCTGCATAAAATCTGTGGCCCATTCTTTTTCTTTCATCGCATCAACGTTGCCGTACGATCCGGACCGACGCTGACCATGCTGATCGGCACGCCGACGAGTTCTTCCAGCCGCTTCACATAATTCTTTGCCTCAGCGGGAAGCTGATCAAACGTCTTGCATTCGCTTAGATTTGCGTGCCAGCCGGGCATTGTCTCGTAGATCGGTTCGGCTTGCGCTAGCGTCTCTACATCCGCCCGGAAATAAGACAGCTTCTTGCCGTTGATGTTGTAGCCGGTGCAGATTTTGACTTCTTCCAGACCGGATAGCACATCTAGCAGCATCACCGCGATGGTGGTTGCGCCGCAGAGATCGACGCTGTATTTCACCGCGACCGCATCAAACCAGCCGATGCGGCGCGGGCGGCGGGTGGTCGTGCCGTATTCGTTCCCACGTTCCCGGATGTAGTTACCGGTGTCGTTTTCCTGCTCGGTCGGGAATGGCCCGCCACCCACGCGCGTGCTGTAGGCTTTCATAATCCCGATGTACTGCGCCACGCACTGAGGCGGAACGCCCGTGCCGCTGAACAATCCCAACGTCGAACAACTGCTGCTGGTGACGTACGGATAAGTGCCATGATCGACATCTAAAAGGGCTGCGTGCGCCCCTTCAAACAGTATCTTTTTCCCAGCCTTCCATGCCTGGATCAGCAGATAGCCGGTGTCATCGACATACGGCGCGATTTTTTTGCCGTATTCGCGGTATTGGGCAAACACCTCGTCGGCGTTCAAAGGCGATTCGCCATACATCGCTGCGAAGACTTTGTTCTTATCCGCGACGATTCGGCTGATCTTGGCTTTTAACGATTCTTCGTGCAGCAGATCGCCGACGCGGATCGCGGTCGTGCGGTGCATTTTGTCGGCATACGCCGGGCCGATCCCGCGCTTGGTCGTCCCGATCCCATCGGCGCCCGCGGCGTTTTCACGGGCAGCATCTTCTACCTTATGCCACGGCATGACCACGTGCGTTTTATAGCTGATTTTTAACGTATCCGGCGTGATCGTAAACCCTTTATTGGTATTGACTTCGATCTCCTCTAACAGCTTTTCCGGATCCAGCACCACGCCGTTGCCGATGATGTTGATCGTGTGCTTGCGGAAGATCCCGACTGGCAAAAGGTGGGTGGAGTGTTTGATGCCATCAATGACGACCGAATGCCCCGCGTTTGCCCCGCCACAATACCGCGCGATCACCTCCGCCTGCTCAGCGAGATAATCGACAATCTTGCCCTTGCCCTCATCCCCCCATTGCAGGCCAACCACACAGGCATTTCCATCCAAAAACGAAGATGCGGACATTGAAAATCTTTCTTTTAATCGAGCGCTTTGCCAGATTTGTAGCGCAGGCTTCAGCCCACGCCAAGCGTCTGAAAAAAGCAACGCACGGTTGTAGAACCAACGGCGGTTGCGGTCAAGTTTAGGGCGATGGCATTGATTGCGAATCGCTGAACATTGTGAGGATTAAGGGCAACTAGAAGGGGACGTCCGGAATATTCCTTCGCCGCAACGCGCATAAGCCATGTCTCGCCAATTTTCATCCGTTGGCGGTATGTGATCGTCCGCCGGGGGAATATTCTGAATGTCCCGCTACTAGGTCCTGTTTCGTCCCGGACACTGACTGTTGTAACGCAGTGAAAATGTCACCTGTTATGACGCAATGAAAATGTCACCGATCAGCCCGCTTTCCGCAACTCCGGGGAGGGCCGTTTCAACCCCGGTTTGCTCACTATCTTGATCTGCTGCGCCTTCGTCGGCTTATGAACCTTGTTGTTCCGAACCGGGCCACGCTTCTCACGACGCGATGCCTCACGCGCCAAACGACGCGCCGGAGCATCCAACTCCACCCAACTCAATCGCCGACCATCACCCAGCACC
>JBBQXB010000097.1:0-13001 GCA_038210015.1 Tepidisphaerales bacterium
CGACCCGCCTCTATGAAACAGAACGAGTCTGGCCCGTCCTCAGGTTCCATGGAAGTCAATTTTTAGATCAGAAGGCATTATTCGATCATAGCAACCCGCATCCGGCGGATTTGCTTAAACTGATATTTCCCATATGGAGCAGCACCAAACTGTTCCGGGTGTTCTTTACTGCTCATAAGATACCCCCCCCCGTCGGCCGTCAATCCTTTTTCGGAGCATTGACTTAAAAATACCCCTTTCGTGCTATCTAATTCTGCTGGCATGCGCTGCCCGGACACACCGATCGCGCAAAGATGGGGGAAGTGGATCGTTTTGTGAAGCCTCGGTCGTCTCACGCAGGCCCGGCCCTCGGCGTGGTGCCAGCGAACCGGCGTATCCGCTGAAGTATCTTCCGGTAGAGTTCGGGGAAATGATACGGGGACGCACATCGTTTTCACATTTTCTCCGCGGCGAATTAAAGGTTGAAGCGCAACACGACGCCGAACATTTCGGCTGGAGTGCGGTAGTTGAGGCACTTTCGGGGACGATTATTCAGCGCCGCCGCGATTCGTGCAACACGTTGATGGCTCGTCGCGCCAATATCGCATCCCTTGGGCAGGTACTGGCGGATCAATCCATTCGTATTCTCATTCGTGCCGCGTTGCCAGCTCGAATACGGATCGGCAAAATAAGTCTTGAAACCCAGCCGCCGCGCCAGCTTGGAGTGCTCGATGAACTCGCTGCCGTTGTCGGCGGTCATCGTCTGGCAGAGGTGCCTGGGCAGCTTCTTGAAACATCGAATCGCACCGGCGTTGAACGACGCGGCACCACCGCTCGTGGCGATGGGTTGAACAGCAACGATATGCTGATCGCAGTGCGGTATCCGGATAAATCGACCGGCCTCGCATCCAGCGGCGAGCAGGAACTCTTCACCACAAATGCCCTCGGCCAAACGCTGACCAAGACCGACCGCAACGGCAACGTCCACACGTTCGGCTACGATATCGTTGGCCGGATAACCAGCGAGGCGGTGGCGAATGGAAGGTTAAACTACGAGATTTCATTTGTTTGTGGGCGGACAATCGCCGGGCAAACCCGGCGGCTATGTGGGGGGTGGGATTGGGGTGATATCAGTTGGCGACGGGTAGGCGGGAAATGGAATAATTATTTTTGGCTGGACAAACCGATAGTATTCTGACATATTGTTTCACTCACAACCCGCCTCGTTCTCAATCCCAGTCAAATGGTCTGAGTAATTACCGAGTTTAAAGCGAAGTTGTAGCGCATTGGCTGGCTTTTCGCGTTCACTTCTGAACCGGCCTTCACGGTGCGCATTGGCGTCCCACTTGAAGGACCGTACATGCTGTTTGCTGATCTTAATTTGTCCGAACCGATTCTGCGCGCGCTCGTCGCCGAAGGATACACCACCGCCACGCCGATCCAGGCGCAGGCGATTCCCCTTATTATGTCTGGCAGGGATGTGATGGGCTGCGCCCAGACCGGAACCGGCAAAACCGCCGCTTTCGCGCTGCCGATTCTCCATAAACTTCACACCCAACACGAGCAGGCCGCCCCAGGCAAGCCGCGCGTGCTGGTGCTTTGCCCGACTCGCGAATTAGCGACGCAGATTTCGGATGGTTTCCGTGCCTATGGCGCGAATCTGAAAGTCCGCAATCACGTCATCTTCGGCGGTGTATCTCAACGCCCGCAGGCAGATGCGATGCGTCGCGGCGTCGATGTTTGCATCGCGACCCCAGGCCGGCTGCTCGATCTGGTCAACCAACGCCTGATCGATTTGCGCGACATTCATACGCTGGTGCTGGATGAAGCCGATCGCATGCTGGATATGGGCTTTATCCATGACATTAAACGCATCGTGCAGCAACTGCGGAAGGATCGTCAGACGTTGATGTTCTCCGCGACCATGCCGCGTGAGATTCGGCAGCTCGCCAATGATTTGTTGCGTGATCCGATCAGCGTGCAGGTGGCAGCGGTGTCACAGACCGCCGACAATATCGACCAATGCGTCTACTTTGTGGACAAGAAAAACAAGCCGCATTTGCTGGCGCATCTGTATCACGAATTGCCGATGGCCCGGGCGATCGTTTTCACGCGTACCAAGCACGGTGCCGACAAAGTGGTTGCGGCGCTCTATAAGCGTGGCATCCGCGCCGAAGCGATCCACGGCAACAAATCGCAAAACGCCCGCCAGCGTGCGTTGAGCAACTTTAAGGCGCTCAAAACCCCGATTCTCATCGCGACTGATATTGCATCGCGTGGGATTGATGTCGATGGCATTACGCATGTCGTCAACTACGATCTGACGCACGAACCTGAAACCTACATCCACCGTATCGGCAGAACCGCGCGGGCGGGTGCATCGGGTCATGCGGTGTCATTCTGCGATCGTGATGAACGCTCGAATCTCAAACAGATCGAACGACTCTTGAAGAAGACCATCGCGATTCGCAGCGACCATCCCGAATACCCCGAAGGCGCCGCCCCGGCGGGTACGAAGGAAGATCGTGAGCCGCGCGAAGCGCGTCCAGCCCAACATCATCCATCGCACAACACCCCGCGTCGGCATGAAACGCATCGCGCCGAAGCGCATGCCCCGCGTCACGATCGGCATCAGACCGCACACCAGCCGCGTCCGCGTCGTGAAGGCGATGCACGTCCAGCACCCACCGGTGCCGGCCGAGCGCAACAACCCGCCCACGCCAAAGCCGGTCATGCCAAACCCGCTTTCGCAAAGCCGGGTCGTCCGTCCCATCCGGTGGCGGGCAAACCAAAGTTCGCGGGTAAGCCGCGTCAAAAGAAACGGTATTGATATTTAGAGATTAGGGCTTGGGGCTTAGTGATTGGTGAGAACCAGACGTTGGCCCAAGCCTAAGTCCTTCTTTTCGGTAACAATAGTAAGGCGCGAGCATGCTCGCGCCTTACTTTTTACGTGCGTGGGGATGCATCCGAATAACGCATCGATGCCTTATTAACAAAATATCGCAACACCAAATACGAAACATCAAATCCCAAGCCCCAAGCCATCTTTTACACCTCACGCTTGTCCGATGCGCCTGTACGAACGTAGGATGAGTTTATGAATCATCGCCATTTCTGTCGTCTTGCATGTGTGATCGTCAGTCTATGCTTGATGGGTTGTCACGCCGATCCGGCGCGGGATCGATCGACGCAGGCGGTTGATCGGTTGCTGGAATCACGAACGAGTATGATCGCGGGGGAGAAGATGGTTGAGGCGTCGGTGGGTTCGCTGCGCACGCTCAAAAACGCCCAAGCCGATCTACGGCCAGCATTTACGGCGTTTCGACAACACATTCCGATCCTCCTCAATGAATCCGATCGCGTGCGCGTCGAATCCGAAGCGCTTCGCGCCCAATGTGAATTGCACGTTCAGGCGTGGCAAAGCGATCTGGGAACGATCAACAACCAGCAGTTGCGGCAGGCGGGCGAGGATCGTGCGCAACAGGTGCGGGATCGGTACACACAGATCGAGCAACTCTACGCGACGGTGAATGCCGGGTATCTGAAATATATCGCTGAGTGCAAGGACTTGGAAACCTATCTCGCCAACGATCTGAATTACCCCGCGTTGCTGACGGCCAAACAGTGGGTGAGCGCGACCGAAACATCTGGCGAGCATCTCCGCCAATCCATCGCCGATCTTGCGAGTGAACTCAGCAACACGACGAACGTGCTGTCGCCCGTCCCCGTGCCTCAGCGAATGGAGAAGTAGGGAAATGATAAATGCGGAATGATGAGTGATAAATAATCACAAGCCACGTGACGCTTCATATATTCATCTTTCACCATCCCTCATTCATCATTCTCATTCCTTGCTTTCACGCCGGGCATGCGGATAATCAGACACAGAAGTCCTATTTACATTTTTGAAAGGAAGTTAGTCCGATGAATAAGCCGATTCGAGTCGCCGTTACGGGTGCTGCTGGTCAAATTGGGTATGCGTTGCTTTTCAGGATCGCGTCGGGGCAAATGTTTGGCCCGAATCAGCCGGTCATTTTGCAATTGCTCGAAGTACCCGTTGAAAAAGCGATGAAAGCGCTCGAAGGCGTCTGTATGGAACTCGACGACTGCGCGTTTCCGCTGTTGGCGGGCATCGTGCAAACCAGCAAACCCGAAGAAGCCTTCGGCGACGCCAACTGGTCTTTGCTCGTCGGTGCAAAACCGCGCGGGCCGGGCATGGAACGTGCCGACTTGTTGAAAGACAACGGCAAGATTTTCATCGACCAAGGCAAAGTCATCGACCGCGTTGCCGCCCATGACGCGCGGGTTGCGGTGGTTGGCAATCCCGCCAACACCAACGCGATGATCGCTGCCAGTCAGGCAAAGCGACTGACGCCCGATCGGTTTACCGCGATGGTGCGTCTGGATCAGAACCGCGCCGTCACGCAGATCGCTAAGAAAGCGAATGTTCCAGTCACCGCCGTCAGCGAATTATTTATTTTCGGCAACCACTCGCCGACCATGTTCAGCGCGTTTCATCTTGCGAAGATCAACGGCAAGCCGTTGACTCAGGCGATCGGTCATCATGAATGGCTGAAAGGCGAAATGCAGGAAACCGTCGGCAAGCGCGGTGCTGCGATCATCGCCGCCCGCGGAGCATCGTCCGCCGCCAGCGCCGCCAATGCTTTGGTGGATCATGTTCACGATCTGGTCACGCCCGGCGCGATTCACAGCATCGCTGTCAAGAGCAATGGCGAATACGGATTCGACCCCGATGTCTGGGCAGGTATGCCGGTCAAAACCGTCGCCTCCGGCCAGTACGAAGTCATCAAAGGCCTGCCTCTCGATGAGTTCGCCAAGCAAAAAATCGCCGTGACGAATAAAGAACTTGTCGAAGAACGCAACACGGTTAAGAGCATGCTGTAGAACCGCCCGATGCGCGCCGGTTAAGAATATTTCGTAATCCCACGCCCCGTCCGGCGTGGGATTTTTTATTGCACCGTGTCACCTGAGCGCTATACCCGACGTATCTGGTATCGTTCTAACCAAAGGAAACAGAATGCAGAAGAATATCAAACGGATGTTATTGACAGCGGTGGCGTTGGTCGGGGTGGCGAATGTCACGCAGGCGGCGCCTTACGAACCCAAAATCGTCGCCAAGGACGCCAAATGGGTGCTGCATGTGGATGTCGATGCGCTATCCAAGACCGATGCGTGGAAGTTGATCGAACCAAAACTGAAAAACAACCCGGAGTACGTCAAAAATCTGGCAAATATCGAACGCATCGGCAAGGTGCGACTCCCGGCTGACCTGCACGACATCACGATCTATGGGCCAACCTTCGGCGAACAAGAAGCGGTCGTGGTCATCAACGCCAATGTCAACAAAGAACGACTCACCACTCTCGTCTCTTTCAACGAAACCTACTCCAGCGAAACAGTCGGCGGACAAACCATCCATTCTTGGGACGACAAAGGCAAAAAAATGAAGGCTGGTTTTGCAAAAGATGGCAGGCTCGTCATCGGACAATCGCAACAAACCATTGTAGACGCACTGGACACCATCGACGGCAAGTCTGAACCGTTAAAGACCGAAGTCCTCACGCCCAAGCAAAAAGATGCCGGGATGCTGCTCTATATCGCAGGCGATCAACTGGCGCAGGTCGCTAAAGGCGCTGTCCAATCGCCGGTGTTGCAACAACTGCAAAGTGCGTGGATCACCGTCACTGAAAACAAAACGGGATTGAAGCTCACCAGCCAGATTATCGCCAACAATGAGCGGGCTGCCGAGGATGTGAAACATGCAATCGACGGTGTGAAATCTGCGGTATCGTTCGCCGCTCAGGACGATCCCGATGCCGCACTGGTCAGCGACGCAATCATCGATATGACGGCCAAGAACGACGGAAAAACCGTGGATATCGATTGGAATCTACCCTCCGCCAGCATCACCGATCTGCTCGAACGCGCCACCGGCGAAATGAGCAAAAAGACGAAATGATGATCCTGCGTCGATCAGCCGCTTGCGCGGGTAAGTCATGCAAAGTACGCTTGAAACATGGTCGGATGAACAACTCGTCGTCGAGGCGAAGGAGGGTTCATCGGCCTGTTTTGAGTTACTGGTCAGACGCTACCAAGTCCGGCTGATGCGGTTTCTATTGCGCTCGCTGAAACAGGATGATGCCGAAGACGTGGTGCAGGATGCGTTTGTGCAGGCTTACATGAATCTGTCGCGGTTTGATCCGAAGTATCGCTTCAAGACGTGGCTGTTTGTGATCGCCCAGCGGCTGATGATCGACCGGTTTCGCAAGCATCGTCCAACGGTGGATGTGGATGGGTGTGTGATCGCGGATCGTAATGACCCGCATGAGCATGTCGAGCAGCGTGAGCGGTCAGATACATTGTGGGCGGTGGCAAAACGCGAATTGAATGAGGAAGTGTTCCGCGCGGTGTGGCTGCATTATGTCGAGCAGATGGAAACAGCGCAAATCGCCAAGGTGCTTGATCGCAGTTGGGTGTGGGTGAAAACGGCATTGCACCGGGCGCGGCGAAAACTTGCGCCGCATGTGAAGTCACTCGTTGAAGTGGAACCCTCGCCAAAGGCAGGTGAATCATGGCAGACAATTTGAAGAATCAATTGATGCACGAAGCCGAGAATGTAACGCCTGCGTTCGATGAATCGCTGCACGTTAAAACAATGTCGCGCGTCACCCACGCACGGCGGACGCACCTGTCTGCCAGCGTGCCTGTGCATCAACCACAAACCACGCGGCTATTATTCGTTGGCAAAGTCATCGGGGGGATGACATTGCTGGCGATTGTCGCGGCCTATTTTGTCGTTCCTCGCTTGCCGGGCAATGCGCCGCTGAATACCGCTTCAGCGCAAACGTTCAATGACGCGATCGCATCGCTTCGGGCAACAGGTCATCCGATCACCCAGCAGTTGCGCAGCCCGATCGACCACGCCGAGCGGCAAATCGTATTGCTTGAAAATGACGCCAAAGCCTTCGGCGCTTTTGTCGTTGGTCGATTGAATGTGCTGCCGTCAGATGACAAATCACTGTAGAGGCAGAGTATTCCACCGTTTAGCGATGTACGCTTTGATCTGCTCGATGCGCAAATCAGGGTTTGGATGCGTTGCAAAAATGCTCGGACCACCACCGCCGCCGGACGCTTCTTTCAATATTTCCATCACGCGGATCATCTGCCGGGGGTCGTAGCCGCAGGCGTGCATGTTTTCCAAGCCCCATCCATCCGATTGCGACTCGTCCTGCCGGCCGTACTTCATCTGGATCATCTGGTTGACCATGTTCGCCAACTGACCAGCGGTCATATCACCCGCGCCGACGGTCACCGCCCCGACCAATGACTGCCCGAGTTGCCCCTTGGCCATGTGTTCTGAGGCATGACGATAGCGCACATGACCGATCTCATGCCCGAGCACACCGGCAAGTTGATCTTCGGATTCGAATCGATCGTAGAGTGCTTTGGTGATGAAGATTTGCCCGCCGGGCAGGGCAAAGGCGTTGACCATTTTCGTGTCGTTGAGCAGGTGAAAATCGAAGTTTTCGAGATACGGATTGGCGTCGGTTTTGTACGCTGCGACGAGTTTTCGCCCGACCATTTTCACATGCTGTGCGCTTTTATCATATCGCGGATCAATCACCCCGCCCATTTGCTGCGCCATTTCTGGCGCGGCGGCGAGTCCCATTCTGATTTCCTGATCCGGCTTCATCGCGACGGCGCGGTATTCGCCGGTGAGGTCGTCTTTTTCGTATTTCATCAGGTAGCTGCCAATCGCCACCAATGCCAACACACCGGCAATGACAAGCCGCATCTTGAATTGTCCGCCACGGCTATTTTGCGATCGAAAAATTGGCATGATGGCCTCCTGATTTTGCCCGGCCTATTTGGGACTGTGCAATAATAGGCGCGCGGTGTCGCTTAATTTTTGGTGCGCCAGTTCGCACGCGTAATCGACTTCGAGAGTCTGACGATAGGCTTCGATCCTGGCCTCGGGCAATTGAGTCTGATCCGCCAGCGACAAAAACGGCATGTGCAATTTTTCCCAGATCGCCATCGTATGGGCGAAGGTTTGGGTATCGCCTTTTTGTTCGCCAGGCAATTCCGACAATTTCAGCACGATGCTGTGCGGCGGTAGCAGGCGGGTTAATTCGTCGATGGAGTATTCGCCTTCTTCAGGCAGTTTCACGCGGTCCGTAGGGACAATCGCGACCACAACCTCCCCGCCCACCCAATAGCTCGCTGCCAGAAAAACATCGAGATACCACCGTTGGCGGGCTGCGATTTCGCGCAACTTAATCGCCGGTTCAATCGTCCCGAAACCCGCTGCAAGCAATTGTCCGTGTTGGTAGGTGCGTGCGATCGGATCGGGATCGAGTTTTTCCATCGCGTTATGGGCGACCAAATCAAGCTTGACGACCCCTTCGCCTGCACGTTGACGCCGCTGCCGACGCGCTTCTTGCAGCGGCATATAAAGTCGCGATAGCGAATCCCAATCCTGCGATAAGCGCGCAATTTTCTCCGCCGCCACCAACGACGCCTCGGCTGCGAGGTAATCGGTCGCCAGTAGATGATTCTGACCTTCAAAGCAGAGTTGCTGCAGGGAATCGGACATAGCCAATTAGTCTACCAACTGCCAGCCCAGACGGAAACGTGGAGGATTCTTGAATTGCGAATTGCGATTTACGATTGGGGACCCTGAATAATTCGACAGTACAGACGCGTCGCCAAAAACCAGCCACCGAGATCACCGAGGACAGAAAGTATTGGAAATGCCGTAAGCGTCGGCAACGCTCTAACGGGCGAAACGCCCGTGCTACAAATGCACTTAAATATCAAGCGATTCATCGCACAGCATGAAGGCGTACGGTAGTCCTGCACGCTGGATTCTCGTGATTTGGGGACAACTATTTTCTCTGTGCTCTCTGCGTACGCTGCGGCATATTCGTATTGTGCAAGCCGGTTATTCTGAATTCGCGAGTGTCGGGTCAGCGTTCGCGGCTATGGCTGGGTTGTCGGGACGACGGACATATCCATGCTCACCGGCGCTTCGGCACTCGATGGCGGTAACGGGGGCATTGCGGTGTAAGTTGGCGGCGTCTGAACGCCGGTTGAAGTCGCACCATTGCGCTGTTGATAAAGTGTGTAAGGCGACGTCACCAGATTCAGAAAATAGACACCCGGATCGGCAAAATAATATTGCCAACCTTCCAGATCAGGATCAGGCTCGTAGGCAAAACCAGTAGATGAAGTATCACTGTCGCCATTGGCGTATAACGCCGTCGTCAAAGGCCAGTCGCGCAACTGCATCGCCTTGTCGATGCTCATTGGCTCGGTACTCATCAACGCGGTGCTGCTGGTGCTGGTTTTAACGCACCCACCCACCATCAACGCGGCGGTGGTTAGCGCGAAAATCGTTTTGCTAATGTTCATCGTCAAACTCCTTGATTCATCAAACGCCCGAATATCGAACGCCATTACTATGCTATCGGCCAATCATGGGTTCCAGAATCGGTCCCATTCGGTTTTAGCGGTTCCATCGCCGGGATGCTCCTTTGAAGGCCCGGCGGGCGCTTTCTTGGGATCGTGCGACGTGGGCCCGTACGAAAATGGGTCTTTGACCGCAGAATCCTGACGATCCTGTACGGAACCGGATTCTTTACCCGCAGTCGATTCGCAGCCGCAGACGAGAACGATTGCCACAAGCAATAAAAACTGCGAGATGCCAGATGCGGAATATTTACGAGATGCAAGCTGCGTGATGCGAGAAATACTGCGGCTGTCTGCTTGCATTTCCTCGCATGTCGCAACTCGCAACTCGCAACTTTTTTGCAATGCAACTCGCAACTTCGTATTTTGAAATTCCGTCTTCATCGCTTTTGTCCCTCAGCATACTCATGCGAATAGTTCGGCGCTTCCTTCGTGATCGTAATATCGTGCGGGTGGCTTTCTGCCATACTCGCACCGCTGACGCGGCAGAACTTCGCATTTTTACGAAGCTCATCAATGTTCTTCGTTCCGCAGTATCCCATCCCGGCCCGCAAACCGCCAACTAATTGATAGACAAAATCACTTAATGGCCCTCGATACGGCACCCGGCCTTCGACGCCTTCGGGCACCAGTTTGCTGGCCGACGACACCCCCGCCTGGCCGTAACGGTCTTTCGATCCTTGCACCATCGCGCCAAGCGATCCCATCCCGCGATAACTCTTATACCGACGCCCCTGATGGATAATCATTTCACCGGGGGCTTCATCCAGACCTGCAAAAAGCGATCCCATCATGCAGCAACTCGCCCCGGCGGCGATGGCTTTGGTGATATCACCGGAATGACGAATCCCCCCGTCCGCGATCACCGGCACGCCGGCCGGTTCGGCAACGCTTAATGCATTCAGAATCGCCGATATTTGCGGTACACCCACGCCGCTGACGATCCGCGTCGTGCAGATCGCGCCCGGGCCGATCCCGACCTTGATCCCATCCACCCCCGCTTCGATCAAATCCCGCGCGCCTTCTGCGGTCGCGATATTCCCGGCGATCACCTGAATCTTATGGTTTTTCTTAATCTCACGAACGGTGTCAATCACATTTCGGCTGTGCCCATGGGCGGTATCGACGATCACGACATCGACTTCGGCGTTAATTAACGCTTCAACCCGCTTGAAATCTTTCACGCCTGTCGCCGCCCCGACCCGCAGCCGGCCGCGACTGTCTTTGCACGCCATCGGAAATTGATGCAGTTTGTCCAAATCCCGCATCGTAATCAGCCCCGCCAACCCCCCGGCTTGATCAACGATCAACAACTTTTCAACTTTGCTCTTGTATAGAATCCGCTCGGCGTCTTCCAACGACGTATTTTCCGGCGCGGTGACCAGATTATTTTTAGTCATTACGTCGCCGATGCGGCGTTGCTCGTCTTCCTGATACTTCAGATCGCGACGGGTTAAAATCCCCACCAGACGCGGCAATTTCCCGTTGGAACTCGACCGCGCCCGCACGCCAACCTGAATCGTATCAATCTCACAAATCGGAATGCCCGAAACGTTATATTCCTGCATCAATCGACGTGCATCGGCGATGGTGTTGTTCGGGGATAAGACGATCGGATCGACGATCACGCCGTTCTCAGATCGCTTTACTTTCTCGACTTCCCGCGCTTGGGCTTCGATCGGCATATTCTTGTGGATGATCCCGATCCCGCCCTCTTGCGCCAGCGCGATCGCCAGTGCAGCTTCGGTGACGGTATCCATCGGGGCGCTGATCAGCGGGACATTGATTTCGATCCCGCGCGTTAGCCGGGTGCGGACATCGGCATCCGAAGGCACGAAATCGCTGAACTGGGGGATAAGCAGCACATCATCGAACGTGATGGCGTCGTAGACGATCTTTGAGTGATCCATGTAGCACTGATAAGGCACGTCGTGCGGGCTGTCAAGTCGATCGTGTATGGCGAGGAACTGAATCCCCCGCACTCCCCCCGTGATGGAGGAAGCCGCCTCCTTCCCCCTTTAGTGGGCGGGCTGGGGTGGTGTGGATTGAATCGCGCAAGGAGAATCGTAGATCCCGACAACCTCTACGAGATGGTTTCGTCGGCAAGGCCACTGTCGCGGTCGCGGTGATGGATCGTGCACAAAGTCGATCAACCTTGGAGAACCTGCCGATCGAGCATGTGCGTTCGATGCTTGCACTTCATCAGGCTATCGATGTTCCGACACTATCGATCCGGATAATATGTCTGAAAGGATCGCGCGATATGCGGTATTGGGCTGGCATGGCAGCGATCACAATAGCCCGGACATGTATGCGAGACTAAATCACACCAGCAGTCGAAATTGAATCTGCACGGAGAACTAAATGACTGAGAACAAAAGCAACGACTTACACGATCTCAGCCGCTTCGTCGAAGCCCAAGCCGACGACTACGACCGCGCTCTTGCCGAAATCCGCACTGGTAGGAAAGAGACCCACTGGATGTGGTACATCTTTCCACAGTTTGAAGGGCTGGGATCAAGCCAATGGCCAGACGGTACGCGATCAAGTCCCGCGCCGAGGCCGAGGCTTATCTCGGTCATCCGATTCTCGGTCCCAGATTGATCGAGTGCGCCCGTGCAGTCCTCGATTCCACCGCCAGCACTGCCAACGAGATCTTCGATCTCCCCGACGACCTGAAACTTCGCTCATGCATGACCCTGTTCGCACAACTTTCACCATCCGGATCGGCCTTCCATCAGGTGCTCGCGAAATACTTCGCCGCCATGCCGGATACCAGCACAGTTCGACTTCTGCGCCACGAGCGATGATTCGCCGAACAACGCTTCCGAAACATCTCACTCGTGCCAGGTTCAATTGCAGCAAGTTTACGACACTGAGTGCGCTTACATTAGGAGCCAGTCAACGGGCCTTTCAAGCCTAAAATCCTCCTCACCGGAGCTGGGACATTTTAGGGGTAAAAGACAGAAGTGCATGCGCCATTTGGCTGTCACCTAAAATAACAAAATTCGCCTACGACTTAACAACCCGTTATTTTCGTCTGCCCGGAGGCTGCATCGCTGGGTTGCCGAGAGGATTTTTCTGAAATAAAGCGTAAAACGGCGAAAACCACTGACATGGGGATGTCACACCAGCTAGATATCACTGGCAGCGTCAATAGGATAAAAAGAGCCCGCTCGGAGATTGAAGCGACAAGAACCGGATGAATATTTTTTTGTGGAATTCAACGCCCGTGTCATACGGGAAGGAATTGGCAAATGGCAACAACTCAGATGATCGGAACATTGGACTATAAGCGGCTATTTGAAGCCATCGCGGGCAATGCGGTGGCAATCCGCTGCCGGACGAAAATGCAACCCGCCGCCGGCGCGGGGACTAAGGTTTTTCCCCCGACCCATGCAGGAGGCGTTTACGCGACAGAAAAGCGTCGCATCCCGGATGAAAATAACCCAGGACAAACCCGGGAAGCCGACTGCGTATTGCTCGACTCAGTGCAAAGTCAGGCGAACCGAATCGAAGACGCACTGCAG
>JBBQXB010000098.1:0-12935 GCA_038210015.1 Tepidisphaerales bacterium
GGCAGCGATTTGCGAGACAGGTAGCGCAACAATCTCGTCGAGCCGCATCGTGCCGTACCGAGACAGTCGACGATGCTCCGGCGCGACCTTTCCGGTGCGATTTTGAAATTGCCACGGCGGATCGGCAAGCACCGTGCCAAAACGGTTTTCTGCGGCAAACCGCAGCAGGTCGTCCGAGGGCGAGTGTGCGTATTCCATCGAAAACCACTCTAACGGGTTCATCCTAAACATCAACCAACAACCACCGTTTCGAAGTGCGGGCAACGCTCATCGGTAACTGGCGCGGTGCGCTACGGAATCCATTCCGTCGGCGCATGAAAAAGGTCCGACGGTTGGCGAAGAGGCGGACCCTTCGCCGGGGATGCCGTCGGACCAGACTCTATATATATAGTGTGGTGGGGCGGGGGGGCGTCAAGTTATATCGGGAAGCACATGCGGGTGCAGGGCGAGCGCGGTGTATGGGTGCGGCGGGGCGTGGGAATGAGGCAAACCTTCGAGCGTTTAGAGCAAACCGTCGAGCGTTTGGAGCAAACCGTCGAGCGTTTGGAGCAAACGGTCGAGCGTTTGGAGCGGTTTATTGAGTTACTGTCCCGATTTTAGGCTGAAAACGCGGAAAAGCGTTAACGGACGTGCCAGAATTGGGGATAGCAGTAATGGGACTATCCAAAAAAATTGCAAAAATATTAAGTCACACTTAAACCCGTTCGATTTAATGGGCATGCCTTGGCGAGATAATCGGCGGCGGCAACTTTTCCGGGAGAATTTCTCCACCCGTCGCCAGTATGGAAGGCGGCGGAATGCTCGTCATGCAAACGAGACCCGTGAAAATTGCGGCGTGAAGTAGGGGGCTTAGGGCTGAGGCTTGGTGGATCGCATTCACCACGCCCCAACGCCCCCAGCGACATCGCCGATCAAGCTGATCGAATCCTGGCGGCGTTTGTAAATGCCGTATGAAGGATGAAGTGTGAAGGATGAAAGGGGCGGGGCTGCCTTTCATACTTCAGACTTCAGATTTCACACTTCTCTCGCCCTTTTTACATTTCCTAATTCACGTTGCAGCATGTCGCAATGATCTACTTCATCATCCCGGCTTTTTGGGCGTAGTTGAACACACCGCCGGCTTCGATGATGGGTAGGACATCGCCGAGGGGTTTGATCTCAAACTTTAGGTTCTTGGTTTTGTTCAGGAGGTAGCCGTCGAGGACGTGGACTTCCAACTCGTCGCCGGTGTTGGTTTTTTCGACGAGTCTGCCGACCGATTCCAGGGGCAGTAGGTAGCCGCCGTTGACGGAATTGCGGAAGAAGATGCGGGCGTAGAACTCGGCGAGGACGCACTCGATGCCCGCTTCTGCCAGTGCGAGTGGGGCGTGTTCGCGGGATGATCCGCAGCCGAAGTTCTTGCCACCAAGGATGATCTTATATTCGCTATTGAAACGTCCCGGTTCGACGAACGGGATATGGCCGTAAGGCAGACCGGCTTCGGCTTCGGGGACGCCGGAGTTGGCGTACATGCCGAAGTACTTCCGCTCGGCGGGGTCGGACGGATTATAGCTGAGATACTCTGCGGGGATGATCTGGTCGGTGTCGATGTTGTCGCCCAGAACGTAAACCTTGCCGGTGATGATGCTTTGCATGATGAAATACCTCGAAAATCGAAAGACCTATCGTAAGGGGCAATGCGGAATAGTTCCAGACCTTGCTTGTACGCGTTTCCAATTCGTTTAGCGTCGCATCTTGATGTGGGTTATCCCCGCGCAGGAAGAACCGCGTCGAGACGCGGGACGCGCAGCAAGATGCGGCGCTAAACGGGGACGCTAAACAGACTATCCCTCATCCGACGCCTGCAACTTGGCGATGACGTTGAAGTCTTCGAGGGTGGTGGTATCGCCGACGACTTTGTTGCCGGATGCGACTTCCTTGAGCAATCGGCGCATGATCTTGCCGGATCGGGTTTTGGGCAGTGCCTCGGCGAAGCGGATCTGATCCGGGGTCGCCAGTGCGCCGATCTGGGCGCGAACGGTTTTGATCAGTTCCTTCTTCAATTCCTCCGACGCTTTTTGCCCGCTGCGAAGCGTGACGAACGCGGCGATGCCTTGGCCCTTCATTTCGTGCGGGATACCAACCACCGCCGCCTCGGCGACGCTGGGGTGCGATACCAATGCCGATTCGATCTCAGCCGTGCCCAGCCGATGCCCGGAGACATTCAGCACGTCGTCGATCCGGCCCATGATCCAGAAATATCCGTCGTCATCGCGTCGCGCGCCGTCGCCCGTGAAATACATGCCGGGAACATCCGACCAGTATTGCTTCACATAGCGTTCGGCATCATTAAAAATCCCCCGCAACATCGCCGGCCAAGGTTTACGGATGACCAGCAAGCCGCCTTGATTGTGGGGCAACTCGTTGCCGTCGCGATCAACGATGGCAGCATCGACGCCGAAGAATGGCAGCGTGGCGGTGCCGGGTTTGGTGGGTGTCGCACCGGGCAGGGGGGAGATCATGATCGCGCCGGTTTCGGTCTGCCACCAGGTATCGACGATCGGGCATTTCTCATGGCCGATGACTTCGTGATACCACATCCAGGCTTCAGGATTGATCGGCTCGCCGACCGTGCCCAGCAGGCGCAGGCTCGACAGATTGTGCTTATCCACCAATTCACGCCCGGCCTTCATGAACGCGCGAATCGCGGTGGGGGCTGTGTAGAAAACGCTGATCTTATGCCGTTCGATCATCGACCAAAACCGGCTGAAATCAGGATAGTTGGGTGCGCCTTCGTACATGAAACAGGTCGTCCCGTTGCAAAGCGGGCCGTACACGACGTAGCTATGCCCGGTGATCCAGCCGATGTCGGCGGTGCACCAGTAGATGTCGCTGTCATGCAGATCGAACACATATTTAGTTGTCAGATAAGTGCCGACCATGTACCCGGCCGTGGTGTGCTGAATGCCTTTGGGCTTGCCGGTTGATCCGGATGTGTATAGGACGAACAGCGTGTCTTCGGCATCCATCGGTTCGGGGGCGCAGGTGGTCGATTCGTTATTAACGACATCACTCCACCACAGATCGCGGCCAGCGGTCATCGTGACTTCTTCGCCGGTGCGTTTGAGGACGACGACATTCTTCACCCGATCGGTGCGGGTGAGCGCCTCATCCACGTTTTTCTTCAGGGCGACCGATTGCCCGCGTCGATAGCCGCCGTCTGCGGTGATGACGTAGTTGGATTCGGCATCGTTAATTCGATCGACAATCGCCTGGCTGCTGAACCCGCCGAAAATGACGCTGTGAGCTGCGCCGATGCGGGCGCAGGCGAGCATGGTGACAACGGCCTCGGGGACCATCGGCATATAGATCGTGACACGATCGCCTTTTTTGATGCCGATTTTCTTAAACCCGTTGGCCGCCTGCGCGACGCGCTGGCCGAGTTGTTTGTAGGTGATTTTTTGGACTTCGCCGCCGGCGCCGGGGGCGGTTTCGGGTTCGCCTTCCCAGAGGATCGCGACCTTGTCGCCCAGCCCGCGTTCGATCTGCAGGTCGATGCAGTTGACGCTGAGGTTGGTCTTTGCGCCTTCAAACCACTTGGCGTTGGGGGTTTGCCAATCCAGCACGCGATCCCATTTTTTCATCCACGATAGTTCGCCTGCAATTTTGCCCCAGAATTGTTCGGGCTGGTCGATCGATTCGCGCCAGAGTGTTTTGTATTCCTCCATCGATTTGATGTGCGCTTTACTGGAAAAAGCGGGGGTCGGGGTGAAGATTCGGTTTTCCTGCTGTGCTGATTCGATCGCTTGGGACATGTAAGTGACTCCTCGATGTTAGACCGCGTATAGATGCGGCATTTGTGTACCGCAGCCGCCGGGTGATGATTGGGGATCAAGCGATATTGCGCATCGCGGACCGCGTCATCGGACAAAAATAAAGCATGATAAACATGCGCTCAAGAGTATAGCCCAAAGCGGGTTTGGGGTATAACACCGAATCACACGGAAGGATTTTTCATGTCTGAAACATTGCCTCAGGACAAGCCGATCGCGCACCGATCGCCGAATCAGAAGCTCGGGTTGATTTTGTTTGTCATATACTTTGTGTTTTATGCGGGGTTCATCACGATCACGGTGTACGACTACAAAATCCTCGCTACCGAGGTGTTTGCCGGGATTAATCTTGCGATCGCCTATGGCATGGGTTTGATCATCGCGGCGATCGTGATGGCGATTCTGTACGCGTTTCTCGCCAAGCCCGATATCGACGAAGCGACCGAGGCGGCGGAGATTTGATCGAAGAATCTTTAGCCACCGATGAACACCGATGGGCACCGATGAATGCAGAAATAGGATTTAGCATTCGGATTTCGAAGCCGGCTTGGTGAAACTTGGTAGATATCTGTCTGCGGCATCTGTGTCCCATTTCTGATTTGGAATAAACCTAATATGACCATTGCGATATTCTTGTTTTTCGTATTTTTCACGCTCGGATTGTCGTGGTGGCTTGGCAAAAGCGCCAAGACCGCCAGCGGGTATTTCGCCGCCCACGGGCAGGTGGGGTGGTTCGTTAATGGCGTGGCATTTGCGGGGGATTATCTCTCGGCAGCATCATTCCTGGGCATTTGCGGATTGATCGCGTTCTACGGGTATGACGGATTTTTGTATTCGATCGGCTTTCTCGCGGGCTGGGTGGTGGCACTATTTGTAATCGCTGAACCGATCAAAAAGCTGGGCAAGTTCACCTTCGCCGATGCGATGAGCGCCAAATTCGGCAACTCTCGCGGCATCACACTCGCAGCGGCGATCTCAACGCTGGTCGTGTCGATCTTTTATCTCATCCCGCAGATGGTCGGGGCGGGTTCGCTGATCAAACCGCTGTTGGATTTGCCCGCGATCCCGTTCATGGGCTTTCCTGATATTTCGCATTCGATCGGCGTGATTCTGGTGGGTGGGATCGTCATCACGATCGTCGTCACCGCGGGGATGGTCAGCACGACGTGGGTGCAATTCATCAAGGGATCGATGCTGGTCGTGTTCTGCGCGATCCTTGTGGTAGCGATTCTCGCGCACGGCATCGCCAAATCGCCGAGTGCCGACGGGCAGGACACACTCACCCGCACGACGGCGGGCAAAACATCGCCGCCGGTGTTGTTGGAGAATGGCACGCCTAAATCGGTCGGACCGATTGCGTTTATCGACGAGTTCTCCGATGCGAAGTTCGCTAAATATCCTCGTCCTGCCAGGGTTGAAGGCAGCGATGCCGTCCCGCCATTGGGTGAACCGACGATCATTGAGGGTTCGTCTCTGCTGCTCCCCGGTGCGTCGTCCACCTTCAAAGGCGTGCGCTCGGAGCATTTCGCGGACCGGCTGGATTTCATCTCGCTGATGCTCGCGCTGTTCTGCGGCACGGCGGCGTTGCCGCACATATTGATTCGGTATTACACCGTGAAGGATTCATCGGCTGCGCGCAAAAGCACGGTGGTCGGGATCATCGCGATCGGGTTCTTCTACATCCTCACTTTATATATCGGCTTGGGCGCGATGGTCAGCGGCAACATCGACGGTGTAGACGGCAACCAAGCCGCGACGCTTCTCGCCAAAACCTTCGGCGAACTGCCGTTTGCGATTATCTCTGCAATCGCCTTCACTACTGTATTGGGGACAGTCAGCGGATTGATTCTGGCCGCATCGGGCGCGGTGGCGCATGATCTGATCGAAACTGTCTGGGGGCATAAAGCCTCCGATCACGCCAAAGTCGGCGCCGCCAAGTGGGCAGCGTTGGGGGTGGGGATCATCGCGGTGGTGCTGGGCATCTTGTTCAAATCGTTCAACGCATCATTCTTGGTCGGCTGGGCGTTTAATATCGCCGCCAGTGCGAATCTTCCCGCGATTGTGATGATCCTGTTCTGGACCGGTACGACTAGGCAAGGCGTGATCTGGTCGATCCTGGTTGGCCTGTTCAGTTCACTGATCTGGCTGTTATTAAGCGCTCCCGCGATGACCAACATCTACGGCGTATCCGCCACCAACGCCCTGGTCCCCTTCAGTCAACCCGGCCTGGTGACGATCCCGCTGGCGTTCTTCACGCTGGTGATTGTGTCAATGGTGACGAAGAAAGAAACCGCGATCGCAAGATAGTTGGGGGTGCGTAAATCTTAAGCGATGATCTACGCCGCTTGGCCGAGGGTGGTTTCGACGCTGGTCACGTGCAGATACGAGATATATTCGACGCGGTCGGTGGCATGTCCCTGCGTGTCGGCGTGCAAAACGCACAGCGCGGTTTTGGCGAACATCACCATTTCGGGATGCTGCAGCTCATAAACCTCGCCCGAACTGGTTTTGATCTTCACCGGATGGATGGCCTACGGCAAACGATGGTTCTGATCGCGTCTAAGGTCATGCCCACATTTTATAGGTGCAATGCCGTCCCGATCAAGTGGAATCGAATTTGGTGAGCCTTGAGGAAAAACAGATGCAAATCCTGCATCGTGCCGGTTGAGATGAAAATGGACCTGAGCAGGCTCGAACTGCTAACCCCCGCATTGCAAACGCGGTGCTCTCCCAATTGAGCTACAGGCCCGACGAACTAGATTGAGGATAATACACATTTTATTGTTACGATCCAGCCCATGACACTCGCAAGACGCCTGGCGACCCAACTCATCCTGCTTTTGGCGTGCCTCACGCTCACTGCGGGCGTCGGGTTTTGGGGCGTGTTGGGCGTGCGGCAGGATTTTTCGGTTGCACTCGCCAACTACGAACGACTCCGCCAGCTTTATAGTGTCGGCTTGTTCCTCCAGTCGGCCAAGGTCGCGATGAACAGCGATTTTCCGAACCTGATTCGTGCCGATGCCGCTTGCAAGGTCGCGCGTCGCGATTTGTACGCACTGGCGCCCGATCTGCCGATCAGCAACGAGCAGCGAACCGAACTCCTCGCAGCCATGGACGGCGTCGCCGCCCGCATCACGGTCGGACGTCCGGCCTCGATCGATGTGCCCCTGGCACACCTCGCCCGGATTGAGCCGGTCCTAAAAGAGCAAATCCTGTACGCGCAGTTGCAGGCCGACCAGCGAAAGCAGCAGACGCTCTACCTGTTGGCGACCGTCGCCGGTGGGGCGATCCTTGTCAGCATCGTTTTAGGCATCAAACAGTGGCGAAGCGTGATGACGCCGCTGGGGGCGATTGCCGATGGCGTGCGGCGGGTGTCGTCGGCCAGGTTCGATGCACCGATCACTCTCGGAGATGCCGACCGCGAGTTCGTCCACCTCGCCCGCGATTTCAATCAGATGTCGGCAGAGTTGTCGTCGATGTACGGGCAGTTGCAATCCCGCGTCGAAGGCGCGACACGATCGCTGGTGCAGTCCGAAAGATTGGCCGGCGTCGGGTTATTGGCAGCGGGCGTCGCGCATGAGATTAACAACCCGCTTGCGATCATCACCGGCAGGATTGAGCTATTGCTGGCGCGACCGTGCGATGAATCGACCGTTTCATCGCTAAAGATCGCGCTCGATGAAGCCTTCCGCTGCAAGCAGATCATCAACCGTCTGCTCACCCTTTCGCGCGGGCCAAGCGGCGTGCGGCGGGAGATGGATTTGTCCGATGTGATCGGTGATGTCGTCGGCAATGTCCGCTCGTTGCCCGGCGCAGGAAACCGGAAGATCGAACTGTCCCATGCCGAGCCAGTGCATGTGGAGATCGACGAAGGCGAGATCAAGCAGGTGATGCTGAATCTGCTGATCAACGCGATCCACGCCACCACCGACGACGGCGCGATCGACGTCCGCATCGGCAAAGCCGCAGCCTTGGCAGAGGTCGCGATCACCGACAACGGCACCGGCATGGACGATGCGACGCTCGATCATTTGTTCGAGCCGTTCTTTTCCAAACGCCCCGGCGAAGTCCGCGGCACGGGGCTGGGGCTATCGATCTCCAAAGCCATCATCGAATCCCACGGCGGATCGATCGAAGCCACCTCCAAAGGCACAGGCCACGGCAGTAGCTTCATCGTCAGGTTGCCGATCTCCGAGCCGAGGCAGTAAGCTTTCGCATGATCCCGACACGATTCACGATGGTGGGCGGCGTTTTCATTGTCATCACGACGCGCGGGCTTGCGCCCACGGCTTGAATTGCGGGTGATCGCAACGACGCGATTTAAATGGTGACACCGTATCTCAGCTCTCTTGTAACTGAACATCCACGTGTACAGCGCAGCGAGTTTCCGACGCACTCACACGCCGTAGTAGGTTGTTCCCTTTAGTTCAAGATGCGAGAGCAACGCATCAGGGGACAAATCGTTGCCGGTGACGCGCTTGACCAGCTCTCGCCCGCTGAAACGCCGGCCGTGCATGTGGATATTGACGCGTAGCCACGACAAAAGCCCGTCGAAACGCCCGGCGGCGAGTTGGTGGTCGAGGTCGGGCAACGCGGCTTTGGCGGCGTCAAAAAACTGCGCCGCGTACATATTGCCCAGTGCGTAGGTCGGGAAGTAGCCGATCAATCCCGCGCTCCAATGCACATCCTGCAAGCAGCCTTGGGCGATATCGGGCACACCGATGCCGAAGTAGCTTTTGAAAGATTCGTCCCACGCCGCTGGGATGTCGCTGGCATTCAGATCGCCTGTGAGCATTTTTTGTTCGATCTCAAAGCGAAGCAGGATATGCAGGTTGTAGGTGGCCTCGTCCGATTCGACGCGGATAAAACTGGGACGGATATCATTGATCGCGAACATCCAGTCCTCCATCGATACGTCATCCAGAAGCGGGGTGAAAGCCGATTTGGTCTTCAGCAGGAAATGATTCCAGAACGGCCTCGACCTGCCGACCAGATTCTCCCACATACGGGATTGCGATTCGTGGATGCCAAGTGATGTCGCCTCGGCCAGCGCTGTCCCGAAATGCGTGTGCTTTGGCAACCCCTGCTCGTACATCGCGTGGCCGGTCTCATGAAGTGTGCCGAAGAAGGCATCGCCGAAATATCGCTCGTCGTAACGCGTGGTGATGCGGGTGTCGCCGGGTGCGATGCCCGAGCAGAACGGATGCACCGAGACATCAAGCCGTCCGGCGTCGGCATCAAACCCGATCGCGACGGCGGCTTCTTTGGCGAGCTTTTCCTGAATGCCAGCCGGGTAGTTGCGTTCGAGGATTTCGGATGGTGCCCGCTTGCCGCAGCCGTTGATGCGGTCGATCAACGCGACGAGGCGTGGTTTCATTGCATCGAAGATCGTGCTCAACGACGCGACGGTTTCACCGGGTTCGTAACCTTCGAGTAACGCATCATACGGATGCCCACTTTTACTGCTGTAGCAGGCGGCTTCCTGTCGTTTCAGATCGAGCACTTTGGTCAGCCACGGTGCGAAGGTGGCGAATGCTTTGTTCTTACGCGCCTCCACCCACGCCGCCTGTGCCAGCGACGTGGTGTGCGACAACGCTTCGACCAATGGCGACGGCAGCTTGGTGGCACGGTCGTAATCGCGACGCAGTTCCCGCAGCACGACGGCGCGGTCATTGTCGGAATCTTTTGCCGATGATTCTGCCTCGCATGTGGCGATCATTTCGCCGATGGCTTGAGATGTGAAACGCTCGTGGGTCATGCGTGCCAATAGCGATCCCTGCGTGGCGCGGAAATCGATCCCGCCGGGCTTGAGCATCACATGCTCGTCCCAGTTGACCAACGCCCCGATCGATCCGAGCGTGGCGATTTCCTTCAATTCAGACAACAGCTTGCTGTAGGTTTCACTCATCAAATATACTCTTACGGGGACAGATTATTTCTTCAACGTGGCATCGAAGAATTTGACGATTTTGTCGGTCAGATCGTGGGTGGGGTCTTTGATCTTAAAAGTGTGCGGTGCGTCGGGCAACAAGATCAGTTCGTGCTTGACGCCCAACTCCTTAAATCGTGCAGCAAGCAATTCTGATTGCTCGTGCTCGACGACGGTGTCGGCGGTGCCGTGGAACAAAAGTGTGGGAGGGAAGTTTTTCCCGACCTGCACCAGTGGGGACGCGGCTTTGTAGAGATCGGGTCGCTCGTCGGGCGAATGGCCGAACATCAGTTGGTTCACCAATTTGCGATTCGTCAGATCGGTCGCAGGGTAGAGGGCAACGACGGCCTGGATGCCGGTAAACTTATCCGCGGGACTATCGATCGCGATTAAGAGGGACATGGTTCCCCCCGCGCTGCCGCCGATCGCACCGATGCGTTTGGGATCAATCGCAAGCTCGTCGGCGCGACCTCGCAAATACGTCACCGCTGCGCGGCAGTCGGCAAGACAGGTCGGCCAGGCGGGTTGGTCGCGGGTGGAGAGCTGGTAGTTGATGCTTGCGACGACATACCCGGCGTTAGCGAGGGTGGTTGCGATTTGCTTCTCGCGGTCATCGGCTTTGTCGCCCACGCGCCAGCCGCCGCCGTGGATGACGACGATCGCCGGGCGCGTCAGACCGGGTTTGGGATCGGGCGGGAGATAAAGATCCAGCTTCTCGGCGCGGTCTGCGGAGAGAAAGGTTTGATCCCGATCGACGAGAAAGTTTTGCGCCTCGTCCTGCGCGTGAGCGATGGTGGTCATAATGATCAGCAGGAAATAGACAAATGCCGTGCGGTTGGGCATGAAAGTATTGTAGCGGCAAATTACGCGGATGGCGCATCATGCGTCGTCGCGAATCTGGTGCAACCCCTCCACGATCTGGCTGCCGTCTTGAAGCAGGGTGAAATCAGGCGGGGTGGTTGGTTCGGGCAGTTGCATCTGGTTGGCTTCAGCGGTGTATTGACGGGCACGGAAGAAGAATCGCATCGAGAAAAAGATCAATCCGACCGCAACGACGAAGTACGCGATCGCGCGCGGCACGTCTTCGGGCAATCGTCGAACGCCCAGCCAGATCAACTGCCCAGCGCCACCGACGCAGAGACTGCCGAGGATCAGCATCCAAGTGCGGGCACGGTAAAGCGACTGTTTTTCAAGCCGCACGATCTTGATATGGCGGTCGTCGAGACGATCATTCCCCCCTGTGAGGCGTCTTTCGATCGCGGAACGGGCGGCACGGTCTTCGACGGATTCGTCGGGGTCGGTCGGGTCGGGGGTTATGGCGGTGTCGATGAAAAACTGCTCGCCGCAATGCGGGCATTGTTGCAGCGAACCGTTGGCGGGAACCAGCGACAGGTTGCAGGCGGGGCAGAAGATTTCGTCGGATGCTTCATCGGTCATACAGTTAATAATAGGCGGTTAAGTGGTCATCGTGGCGGGGTCGATCTTCATCCTGTCGCAGAACGCGACGTACTCAGCGGGCGCGATTTCGCTGGGCTTGATCTCGCTACGTCCGCCCCAGAAGACGTTGGTGTATCCGACGGGGATACCGATCTGTTGCAGGTGTGTGTCGATCGCTCTTTTATGTGCCAGCACCAGCGATTTATCCGTGCCGTGCGCGACGCCCATGACGTTGACATTGCCGAACTCCGGCCCGCCTTCGCGCCAGTAGGCGTGTGTCATAATATCGTGTCGGCCCACCTCCTGCCCGGCACGCATCTCCATTCCGGTTGGCACGGCCCAGTGAAACAGGGCATTGAATTTGGTCACACGCTCGCCAGCGGTATTGGGTTTGACGTGTTCGAGAAAGGTGCTAAAGCGCCCGATCACGCCGCGTTGGTTTAACTGGGTGGCGATGCCGATAAATTGATCTTTTGTAACCCCCGCTTCGCTCGCCCGCGCTGCCCACAGGTCGACGGTGATTTCATCGGGTTGAAACTCACGTTTTAGCGGCATTAACACGCGCCATTCTAGATCGGTTAATTCGACCACGGCGGTGTCGTGTGCTTCTGCGAGCGTGTCAGACTTTGATCCTGGCTCCATCCCGCGCCGACGGACGTGTCCAACGCCCAATGCAAACAGCTTTTTGGCGGGCATGGCGCGGTACGCGGTTGCGCCGGTTTTTTGCATCAGCAGCGAACAATGTTTCGCCAACGAATAACCGACCGGCACTTTCAGCGTCGTCCACAAACGATACCGCGCGCCGGAGATATTGGCATCGGTCGAGCGGATGACGACGTGCCCGGAGAATGGATCGTTCTGAAACATCCAGTCGAATGCCGATTGCAACTTCTCTTCGGGCACGACCCAAGCCACCAACGCTCCGGGCGCCAGATTGACGCTCATCAGCGTCTGGCGAATACGCCTGATCGTGCCGGATTGAACCATCGCCTGCAATCTTTCGATGACGATCGGCATTGCGATTCCGCTAAGTTCGGCGATTTTCGCGATCGGGTCGGGCATGAATCCTTGGATCTGATCCTCCGACACGCGCAGGATCGCGGCGTTGATCGGATCGGTCGTTGAGGTGGGCGCTGATTCGGGTATTGTGAGCATCATAAAGTATTGTATACGCATATTATCCGAGTGGGCCACGGTGATATATACTTCCGCACTTACTTATTGAGGAGACTGATGGCGATTAAAATTGCGATGATTGGGGCGGGTTCGATCGGTTTTACCAGGCGGTTGATGCGCGATGTGCTGGCGGTGCCAGAACTGCAGGATACGCAGTTTTCGTTTACCGATCTGAATCAACAAAATCTCGACATGGTGTCGCAACTGTGTCAGCGGGATGTCGATCACGACAAACTGCCCGCGACAATCGAAGCGACAACCGACCGTCGCCAGGCAATCGCCGACAGCGACTATGTGCTGTGCATGATCCGCCAGGGCGGTCTTGAGGCATTTCAATCGGATATCGATATTCCGCTAAAATACGGGATTGACCAATGTGTTGGCGATACGATCTGCGCAGGGGGAATCATGTACGCCCAGCGGACGATTCCGGCATTGCTTGATTTTTGTAAGGACATCCGCGAAGTCGCCAAACCCAATGCACTATTGCTCAACTATTCCAATCCCATGGCGATGAACACCTGGGCCTGCAATAAGTACGGCGGGGTGAAAACTATCGGTCTCTGTCACGGCGTGCAAGG
>JBBQXB010000099.1:0-12549 GCA_038210015.1 Tepidisphaerales bacterium
TCCATCTTCCCCCCGTGACGCGGTGCCGCGGTCCCGCGAGGCGTCCGAGCGGGCCGAGGGCTTGAGGTGACGAAAGCCCGAGGCTGTACGGGGTAGACGCCACACGCGAACGCAGCAAAAAAGCCAAGAATACCAACACAATGCAAGACCACAGGGTATCCCTACCGCAGGGATACCCTTGGGATAGGGAGCGGGATAGCCAAAAGGCAGTCCAATGGCTATTCCCACGACGGATTGTCCTTGAAGAACGTCTGCAACGCTCGAAGCAGTGCCAAGGTACTCGAACGCCGTCCCGTGTTCTCCGTTTTGGAAACTCGCTCTGATGTAAGCAATGCAATAGCGTCACTGTAGTTCGCCAACCTGCTTTGCATTTCACGCCACATACTTTGGGCGGGGTGGGGCGCGGGGGATCGGCTTATTTCGATCGCCGAGCTGCGTGTGCAGTGGCTGGAAAACCACGAATGCGTGAAGCGTTCCAGCGTGCACACGATCAACCGCTACCGCACCGCGAGCGAATATCTGGTGCGCTTTCTGCAGGCTGAATGTCGGCACGTGCAGAAGGCATCCCAGCTCGGGCCACGTGAGGTCGAGCAACATTCACCATTTGCGCGCGGTTAATTCGTGCGGATGGTGAAACTTCCCCACGATTGATTGTCGCTACGCAGGGGGTTACGTTGCGGGGATGTTTGGATCGCATCTTTCTGTTGCCGGTGGATTGGATAAGGCCCTGACCGAGGCCAGCCGGTTGGGGATGGACACGGTGCAGGTTTTTACGGCGTCGCCGCGTAATCCGTGGGGGAAACGGCCTGTAAAAAAAGACGATGTTGACGCACCAAAACAAGCGAGTGACGAACGAACGATTCCTGCGTTGCCAGACGATGTGATCGACGGTTGGAAGCGCGAATTAAAGCGAGTAGGTTTTCGCAATGTGGTCAGCCATGATAGTTATCTGATCAATCTGGCGTCACCGGATGCAAAATTGCGTGCCAACAGTATCGCGTTGTTCGATCAGGAAATACGCCGCTGCGATCAACTGGGGATTAAATATCTGGTCACACATCCGGGCGCGCATATGGGCGAGCGGGACGATGCGACGTCTGAATCCGCCGGCCTGGATCGCGTGGCCGACGCGATCAACGGGATTTTTGCAAGTCAACCGAAAAGCAAAGCGATCGTTTGTCTTGAAATCACAGCCGGGCAGGGGACAGGTTTGGGACACAAACTGGAACAGCTAGCGACGATTATTCAGCAGGTAAAAAAAGCCAGCCGGATTGGCGTCTGTCTGGATACCGCCCATCTCTTCGCGGGTGGGTACGATTTTCGCGGGAAAAAATATACGTCATTATTGAAACAGATCGACGCGACGGTGGGATTGGATCGCATTCTGGTCTGGCATTTGAACGATTCAAAGAAAGCGTTGGGTAGCCGGGTGGATCGTCACGATCACATTGGTTTGGGGACAATCGGGATCGAAGGTTTTCGGCCTATCGTTCGCGACAAGCGATGGCGTGACACGCCCAAAATTCTGGAGACGCCAAAGCTCGCGCACAGTGACGGTCTTGACTGGGACACCGTGAATCTGGAATTATTGAAATCAATCATGTGATGAGAGGAAAATATCGCGAATCGTCGTCCAGGGGTTGACATTTAAGATAAAAGGATAAGATAATCCTTTTTGAATCGTGGGACTAAATCCCTTAGACTGTTACGAATTACCGAGAGTTCTTGAAAGGAATTATTTATGCCACTGATGTCTACCAAGCCGATGTTTGATCTCGCCTACGATGGCGGGTTCGCGATTGGCGCGTTCAATGTCAACAATATGGAATTGGCGCAGTCGATCATCGACGCCTGCGTGAAGGAAAAATCGCCTTGCATTTTGCAGATCAGCAAAGGCGCACGCAAATATGCGAACATTCGCTATTTGAAGGCGATTATTGATGCCGGTGTTGCTGAAAACCCCGATGTGCCGATCGCCGTCCATTGCGATCATGGCGATACCGTTGAGTTGATCGATACCTGCATCAAAGACGGTTACACGTCGGTGATGATCGACGGCAGCCACCATCCGTTTGATGAAAACGTCAAACTGACCGCCGAAGCTGTCAAACACTCCCACGCTGCGGGAGTGGTCGTCGAAGCTGAGCTGGGCATGCTGGGCGGCATCGAAGAAGACGTGATCGGCCTGGATGCCGAAGAATACGCCAAGAATCTTGAAAAGTTCCTCACCGATCCGGCTGATGCAAAAAAGTTTTGGGAATTGACCAAATGCGACAGTCTTGCGGTTGCGATCGGCACGAGTCACGGTGCGTTTAAGTTCAAACACGAAGCCAAGTTGGCGTTCGATCGTATTGAAGCGATCATGAAAACCTGCCCGGGTTTGCCGCTGGTCATGCACGGATCGTCGAGCGTGCCGCAGGAGTTTATTGATCTGGTCAACAAGTACGGCGGCAGCATGCCCAACGCCAAAGGCGTGCCGGAAGATCAAATCGCGATGGCGGTGCAAAAATACGGTGTGTGCAAGGTGAATATCGACACCGATCTTCGTCTTGCGATGACCGCAAAAATCCGCGAAGTCTTTGCGACCAAAGCGGCTGAGTTCGATCCCCGCAATTACCTCGGCCCGGCGCGTGAAGCGATCACCAAGATGGTGCAACGCAAACTGCACATGCTGAACTCTGCCGGTAAATCCGATGCGGTTATCAAACAGTGGGAAAAACTCGGCAAACCGATGCCGAATTACTATAAGAAGTAATCGTTCGGCGATTGTCCGAGGCTATTTAGGCTGATTTTTAACCCCAACCTCGCGACCTCGCGGGTTTGGGGTTTTCTTATGTGCGGCAGGTTGTTAAAATTACCACTATGGCATCCGATGAAGCTGCGCGTCGTAAAAGACGCAAATGGCCTATGAAAACCTACAGTTCGTTTGAAGAAGCCGATCAAGCCGATCGGCAGGCTTCGTGGGATATGACCCCCGCAGCGCGTTTACGTCTGCTCGAAAAATTACGCCAACTCAATTACAGCTATGGCCAAGGTAGACCTCTTCCCCGAGTTCAAAGAACTATTCAAATCACTGAACGCAAACAAGGTTAAATATCTGTTGGTTGGCGGATATGCCGTGATCTATCACGGATATAGCCGCACGACCGGTGATATCGATGTGTGGATCGCGATCTCACCATCGAATGCCCAAAAGGTATCGAAGGTTCTTCAAGAGTGGGGCGATTTTCCCGCATCATCGGTCAAGCCAGAATTGTTCAATCGAAGCGGGCAGGTTTTTATCATCGGTCGGGTACCCCGGCGTGTCGATATTATGACCAGCCCGTCGGGTGTCCAATTTGACGAATGCTACAAACACCGCGAAATCGTTCTGATGGATGGTATTCGCGTTCCGTTAATTTCACTGGACGATCTAAAAGTGAACAAACGCGCCAGCGGTCGGAACAAGGACCTTGCCGATCTGGCCAATCTTCCGGCCACGCCGCCCAAACCAGTCAAACGCCGTAATGCAAAATAGTGCGGGTTTGATCGCTTTATTACGAAAACTACACCCCTTGGCACTGCATTGCCGATAATACCGATACGTCCGATCCTATTGTGCGCCCCCGTCACGGAAGACCATGGTAGATCCAACCCCAGCGAATCTTGCAGAACTGCGCCAGATCGAAGCGCGGCTGGATCATCGGTTGGATTTGATCGTCAAAGCCGAGGCGAATCTCAAAGGATTGTTTGAAGCGTTGCGACAGCAGGTGGGCAATGCCTATCCGGTGTTAGAAGGGTTGAAGAAGATCATTCCTGTCGTCCAGCGACAGGCGGAAGTCGCCACATCAGCATTGGCGTCGATCCCTTCATGCACCAAGGATACAACGGATCATGCGTGTCTTCAGACGCTGGGGAGTGAGTTTCGAACCGAGGTGCAGCAAACGCTGGCGCAGGTGCGCGAGTCGATGCTCGATCAGATCGATTTGCTAAAATCGCAACTTCGGTTGCAGGTTGATCCGCTGCTGAATCAACTCGATACCGCCCAAACGTCCGCCAGTGCACGGATCGCGGCGTTGGTGCAGGCGCACGAGCAATCGCTGGAAAATCGAGCGCTGCAGCTTTCTCACTCCATCGATGAGATCGCTTCGACACTTGAAGAACGTCTGACCCAGCGGGTGATGTCAATGCAACGCCGCGCAGACGACACGATCACACAGATCGAACCAACGATCCAAAACCGCATCAATATTGCGATTCAATCCGCGCACAAGCAGATCGATTCGGGCGAATCAAAATTGCAATCTCGCCTTGATGCGACGCATCGGGTTTTGGATGAGATCGTGGCTGATACGGATCGTCAACTGGTGGATCGTCTGCATAAGCTCGAGGCGCATGCCGAATCAATGCAGGTCTATTTGCAGCAGAAATTAACTCAGCAGACCGATGATTTGATCCAGCAATTGCGATCGAAGTTACAGGATGAAATCGCAGCGGTTGCAGGTTCTTCCGCGCCGGTGTCGCGTCGCGAACAGGCCGACATGCGCGTCAAACCCAAGCTCGAAGCCGCAGTGTTTGTCAGTCGCATCACGCCACGTCCGGCATCGGCGGCGTGACGGGTTGATTTGCACCGCATCGCCCAATCGGACATGATCGGGTTATGGCAGTGAAGTCTGTGCATGTCGTTCCTCAAGCCTACCCGCGTCACCATGAAGGCCATGAATGTGCGTCGATGTTGGACGAATCGGCGTTGGCCTCGCACCCAGTCAGCGCAATCTCGGCGGAAAAGCTGAAGCAGCTTCTGGAAAGCTGCATCATTCGCGCCTCGCGTAAGTCGGGTCGCGAGATTCTCAACTTGCCAGACGGTATTTCCGCTGAGGAAACTGAACGCCGGTTGCTTCGCAAGGGCAAGGATTTGTTCAATTATTTCCGTAAGTATCCAGGCGATCCCGCAGCCACCGCGCATCAGATTCATCGCAAGCATTTTCGCGATGTTGCGATCGAGCAATTCCACAATCAATCACTGCAAAAGGGTCGGATGAATTCAGGCTGGCGGTATCAGTTTCTTGCGTTCGATTGCGCCAATGCCTCACACCGCTTTAAAAGCGTAGCCGATATCGGCGCAAAAGAAGCGGATTTTGTCGCGGTCATTGATCGGATGGATGTCCCGGAAACAGTTTCGTTATACGTATCGGTAAAAAATCGCACTAATACGATGGGCGGTCAAGATTGGCCTAAAGCAATCGCGGCGCTGGAGCAGGTGGCGAAGCACGATAAAAATCGCAGCGGGGCGTACTGCTGCGTGTTTGGAATTGCCATGGATCGCGGAAGTCGGCGAATCCGTCGTAAGCAGGACACCAAACTAGCGTATTCGCCCAATACAGAGGAATGGCTATCCGATTTTTTCTGGACCTTTTTCGCAAATCGCACCTACACCGATATCATGTCTGCCATGCTTGATGTGTTGGACGCGCAGCAGCAAAAATCGCCACTGGTAAAAGACATCAATATTCCGGAAAAATTACTGGAAGGCTTTGGGGTTTGCTGCAAAGATCATAAGCTGATAGACGACAGCGGGCGGTTCAACGATGCTCACGCAATGGTGCGATTTTTCTGCGAAAAATGATTGGGTCGATAATGAAAACGAAGACCAGTGGTGCTCAAGTACCAGTACCTGAGTCAGAAACCCCAAAGTCCACGCGGCGCAGCAAGGAACAATTGGTGCTAGGCAGCGGTGTAGGATGCCGGATTATCGAAGGCGACAGCCGCGTCGCGCTGAAGCAGTTCGTCAACGCAGCGAGCCTGATCGTCACTTCCCCGCCCTATGCCGACGCACGCCGTTCGCACTACGACAGCGTGCATCCTGATAAATTTGCGGATTGGTTTCATACTTTTCATGAACCTTTCTACGAAGCACTCAAACCCGATGGCAGCCTAGTGATCAACATCAAGGACAAGGTTGTCGATGGCGTGCGGCATCGTTATGTGTGGAAAATGATCGAAAAACTCGCCGACAGCGGGTGGCATTGCATCGAAGATTACATCTGGCACAAAACCAATCCGATGCCGGGATATTGGCCGAACCGACTGCGTGACGGGTGGGAATATTGCTTTCACCTAGCGAAATCGCCTCGCCCATATTTCAATGCCGAGGCGGTGAGCGTGCCGATCGGCAACTGGACTGGAGCCCGATTGAAAAATCTCAGCATCAACGACCAGTCCAGACAAAATTCCGCCAACGCCAGTGGTTTTGGGCGCAATATTTCCAAATGGGTTGGCAAGGAAACGGTTTTGCCCACCAATGTAATCAGCGCTGCGGTGGTAGGTAAAAACAAAGGACATCCCGCGGTCTTTCCGCTCGAACTGCCGCTATTTTTTATCCGCCTGCTTTGCCCAAAGGATGGGCTTGTCATTGATCCGTTTGGAGGCAGCGGAACAAGCGGAATTGCCGCATTGCGCACACATCGCAATGCGGTGCTCATCGACAATAACCCCGCCTACTGCCGCCAGGCGATGACCCGTTTGATGGAAGAAACCACCGCATCTGCGAGCACGGAAATGTTCACCGGCACTACTGATGATGGACGGGAGGGTAATGTTGGTGATAGCGATGGCGTCGACCAGTTTCCGCTATTTGGAAAAGTCTAGACTACTTCCTAATCCCTACACGCCCACGCGTTCACCTTTGCGCCAGTTTACCGCCGCTTCGGTTGCCAGGCGTGCGAGTTTGGTAGCGATTAAGCCGTCCTTGGCGGTCGGCATGTTGCCGGGGTCGCCGGTGCGAAGTGCGCGCTCGAGTTCCCAGTACATGCCGTGGAAGTTCTTTTCCTCGGTCCAGTTCAGATGCTGCGTGCCGTGCCGGTTTACGCATTCAAAATACCTGTGTTGGCGGTTGTAGCGAATCAATCCCTCCGTGCCGATCAGTTCGTACCAAAAATCGCATCGGCCTTCGCTTGCGGTGTGTCCGTAAGTGAAACTAATTTCAACCGCTGTGTGACAGCCATTGGCGTGGTCGGCGTGTAGATAAACGTGGTCGGGATTTTCATACCCTTCGATCTCCACCCACGCGCCGATACCGGTGACATGGCTGATTTCACTGCCGGTCCACCAGCGTGCCAGATCAATCTGGTGTACGCCGCAATCGACCATCGGACCGCCTTCGAGCATCCGTTCATGGCGGCGATCGTACAGCCCTTGCGATGGATCGCGGTGGTTGTATTTTCCGTGGCAGTCCCACACATACACGAGTCGCAGGCTGCGGACTTCGCCGATCGCTTTTTCCTGCATCAGGCGATATATATCCTGCGCGACCGGCGAAAACCGGTAGGTGAATCCGACGTACAGCGGCAGATTCGACTGCTGCATCATCGACACCATCTGCTGGGCTTCGTCCTCGCTCATCGCCAGCGGTTTTTCGCACAACGCGGGTTTGTGATACTTCGCTGCCAGTTGCACATGATGAAAGTGTGCCGGTGCCGGGGAGGTGATGACCGCTAGGTCAATGCCCGATTGAAAGAACAGATCGATATCCGTGAAAACGTTCTGCACACCAAAACGGTTCTGCGTTTCCATCAGCCGCGCGGGATCGGTATCCATCACCGCGTGCAGCGTCAGCCCCTGCGTATCCATGATCGCCGGTAAGTGTCCGTAAGATGCAACCGCGCCACAACCGATAAGTCCTACTCGAATCATCCCATGGATTATGCCCAGAATGTCAATCTTGGAAAGCTGATCCGGATAATCCGTCTGTAAAACCTGTGACTGATAAACATTCACAAAATGAATCTGATTTCACGTCTTCAAGCCTCATCCACCTCCCCATTCAGACGATGTTGTTGGTAAGAGGATAATTATGCAACGTATTCGTATCGGCGAGATTTTGATCGAACAAGGCATCTTGAATGAACGGCAGGTGCAGCACATTCTGACCGTCCAACGGTCCGTTAATCGCCCGTTTGGCGATCTGGCAGAGCGTTTATACGGCATTGACGCCCGCGCGGTCGAAGACGCATGGGTGGAGCAGTATGTCCGCATCTCAGGCAAGGTCGATCTGGACGAAATCGAGGTCGATAAAAACTGCCTTCGCATGATTAGCCGCCGCCAAGCGTGGCAATTTCATCTTGCTCCGATAATCCGCGAAGACGACCAACTCGGCCTGGCGACCACCGCAGAAGGGTTGGTGCGGGCGGTTAATTTTGCGAGTCGAAAGTTTGATGAACCGGTCTTTTTCATGATCGCTGAGAAAAAACAGCTCCGCGAGTTTCTGATGAAGCATTACCCCGTGCCCAACTTCCTGGCGGAGTTTGCTGAATCATTCTGATGCGGCACTGTCGTGACACGCGAAGTCAGCGCATTGCGCCTAAATGACTGTGCGGAATTAAGCGTGATCAATATGTGTAGGGCACGCTATTGCGTGCCGCGAGTTGTGGCACGCAATAGCGTGCCCTACGAGATGACTCGCGCGGAATCATGCACAGCCATTCAGTGAATGCGCTGACTTCGTTTTTATTCTCAATGCGCCGTGCGACACATTTGGGAATACAATTCCCGACGATGCCTGCTCTTACCATATCCGGATCCGCCGCAGAACGCGGTGCTTTGCGATCGCTCATCCACACCATCTACGGCGTGGATTTTTCTGGCGCAAAGCTTGCCGGTGAAAACATCTGGATCGCGATGGCTGGTGTCGCCGACGCCGGTGTATCACTGGGAAATGCGAAATTACGATTGCTGACGCTGGATCGGCTCGCCGATCTGGCGAGCACTGCGGAGCGCGGAACGTCACTCGGTTATCTGGTTCAGATGATTTTGACCAGCAAGCAGGCATTGTGGGGGATCGATTTTCCATTCGCATTACCCATTGAAATCGTCGATTCAGGTTGGGGATTGAAAGAGCAGATCGAATGGGTGCGATCGCACGGTGGCGACGCCTACTCTTTTGGCCGGGAATGTGTGGAATTGGCGATAAAAATTGGCGATAAAATGCACATCCGTCGCGAGACCGATCGGCAGACCAAAACACCGTTTGATTGCTATCACTACCGAATCATCTGCCAGACTTTTCATGGAATGCGCGATGTGCTCGGTAAAATCCACGGCACGAAAGGCACGATTATTCCGCCATTCGATCGGATGCGAAAGTTTGATCGCGCGGTGGTCGAAGCCTGTCCTGGATCAACTCTCAAGCGGTGGGGCGTGCCGCACAATAACTATAAGCAACCGGCCGGCGGGGCGTTAGAACCCAAGCGGATCAAGAATCGCAAGATTATTTTAACGCGATTGCGCGAAGTCATTGAAATCTCGCCTGCGCATTTACGCGCGATCCAACGAAACCCCGGCGGCGATGCACTCGACGCTGTGCTGGCGGCGGTTGGCGTTTGGGAGACGTGGACGCGATCGGATTGGAAAGCGATTGCAAAACATCCACGATATTCGCGCGAGGGGATGGTTTTCGCGTGATGAGCGCAAGGAACGCGACACAAGCGTCGCACCTACACGGGGAGCTGGATAGACTGGGGTCGATCGCATGCGGACTATTCCATGTCGCTTCGTTTGCCGTTATCCTTGCCCGCATGTCATTGGCACATGCTTCCAAAGGAAAAGTGATTCGCATACAAGGCGATCTGATCGTCTTCAAACCCGGGTCATCAACGTATGAATTGCATCTGAAATGTCCCGGATATGCCGGGCCGATGAATGAGTCGGTCGATCTGGTGATTCGCGGCGTCGCACGCAAAGCGTACACCGTCCCGTCGGGTGGATTATTCGTCTCGCCGATCATGGGCACGCCTAGGATTCTGCAAGGCCGAGTGACAGACCTGACCGAGGATCAAATCACGCTGAACTGCGGCGTGGTGTTCAATATCACACTGTCCAAAGAGGACGGCGGGCTAGAAATGGCGCAAGGCCCGATCACCGCCAACAGTCTGGTCAACGTCGTTCTCATGCCCGGCGCCAGTGCGGAGTTATGGGGTAGTCGCTGATAGTTAGTTAATAGTTGATGGTTGATGGTTGATTGTTCAGCGTATCTATCAACTATCAGCTATAACGATTAACTACCCCTCCCCCGCCAGGTCATTGCGGTTTGCGCAAATCCACGTCACGCCCCACCCGATCGCGGCCGCGAGGGTCAGATAAACCGCTGCGGGAATCCAATCAGCATTAATGGCGGCAAAAAACGAGTGATAGACCATCACCACCCCGCAGCAGGCGACGACAAAAACAACCATTCCCAATGTGACGCGCCAAGCATTTTCAACGGCGCGGTCTTTCGATCGTGTCATAACAGATGTTATCGGTCGATCAGCGGCCACGACTGAAATGATTGCTGATACAGTTGATGGGAAAAATTAAGTTTGACGCTTACACCACACCGCGCAAATCGTGACAAAATCACCGTCAAGCCGACGCCGATTCTAATTGCTTGTGGTGCATAAGATTTATAGCCGCCCAGTAGTGAGATATTATTTAGGGGAGCTTCGTCGTTTTTTTAATTGACTTCGATTCTCACCTTCCTACGGTTCAGGTATGCGTCATACCGACGCACTACCGACTCACTCGTGGAAAGGTTAATCCCATGAAAGCTGTAACTTGGCACGGCCGCAATGACATTCGTGTTGACAATGTTCCCGACCCCAAGCTTGAAGACGAACGCGACATCATCATTCGGGTCACCGCCAGCGGCATCTGTGGGTCGGACTTGCACTTGATGGCCGGCGCTGCGCCAGCGATGGAGGCTGGCGACATCATCGGGCACGAACCTATGGGCATCGTCGAAGAGGTCGGACGCGGCGTGAACAATCTCAAGAAAGGCGACCGCGTCGTCGTGCCATTCACACTCGCCTGCGGCTCGTGTTTCTTCTGCGAAAAGACGCTCTTCAGTTTGTGCGACAACTCTAACCGCAACGCCGAGATGGCCCGCAAGCAAATGGGCCATAGCCCCTCGGGCTTATTCGGGTACACCCATATGCTCGGCGGTTATGCCGGGGGGCAGGCCGAGTACCTCCGCGTACCCTTCGCCGACAAAGGGCCGATTAAGGTGCCCGACGGACTGCCCGACGAGCAGGTGGTGTTCCTATCCGACATCTTCCCGACCGGGTACATGGCCGCGGAGAACTGCGACATCGAGCCTGGCGAGACCGTCGCCATCTGGGGCTGCGGGCCCGTCGCGCAGTTCGCCATCAAGAGCGCCTGGATGCTCGGCGCCGGGCGGGTCATCGCGATCGACTGCGTGGCCGAGCGCCTCACACTCGCCCGCACCCACGGCAAGGCCGAGACCATCAACTTTGAAGAAACGGACGTCTACGAGAAGCTCCAGGAAATGACTAACGGCCGGGGCCCGGACTGCTGTATCGACGGTGTAGGCGCGGAGAACCATGCCGCCGGCGGGCTTCGCGAGACGGTCGACGACCTCAAGACCGCCATGCACTTGGGCAGCGACCGCCCGCACGTCCTCAACGAAATCTTCAAATGCTGCCGCAAGGGTGGAAAGGTCTCCGTACCCGGCGTCTATTTCGGCAATGTCGGGTTGGCTTGGGGAACGGCGATGAACAAAGGCCTCCAGATCAAGACGGGCCAGACCCACATGCAGCGGTACCTCGAGCCGCTGCTCAAGAAGGTTGTGGACGGGGAGATCGATCCGTCCTTCGTCATCACCCACACCGAAAAGCTCGAAGACGCGCCCGCCGCCTACGAGAAGTTCCGCGATAAGAAAGACGGCTGCATCAAGGTTGTGCTCAAGCCGTGAGTCACGCGGCCGGCCTCTGAGCAGACCTCTAAAATTTGATCCAGCCACCCGGATCAGTTCTGCCGGAACTCTTCAAAGTATAAGTTTGCGCCTTGGCTGTTGCTGATCAACAGGCGCAACGCAGCAACGGCATCCACCGAACCGGCGTATTAGTAGTCGGCGCATTTTTGCTCGGCGTGTCCATCATCGGCCCACCCGTGCTGGGCAACCGCACGGCGGAAATCAGTGATCTTGCCAATACCGTTGTCCAGGCGCCGTTTTACTCTCTGGCTGGCACGTTGCCAGCTTCGGTGGGCATGTTGCTCCGTTCCATATTGTCTCGCAGGCGATTGCGCAGTTGCATTTGCACCTGCTTTTGCGCCACTGCCAGTTCCGCTAAAGCTTTTTCTGCTTTGGCGAGTTCCGCCAGCGCTTCGTCTTTCTTGTCTGCCGCCAGCGCCACCTTCGCAGCCGCCACGGCCTCGGTCGCCTCGGCCGTCAGCACCGCCGGTGTTTTGGGCGTTTCGGCTTTCGGCGGATCGACCTTGGGCGCATCGCCGGGTTCCACCACTTCCTGGCGAATCCCATCCGGACCCCCATCAGGCGCTCCGATAGGCTTGCCCCGGTTACCGACATCCTCACCCGCGCCGTAGAGCGCTCCCGACAGAGCCATCGTCGCTGCCGTCACCGCCGCCAAAATTCGTAATGAACGCATGTGACCTTCTCCATTTAAACCGATCCGGCGACCGCAAAAACCTTGCACCATGCAACGCTTCCCAGTTCCGGCATCTACCATACTCATTAGATGCTGCGACACCGTGACAAGTTGCATGAAAATAAAAAAA
>JBBQXB010000100.1:0-12531 GCA_038210015.1 Tepidisphaerales bacterium
AACGCATCTGCCCGCTGTGTCCTGAAATCGAACCGCACCTGCAACGGGTATTTGATCTGGCTGAAGCGGGTGAAGTCTATGTTCTGCCCACCTACCGCAACAAAGCGGCGAACCTGCGGACGCAATTTGAACGGATCATCAATCGCGCTGGGGTGAAGCCGTGGGGCAAGTTGTTTCAGAATCTTAGATCAAGCTGCGCAACCGAGTTGATCGGCAAACACCCGGCGCACGTTGTCAACGCGTGGCTGGGGCATACTGAGGAAGTGGCACAGGCACACTATCGCACCGTAACCGATCACGACTTCGACAAGGGGGCTGGCGAGGTTGCAGCCGGGGTTGCAAACCATGGCGGAATGGGGCGGAATGGGGCGGAAATAGTGCAACCTGATACTGCTGATTTGCCTGAAAATCTCACTTTTCCTAGGGAATACGCAGAATCTAATGGGCCCAGGTAGACTCGAACTACCGACCTCGTCCTTATCAGGGACGCGCTCTAACCAACTGAGCTATGAGCCCGAATATTTTGAGTCGCGTAATATATCGGTTGCATGCGGCGTGTCAAACCGTTGGCGGAAATCGGTGCGGAAAAACGGAATAAGCGTGCAGTTGACGAAGATGGCGGCGCGATCTATGATGTTTAACTCGTTTGGGCGATTTGACTCGTAGCTTGCGGCCCGTCCTTTTACTGGGACAAACGTGCTAAAGCGCGGATAACTGCTTTCCAAAGCGAGTTTTCCCACCGCAAGCGTCTATTCAATTGCCAATTTTGTGTAGTTTTCCAGTGGCCAGTGGCATCGGTGCGTAGGCATTGGATAAGAATGGATTTTCGCACCGATTGGGACGCAAAAAATGAGCACTGTAACGCAATTAAATGCTGATCAGATCAACCGATATCGCCGCCATCTGCTTTTGCCGGAAGTGGGGATGGAGGGGCAGAAGAAGCTGCTCAACGCCAAGGTGCTGTGTATTGGTGCTGGCGGGCTGGGTTGTCCGATCGCGTTGTACTTGGCGGCGGCGGGGGTGGGGACCATCGGATTGGTCGATGTCGATGTCGTCTCACCTTCCAATCTTCAGCGGCAGGTGCTGTTCGATACGAATACGATCGGCGAACCCAAGGTCAAAGCTGCCGCCCGGCGGCTTAAGGCGTTGAACCCTGACGTCCACGTCATCGAACATGAAACGATCATCAACAGTGCAAACGTGCTCGATCTGGTCGCACGCTATGACATCATCATAGACGGAACGGATAATTTCCCGACCCGATATTGCGTCGGCGATGCCTGTGTGATTCTGAAAAAGCCGAATATTTATGGATCGATTTTTCGATTCGAGGGCATGGTGACGGTGTTTGCACCGCATCTGAAGAACCCAATCAGCGGCGACAATGGCCCGTGCTATCGGTGTTTGTATCCTGAGCCGCCGGATCCGGGTTCGGTGCCGAGTTGCGCTGAAGGCGGCGTCGTCGGCGTATTGCCGGGGATCATCGGCACATTGCAGGCCAACGAGGTGATCAAGTTGATACTCGGCATCGGCAAGCCGCTGAACGGGCGATTGGTTACTTTTGGTGCGTTGGACATGGAGTTTCGCACGTTCAACATTCGCCGCGATCCGGCCTGTCCGGTGTGCGGTGAAAATCCGACGATCACCGAGCCGGTCGATTACGAACAATTCTGTGGCGTACCCGTGCTGGATCCGAAATCGGTCGCTGAAACCAAGGCCGAGGTGAAGCGCACGCTGCATGGGGCAGGCGGTGCGAAAGGCCCGAATCTTGATCCGCGCGGATTGCCGCCGGATTATCAGTTTGATGACGAGTGGGAGATCACGCCGCGCGATTTGAAGCGGAAGATGGATCAGAAGGAAAACTTTGTGTTCATCGATTGCCGGTTGCCGCACGAAGAGGGCATTACCAAGATCGATGGCAGCACGTTGATTCCGCTGCAACAACTGGGAGCGCGGATCAGTGAATTGCGCGGCAAGGAAAAGGATGAGGTGATCATCTATTGCCGGTCGGGCGGGCGCTCGTTGCAATTCGCACAAGTATTGAAACAGCAGGGCTTTCAGAATGTCAAAAGCATGGCCGGCGGCGTTTTGCTATGGAATCAGGACATCAATCCGGGTGGGCCGCAATACTGATTACCGGCTAGAGATTGGTCAGGCGGTCGATCATGGTATTGACGATTTGCGTGGCGCGGTCGCGCGTTAGCAATACGGTTTTATAGGTGCAGCAGAGGCTGAGTTCTTGTCCGAGCGTGGTGGGTGTGAAAACGATCGGCATCAGCGGACCGGTCGGACTGACGCGGTGGTATCGGATAATTGGATTAGGCGTAAGTGAGCCAAGCCAGCTATTTGTCAGATTTACATTGCTGATGCCGCCAGCTAACGGAAATCGCTTGCGATAAAACTCTAACCGTTCGTATTTAGGCAATCTGCGGGCGATTTGTTGTCCGATCCACATGCGCAATTGTGATGCTTCAGCCGATCGTTTGTGATTTTGCGTTTGGCGCAGCAACTTGGCGCGATGAACGATTAATTGGAATGAGTCGAAATCGGTCGAGCGAAAATCGCTGACCATGAAACCGAGAAATAGACTGAAAATACGGTCGTCAAGATGAGGGTGGCGGTTTCGCAGATCGACGATCGTGCCGATCGCCAGATTCGTGCGACGTTTTGATGCGAAGTTTGGTCCGTGGATAGCACAGGCCTCAGCGCTGGCGGCGAGGAATAGATCGCCGACTGTGACGCCGAGTTGTCTCGATGCGGTTCGGATGCGATCCACAGCCCCTGTTTCCATCGTATGAACCAGTGTTGCAACGGTCTGATCTGTGCTGGCAGACTCGACGCGGCGCATGCGTTTCATCGTGCGGGTAAAGCCGATCACATCCAAAGCATGTTGGATGACCGACCATCCGCTGCTAGCGGGGGAGAATCGTGCGAGTGTGCCGAGGTTGTCGAGCCTGATTTTTTGAGGGCGAAGATCGGGACGATCAAGCAATCGGGATAACCAGGCACGCATGAAGATGCGGACAGAAACGCTGTCGGCGACCCAGTGCTGGTACACCACGCCCAGCGTCTGTTGATGCGATTCTGTCGTCACAAACGGGCGCAGCGGAAACGACGCCAGCGGATCAAACGCGCGATTCAATTCCTTCGCCAACAGTGATTCAAGATCAACCGCTTCACATACTGATTTTGATGTGTAATCAACGCGATCGATCCAATAGCGGTTATCGACGCGGACGAACGTTCCCAAGCCGAGATCGTTTACGGCTTGATTAAAAGTTTCGGTTAATCTCGCAAGCGGGAAGTTTAGTGTCAGCGTTGCGAATTGCGCGGCGTTGTAGGGGTGATCTTTTTCCCAGAGAGACTGGGTTTGTTGAAAGACATTGAGCGGCGCAGTTTGCATCAGTTATTTTAGGCCGCCGCGTCAGGGTTTGTAGACGCCGCGAGGGATGAATCGACCAACTTGCCGCATGTAGTTCCCGTACGTGTCGCCGTGGACGGAAAGCATGTGTTTTTCCTCTCGACGAGCTTCCCACTGCAGGAGAATGATCTGGATAAACGCGATGATCGCCATCCAAAGATTCGGAACGGCGATGAACGATGTCACCGCCAACAGGCATTGCAAAGCGTAAATCGGATGTCGCACCATCGCGTACGGGCCGCTGATGATGAGCGTGTTCTTTTCGTTTGGGTCGATGCCCATACGCCAATCTTTACCCATTTTACGCCAGCAGATCATCGTTAGGTACATCACGATGATCGCCAATCCGACGGCAGACCATTCGACAGCGGGCAGGTCCCAAAATTTTTGAAAAGTTCCGAACGCACATATCAAGGGAATGATCGCCCATGCCGCGACATTCGGATACCAGATAATCCGTAGGATTCGGCCAAGCGTTTCGGGGGGTAGAAAGTTTGCAGCCCGGCCTGTCAGACGCTTGGTCTTGACCACCATCTTGATCACGCGCGACCAATAGAAGGTGATGATTAAACCGATCGCAAGTGCTGGCCAATCAATTGGGGGCATGTGTCAAAGAGTAGCGATTTGACGGCTTGGGGGAAGCTTTCGCTGAAATAAATTAGGACACCGATGCAGTAGAGGTGCACGCATCTGTACAGTTGCCTCGCGACTTTAGCGGAAACGCCGGCGTCGCACACTTACTGCTTAATTCCCTGCGACAGGGACTTTGCCGGTTCGACGGACTTCAGCGAGGTATTGCTGGCGAATCTGCTCGTAGTCCGCTTCATTCGCCAAGGCACCGTTGTAGGTTTGCTGGGCCTGCTTGAGTCGCTCGCGGGCGTTGTCCAATTCGGTCTTTGATGCACGGGCTGCATCTGAATTGGTGGTCTGGGCGATATGGTTCGACTTCATCGCACGCACCTTGGCGGCGGCGACTAGCATCCGCTCGCGGGCGTCTTCCACTTCGGGCGCTTGGGCCAGCGAAATGATTTCCTCGCGAGTCATGCGTTTGCGCACTTCTAATGCTGCCATCGCGTGGGGGAAAAGCCAGTCAAAACTTCCTCGACCGGTCAGCACCAGATTACTGATGACGCGTTGACGATCGTGCTCACGCTTTTCAAGTTCTTTGTAGTATTGATCGGCACGCAGAGCATCGAAGATCGGACGGCGAACCGCATCGTAGTCTGCTTGGGCGCGACGTAGATCAAGCGCAGCTTGTCGGTAATCGTCGTCCTTCATCAACACGTTATCGATCGCGGCGGCGGAACTGTTGGTGCTGCTTCCGAGCGCTGCCGTGAGTTGCGTTTTGGCTTCATCGAGATCACGCTTAGCTTCGATAGATGCGGTTCGGTCAGCGGGCATAGGGATACCGTTGGGTCCCATGCGCAGCCGATCGTATCCGCCAGTGGTCTTCTCGCGATTATTCTTGTTTGGACCGTTATTTTGAGCGGCTTTTTCGGGGGCACGGTCGTTTGATTTCTCTTTTGACCCGCCTGCAACCTTTTCGCGTTCCGCTTTGTTTTTCTTGTTCGGCGTCTCATCGGCAGAGAAAGCAGGAACGACAAACGACGCGCAGGCGACGACGCTTAAGCCAATTGCCAGACGATGTAGGGTGTGATTATGTGACATTTTCGGACTCCTGCCGGTCATTTCTTTATCGGCACATTGCGGGCATCACTCTTGTGAGATGACTGTGACGCTTCACCACGATCTATTGCATTATACAATTAAGGTGTGCAAAAGTTGAACGCATTGTGCTTCGATTTCGCGCAAAAGTGGGTTATTTGTAACTCAGCGTTGATTGTTTGGCGTCTGGATCGGTTTTAGAGTCCATTTCGGGCTTTGCCCGAAGAATCGGCACGGGTTATTGAAGAAGATTTCAACGGCTTCGGCTTCGGAATGTTTCCGACGAATAAACTCGATATAGGTATCGGTCAGCATATGCGGGCCGGATTCGCCCCAGTCGCTGGCGCTGTTGACGCATAATTTTTCGGCACCGAATGTTTCAATGATATCGACCGCCCGTTGTGGGGTGACTTTGGTGACCGGATAGATAGTTAAACCTGCCCAAAAACCACATTCACGCGCTTTACGCAGCGTGTGTTCTTCGCAGTGGTCGATCAGCACGCGCTCCGGCTTAATCCGGGCATCATTTTTCAAAATCGAACAGATGATGTCCGTGCCCTTGTGCTTGTCGGCGAGGTGGGGGGTGTGGATCAAAATCATCTGATCGTGGCGGGCTGCCAGATCGACTTGCAGTTCGAAGGTCGTGATTTCATTCCGCGTGTTTTTATTTAACCCGATCTCGCCCACCCCCAGCACGCGTGGATGCGACAAAAGCGGGGGGATCAGATCAATCACCTCGCGCGATAGCTCAACATTCTCAGCTTCCTTGGCGTTGATGCAAAGCCATGAAAAATGCTCGATGCCGTAACGGGCGGCGCGCTTGGGTTCGACATCCAGTAGATGCCTGAAATAATCGTAAAACGATGACGCGCTGGATCGATCATAGCCCGCCCAGAACGCCGGCTCGCTGACGGCCACGACCCCGGCACGGGCCATATAGAGGTAATCGTCGGTCGTTCGGCTGACACAGTGAATGTGCGGATCAATAAACTTCATGGAGATGTTTATTCTATCGACAAAAGTCTGCCATGACGATTGCCGTGGTCATCAAATCGACTGTTCCAAGACTCGTTTAAGCACTTTGCGGGCGTCGAGATGATCTTCAGCGATTTGCCGGGCGGCGAGGGCGTGCGATTCGTAATTATGTTGAACATGCCTTAGGCATTGAATCGCTTCATCGGGCGTTGTGAACCGTAGGACACCCGAATCGTCGGGCAGTATGTCGCTGGGGCCGGTTTTTTGGATCACCACGGGTTTGCCGCTGGCGAGATAGCATGCGGTGCGATCGCTAAGCCAGCCAGTTTGCATTTGGACATACGCGGGTTTGGCGCAACTAAACTCGCCAAGCGATTGTTGAAGATAACGACGATAATCATGCGGATCATTCACTGAATCGCTTTTGATAACCCGCCAGCCTTTGTCACGCAGAAAATGAATCTCCTCTTCATAGCTACCGATGTTGATACACAATTCCAACGGCAACGGGGTTTGCTTGGGCACATCCAGATAAGGCAAAAAAGCAGCACGTTTGGAATTGTCGTACCAGTTGCCAGCAGAGTCGGGCATCCACTCGTTCTTCATGTACCACCCGCTGACCGTAGTCATCGCGGAATCTACAGCCGCTTGTATGACAGGCCACGCATCCAGCGCCACTGGCGGCGGTGTGTATGTCCAGTCATAACCTTTGGAATGCACCTGCGTCTGCTTCGGAAAATTCGCCCATTCACCCACCGTAAAATAACGAGAATGTGGGGCGGGGTGATAGGTTCCCAAATCCAACGCGATTTGAAGTTGGCCAGGATCAATGTCGATCAGCATCGAATGTTTGAAGCGTTCTACAACGCGGGCGGGCAGGTTGTAGCGATGATCGCAAAGCAGGTCGCATGTCAGCGCAGATTCAAGTGGTACGACTGGCAATTTCGACTCTTGAGAAACGGATTCGCCCTCTGGCGTGCAAAGCGCGATTCGATCAGAAAACCCGAAAGCTGCGAGTCGTTCCCGCATCACACCTAGCATCTGCGCGATCATTTCAGGCGAATCATTTGGATTCACCACATCCAGCCAGATCACTTCATGGCCAAGTGATTGAAATCCCAACGCCCAATTCAAAAACACCCATAGATGTCCGCCTGACGGATATCCCAGGGTGTTCGGCGCGCTCAGGCAAATACGAAACATACGAATTCACTTGGATGGGGGTGGGGTCATATCAGAAAGGATCATCTGCACACGTTCGGCGCGGCCAACATCATCGGACAATAGTTGTTCCATGCACCGCCTGAGTGACGCGACACGCTTATCTTGACCGATGAGTTCCTGCCCGCCCGCCGCACGCTGCAGGCGATCCATGTCTGCTGCCAGCGACAAGATGCGCCAACGCATTTCATTATAAAAATTATCAATCGTTTCCTGAGCGTTTAACATATCGAGGAATATCATATCCAAAGACAATGCAAGTTGCCTGTAGGCGTGGGCATTTTATGCCGCGTTTATCCTGAAGGAGAAAGTGGTGCAGCGTAGGAGCGTCTCAGCGTTTGGCGAGATGATCCTTCGACAGCACCAACTTTCCCCATGTATTGGGACGCAATTGCGTTGTTAATTCTTTCGGCGCTGACCAGAAATAATCCACGGCTTTATGGAAATTGCGAATATGGAAATTAAACGCCAGTTCGTTGTGATTCGCCGGGTCCCAGCCATTCAACGCCTCTGCGGGTAGGAATATTTCAACCGTATACCGATCCGGTAATACGCGAGATTGATGCACAACTTTTGGATGCGGAACCAGATTCTTCTGTAGCGCATCGCCCGGGCGGTGCCACTGACCAAGCGTGCCCAGAATGCCGTCCACCGGATTGGCGTGAGGCACATAGAAAAACTGATGACAAAAAGTGTTGTAGACCTGCTCGTCGGTCATCACCGGGCGCGTGCTGATCCAGAACTCGATATTGTCCCGCGTCCACCACCGATCACTGGCGGCCACGCTGTCGATGTTTTGATCGAACACTTCAAACGCCAGATAAAGCCCTTCATCGCGCCATCCCATGAATACATTTGGCGGGGGAGTGGTGTTACGCTCGATGCCGATTGTCTTGGTTGTCTGGACCGGGGTGACGCGGAATTGCTCACTCCAATCCGACAAATTGCCGTTAATGCGTGGCGGCTGGGGCAGCTTGCACACTGTCAGCATGGGTAAATCGGTGAAGGAATCGCGCCAGACATTCGCCTGCGAATCGGTGCTGCTGCCTGCGTGCAGTGGATTGAGTTTGGGGGCGGTATCACGGATCGCACGGGCCAATTTGGTGTAGGGCTGATCATCCACATCGACGATGCCGAAATTAACGTCTTCGCCATCGGAACTGCGCCCCGAAGCCGGTTCGTCACTCCACTGAAACCAGTCCGCGCCGACCATATAAGGCACGCGCGACATGCGCTGGGTGAATAATGAGTAACCTTCGGCGCGGGCTTGTTGATCGGGAACTTGTGCTTGGAATCCAAATGTATTGCGATTGCCAGATCGACCGTCGAGCGCATGGAAGGCGTATTCGGTGATGAGAATCGGCTGGGCGGATTCTTCGTACATCATGTCGAACATGACCGGATCAAGCAGTCCGTCGGCGACATAATAATTGATTGATTGAGCATCGGTGTAAGGCTTGCTGGCGCGGACAACTTCTCGCGGTGCGAAACCGGCGAAGCGCACGCCAAGAATCAGGTGATTCGGATCGTGTTTGCGGATGAGGCTGGAGGTGATCCTGAAATAATCGCCCGACAATTTGCCTAGCCATACGCTGAACAGTTTGTTGTAGGCATTCATTGGATCGCGGGGCAGTTTCGCCAGCGCGTCGAAGTCGGCGTAATCGTTAAAGCTGGTATTCCAAGCCTTGTTAAACTCGTCGATGGTTGGCCAGAGTTGCTGGATGGTCGCCATCACTTGCATACGGTTTGGGTCTGTTGGTTCCAAATCGTTGAAATACATGCTTGGACCGACCGACGCATCAGACCAATCCAATTCGTTATCGAGGTAATAGCCGACCAGATTGCGGTTGTCGCGTAGACCGGAGACGAGCTTTTCGATCAGCGTGTCGCCGTAGCTTTCCCAGTCCGGTGAGTAGAGTTTGTAGTTGCCGCTGTGATAATGCTTCCAGATGTTCAGATCGCGGGTGATGGGGATATCGAACTCGTGAAAGATCGGATGCGACCAGGCACCCAAGCCTTTGAAACCGGCGTCTTTGACACGGGTGATGGTTTTTTCTGCCCAAGCGCGAAGATCGCCATCGTATTGGCCGACCGTGCCGTCGTAGTCACGGCTGGCGAAATGTACGCCGTCCGCCTGCCTGCCAAGTTGGAAGGGTTGGACGGTCGTGACGGTGTTGAGAAACTCGCGGTCTCCATCTGGAGAGATAAACCACCAGACACCATCTTGGGTTTTGCCCAGACGCCAAAATCCTGCATTGCCGCGAATAGTTGTCAGGGGTTGTTGTGCCGCCTGCGTCGTCGCGGGTTGTGAGGCGGGTAAGGCAGCTTGCGTTGTCGATGGATTGGTCGTTGAAGCGCTTGAGGAAGATTCAAATGCACCGCTCATGTAGGGATGAATCCATACGCCGAGAAGGAGCAGGCAGGAACAAATTAATACAAGACGGGCCATGACCTTCTCCGGCGACCATGCGGGGATATACGACGCCTGCCTGCTACGACATGCCAATCGTCGCAAGCCAACCGCGTGTGAGAGCTTCCTATAGATATCGGATGTCATGGTCGATCCATTGAGTTAAAATCCCAAAAGATTTACTTCTCCTAAGTGTATATACGACAACCGCTTGTGATGGTTTTCACGAGTGGGTACGTGAACGGGAGGTGAATGATCGAGAGGGATGTTTTTTGGACTGTTCAGACCCGCTGGCGTGGAAATTATGCTCCGCCTAGAGTCATTATGCGAAATCTAAATGCTTATTTATACAGAGCTTATGAGGAAAAGTCCGCATCAAGAGGCGACGGTAAACGAGCGGCGCGTGGATCTTGTCAGTTGACGTAATGTAGCGCAGTAGGCGTTTGATTCGAGCAGGGCTTAAGGGCATTGCGATCGTAGGTGAGTTTTGTTCGCGCCGCTACAGGTTCCATCCTGTCACGCATCGGCGCGAGCAACGATGCGTTGGCGGAGAGGTCGCGCAACTCTTTCGGATCGTTCGCCAGATCGAATAATTGCTCTTCGTTGGTCTGCGTGTACCAGATGTATTTATACGAACCGCTGACGACATACCGATGGGGCGCATTGCGATCAAAACATAAACCATGCAATTCGTCGCGAACGCTGCGGGATGAATCGTTGAGGATTGGCAAGAGAGAACGCCCGTCCAACCCATCCGGGATCCGCACGCTTGCCAGATCGAGCACGGTCGGCATGATGTCTTCCCATCCCACGAGAGCATCGCTGGTCTGCCCGCGCGGTAAATCGACATTTCTGCCTGAGATGAAGAACGGAACATGCGCCGACGATTCATACGCCAGCGATTTTCTGAACAGGTGATGATCGCCGAGCATTTCGCCGTGGTCTGAACTGAACAGGATGTAGGTCAGTTCGTTCGAGCGTGCGTTGCCGTTCTCAAAAAAGCGTTCGATAATATAGTTGATGCGATCATCGACATGACTGATCAGCCCATAATACCCCGCCATCGCGTCGCGGATTTCCGCAGGATCGAAAGGCCCATACCCAGCATCGGGCGCACGACCGGGCTTGGCAGAGTGTTGCGGGGCCCATTCGCCAATCACTGGTGACAATTCCGCGCGATTCGCGTACCGATCCCAATATGCCTGAGGCGGAATCAATGGCGGGTGCGGCGCAACAAAACTAACATGCAGAAACCACGGCACGGACGGATCGAGATTCGTTTCGAAAAATCGTGCCGACTGCTCTGCGACCCAACTGGTGTGATGCAATTCTTCGTTCAACGTCCACGGACGACCCACGCGGCCGTTTCCGCTGATGCCATGACTCGTCGAATGATGCGAATGCCCGTGCTCGATCAGCCATCGGGTGTAATCATTATGCATTTGATTCGGTGACGTCGGGCGATGATTGGCCGAATCCGACAAGACCATGTGATCATACCCGTACCGCTTGCGTTGCGGGTGCAGGTGCAGTTTGCCGACGAGTTGCGTTTGATAACCGGCAGCACTCAAGCACCCCGGCATCGTGTGCTGCGGATCAAACTCCCATCCGTCGCGATACCCCGGCATGCCGTGCGTATCAGGATGCAATCCGCTGAGTAGCGTCCGCCGCGCCGGGATACAGACCGGACAGGTGACGTAACAGCGAGAAAAGTTCGTCCCCGCCGCCGCCAGCGCATCCATGTTCGGCGTTCGCAATATCGGATTGCCATTAATACCCATCGCAGAATAGCGTTGCTGATCAGTTGTGATAAGCAGGATATTGGGTTTGCGTGTGGACATACCTTGAAGTTACACCCGCGCAGGCGGGCTGTCACTATTGAGTCAATAATTGGTAATTTCAACTCAGCTTGATATGTTCGCATCAACTCTACCGGGGCATATAAAATGGCGGAATGGTATTACTCGCAAGACGGCAACCAAATGGGTCCGGTGTCGCTTGAGGCAATCCTCAAAGCGGCAAAAAACGGTTTGATCAAACCCAATGATATGGTCTGGAAAGACGGTTGGCCGGACTGGAAAAAGGCATCTAAAGCACCGGAATTGGCAGCCGCGTTGAAAGGCGAAACCAAACCCGCAGCGGTCAAGCCCGCGGCACCCGCAGCTTACGCGCCGCCAGACCATATAGACTTTGATATTGCGGAACCGGAACCAGAATACGTAGCCGAACCCGTCGCGAACATCCCCGCCTATGCTGCGCCGGCGGCACGTTCGGTTGGCACGATGCCATATCGTTCCGCCACCCAAAAAACCAAAGGCTGGAATTTCGGCGACTTCATGAACTTTCGTTTCATGCTCGCAGTGCCGTTTATCAAAGCTATTTTCATTATCGGTATCATCCTGATTGTGGGGTGGGCATTGGTCATGCTAATAACATCTATCATTGCAACTTCAGGACCAAGAGGAAGCATCGGTGTAGCCGCGCTCGGTATTTTTTTTGCTGTTTTTGGAACTGTTTTAGGCATCATCTTCTGGCGGCTTTATTGCGAAGTCTTCATCGTCATTTTCAGAATCAACGAAACCCTCACTGAAATTAAACAAGAATTGCAACGCCGAAATTGATTCTGTCTTATCCGCATCCATCCGTCTTCATCTGGGTAATCTGTGGCCTATTTCTTCGTTACGTCGGGCCTAGCGTGCAAATCGTCATTGGGTCGAACGTAAAATCATCCATCAGTTTACGCAGCGAATCAGGCGTCACGCTCATCAGTACGTTCATGTCATCATCCAGCGATCGGTATTCGCCGGTATAAATCCACTGGCTGCCCAATGCCCGCATC
>JBBQXB010000101.1:0-12199 GCA_038210015.1 Tepidisphaerales bacterium
GTTCTTCCGGATTGACAGAGTTTCGTTTTACTCACATATGCCCTTATCAAGGGCGGGAGAAATTTATGCTGAAAAAAGCATTATTGGGTCTTGCGGTCACCAGCGCATTGTCGGCGTCGTACGCCAATGCCGCGTTGGCAACCGGAGATATTTCGTTCCTTGGCTTCCATTCCGACTCGCCAGATGGTTTTACGATCGTCGCATGGGTACCTGTTGCGGCTGGTACGCAGTTATTCTTCACCGACAACAGCTATAGCGGCTCGGCTTTCGCCGCAACCGAAAACACAGTCGCGTGGACCGTTCCCGCAGGAGGCTTGAGCGCAGGTCAGGTTGTATTCGCAACCGATCCGCTTTCAGGCAACCAAAGCTTTGATGTCGGCGGCGCAGCAACCGGTCGTCTAAGCGGCATTTCCAGCAGCGGCGATCAAGTGTTCATGTTCGAAGGCACGGACACCACTGGCACTGCGATCGCGGCCATCAACGGTGCGAACAGTGGCTGGATCACAACGGGAACTGCAACGTCGAATAATTCGTACCTCCCCTCGGCTTTCAGTACTGCAAACGTCGATCTAGGCCCGACCAGCACAGTCGATAATGCTCAATACACCGGGACGCGTACCTTTCTCACCATTGCTGCCGCTAAAACGGCAGTTGCTAATCTGAGCAACTGGACCTTCAGTGACACCGCTATCGGTACACCGGCAGGCGCGTTGGACTCCACCGATTTCGTCGTTCCCGAACCCACCACGCTCGGCCTGCTGGGCCTTGCGGGTCTGGCGTTGGGTCGTCGTCGTCGGTAGTACCCTTTTAATCGATTCATCTTCACCATCCTTCCCTCCCGCCCGGCGATACTTCCATCGCCGGGCGGGTTTGTTGGTGAATGACGAAGGAGTGTTGCAAGGATTCAAACGTATTCAATGCCCGAATCGAGAGCGGGCAGCCGCGCCGTATCGCAAAATGATCCTCGAATGAAATTATCCGGATCGTGGGTGATCCACGCGCCCGTCGCTGCGACAAAATGTTAGCCGTGAGTGACTCACGCATGAAACGTCTGGTTCGCGAAATTTGTGGACATCCATCTTCTCTGCGGCCTCTGCGCGTCGGCCGTCAATTTTTTCCCGCCAGCGTTATCATATATGAACGCTATTTCTGAATCGGCAGGAATCGGATGCAGGATGGGGCATCGAGCTTGATTGAGTGGCCGGTGGAACTGAGCGTGCCGGTGGCGGGGTCGATCTTGAAGCTGAAAATATCATCCGTTTTTTGATTCGCGACGACCAGATAGGCGCCGGTCGGATCGATCGCAAAATGCCGCGGCTGCTGCCCGCCGGTTTTGGTGTGGGCGATGGGCGTCAGCGTTAGATCATCATTGACGCCAAACACCGCGATACTGTCGTGGCCGCGATTGGAACTGTAGACAAACTTGCCATTCGGATGCACGGCGACCTCGGCGCTGGTGGTCGATCCGGAAAAATCCTTCGGCAACGTCGAAACTTCGCCAATCTGTTTCATCGCAGCGGTGGTGGCGTCCCATGAAAAAGTCAGCACGGTGTTGTTTAATTCAGTCACGACATACACCGCCGGTTTGGTCGGATGAAACGCGATATGCCGCGGCCCGCTCCCGGCCGGCGTCGACACGCTTGGCGTGGCGGCGGGCTTGAAGCTGTCGGCGGCGGGGTCGCCAAATTGATAGACGAAAATCCGATCGCAACCCAGGTCAGCAGATAATGCGAACGATCCTTGTGGCGAGGGGACAAAACAATGCGCGAACGCCCGCTGTTGGCGTTTGGGGTTCGGGCCAGATCCGTGATGTTGATCCGTGCCGATTTGATCGCCGATCGCGCCATCCGGAGTTAGCGAGAACGCCGCGACATTTCCACCGCTGTAATTAGCGACGAAGAGGTATTTGCCGGTCGGATCGACCGAGACGAAGCATGGTCCTTGTCCGCCGGTGGGTTGGGCGTTGAGTTGCTTCAGGCCGCCATCGTCTTGGATTGCAAACGCCGCGACGCCACCGGATTTTTGTTTGTCGAACTCGCCGATCTCCATGATCGAATAGATCACCGGCAATGTCGGATGGGCTGCGACGAAGGATGGATTTTTCACTTCCCCCGCCAGCACCGGTTCTGTGAAAGACCCATTGGATAAATCGATCGTGGCACGTTGGATGCCCTTGCTGCCTTCCGCCGACGTGTAGCCGCCGATATAGAAGGTTAGCGTCTTGGGTTCATCCGCCGATGCGTGAGAGTGAAGCGTAAGCATAGGCAGTAACGATAGCAGACTGAGTGCGATGCGGGAAAGAATCATGGCCTATTATATCCGTCGTGGCGTGTTTATGGACGAGTCAGGTCTGCGAATCTGAGAGCATACTCAGCACATCTGAATACCCGACGGCCGAGGGAATTGTCATGCTTTAAGGCGAGAGGCGACAATTGATATCCAACCCGATATCCAATGCCGGCGCAGAATGTGTGATCGAGCCGACGCTGATGCGTTCGACGCCGGTCATTGCGATCGCCCGCACGGTGTCCAGATTCACGCCGCCGGACGCTTCGAGCAGCAACTTGCCCCGCTTGCCCGCCGCATCGCGCAATGCGACGGCTTCAACCAATGTGCGGCAATCCATGTTGTCCAGCAATACAAAATCGATGCCTTCGATGTGCAGGATTTCGCGAAACTGCTCAAGGGTATCGACTTCGACCTCGATCTGGCGGGATGAATCTTCTGCGCGCGATTGCTGAACGATTCCCGTCACCGCTTTTTTTAAGTTTTGGATTGGGTGTGCGGCCAGATGGTTGTCCTTGACCAGCACCATATCGTACAAGCCGACCCGATGATTGGCCGCCTTGCCCGCGAGCACCGCATATTTATCCAGCGCGCGGTAGCCGGGCATCGTTTTGCGCGTATCGACGATGTGCGCGGCTGTGCCTTCGATCTGCTTCACAAACCGATTCGCCAGTGTCGCAACGCCCGATAGATGCTGCACAAAGTTCAGCACCACCCGTTCAGCAGCCAGCAACGACCGCAGTGGCCCGCGGATGCGCATCAGGTTGGTAGGATTTGAATCGCTGAAACGACCTTCGATCGTCCGCATTTCCAATCCCGGGAGCATCTGCACCAGCAAACGCTCGTCATAAATGCGGCAAATCTGCTCAACCATCGGCAGCCCACAAACGATGCCCGCCTGCTTTTGCACCAGCATGCCGATGCCGATCACGTTTGCATCGACGGACAATCGCGACGTGACATCATCAACGCCCGCACCGAGGTCTTCGGCGCGGGCGAGTTGAATCAAAGGCAGATAGGTTTCGAGCTGCGGAAATGGTGGCATCGACATGCTCCTCGTAGCTGCTACGCCTGCCCCGCGCCCATTCGTAAGCTACGACCCACCATTAGAATGGGCGACGCAGGCGTCGCGGCTACAGCGCACTACTTCGCGGCGTTGAAGCGATCTTCCGCGACTTGCCAATTCACCGCGCTCCAGAAAGCGGTGATGTAATCAGGACGCTTGTTCTGATATTTCAGATAATAAGCGTGCTCCCACACATCCAGTCCCACGACGGGCGTTTTGCCTTCCATGTAGGGGCTGTCCTGATTGGCCGACGACGACACTTCAAGTGTACTGCCGGCTTTGGTCAGCCAGGCCCAGCCGGAACCGAAGCGCGTCGTCGCGGCTTTGGTAAACTCTTCCTTGAACTTATCGAATGATCCGAATGCGGCGTCGATTGCTTTAGCGAGGTTGCCGACGGGCTGTTTGGGCCCGCCTGGGGTGAGCAGATCCCAGAAGATTTCGTGGTTGCTCGCCCCGCCGCCGGAGTTACGAACGACGGTTTTGATCGCGTCCGGCACCGCCGCCATATTGCTCGCCAGCACGTCTGCCAACGGCTTGCCATCGAGCTGCGGTGCACTTTCGAGAGCTTTGTTGTAGTTGGTGACGTAGGTGTTGTAGTGCTTGCCGTGATGGATTTCCATCGTCTGCTGGTCGATATAAGGCTCGATTGCGTTGGACGGATACTTAAGCGGCTGAAGTTGATGAGGCATGGTTTTTCCTTTTGAAAAAGATGAATGACGAAACGTTTAGAACGTTAGTCGCGCCGGTGGCGAACGTCAATTGGAAATGAGGGGTAGGTGTTTTGGGTTTTGGGTTTTGGGTTTTGGGTTTTGTGTTTTGTGTTTTGATATTTTGATATTTTGATATTGGGAAATTCCTGCGTCATTCGTGATTTGCCATGCGGTGGAACTGCAAATGTATTTCACGAGTCACGAACCCCGAGTCACGAACCCCGATTTTTTCATCCTTCATCCTTCATCCTTCTGCATTCAGATTCCTCTTCCCTCAACATCCTTCGGCATTAGCGGTAGACTTTGACACAGATGTCCACTGCCGCGATTCACAGTCCTATCGATCCGCCCGTCCAGACCGTACTCGATTATGCAGCGCAAAGCGTTGATGTAGCACCACTTGCGAGATCGGGTGTGCCGGAACTACCGATTGAAAACCGAGCGAAACGGTGGATCTATGTTTTCTTGGCGATCTTGATATCCGTGGCATATTTTTGTGTGGTGCTGAATTTTTGGACCCCAGCCCATCAAGGCGTCGATCAGAACGGGTATCTCGTCGGCGGGAAAATGTTCGCCCAAACGCTATCGATGGAGCAGGCACCGACGCAAATCGGCAAACCGAACCTGTTTGATCCGCATCAGTTTATTGCAAATATGTGGGTCAGCGCGTCGAATAACCCGCAACATTTTTATCCAAAATACCCGCTGGGACTTCCTCTAATTTACGCGATTGCGCTATGGATCGGCGGAACGCACGGCGTGGCGCTGGCGCATCTGGTCTCGCCGATCGCGATGTCGCTGACCGTGCTAGGCGTATTCTTTTTAGCGCGACAATTTACCGGATCGTTTCCGGCGCTGCTGGCGATGTTGGTCTTTGCGACAAGCCCGACAACCAATTATCTGGTCAACAATCCCAACAGCCACGCCAGCACCGTCTTTTGCTGCGTCTGGGGCATGATCTGCGTGTTGCACTGGTGGCGGCGCGGCGGGTGGATGTGGGCAATGCTCGGCGGGTTTCTCGTCGGATACGCCGCAACAATCCGCTACACCGAAGGCGCACTCCTACTGCCATTGGTGTTTGCCGCAATTGTAAATCTGAACTGGCGATCATTGCGAAGTTGGATCGAATCCGCGTTGATTGGCGTCGGCTGGGCGATCCCGGTCGCGGTGCTGCTGACCTACAACTGGTTTGAGATGGGCACGTTAACCGGCTACGACGCGACGAACGAATCAACCGGGTTTGCATGGGCATTTTTCTATGACAACTGGGAGACAATCACCCGCCAACTCAGTGAAAATGGCTTGTTTTTTATGATGCCGATCGCGATTGCGGGGCTGATTGCGATGTTCTGGTGGAATTGGCGGGTTGCGGTTTTCCTATGGCTATGGATCGGGCCGTGTCTGACGATTTACACTTTTTACTATTGGGCGCCCGATGGTGTTGGGTATTTGCGATTCGTGCTGACGATTCTTCCCCCGATGCTGGTTGGTGGGTTCTGGTTGGTGGCGCATATCCGCGATCTGGTCCCGAAAGAACCGAAAAACGTCCCGGCGTATCTTGTCGTATTGGTTTTGACCTTTGGCGGATTGGGCGCGGGCGTGATCGGGCACTTCGCGCTACGGCTGGACATTCAGGCGATTAGTGCACAAAAAAACGACGATCCGGCGATTGAACGCAAGCCGATTCTTATCCCGATGGACAAATACCTCAACGATGAACCCAGCGTATTCGCCACGCGAATGGATCGCCCGGTGTTTATTTCGTCGCTAGTAATGCTGAGTGCCTGGGGTGCAGCGATCGCCGCATCGACGCTGTTACGCAAATCAATCGTCCCCACGCTTTCAGCCGGGGTGATCGCATTTCTCAGTATCGCGGTGCAAGCCGACAACAGCGTCAAACAGTTGGAAAAAGATTCGCATGACCGCAACTGGCAACTGGTCAACTATGACTTTGTCCGCAAGCTCGTCCCAGACGGCGCGGTACTCATCAGCCGCGATGAAGGGCTGCTGCATCACATCCAATTCGAGCGGAATCTGATCCTGTTTAATGGGATGAGCTTCGACAAAGGCTGGGTGAATGGCCGACCGAACAAGGTATCGGACGATCCGGTTCTGATGGATCCGGTTCGCGGAAAACAATTGCAGGATGCGCTGAAAGATTTTGATCAAGCGAAATTAAATGAACAAGCGCGTGGGATGGTACGTGACGCAATACGGGAGAATCGGCGGGTGTTTGTAATCGAACCAATCGCCAACATAAATGAGTTTATGAAGGCCATCAAGGATAAGAAGGAAACACAGGTACCAGACTTTATCAGGCGGTTCATCAATCGTCCGAAAGACGACTCAATGCAAGGCGAACGGTTAACCTGGTGGAATATCCCGCAGGTGAACAAAGACCCCCAAGGCCCCCGCCACCGCGGCCGCCGCGACGCCCGCAATTTCTACCGACCCATCGCCTGGCAATTGTGGGAGATCAAGGTCAAAAGCTGATTGATACTCTGTGCGCGTGTCCAAGAAAGAGACCAAACACAAATTGCACAGATGACAACATTTTGATCGAGTCTGTGATACCCACGCTAAATACATTGATTTTAAGCAGCCGCTTCGGCTTCTCGGAACATCTGTGCGACGTCCACCGAAAAACCCGGTAGGATCGTGCTGGTGATTGACCCCTTGGAATTTGATTCATCAACATAGACGCCGTTTTGCAGCGCCAGTTTCGTTACCGTCTTATGTTGTGGATCGACGATCCAGTATTCTGCGATACCGGCTGCGGCATAATCGTGACGCTTGGTATCCCAATCATGCTCCTGGTTTGATTCGCTTATCACTTCAAGCACAAAATCAGCGCCTAACCAGTATTTTCGCATTCGCTTTTCTTTGTTTACCCCCAGCATCACCGCAATATCCGGCTCGCGGTAGCGTCTCGCATCGAGCATGATTTTGACCGGCGCGAATGCAACCCGCCCATCGGCATCCGATGCGGCATTTCATCTGCGGCATCTGCGCAATCTGCGGTTCGGTTTCGTTAAGCCTTAAACCCCTTGCGCCGCTGTCTTGAATACCGCGCCAGCGCGTCTTCGATCACCGGATAGGCGGCCGAGGCGCTTTGGATTTCTTCTACCTCGACCTGTTTTCCCTCAAGATGTTTGTAATCGAGGAAAAAACGCCTCAACATCATCAGCCGGTGTGGCGGCATTTCGCTGGCTTCGCGGTAGCTGTTGTATTCGGGGTCTTCGGTCGCGATTGCAATGATCTTGTGATCCTTCTTGCCCCCGTCGATCATCGTCATCAAACCGATCGTTCGCGCATGCATCAAGGTCAACGGCACGACCGTTTCTTGGCAAAAAACCAGCACGTCCATCGGGTCATCATCCTCGGCCAGCGTCTGGGGGATAAATCCGTAATTCGCGGGATAAAAAACCGCGCTGAACAGCACGCGATCGAGCTTGATCAGCCCGGACGCCTTGTCCAATTCATATTTCACGCTCGAACCGAAAGGGATTTCGATCACGGCCTGAAATTCCTGCGGAATATCTTCGCCGGGTGTAACGTCGTGCCACGGATGAATCATTTTGCCTTCCAGCTAACTCAAAAAATCGTCGTATCCTCACCTGATATCGGCGAGAGTTTACCGTCACTTTCCTTCCGACATAACCCTAATACACGACAAGCTTAGCGCATATTGTCGCAGATGCGATGATTTTGATACTTCACGCCGGTTATCGGACGCATTGATTCATCTCGCCCACGCCTCTCCTATCGCCGCAATAGCTGGATCCGCCACTGATACACTGTGGGCGCAGAAGGGTTTTAACCCCAGATTCCGCTACTGCAGCAGATTTCAAAACTGCATTTAATTATCTGCGCAATCTGGGTCATCTGCGGTTCCATATTGTGTTTTCTCTCTGTGCCTCTGTATCTCTGGTGGCCGCTATCTTTTGTCGCTGGGTACATCGTGAAGATTCATGGGGTCGCAAACAGATTAGTTGTCAGCAAAACGCTGCGCGCGTAGGATGTGAATCATCAAGATGTCGTTATCCCTCTCCCATCTGGTCATCACCGATATCCCCAAAGGCCCGCGCAAGCCGTCCTGGTTAAAAATGCGAATGCCCGGCGGTGAAGGTTATGCAGCCCTCAAAAAACTGGTCGATGACAACCGCCTGCACACCGTCTGCCAATCCGCCAAATGCCCGAACATTGGCGAATGCTGGTCCGCGGGAACCGCCACGCTGATGATCCTCGGCGATGTCTGCACGCGCGCTTGCGGCTTTTGTCATATCGCGACCGGACGCCCACCTGAACTCGATTTAGATGAACCCCGCCGCGTCGGCGACGCGGTGGCCGTCATGGCGCTGGGGCATGTCGTCATCACCAGTGTGAATCGCGATGAACTCCCCGATGGCGGCGCTGAAGTCTGGGCTGAAACGATCCGACAAATCCGAAAACAATCGCCGGGCACGAGCATCGAAGTGCTCATCCCCGATTTTTGCGGCGACTGGGACGCGTTGCAACTGGTCATCAACGAACGACCCGAAATCCTCGCCCACAACATCGAATCCGTTCCGTCGCAATACTATCGCGTTCGCCCGCAGGCGAAATATCGCCGATCGTTGGATCTATTGCAGATCGTGAAACAGCAAGGACTTACAAGCAAAACAGGGATGATGCTGGGCATTGGCGAACAAAAAGACGAGATCGATTCGGTGCTGGATGATCTAGTCGGGATCGGCTGCGATATTCTCACCCTAGGCCAATATCTGCAGCCCACGACCAAGCACCTGCCGGTCGATCGATGGGTAACGCCCGATGAATTCGCTTTCTGGAAACAGCACGGCGAATCCAAGGGCGTCCGCCATATCGAATCCGGCCCGCTGGTTCGATCCAGCTACCACGCCGAAAAGCAAGTCCACGCCCACGCTGCAGTTTGATACGCAGTCGCGTGGTTCACATGTAGACAACAAGAATAGTAACGCAGATGAGTCTGAATGTGCACAGATGCGGAGCATTCATCTCGGTGCACGGCAGCCGAATTTCAAGCTATTTCATAGCATGGGCGTCTCGCCCGTGGCATTCATAAATCCTGAGAATGCCGCCCATTAGCAATATCCACCTAAGCAAAATGTTGTCGTTTTAATCTCGCTAGCTGCGGCATCTGCGGTTCACAATACCCTTCCGCAGCCTTATCTGTGTTCATCCAAATCCATCTGCGTAAATCTGTGGCAGCATTCATCCATAAAAAAACAGACCCGCGGCTCAATGCCCGGGTCTGTCATGAAAATGGAACGAAAACGAGTGAAGCGGATGGCTTACAGCACGTCATCCAGCAATTTGTCGGCAGCGGCGGTGAGCTTGTCGTCGGTTTCATACGTCCCGGCTGCGATCTGCGCCTTAATATCCGCCACTTTATCAACGCGGATATCGTTGGCCTTTAGTTGGGATAGAAACGGCTGGATACTGCCGATCTCAACCGTATCCTTTCGCGACGTGGCGGCGGGTGCCTGAACGTCGGCGGGTTGATAGACCGGTTTGCTGACCGCACGATGAATCGGAAGATTACCACCAAGGCCATTGATTGAACTCATCAGTCTTACTCCTGCATGGTCGATGGGTTTGCACCACACCAACATCCTATTGCGGCCGATCCTCAGCCGCGGGTCCGACCACCACTCCGGGTGGCCATCCTCCATGTTGACATATAAGCTATCGACGCTCGAAAGCGCAAATCTTGAACCCCTTGACAGATTGTTGATATTTCCGTAATCCCATTACAATCCAGCACTTACGATCAATCGAGCGCAGACTTTGCCGATTATTTTTTGATTCCCGACCTAATTTTGCGCGTAAGATAATAACCCATTTATCCTAAACTACCCATTTTCCGAAATGATCTGCGTTCTCAAATGCGATACGGAAGGTTTTATCAGACGAAGCAGTTTCCGCAGGCTGCTGGAGTGGTCCACGCGAACCCAATGCAAAAATCGCGCGCGCCAATCACGTCAGACGCGCTTTCACACCATCGTAGTCGTGCTCGTAATTACCCCGCCTTGGCGTTGGTGCGGGTGGCTTTTTCGATGTAGACGCCTTGATTACGAAACTTGTCGTAGCGACGTTCCAGCAGATTTTCGGTCTTGCAACGCTTCAAATCTTTGATCGTCTTGGCCAGATACTGTTCGAGGCTGTGGGCGGCGGTGTGTGGATCGCGGTGGGCGCCGCCGAGGGGTTCGGGGATGATCTGGTCGATGATTTCGTTCTGCTTCAGGTCTTTACTGGTCAATTTTAATGCCGCAGCGGCGTCGGCGGCGTTTTCAGAACCCTTCCACAAAATGCCCGAACAGCCTTCGGGGCTGATGACCGAATACCAAGCGTGTTCCATCATCGCGACTTTATCCGCGACCGCGATGCCGATCGCCCCGCCTGAGCCGCCTTCGCCGGTGATGACCGAAACGATCGGCGTGCGAAGTCGCGACATTTCCATCATGTTGACCGCGATCGCCTCGGCAACGCCGCGTTCTTCCGATCCCAACCCCGGATACGCGCCAGCGGTATCAACCAACGTAACGACCGGCAGACCAAACTTTTCGGCCAACTTCATGCAACGCAATGCCTTGCGATAACCTTCGGGATGCGCGCAACCAAAATTACAGGCGATTTTTTCCTTCGTATCGCGGCCTTTGTGATGTCCGATCAAAACGACTTTGTGTCCGCCGAGACGTGCCAGCCCGCAGACGATGGCTTTGTCGTCGGCGTATCGACGGTCGCCGTGTAATTCGCGAAACTCGCGGCAAATCATCTCCACATAATCGCGAAATTGAGGCCGCTGCGGATGACGGGCGACCTGCACCGTTTCCCAAGGCGACAGATTTTCATACGTCTTTTTTAGCAGCGACGTATAGTTGCTGCGAAGCTGGCGAATCTCGGAGGTGTAATCGACCTGTTTCTGGGATTGGATGTTTTCCAGTTCCGAGACCTGCTGTTCGAGCTTCGCCAGGGGTTGTTCAAACCCCAGGGTATGACGAAGCGCGGGTCGGGTGTCGGTGGACGATGGGGTTGCGAGGGTTGAGGTACTCATACTTTTCGTCCGATAGCGTAACGTTAAGACGTTGGGGAGCAAGTTGTTTGACACGCCGCGACCGATCCACGATCTTCATTTCAAACGCGGCGCGTTAGCAATATGACGCTGATTGATGTTAGTCTCATCGGAAACCCATGATCCAGAACTTGACTATTATCGGACTCGGCCTGCTGGGTGGATCGATCGGGCTGGGCACCAAAAAAAATGCAAGTGATTGTCAGATAACGGGTTGTGCTCATCGGGATAAGTCGTTAATTGAAGCGAAATCGGTCGGTGCGATCGACGATTGGACGCTTGATGTCGTCAAAGCAGTGAAAAATGCGGACTTGGTGGTGCTGTGCATGCCGGTTGGGCAGATTCCCGCGTGGATCATGCGGATTGCGAATCATTTGAAACCTGGCGCGATCGTCACCGATGTCGGATCAACCAAAGCCACGATCTGCCACGCCGGCGAAGTTATTCGTCCCCCCTCTCATTTCGTTGGCAGCCATCCGATGGCGGGAAGTGAAAAGACTGGCGTGAACGTCGCACGGGCGGATTTATTTAAAAGCGCAACCTGCATCGTCACCCCCGAATCCACGACTGACGAATGCGCGGTTCAAGGGGTATCAACTTTTTGGCAAACTCTTGGCTGTCGAGTCGTACGTCATACGCCGACGATCCATGACCAGCTCGTCGCGACGATCAGCCATCTGCCTCACGCGGTCGCAGCGGCGTTAGTGGGCGTGCAGTCGGCGGAATCACTCGATCTGCGTGGGAAAGGGTTTCTCGATTCCACCCGAATCGCCGCCGGCGACCCAGCCCTTTGGCGCGACATTTTTATCGAAAACCGCGACAACTTGGTTGACAGTCTGGACAACTTTACGCGGGAATTGTCTGATTTATCAGCACTTTTACGCGACGGTGACGCCGCAATGATCGAAAAGTGGTTGCGCGATCGCGCTAAATCGCGAGTCGGTTTATGAAGGATCTAATCCCTATCATGGTTAAGACTTGCCCGTAGCTGCGACGCCAGCGGTTCCAAATAGTGTGTGGCAGATTCAGACAATGACAAACCAG
>JBBQXB010000102.1:0-11944 GCA_038210015.1 Tepidisphaerales bacterium
CGCCCGACCCGTCGCTACACCCCGACCCGTGACACGACGGCAGGTCGCGCACCACAGGGTGCTCGGGTTGTGCGTGCCGGGGTTGGCAGCCTTCGAACGCCCCGGGCTGACCTGCGTCGCCGTCGTGGACGTCGAACAGGCGGTCGACCTGGTGACCGCGCTGCACTTTGACCTGATGCTGGTTGGGGGGGACAGCATCGGACCGGCGATTGTCGAACTAAGCCAGTGGCTTCGTACGATTTCTCACGCCCCATCTTGGGTGGCCGTGGGGACCGAACCACTGATCGAAACAAGGGCCAGACAATTGGGCGCCATCGCCATGGTGTCAGACATCAACGACCCGCGATTGATGTTGCTGATGAACTCCATGGCAATGAAGTCTCCGATCCGTCGGTAAACGTCTTTCAACCGGCTTTGCAAGAAATTGGAAGGCCGGTCTTTAGAACCTCTGAGTCGCAGGCGTACTGCACCAGAAAAAACGTCTAAGCATCGATCGTTTCTGCCCCGTCTCCACACCCCATGAGACGAAGGGCAAACACAAAAGTCGGGGAAAAGGAATTATCATGAGCCAGTCATACCGATCCGTCGCGTCCGTCGTTTGCCTCTCGGCGATTACTTCGTTCGTCGCGACAACTCAATCCGCATCGGCGGATTACATGAATGATTTCACCAACCCGGCGACCGCATCGCAATTCAGCACCGACCGCGCCAATCCGGGCGGCTTCGACGTCAACACGAGCAACCCCGGTGACCTGACCCTCAACGTCACCACCGCCGACCCCTTCGGACCCAGCTCGTTTTACGATTTCCACGGCATCGCGACCAACGGTGAATTCAATGCCGGCTACGGATCGATCCTGTCCGCAAGCTTGTTCGTTCCCGCGAACTGGGAAAACAACGTGAACGTTCGAGCGGGCGACCTCTGGGCACGCATCAACAATCCGTCCGAATCGAACCCCGGCCTTCACAACTACCCCACCGTCGGCATCTACCACTACGGCGGTGCTTCCCCCACGAACGGGCCATTCGTCAGTTTGTTCACACCCACCATCAACGGCTTCGATGGCAACCCGCTTACCGACGACTTCATCCTGGATCTCACCCCCGGAACCGGCGGCGTTCCTGCGATCAACTATGGCACCTACAATACGCTCGCGCTGCGACTGGTCGCCGGCGGAACGGTTGATTACTTGTTCAACGACATCGTCGTCGCCAGCATCACCGACCCGACTTACGACCAAGTCGGCGTCGAAATCGAACAGGCCGTACTGCAAGGCTGGCAAGGCGCAGACGACTATACGGTGCGCTTCGGATCGCTCAGCGTCGTCCCCGAACCCGCCACCCTCGGCTTGCTGGGTTTGGCGGGACTCGCACTGGGTCGTCGGCGTCGCGCTTAAGACGTGTAGCCGAACAGGCACGTTTAACTGATCTCTCATCAAACCCCGTTCCGTCGCTCACCAGCGATGTCACGGGGTTTTTTCATGCGCGGGATAATGATGCGTGCTGAATGTGTAGGATGAATATGAATGACACTCACCCGCATTTGCCCTATACTTGCATACAGAAATGGCTCTGATCATTGACATTAAATCGCTCGACTTCTCTTACGAACGCACCAAGGTGTTGTGCGGGATCGATCTGCAAGTCGAAGCGGGCACAACCCTCGGATTGATCGGTCCGAACGGCGGGGGGAAAACCACGCTGATCAAGCTGTTAATCGGATTGCTAAAGCCCGATCGCGGCGAAATCCGTATCGCGGGGTTATCGCCACCAAAGGCGGTGGCGCGAGGGGATTTAATCGGGTACTTGCCGCAAAATCCGAGTTTTGAATCGCGATTTCCGATCTGCGTGCGCCAACTGGTGCAGATGGGACTGGCAGGCCGCACTGGCATGTTGCGCTCGCACGCGGCTGACGATTTGCGGTTCGTCGATGAACTGATCGAACGCGCGGCGTTGACCGATATCGCCGATCAACCCGTATCGCATATTTCCGGCGGCCAACTGCAGCGCGCGTTAATCGCCCGGGCGCTGGCACCGCGGCCGAAGATTCTGATTCTCGATGAACCGACCACCGGCATCGACATGCGAAACCAACGCGCGTTTGTCGATCTGATCGCGCAACTCAAAGCCGATCTAGGACTGACGCTCGTTTTCGTCAGCCACGACCTGCGCGCGGTGACCGCGATGAGCGATCGGGTTGCCTGTTTGAACATGCACCTGCATTATCACGACACGCCGCATCACATGCCGCCAGAGCTGGTGTATCAGATGTTCGCGTGTGATCTGCAAGCCATGGGCATCGGCGACCCGCATCACACCTGCGCGGCACATCAGCCAGCCGCCCTTGCTTCGTCAGAGGTTTGATTTGCACCAGTGATGCAAAAACCAACAGGCGAATAATTGCAAAATGCGGATAAGCCACAGAGACAAAGGCACAGAGAAGAGTTGTCCCCAAATCGCGCGAATCGGGTGAGGATGTCGGCCGTACACATTCTTGCCGGGTGGTATATAGCTCGATATGTGAGGGTATTTCGTAGCACGGGCGTCTCGCCCGTGAGAGCGTTGAAAAACCGAATGCAATTCTAACGATCATGGGGGTCCTCTGCCTAAGCGATTCACCCACGACTGTCGCCATGAGGTACTCCGAAAGGACTACCTGACGCGTCAAAACCGCCTTGATTTTTGCGGTTCAAGTAGATGCTTCGGCGTACCTCAGCATGACAATGAGGACGAGTTCGAGGTTGTTCATGCTCCTTTCGTGATCTCTGCGACTATTTTTTTCCAATGCGGATGCGATGGGTTCGATATTCATGAAGCCCTGAATGTAAAGATACGCCGCATTACGCGGAGGCGTAGCTGGGTGCAACGGATTCAACAGTGGTGTCGGTTTCGATCATCTCACTGTCGGTTGGCTGGGTTGCACGCCAATCCAAAAACCGCGCGATCGCGTGATCAAAATCCGCGGCGGAATTGATGACGCGAACGTCGTCTTTCAACATCCGACACGGGTGCATCTGTTTGGCGTACCAACTGACGCGCTTGCGCAATTCGGTGACGGCGGCGCGTTCGGATCGGTAATGGCAGATATTGTAGAAGTGCCGGCGCATCATCCCGCATTTTTCTTCTATCGATGGCGTTGGCGGAATGATGCCGGTGGTTAAATAGCTCCAGGTATCGCGGAAAATCCATGGCTGGCTTAGCGCACCGCGGCCGATCATCACGCCGTCGCAGCCGGTGACATCAAACATACGTTTGGCGTCCTGTGGCGATTTGATATCGCCATTGCCGATGACGGGGATTGTTTTCACGGCAGCCACCACTTCGGCGATGCCGTCGAGACGGGCCTGCCCGCTGAACTTCATCTCTGTCGTTCTCCCATGGATCGTAATCATCGCAACGCCTGCTTCTTCCAACCGATGGGCAAGGCTCGGCGCGACGATACAACTATCATCCCATCCCAAGCGTAATTTCGCAGTCAACGGCGTATGTTTCAATACCTTGATCAATCGCTCGACCATCCGCACGGTTCGATCCGGATCACACAACAACTTGCTACCGCCATCGCGCTTGGTGATTTTATCCACCGGGCAGCCCATGTTGATGTCGATCACATGCGCCCCGCGATCCTCCGCCCATTGCGCAGCCTCGCACAGCCGATCGACATCCGCGCCATACAATTGCATCGAAAGCGGCGAATCTTCCTCACACGTCGCGACCAGATTCATGGTGTGCGCGGTGGCGCGCAAAATGCCTTCGGGACTCAACAAATCGGTGACAGCCAAGCCGACAAACCCGCATTGACGGGCGATCAATCGAAAGCTGACATCGCAATACCCCGCGATTGGCGCCAATATCAATGGCGTCTGGAGTTGGAGAGATCCGATCCGCAAAGGCTTCATAGCCCGCAATGTACCCGATTTACAGTTCCGTTTGATCCGAATGCGATTTTTCCTTAGGATGATCGTCCCGCCTTCACCAACCGCTGCGGGGACGCCAGCCATTGCGTTGTGGCGTTTTTTAGACAGTAAAGACGTATCGTTATGGGTAAGCCCACCGGATTCAAAGAATACACCCGCGAAACTCCCAAAAAGCGACCGGTTCACCTGCGGGTGCTGGATTGGGATGAAATCTATCTGGAACTTCCCGAAGACAAACTGCGTAAGCAGGGGGCGCGGTGTATGGATTGTGGCGTGCCATTTTGCAACAACGGATGTCCGCTGGGCAATCTGATCCCCGATTGGAACGACATGGTCTTCCGCGGGAAATGGCAAGAAGCCTACGACGCGTTGGCAAAAACCAACAACTTTCCCGAATGGACAGGCCGCGTCTGCCCAGCCCCTTGCGAGCAGGCGTGTGTGCTGGCGATCAATGATGAACCGGTGACGATCAAACTGATCGAACAAAGCATCTCCGACCGCGCGTGGAAAGAAGGCTGGGTGCGATCAACCGCCCCCGAAAGACGCACGGGCCAAAAAGTGGCGATCATCGGATCCGGTCCCGCAGGTCTCGCGGCGGCGGAGCAACTTAATCGCGCGGGACATTCCGTGACCGTTTTTGAACGCGCGGATCGACCGGGCGGCCTGTTACTCTACGGCATTCCCGATTTCAAAATGGACAAACAAACCGTCCATCGCCGCATCCGATTCATGGCCGACTGTGGCATCATCTTCAAATGCAATGCCGACATCGGTCAGAATGTAAAAATTGATCAACTCCGTCGCGATTTTGATGCGATCGTTCTCGCCACCGGCGCGACCAAAGCGCGGGACGTAAATGTTCCCGGCAGGGAGTTGTCAGGCATCCACGTCGCGATGAATTACCTGCCCCAGCCAACCCAATCGAACCTTGGCGACCAGATTTTTGACGAACAAAAGATCGATGCTGCTGGCAAACATGTCGTGATCATCGGCGCCGGCGATACCGCTGCCGACTGTCTGGGCACCGCCCATCGACAAAAGGCGGCGAGTGTCACGCAGCTGAACATCTATCCCCAACCGCCGGATGAGCGGGATGAGGTTCACGCCCCCTGGCCGTACTGGCCGAACGTGTTTCGCATCTCTCCGGCACATGAAGAAGGCGGCGTGCGCGAGTGGTCGGTGCTGACCAAGGGCTTTAGGGGCGAGAACGGCGTCGTAAAGACGATCGTCTGTGCCCGTCAGGAAGTCGCCGAAACCATCAGCGGCAAGCCGGTGATGCGTGAAATCCCCGATTCAGAGTTCGAACTGCCCTGCGATCTTTGCCTGATCGCGATCGGCTTTTCAGGGCCTGAACCTGATGGACTGGTTTCGCAATTGGGTCTGAAACTTGATTCACGCGGCAGCATCATTGTGGATGACGATTATCAAACGAATATCCCCGGCGTGTTCGCCACCGGCGACTGCCGACGCGGGCAATCGCTGGTCGTCTGGGCGATTTCCGAAGGCCGCTGCGCCGCCGCCGGCGTCGACGAGTTCCTCGTGGGCAAGACCGATTTACCAAAGTTGCAGTTGTTTTAAGCCGTGCTGGTGATGATACGATCCACCAACTTTTCAGCCGCAGCGATGGGAAACAGATTGCGCAGATTTTTCAGATAGACATATATGCAGCCGCATTACATACTCGCGCGTGTTGATTCGCGCAAGGTAGTTATTCAGACATCCGCATAGGCATTTACTGCGATCAACCGATCACGGCGTAACGCGTGGACTTACAACAGACGCGTATTCGCGGACAACACCCGTCCACATCTTTTCATGTTCGGGCACAAGTTGCGAAAACGCCTCCTGTTCGGCTTTCACACGAGACGAATCAACGGCATCGCTGGAACGCCAGTAGCTTGCGAGTTGATTGTGTCGTCCGGTCGCTTCGGCCAGGCCGTAGATGTATCCGGTTTGCACGTCCATCAACGCCGCTGAGCAGGTGCTGGTAACACGCGCCTCATGATTGGGCAGCATCCCCAGACTGATCACGCCCAGCGGCCCGACTTCGTGATCCTCCACCCGGAATGACGTATCGAATGAAGTCAGGTACAGCGAGAATCAAATCACGTATGTCATACGCGCGCGTTTCTACCTGCGGCGGGGCTGAAGGGCCTTTCGCGGTAACCGCTCCGCTGGTTTGACATCCCAACACCATCGCCGCCAGCAGTAATGCAATTCCTGCCAGAAGATCCAAGCCCCAGTATTTGATCCAACGTTGCATATCAAACTCCTTCAAATGGCAATTATTCCTGTGATGCGGCTGCGTAGTAAGCGAACGTCGCGGTGGCTTTGATCGGTTTGGCGTCTTTATCACCGGCGACGATCAGTTTTAGTTCGTATACAGGGTTTACATCCCCGCGGATTTGCAGGTGCAGCCGCGCAACGCGGACTTTATCCGTCGGCAAGGATGAATCGGTGCTGAATGCCGCAAGGATGATGCGGGATTGCTGCAACGCTTTTGGGTCGTAATAGGGAGCTTTTTTGTAAGATTCGGTCTCGCCGCCTTCAACGCCGACCAGTTTCACATCGCCGGACGTTGAGAAAAATTCGATCTGATACGCGCCCAGCATTTGTCCTTGCGGATCAATATAAATATCAACGGCTTTGAACTGTGTGACCGGTTGTGTGGCCGGTTGTGTGGCCGGTTGCGTGGCCGGTTGCGTGGATTGTGCGTGGGCGACCATCGCGGTCACGCCGCACAGCATCATCACGACCATGATTAGGCGGTTTATTGTCATTGGTTTTGCTCCAATTTCACTGCCTGCATCGCCAGCGCCTGCACGTCGCGGTCGTTCGCACCGTTGCGGGCGAGTGCAAGGGCGTCGAGGATGTTGATCTGCTGGTCGTGGTTGATATCCATCGCGATTTGGTTGGAAGCGGCTGGGTGGGATTGGTTGGACAGATACAGGATCGTCGTGGTCGCGATCGCCACCCCCGCGGCGGCCGCCGATGTCCAGGTGAACAGTCGTTTGCGATTTCTTCCCAGATGCATCCGGGCTGCGTTCAGAATCGCCTCATCCACCGCAGTCGGCACATGCGGAGCAGCGAATCGCGACTTCAAATCGCGGGCAAAGACTTCGGGGATATTCGGGTCGTCCTGCATCGTTGTAAATAGTGAAGTGCGCCACGCGGGCGGAGGGTTCAATAATCCTGAAAAATTTTGTTTGGGGGGTGATTTCCACGAACTTTCGCTCGATTCAAGCGTCCAAAGGATGGATTGTTTGCTTGCCCGGCGAGGCTGCCCGTCCGTATGATATAAGCTTCGCATGCCCCCAAGTGGGAGTTTTCTTATGAGCCGTATCGATTCACACATTTCCCGCATCCGCAACAAGCTGGCGATGGCAGAGTTTGTGCATTGTCTGGCGCAAGCGGCGCTGATCGGCACGATCCTCTCGCTGGCGTATGTGCTGCTGCGACAATTCACATTGCTCAAGCTTCCGCATGAATGGATCGTGTTGTCGGTTCTCGGGGCGTTAGCGGTGTTGTATGCATCGATCATGGCGATGCTGCGTCGGCCAGGCGAAATGCTGACGGCTGTGGCGATCGACGACCGAATGGGATTGCAGGAAAAGTTTTCGACCGCGTTGCATGCCCGAAAGCGATCCGATCCCTTTTCGCAGGCCGCGATTTTGGACGCCGAGCAGGCCGCCACGACGGTGAATCTGCATCAGAAGTTCCCAATCAAGTTCCCCAGTGCCTTCGGTCAGGCAATTGTGGTGGCGTTGGTGGGGGCGGGTTTGTTGCTGTTCGTTGAGCCGCGCAATTTGTTCGCATCCGACACCCCCAAGCCGCCGGTGAAAAAACCGGAGGATAAAAAATTAGACGATCAGGCGAAGGAAGCGATCAAAAAAGCGATCGCTGCGATCGATATGGCGCCCAAATCGGTCGCGGATAAGGAATCGATCCAGCTCGCCAAGGCAGAACTGCGTGAATTAGCAAAGTCGCCGAACGTCGATCCCAATGCTGCTAATCGCAAGGCGCTGAGTGCATTGGAGGATTTGAATCAGGCGATCAAGCAGATCCAGAAAAATCAGAAATATGCCGAGGCGAAGAATCAGGAACGTTTGCTCGAAAAAATGGACCCCGGCGATGATGCGAAAGGCCCCGTCGCAGAGGCCCAGCGAGCGATCTCCAAAGGCGACATGAGCAGTGCGATCGAAAAACTGGATGAGGTCGTCCAGAAGTTTGACAAAATGGACGAGGACAAGCAAAAGCAAGCCGCCCAGCAAATGCAGCAGATGGCCAAGCAGTTGCAGCAGATGGCCGAAAATCCAGAGCAACAAAAGCAGATGGAGCAAAAGCTCCAGCAAATGGGCATGGATCAACAACAAGCCCAGCAGGCGATGAAAGCCCTCCAACAAGCTGCACAAGGCAACCCGCAAGCCCAGCAGCAACTCCAGCAAATGGCGCAGCAGGCGATGCAGCAGGCGAATAAGGGCCAGGGTGCAACCCAGCAGCAACAACAGCAAATCCAGCAGATGATGCAACAACTGCAAGGTCAGGCCAATACTCAGGCACAAGCCCAGCAGATGCAGCAAGCCGCCCAAGCGATGGCGCAGGCGATGCAGCAGGCCGCACAACAGGCGGGGCAACCGCCGCAGCAAGGTCAACCGGGACAACCCAGCCAACAGGCGAATCAGGGACAGAACTCCCAAAACAACGGTCAACAGCCAGGCGGACAAACCCCGCAACAGCAAATGGCGCAGGCCGCCCAGCAAATGCAACAACAGATGCAGCAGATGCAGGCGGTCGCGCAAGATGCCCAGCAAGTCCAAGCCGCACAACAAGCAGCCCAAGCTGCCCAACAAGCCGCCCAAGACGGACTCGCCAATGGCGGGCAAGGGCAAGGTCAGGGTCAAGGTCAGGGTCATGGTCAAGGCCAGCAACCCGGTCAAGGCGACAACCCCGGCGATCCCAACGGCCAAGGCCCCGGCGGCGGCGGTCCCGGTCAAGGACAAGGCGCGCAAATGGGCGTCGCCGAAGCCCCCTACACCGTCAAGCAGGAAGTCAGCCATTCCAAAGACATCAAAACAGGCAAAGTCATCGCAGCAACCTTCGTTAAAGCCGACGCCATCAAAGGCGAATCCAAGGCCGAGGTCCAACAGGTCGCCGAAAGTGCGTTGAAAGATGCCACCGACGAGATCGATTCCGAACGCGTCAGCCGACAAGCACAAAACGTCGTCAAAAATTACTTCGGGTCACTGGGTGAAGAAAAGAAATAATCGTTTTTGCTATTGCGGCTCTGAATTGGCCACAGGAAGAATTAGCCACAGATGCACACAGCTGCACACAGATGAACAGCGATAGGCGCGGATGAATGCCGATAAATGTTAAAATATGCCTGACAATTTGCTTGTCTGGTGGTTTGTCGCGGATCGCCGATTAAACATCTAAAAAGGGACACCTATAAAATCCGCAACTCCCAACTATCAACTATAAGCATCCACCCATGACCCACCCCCATCTGCGTCTATCAGCGTTTATCTGCGGCCTATTCCTCTGCCTGTTCGCCCAAGCGGACGTAGTGCTTTACACCTCGGTCGATCAACCGATCGCCAAGCCGATCATTGACCGATTTACGAAAGAGACCGGTATCGCGGTGAAATTGGTGACGGATACCGAAGCCACGAAATCGGTCGGCCTGGCCGAGCGGTTGCGGGCGGAAAAGGATCGGCCACGCTGCGATGTCTGGTGGGGTAATGAGCCATTCCATACCGTTAACCTCGCGGAAGAAGGTTTGTTCGAGCCGTATGAATCGACATCGGCAAAGGGCGTGAATGAACTCTATCTCGATAAACAACACCGTTGGGCGGGCAACGGCCTGCGTGCGCGGGTGATTGCGTATCGCACCATGCTTGTCGCTGCGGCTTATCCGAATTGGAAACTGACCGTGCTGACGGATAAGAATCCTAAGTCCAAAGTAGTGATGAGCAAACCGGCGATTGGCACGGTCGGCGGGCATATCGCAGCGCTTTACGCGACACTTGGGAACGACAAAGCGGATGCGTTTTTCAAATCGCTTCATGACAACGGCGTCGTGTTGGTAGGTGGAAACAGCATCGTGGTGCAACAAATCGTCGCGGGAAATTTTGATATCGGTTTGACGGATAATGATGATGTGCTGGCGAGGAATGATAAGCTGCACATGACTTTGCCCGATCAAGGCGAAGGTGAGATCGGCACGCTGGCGATCCCGACCACCGTGGCGCTGGTCAAAAAACCGCAGATCAGTGATGAATCGAAGAAGCTGATCGATTATCTGCTGTCTGAACACACGGAAAAGGCGTTGATTGAGGCGAAATTTGCTGGCTGGAGCGTGCGGGCAAAAGAGTCGGATTTTCGGGCGATGAAGATTGATTATCTTGAAGTGGCGAAAAAAATGCCTTGGGCGGTGCGTCGCGCTGAAGCGATTCTGGAAGGCCGTCAGCCGGAGTGATTGGCCACGAATCTGCGCAAAAGAACACGAGTGAACAGAATACTGGTTGGCCACCGATGAACACGGATTGGCACGGATGAAAGTGGGGGAGCGAGTGCGAGGTCGGTGTGATTTATTCGTAACCGGTGCCAGAGGTCGCGGTAAACCGAGACCTACGCCGTCGGCACCACAGCGGCATAAGTCACGATCTTAGGAATAAAGAAAAATACATAAATGGAGCGTCTGAACAAACTCGCAGTCATCTTCTAATCCTGCTGAGGTACTTTGCCTCTCAGCGGCCTATTTTTTAGTTTAACATATCGCGATGCTCTAAAAGCTGCTCGGGATGAGCAGCCAGTCCGGCGGATCTATCCGCGTACATCCGATCACATCTGCGCCTATCTGTGTCCTATCACACGATCGACTAATTGGCCGGCCCCACGCTCCGGCTTATTTCGCCAACCCCAATTTAGTCTTGGCGCGGCGGATGGATCGCTCGCGAAGATCGGCGGGTAATTTTTCACTGACACGCGATGCCGTCGCGTCGGCGAGTTCGGCGGCGGCTTGCTTGGCGTCCAACTCTTCAACCGCCGTGGCTTCGGTCGTCGCGACGGTCAGCACGTTGTCTTTCATCTGCGCGACCCCGCCATCAACGAAAAAGCTTTTCCGCTTGCCTTCGGCGGTATCAATGGTCAATGCGCCAAGGCCCAGTTTGGCGAGAATCGGGGCGCGGTCGGTCAGAATGCCCATCTCCCCATCATGCGCGGGGATGATAACCTGCTTGGCGTCCTGATCGAATGTCTGTTCTTCGGGGGTTACAATCACGCATCGAAACATAAGTTGGCTCCAGTGGGTGGAAAGAATGTAGCCGCAAATGTTGAATCAGGCAATCGGCGGGTTGTTTTAAGAAAATTCCTGTAGTCCCTACAAACCCTAAAATCGCATAGCCGCCCGACGGTTTTTATTGATCGCAATTTGCAACTATGCCGCTGGGGATTTGGCGGCATGGGGGGTCAGCATTTTTACCTGCGTTCGGTGTTCGACAAAATACTGCACATTGTCCGCAGCCCGGCGAATGAACTGCGCCACGCCGACACCCACGCGGATCTTCACCGTCGGTTCGAGCAAAAATTTTAGATCGTAAACGCGGTTGGCGGGATAGGTCTCGATCGCGAAAATTTCGATGTCGTCCCACGGGATTAGCAGCGGTTCGTGCCCGAAGCTAAATGGCAGGATTGGCCTGAGGTATAACCCGTCCACGGTTAGTTGCAGGCTGATGGTGCGTCGGTAGTGCACTTTGGAGGGCATAAGGGTGATGGTTTGCCATCGCCGGGGCGGGGCGTCTTTGCGGGGCTTGGAAGCATACGCCGCCGCCAGGCGATTCCATCCGCCGCGCCGCGCGCGGTAGATCCAGAAGCTCGCCCACCCGCTGATGAAAAACACCACCGCAGCAACGCTGGTGATGAGTGTCGAAAGTGTGTTGTCGTCCATGACTACTTTCCCAACTTAACGCGGGTGTATTAGAAACGATCGGGATGAGTTTCGTCAATGGATTGCATTGCCGTGAACG
>JBBQXB010000103.1:0-10861 GCA_038210015.1 Tepidisphaerales bacterium
ACCAGACTTCGATCCATTCGATGATCGCGTCGATGGCCTCTTGTTTGGTTTTGAACTGTCATTGATACGATTGGCAGTGCGCACGTAGTCGGATTAAAGGTTCGGTTCACCGAAGGCGCAACCCACAAACCGCTGTAAAGCTTGTAGCGTTTTTGTAGCGCTGCTGCATGTCTCGCTGGGCAAGTGCGGGTTGAAATGAGTCGAAAAATGGCTATTATTTGCGAAAAATCACGTCTACCGGCGGTGTGCTGATGCCCGAAAGAGTTTCCTATCCTCTGCGTTTCTGTTGACACAGATCCTGCAAGTGCTTTGTCACGTTACACGCACCACGCCACATTCCTGCCCGCGCTCTACAGTCAAACGCCTTGGTGCGATACAATGACTGGTCTACCCCTCGGTGGCCGATGACGGGTTGTTTGGTTGTTTCCGTTGATAAGGTTCCATGAAGATTCGCAATTTCTCCATTATCGCACACATTGACCACGGCAAAAGTACGCTTTCCGATCGCCTGCTGATGCGCGCCGGTGCGATCACCGAGCGAGAGTTTCACGCCCAGATGCTCGATGACATGGATCTGGAGCGCGAACGCGGCATTACCATCAAGGCGTCGGCGGTGACCGTTTTCCACACCCATAAGGGTGAGGAGTACATGCTGAACTTCATCGACACGCCCGGGCATGTCGATTTTCATTACGAAGTGCAAAGGGCGTTGCAGGCGTGCGAAGGCGCGATTCTGGTCGTCGATGCATCGCAAGGCGTGCAGGCGCAGACCGTTGCGAATGCCTATGCAGCCGTCGATGCGGGGCTGGAGATTATCCCGGTCTTGAATAAGATCGATCTGCCTTCGGCGCGTCCGATCGAAATCGCAGAAGAGACCGAGCAGGTGTTGGGCTTCCCGGCTGAGGATTGCCTGCCCGTTAGTGCCAAGACCGGACAGGGCATCGACGAATTGATTGTCGAACTCTGCGAAAAACTTCCCGGCCCGCGCGGCGACCCCAAAAAACCGCTACGCGCCCTGATTTTCGACAGCATCTACGATGATTATCGCGGGGTTGTCACCTATGTGCGCGTCATTGACGGCGACCTGCGAAAGGGGCAGAAAATCCGCTTCATGGGCACGAATAAGCTGTATACCGTGACCGATCTGGGCAAGCATTGCCCAAGGCCAACGCCTGTCGAAAAGATCGGGCATGGCGAAGTCGGTTACGTCGTCGCAGCGATCAAAGACCTGCATGATGTCCGCGTCGGCGACACCATTACCGACGACGACAACAAAGCCACCGAGCAACTGCCCGGCTATAAACCGGTGCAGCAGATGGTGTTCTGCGATTTTTATCCATCGGGCAAAACGCAGTACGACGAACTGCGCGATGCGATGGATCGGTTGAGTCTGAACGATGCGTCGTTTTCGTTCGAGCCGGAAAATAATGACGCGCTGGGATTCGGCTTTCGCTGCGGTTTTCTGGGCTTGCTGCACATGGAGATTATTCAGGAGCGGCTGGAGCGTGAGTTTAATATCGAAGTGATCCAGACCGCGCCGACCGTAACGTATGAAGTCGCGATGACCGATGGCACGACCAAGCGCATCGACAGCCCGAGTGAATTGCCGAACCCGACTCATGTGACCGAGATTCGCGAGCCATTCATCAACATGCAGTTGATCTTGCCGCAGGATTGCGTCGGGCAGTTGATGAAGATGTGCGAAGAACGGCGGGGGATTTATAAAAAGACAGAGTTTCTCGGCAATTCCGGGCGGGTGATATTGGTGTACGAATTGCCGCTGGCGGAGATCATTTACGACTTCTACGACCGGTTAAAAAGCAGCACCAAGGGTTACGGCACGATGGATTATGAGGTGATCGGCTTTCGTGAAGGGCCGTTGGTGAAGGTGGATGTTCTGGTCAACGCCGAGCGGGTCGATGCGTTGAGTTTGATCGTGCATCGCGACCACGCCGAACAGCGTGGCCGGAAGTTGCTGAGTCGATTGAAAGAGGAAATCTCGCGGCACTTGTTTGAGATTCCGCTGCAGGCGGCGATCGGCGGGAAGATCATCGCGCGGGAAACGATCAAGTCCATGGGCAAAAACGTGACCGCCAAATGCTACGGCGGCGACGTGACGCGCAAACGCAAACTGCTTGAAAAGCAAAAAGAAGGCAAAAAGCGGATGAAGCGCATGGGAAGTGTCGATATCCCGCAAGAAGCGTTCTTGGCGATTCTGGAAGCGGGGGATTGAAATCCGGAACCGCAGATTACGCAGAATGCGCAGATAAAATTGCGCTTGGGGCGTCTGAATAACCGCCTTGAACAAAGCGAATAAGCCACAGAGCACAGAGATAATAATTAAGCTGACCCCAAATCGCACGAATCAGCGTACTGGACTACCATGCGTTTTCTTGCCGAACGAGTAATCGCTTGGTATTTCAGGGCGTTTTGCAGCACGAGCATCTCGCCCGTGAGATCGCTTAGCACGCCACATGCGAATCGATTTCTATGTGCCCTCTGATAGCTCTGTGGCTAATTCCGTATTTAATCCACGTCAAAATACTTCGCCTGCGGATGATGTGCCACGATCGCGTCGGTGCTTTGTTCGGGGATCAGCATGTAGTTTTCGGATAATACGACGTTGATCTGATCGGGTGCAAGTAGTTCGACGATCTTGGCGCGGTCTTCCAGATTCGGGCAGGCGGGATAGCCGAAGCTGTAGCGGCTGCCACGGTAGTGTTGTTGGAAGATTTTGCGGAGGTCGGCATCGTCGTCTGATCCGAAACCCAGTTCCTGTCGGATACGCTTATGCCACATCTCGGCCAATGCTTCGGCGCTTTCGACGCCGAAACCGTGCAGATATAGATAGTCCTGGTAGCGATTTTCTTTGCGTAATTCTTCGGCAATTTCGGTCGCGCGGTCGCCGACGGTGACGAGTTGCAACGCCAGCACGTCGTAGTCACCTGATTCGACGGTGCGGTAGAAATCGCTGATGCACAGTTGCCGGCGTTCGGTCTGACGGGGGAAGCTAAAACGGATTTTTTCGCGCGGTTTATCAACTTTGGGGGAAAGTTTTCCATTCACAATGCCCACGGCGGCGCCGTGAGCTTTGCACGAAGAGCAACCGCATTCGATCTGATGCGAAAAATCATCGACGTTGTAGACGATCAGATCATTTCCATCGGCTTGGACCGGGAAATATCCGTAGACGACCTTGGGTTCGATAAATCCTTCAGCGATCGCGCGTTTTTGCAGATCGGCAAAGACGGGACGAGCGGTGTCATCGAGTAATTTTTCGTAATCGGCCTCGTCCATGCCCTTACGTTTGAATCCCCATTGGCCGGTGAATAACGCGATTTCGTTGATGAACGGGAAGACGTTCTGCGGCTTGATGCCTTTGACCGTTCGGCGGCCCCAGAAGGGGGGGATCGGGACGGGATTTTGCTTGTCGATTTTGGGCGCGTTGGCGGATAAACCGCTTTTTGGTTTCACAGCGTTGGCACGCTGGGTTTTGCGTTTTTCGGAATTGGCGCGTTGTTCATTGACGATCTGGTCAATCTTTTTCCCCGCGACAAAATCCATCACTTTCAGCCCGTCAAATGCATCACGGCAATACAAAAGCGGGCCTTTGTACAGGTTCGCCAGATCGTCTTCGGCATAGTCGCGCGTCAGTGCCGCGCCGCCCAAAAGAACCGGCGCCTTCACGCCGCGCGCGTTGAGTTCTTCGAGATTCTCTCGCATGACCGCGACCGATTTAACGAGCAACCCGCTCATGCCGATCGCGTCGGCTTTGTGTTCGACATAGGCGTTGAGGATGTCCTGCACCGGCTGTTTGATGCCCAGATTCACCACATCGTAGCCGTTGTTGGTGAGGATAATATCGACCAGATTTTTGCCGATATCGTGTACGTCGCCCTTCACGGTCGCGAGAATGATGCGGCCTTTGCTGCTGCCTTCGACCTTTTCCATGAATGGTTCGAGAAACGCGACCGACGCCTTCATTGTCTCGGCTGATTGCAGTACGAACGGCAACTGCATTTGCCCGGATCCGAATAACTCGCCGACGACTTTCATGCCATCGAGCAAAATACGGTTGATGATTTCCAACGGCGCGATACCGCTATCCATCGCGGCCTGCAGTCGCACGGTCAGATCGCGTTTTTCACCGTCGATGATGTGGTTTTTGAGCGCCTCATCCAGCGGCATGTCTTCGTATTTTGATTTTCTTGCCACTGAAGTGGCAAGGCCAGTGTCGTCGGGGAAGAGGTTGATGAAGTGTGTGAGCGGATCAAACCCTTCCTTTCGGCCACGGTCATAGATCAAATCCATCGCGGCGTTCCACTGCTCGTCTGGGATGCGGTTACGTGGCAGGATCTTCGAGGCGTGAACGATCGCGGCGGTCAGCCCTGCTTGGCAAAGTTCATGCAAAAATGCGGAGTTCAACACAACGCGGGCGGCGGGTTTGAGGCCGAACGAGACATTCGACAAACCGACGACCGTAAAACACTTCGGCAGGTGCTGTGAAATCAGCCGCGTGCCTTCGATCGTTTCGAGAGCATTTTTGCGGTCTTCTTCAATGCCTGTGCTGATCGGCAAGACGAGCGGATCAAACATGATGTCCGCGTCGCGAATGCCGTACTTGGCGGATAAATCGCGGATGCGGGTGGCGATCGCCAGCTTGCGCTCTTTGGTGCGCGCCATCGCGTTTTCTTTGTCTTCATCGATGCAACCGGCCACGACTGCAGCACCGTACATTTTTGCGAGTTTGCATATCTGCGCCAGCTTTTCTTCGCCGTCCTCAAGATTCATTGAGTTCAGCACGCAGCGTCCGCCTGCCAGCTTTAAGCCGGCTTCCAGCACCTTCGGATCGGTGCTATCGAGCATCAGCGGGGCGTGAATCGCATTGACATAGCGCGCGACAACCTGCTTCATATCCGCAACGCCATCACGTCCAACGAAATCGACGCAGACATCGAGCATGTGCGAACCATCGCGCACTTCATCCCGCGCCATCGAGGTTAGCCCGTCAATATCCCCTTCCTGCAACAGCCTTTTGAACTGGCGGCTGCCGTTGGTGTTCGTGCGCTCGGCGACGATCAAATAGCTCAAATCCTGCTTGATATCCTCAGCGGTGTAGAGGGAGGAAATCTGTGGTTTGGCGTTGGAAGTTTGAAGTTTGGAGTGGGGCTTCGTCCTCCCAACTCCACACTCCAAACTCTTAACTAATTCGCGCAGATGTTCCGGCATCGTTCCGCAACAGCCGCCGACGATGTTGACGCCAAACTCATCGACCATCCGCATCACGCCTTTGGTGAAGTCCGGTGGGGTCATCGGAAAGCTGGCCTTGCCGTCGACCATGATCGGCAGACCGGCGTTGGGTAGGGCAGATACCAGTCGCGGCCAGTTGTGGGCGATGTAGCGTACGCTGTCCATCAACTCGATCGGACCAAACGCGCAATTCAATCCCAGTACCTGCACCTGGTCATACGGGGTCATGGCTGCGACGAGTGCGGAGGGATCGGATCCGGTCAGCATCTGATTGCCGTTGTCCTGATCCATCGAAGCCTGCACCATGATCGGCAGGCGCTTGCCGGTGTCGGCGAACGCGCGCTCAGCGGCGACGATCATGCACTTGACGATCAACAGGTCTTGTTGCGTTTCAAACAGCAGCACATCCGCGCCGCCATCGATCAAGCCCTTGAATTGGATGTAATAACTCTCCTCGGCGGTGTCCCATGCGGTCATGCCGAGGGTGAGCAGTTTGGTTCCGCCGCCGGCAGCGCCGATGACATATTTGGGATTATCGGGGGTTTCAAATTTCAGGCAGGCGCGGCGGGCGATCTGCGCGGCGGCGACGTTGTTCTCGTAAACGCGATCCGCCATCTCCGCTTCGGCCATCACGATTTTGTTCGCGCCGAAGGTGTTGGTTTCAACCGCGTCGCAGCCGACTTCAAGGAAGGCTTCGTGGATTTCCTGGATCACTTCCGGGCGGCTGAAATTGAGGACCTCGGAGATATTTTCCTGGTTCATCCAATCGCGTTGGAGATCGAAGGTGCGGAGTTGAAGGTTCGAGCCCATCGCCCCGTCAAGGACAACGACGCGCTCGGCTACACGATCAAGAAACGGTTTTCGGTCGGCCATAGGTTTGAATAGGGCGAAATGCCCGCATCACTATAGTAACACCCTAAAACAGTCTGTCCATCCATTTATCCGGATTTATGGATATATTAACCGGCCTAACACCGAACAAACGGTTTGTTAAATGTTACCATCCAATTAGGATTGCGCTATGATTATGAAGTTAAGTCCCCTAGCATCATACCGATAAAGATAGATGTGAGGAGTTGTCGATGGTTGCGAATAAAGACTGGTCTGTCGTTTTCTGGGCGACGATGTTTCCCCTGAGCTGGCTTTTATCTGCGGTACTTGCGATCGCGGCACAAACCCGTGCAGCAGGCGTTGCATCGACCGGAGACAGATCCTTCCAATCCACGCTATTCCTCAGCATATTTCTTGCGTGTTTCGGACTGGTCGGCGTGCGGCTACTCATCGGCCGCGCCATCGACTTTGAACACCGCCAAGTCGCGATCACTCTAGCGGCGATATCACTGTTGCTCAGCATTGGGTTAATTTTCTACGGCCTGCACACGCTCGACTTCTAACCTACTCTCGATCAAGCGTCCCGCGCGTCACACCCAACTGATTCAGCACCCGCAGCGAACGGATGGTGTCGGTCGTGGATGTCCGTCCTGCGAGCGCATCGAGATACCGCGTTACCAGTGGCTGAACTTCATCAGCACGTTCGCGAAGCAACTCAATCCGGAAATGGTCGATCCCCAATTTCTGCATCTGCGGCACATATTCAGCGCCGGTTTGGGCTTCGGAATTGTAGAGCGTGTTGCGGCATCCGCTGTCGGCGATCAACGGATGCGGCTTGCCCATCCGATCCTTCAAATCAACCTGATGCTTTTCACAAGGCCGCCCGCAATCGCGGTAATCCTTGCCGTTGCTAAGCGTGTGCGCGAAGACGCAATGTTCCATGTGAAACATCGGCATGTGCTGGTGAATGACGCATTCAAAGAAAGTCGGATCAGAGTTTGCCAGCATCGCTGACATCTGCTTCCAGTTCAGATCGTAACTCGGCACGACGCGAATCAGCCCGGTTTCTTTGAATAATTCAGCCGTCAGATGATTCGCGACGTTGAGTGAATAATCGCCGATCAATGGCAATTGCGGGGCGTTGGTTTGGAAGAAATGGATCGACGCCAGATTGCGAACCAGCACCTGATCGGGGTTGCTATCCAATATATGTTGCAGCCAACCGTCCTCGCCGGGCTTGAGGATTCGCATCGTCGCGACCGCGATCGTCACCCCCGCAGCCCGACATTTTTCGACCGCGATTTTGTACCGCCGCACGTCTTCAAAATCGCAATAGATTGATGACGGTTTTTCGTCCAATTGTAGTAATGATTCAACTTGCTCAATCGTCCGCGCCATGACATGTAAACATTGTTTAGCCCCGACGCTTGCGTCAGGGTTTTCGGAGGACGAATGTTTGTTAATCGATTCAGGTACAACATCTACAAACGCATGCGTTTTCTGACGTTTCTGGATCAGTTCCTCCACGGCCCGGCGTCGCACGTCCGCGAGCACCGGCTTGGGCGTGATCGGGTCGCCTTCGATCGTGCAATCCAGCGTGCGAAGCGCGAACGGCGTCGTCAAAAGCATGCCGAGTTGATCGTGCAAAAGCCGCTCGGTCGCGGGAAATTTGTCGGCTTTGGCGAGCTTGGTTTCGCTTTCGACATACGCTGAGTGCTGCCCGTCGCTGATCGTCAACCGCAAAGGCTGGCCGAGCTTGGCAACTACCGTCATATCAATCGGCGTGCGATGCACGACACGATCCTTCGCGAAGGTTTGTTCGAGGCGTTTACGCACCACCGGATCGTCGGTTTTCCACACGATCGCACCAAGCGCGACTTGCGCAACAGGCATATCGCGCCCCAGTTCGATCAACACGCGTCCCTTCGCTTGCGGGCGGATCGCGTAGATGCGGCCGCCGAGTTCATCGCGTTCGGGATGGCCTTCATCAAAGACCAAACCATCGCCGGGCTTGAGATCGACATCGGGGTTGTCGGGTTCCAGGATCAGCCCGTTGCTAATTCGGGAAAAGACGGTTCCGAAGCGTCGGCCACGCGATTTTGGGAAGCGCCCTTGCACGAGCTGTTGGTGGTTGACGCCATCGAGAAATCCGTGCGACAGTCCGCGTGAGAAGACCTGCTCGATATCGCCACGTTGTTCGGGGGAGATCGCAAACTTTCGCCCGCCGATCGCGGCGTCGATCGCATCGCGGTAGGTTCGCGCGGTGGCGGCGACGTAATGCGCGGTTTTCAGTCGGCCTTCTATTTTGAAGCTTACCACGCCCACATCAACCAGCTTGCCGATCAAGTCATACGCAGCCAGATCTTGGGGAGACACCAGATAATTCACATCCCCCATGTCGCGGCTTTGCCCGTCCACGACCAGTTCATAGGGCAACCGGCACGCCTGTGCGCAATGACCGCGATTCGCGGAGCGCCCGCCTAGCGATTCGCTGGTCAGGCATTGTCCGGAATAGGCGACGCACATCGCGCCGTGGATGAATACTTCAACCGGCACATCCGTACCGGCGATAATCTTGCGGATATCGTCGATCGACAATTCCCGCGCTAATACCACCCGCTCGACGCCCAGTTTTTTGACAAACTCAATCCCGCGCGGCTCGGTCAGCGTCATCTGCGTGCTGCCATGTATCCGCAGCGTCGGCGCGAGTCGGCGAATCAATCGTACGATCCCCAAATCCTGCACGATCACCGCATCCACACCCGCATGCGCGATCGCGTGGATGTAGTCGATCGCTGATTCAATTTCATCGGAAAAAATCAGCGTATTAAACGTGAGAAAACCTTTGACGTTATGTCGATGCAGGTAATCCATCACCTCGGGCAGTTCTTCGGTGGTGAAATTGTGGGCACGGAAGCGCGCATTAAACGTTTCCAGCCCAAAATAGACCGAATCCGCCCCGTTCGCGACCGCAGCCCGCATCGCGTCCCAATCGCCCGCAGGGGCAAGAAGTTCGGGCGCGGAAGTTGTAGTTTGTGTAGACAAGCGGGGGATTGTAGCAAAAATGGGGGAAAGGATGAAGGGTGAAGGGTGAAGGGTGAAGGGTGAAAATCGTGGTTCGTGGTTCGTGACTCGTGGTTCGTGATGAAAATCGTGGTTCGTGGTTCGTGATTCGTGAAAGGCGGGTGGGGGGGCCGGTGCGGTGTAGGGCATTTTCACGAGCCACGAACCACGAATCCCGAATCACGTTCCCCAAAACATCCAAAAAACTAAACACCCCCATTAACTTCTGCTACAATCCCAACCAATCAAGAGGAGACTATTACGATGCCTGATTCGCAAACCGCTACTGTCGCCAACACGCCGACCGAAATCGCTGAATATACTGTGCGAACCATCGACGTGAAACGCGAATACAAGATGGGCACCGAAACCGTTCAGGCGCTCAAAGGCGTCAGCGTTTCCATCCAGCGTGGCGAATATATCTCGATCATGGGCCCGTCCGGTTCAGGCAAATCCACCTTTTTTAACATGATCGGCGGCCTGGATAAACCCACCGAAGGCAAGGTCTATATCGATGAGGTCGATATCGCCCAGCTCGATAGTTATGAACTCGCGTGGATGCGTTGCCGAAAGATTGGGTACATTTTCCAGACCTTTAATCTGATTCCCGTGATGACCGCGTTGGAAAACGTGATGCTCCCGATGGTGTTCGCCGGGCTGAATAGCGCCGATGCGCAGGAAAAAGCGATGGAGATTCTGACCCGCGTTGATTTGCAGCACCGCTGGAAGAACAAACCGACCGAACTGTCCGGCGGGCAACAGCAGCGCGTCGCGATCGCGCGGGCGTTCGCCAACGATCCCACCATTATCCTCGCCGACGAACCCACCGGCAATCTGGATCTCAATACCGGCAAAATTATCATCGAATTGCTGCGCGGTTTGAACAAAGAAAAAGGCGTAACCATTATTAGCGCCACCCACGATCACAAGATGCTTGCGGTGTCGGATCGGATCATCTGGGTAAGCGACGGGCAAGTTGCTAAGATCAGTCGCCGCGAGGAGTTACAGATCGAGGAAGGCCACATCGCCGGTCCCGGTTGGGGCCAAGGCCAAGCCGCGCGGTAACACCAGAAAACAATTACAAATAAGAAAATCGCAAGAAAACAAATTTTTTTCTTGGCATTGATTTGCAACGGTGGTATATTCTTATCAAGCGGTTGACGATATTGATCGTCGTAATGATTGCCGCCACTTCTTTCGGCTGGAGTATTTTTTTGATCCGTCCACCGGACGGTGTATGTTTAGGAAGAGGAGATTGACTATGCGAGCATTCGTTCTACCCGCGTCCCTTAATAAATCCACATCGACATCCCGTCGTTTAATCGCGTTGGCAGCAGTGCTGACGGTATCAGGCCTAACGACCCAATCGCAGGCGGCGACTTACATCTACAATGACCTAGGGACCGCCAGCGACACGGATACATGGTCTTCCGGCGAGGATTGGACGGGAGCCACGGCCCCGCTGAGGGGTTCGGATACCACCCTGCAATTCGGCGGCACGGTGGCCGTACCGCAGAACTGGAATTCAACGGGCGTCGTCGTTGTCTCTGACAATGACCTTGGCGCAGGGCTTCTCAACGCCAATGGCCGGTTCGATCTCAATCAGCTCGTCATGAGCTACCGGGGTCTGACGACCAACACCGCTCCCAACAACGTTGCGCCGCAGTTGACGCTTCAGGGCGGGGCACTGGAGTTCGTTGCTGATGGGCTGGTTAAT
>JBBQXB010000104.1:0-10816 GCA_038210015.1 Tepidisphaerales bacterium
ACAAAATCAACGCTTGGCGTGTGCTTAAAATAAACCGGGCTTTGCGAATTGAGATATTCACACAGCACATCCGGGCCTACCCGCAATTTTCCGGTGGGGATAAACCATTCGGGGATCGTCGCTGAGGAAGGGGCAGAGGCGTCATCCAGTACGCGCGTGGATTCAAACACCCATAGGCGATCGCATAATCCGGATTTGAAGACCGCTTTTGCCAGCGTCGGGCCGGGTTCCACAAGCGCGTGCGTGTAATTTTTCTTGACATAATGCCCGGCGTTTAGCGCTGTGGAGATCAAATCTTCCCGTTCCGCCGGCGGCCAGACCACGCGCACGCCTTGGCCGACCAGTGGCTCAAAATTCGCCGAAGATGCGCTTAATGTCGTCACCACGACGGTTGGCGTCATCAACGCTGTCCGCACCAGTTGGCTGGCCGGGGGAAGCTTTAATTTATGATCCAGCACGATGCGCTCGGGCGTGCGAACCATCTCCACGCCGCGAACCGTCAATAGAGGATCGTCATTCAAAACAGTATTGATGCCGACCAGAATCGCATCGCATCGCGTGCGAAGTTGATGCACCAGCTTGTTTGCAGGCTCATCGGTGATTGCGATCCGCATCCCCTCGTGACCGGCGATTTTATGATCGGCGGTCTGCGCCCATTTCATCGTCACATATGGACGCTGAAACTGTGTCCGAAGGATAAATGGTGCGATGAGTTGCTGAAAATCCGCTGCCAGCGATTCGGGTGACATCACCACTTCAATCCTCGCATCGCGCAACATCCGGGCACCGGCGCCGTTGACATCGGGATTCGGATCAAGACAGCCGATGACGACCCGTGTGACGCCCGCTTCGATCAGCCGTGGCGCGCAAGGTGGGGTTTTTTTGTTCTGATGACAGCACGGTTCGAGTGTGACATACGCAGTCGCCCCAGCCGGCGACTCCGTGCAGGCACCAAGTGCGGCGGGTTCGGCGTGCGCTTCGCCAAAACGACGGTGCCAGCCTTCGCCAATCACCCGCCCATCTTTTACCAGTACGCACCCGACCATCGGGTTCGGTTCGACGAATCCGCGCCCGCGCATCGCGAGTTGCTTCGCCCGATCTAAATGACTTCGGTCGACATCATGCATGGCGTGATCGCAACCCCTTTACGACGCGGTTTCTTCAACGACAACCGGCTTGGATGATCCATCGCGGTGCAGCAGGCTATGTAAAAACATCCCCGCAACGCCGGTGCAAAGCAGGCTGTCAGCAATATTAAATATCCATGGAAAAATCCCTGCATCGGGAAATGCGTGGATCATGTCCCGCACATACCCATAGACCGCGCGGTCGTACAGATTGCCCAGCACACCCGCCGCCAGCATGCCAAGTAGAATTTGGTAGGCGTATTGTCGTCTCGACTGGCTGAATAAATAGACGAGCAACCCGATCGCCAATACCGATACGATTAGAAAAAGCGTCCGTGCCCCCTGACCTATGCCGAACACCGCGCCGCGATTTTCGTGATAGGTAAAATGCAGCATACCCGGGATAAACTCATATGTTTCCGACTCAAGCATCACGCTGCCATCAGGCAAATCCTGACGATATTCCAGCAACCGATCGGCAGCCAAGTGCTTGGTGAATAAATCGGCGCTCAGCCCAAGAACCAAAGGGATAAGCAGGCAAAGCCACGCCACAGGCGAGTGAATTGAACGACGAGAAATGCGATCCATTGGCTTAGTGTATACGCTGATCCACCAAGTGTCGCCAATGCTGCGCCCGTGTAAGACAGGTGAGGCGTGCCTTGACAGGATATAACACCAAATCGGATGCAGCGCGTCGCAGTGGTTACTTACGCGACAATTTCTTTACTGCTGTAATCCCATCACGCAATCAGGGTTTGCCTTCCGCATAGCGGCTAAAGCGGTTCGAGAGAATAAAGAAGGTAGGCGCCCAAAGACCTACAAAGATACCGAATCGTTCCGCATGCGCCTGTGTTTCGGGGGTGGTGCCACCGGTCAGAAACCAGATGGCGATCGATCCCAGTATCGAAGCGAAACCCATGACGAAACAGATCGTGCTGAGCAGGTTATATTGTGTTGATTGCATAGGATGGCATTCTTGTAAACTTGTCGGTGAACGGCGTCACGCCTCTACGCGCTGTGGATCAACCATAACTTTGACGTAAAAGAAGTGCACGATATGAATGATAGGGAGGGGTTCGTCAACTTTCCAAAATATTACGGAAAATACAGAAGCCTCGGCGTATGCCGTGACCCGCGCACTATGTTAAAAACACGCCAACCAATTCAATTGACATCTCACAGCTCATGCCTTCGTGACGTAAGTGCTGCGTCGCAAATGGTTTGAAATCAACCCTCATGGGACAATGCGGCGCGTCAGGAAGGTAATTTGAAGCCGATGACGATCAAGCCACTCCTGCTCGTTGTCGGCAGGGAAAGTTGCAATCATCTCTTTAAGTAAGACGGGATGTTAACTTCGCCGTCGTGTCGCTTGCGAGGCGCGATTGCTATCCCGCCCTACCAACTCAGAGCCTGTGAATTAAATCGAAAAGACCCCTGAAAAACCTCGTTATTCACTGAATAACCAAGGTCATACCAATTAATTCGCAGGCTCTCAGCATGACAGTCGGGCTATCGGATGGATATTGCGATGTCCAACCTCAATACGCGCGGCGGAATTGGGGTTTTTCAAGTGCGCGGGCGTGTTCGATGGAATATCTCGCCCACGGCTTGGCTTCGAGGCGGGGGCGAGAGATGGGTTTGCTGGTGCCTTCGCAGACGCCGTAGCTGCCGTCTTGGATTTTTGCCAGCGCGAGTTGGATTTCGCGCAGCATCTGGCGGTCTTTTTCGACGAGTCCGAGCGTGAATTCCTGCTCGTAGTTGTCGGTGCCGGTGTCGGCCATGTGGAGGGGCAGATTCGACAGGTTGGTGCTGCCGCTGCGGAGTGCTTCGCGTTCCATGCTGGTGACATCGCCGAGCAATTCGCGGCGTTTTTCGAGCAGCAGGCCTCGGAAGTATTCCAGATCCTTATGACTCAAACCCGCGCGGTTTTTCTGCATTTTAGAATCACTCGTCACCGGCGGAGGTGGCAGGCGAACGGGTGCGACTTCGGGCTTAAACTTGGCGGCTTTGATGCGCTTGAGTTTTTTGATCTTTTGCACCGGCGGATTCAACGCATCGGCTTTGGTTTTTTTGGAAAGCAGGCGATGGGTGGCTTTATCCGGGACGCTCTGCGTGAGGTGCGCCGATTCGGAGGCAGCGGATTTTAAAGACATCTTTACGGCTGCTTTCGCAGGCGTCTTGGATACGACGGGTTTTGATGTCGCAGCGACGGTTTTGGAGGGCTTTACAGCTTTTGCTCCCGCGCCTTTCTTTGCGACGTCAGCTTTGGCGACCGGTTTCGTTTTCCCTGCGACTTTTTTTACCGAAACAGGGGGGGATTTAGACGCTGGCGACAATTTCTTTAGCGCAGGCTTCTTCACAGGTGGTTTGGGTTTTGTCTTGGTAGTCCCCGGTTTCTTCACTGATTTCTTCGCCACTGATGCGACCAAACCTTTCTGCTGTCCGCGCGTCCCCCCAAGCCAAGCTCCCGACCAGACATCGCTTCATGCGATACCAGTGCATGTAGAGCATTGCAATCGTACCGGAATACATGCAATTGTCAACCTGTTGTACCGAACAAAATGCGAACCAATTGTGATGAATGCGTTCTGAGGCCTCCAAGCCTATACTGTGCAGTATGATTCGCCTGACCAGAGAAGTGCGATTCGCGATCAATCGCGACCAGAATCCTTCGTCCCAAGCACACAACGGCTTCGGCGGCGCACCGGCGGTGCAAGGGTGGGCGATTTACTACACGCTTCGCGTCACCCTTGAAGGAAGTCTTGATCCTGCCAGCAGTTATATAGAAAACATCAAACAGATCGACGACCGCGTTCGATCGCTGGCGATTCCGTTGTTTCAACCCTTTACCGTGAACGATCCGCCGACATTGCCTGATCTTTTACGGACGATCCATGATCGCCTTCAAAACGCCTGGGCGGGCAAGCAGTTGGTGCAAATCGACTTGCTGACAAGTCCTTATCAGACCCTCACTTATCGATCCTCGGAGCCGCAAATGATCCGCCTCTCACAAAAATTTGAGTTCTCCGCCGCCCATCGACTTCATAATCCGCAACTCGATGACAACACCAACCGCGCCACCTTCGGCAAGTGCAACAACCCGCACGGCCACGGACATAATTACGAAGTGCAGGTGACGATCGCGGGTGTTCCTGATCCATCGGGCGTATTGATTGCGGTTCCGCAACTTGAAGCATTGGTGAACCGTCACGCGATTGATCTACTCGACCACAAGTTCTTGAATGTTGAAGTCGAAGCATTCAAGGCGATGAATCCCAGTGTGGAAAATATCGCCAAAATGATTTTTCAGATGTTGAAGCAACCGCTGACGACTGATCGCGTGAAGCTGGCGAGCATCATCGTTTGGGAAACGCCAAAGACCTCTGCCGAATACTCTGAAGATTAAGCGATACGTTATGGCGATGGTTTTTCTATTGATCGCACTGGGTTCGCATGGCGATGTTCATCCCTTCATCGGGATCGGACGCGCGTTGCTGGCGCGAGGGCACCGCGTGCGGGTGGCTGCCAATGAGATTTTTGGTGACACGATCCGCAGCGCGGGGTTGGAGTTTGTGCAGGTTGGCACACGGGAGGATTTCGCTGCGATCATGAACGACGCCCAGGTCTGGCATCAACGCAACGGCCCGCGGCGGATCATGCAGTTCGTCGGCGATTCGCTTCGACAAGTCTACGACACGGTGCGGGAGAATGCATCGCTGGAAACGCGATTGGTCGGATCAAGCCTGGCGATGGGTGCGTTGTGTGCTGCAGAGGCGCATGACTATTGGATGGCAACGATCCATCTGGCGCCTTTGTGCATTCGATCCAGCCAGCGCATGCCCGTCCTGCCCGGTGGGATCAACACAAACTACATCCCGCGATTCATGCGTAAAGGCTTCTGGAACGGTGCCGATAAGTGGTTTATCGATCCGATGATCTGCCCCGCGTTAAATGCGTTCCGCGCCGAGATTTCGTTGCCGCCGGTGAGCAAGCCGTACGCGACTTGGTGGCACGCGCCGAAGTTGACAATCGGATTATGGCCTGAATGGTTTTTTCCTAGGCAGGACGACTATCCCCAGCAAGTACGTCTCGGCGGGTTCGTTCAATACGATGAAAGCGATCATCTTTCGCTTGATGCTGATCTCGAAAATTGGATCGAAGCGGGGGACGCACCGATCGCTTTTACGCCGGGCAGCGCGATGGTTTTTGGGCAGGATTTTTTCCGAACGGCCGTTGATGCCTGCGTGCGATTGAATTGTCGCGGGATTTTGCTGACGCGGCATGCCCATCAAATCCCTTCTAATCTGCCGGATAACGTGCGGCATGTTCCATTCGCGCCGTTCGGATTGCTACTGCCCAAATGCGCGGCATTGGTGCATCACGGCGGGATCGGCACGACCGCACAAGGCCTCCGCGCCGGCGTGCCAATGCTGATCATGCCGATGAGCCACGACCAATTCGACAACGCCGAAATCTGCCGGCAACTCGGCGTGGCGGATTGGCTTCGCGTCAACCGATTTACGTCGCGACGTGTGGCGTCGCGTTTGGAGAAATTACTCACATCACCCAATGTCATGAATGCTTGCCAGCGCGTCTCCGCAATGGCGAAAAACGATGAGGCGTTGGACCGGATTTGCGAGCTGCTGGAACAAAACGCGCGAGCGTAGCTCGCGGCTTGACAACGCACGCGATGCGACGGTTTATTTTTGCGATTCGCGGGTCATTACTTTCCATCCATCGACGACGATTTCATCGTGGACGCCGCATTCGAACTTCAGGGGTTGTTCGAGTCCGATGGGTCGGTCTGCTTTGGCGTTGGTGTATTGATCGGTGTCCGAAACATTCTTCAACGTGTTGTTGTTGATCGTGGCATCATAGCTCGCTTTGCTGCGTAAAAGCGGGCGAGCCTGTCCCTCGCATTCGATGAGATTGTCGCGGATCGTGATGGTGTTGAAGTCGCAATCAGAATTGAATCCGAATAATCCATCCGTTCGCGGCGTGGCGGTCGTGCGGGTGATGATGTGGTTGTTGCGAATTTCGACGTTGTCGTAAACGTTGTTAATCCACAGCACGCCGCGCCCGGGGTTGCTGATCAGATTGTTGTGAAAGCTCAACGGCCCTTTGGCGGATTCTTTCCCGAAGCCGGAAATAAGATTCCCGTGATCTTTTTTCGGGTCGAAATCGAACAAATTGTGGTCAATTTCAACGCCGTTGCGGGGAAACTCAATTGAATAGGTGTTCCGCATGAGGTTATGATGGATGTGGAAGGTGACGCCGCTTTTGGGGACGGGTCCGCCGGCGTGTTTTGGGATCGACATCGTTCCATCGCAGACGTTGTGATCGATTTCAACATCCTCGTCATTGTCAAAAGGCATTTCGATAGAGAAATTGACATTGATGGTGTTGTGATGAATGTGAACGCGCTTGGCCTGTCTGATTTTGATTCCATAAAACTCATAGTTTTTCTCCTTACGCGTGCGGGTGAAACGGTTGTGAGCGATTTCGCTGTCGGCGATCCAAGTTGCAAAAATCGCCCCTCCGGTGATTCCGCCATCGACACCCGACACGCCGCCGCGCTTCCATCTGCCGCCGGCGTCGATGAACTCGCAATCGTGGATTTTACTGTTCTTCATCCCCAGCGTGCGGATGCCGCACCAAAGAGTCTGATCGATCCGCAGGTGGTGTAGGTGTAGATCCGAGTTCTCATATCCAAAAATCGCGCCGTGCATCTGCGGCCCGCGTAGCGTCATATCGGAGAGGGTGATTTGTTTGGCTTTGTCGGCGAGTCGAATCAGATAGGCTTTGCTATCAAGCTTTTCCAGTTTCACTTCCGGATCAGGCAGCGATGTGGTCGCTGGCTTCCACCCAGCGGTGTGCGTGATGATCGTGCGATCGATGCCGGCACCTTTTAATGTCATCCCGGTTTTGGGTTCCAGCGGACGATCCAACTCATACGTCCCAGCGGCGATTTCGATCGCCGCCCCTTCCGCCCCGTCGTGAACCGCTTTCACTAGTGCGGCAGTAGTGTCTACCACTTCTGCTTGTGCGATCGATGAGAGCAGCGCGATCGAGAGAAGTATCAGCAAGAAATTCACAAATCGCGGGTGTTTACTTTTCGTCATTATCTGAATGATTGCATTTGTCCGATCGGATGCAAATGCCTTGCACGCGCTATGAATGAAGGCGACGCCAAAGCGTTATTCGCGTGAATCATTACCAAGGCTTACGCTTTTGCAGCAGGCGAGCAATCGCATCGGATCGGGATCAGCGATCGGACCTGCGGATAACGTAGAAACAGCGCCAGCCATACGAATACGCCGACGAGGATGGGGACGAAAAACGGTTCGCCACCTCGGACGTGCACGCAGGTCGCGCCACCGAGATAGCCGGTCAGCAGAATCGCGCCCAGGACCGACGTGCGAGGGATTAAAAACAGGAGCGTGCAGGCAATTTCGGTGATCCCGATCGGCAAAAGCGTGTTGGCCGGGAAGCCACCTTTTTCAACGAAATCCTTCTGCATCTCGGGCGGCGGCATCAGCTTAAACGTCGCACTGAAGCACATCAACGCGACGATAAGAACGGTGATAACCCATCCGCTGATCGTGAGGGCTTTATTTTGTTTAAGCATGTCGCGGGTCCTTTGTTGGGAGCAATGTTAGAACAAATATGGCTTGGCATTAGGGCTTGGGCCTTGTCGGAATGCCGATGGATTTTCACCAATCCCTAAGCCCTAATCCCTGATCCCCAAGCCCATCACTTACGATACCATCCGATATTCGCGTTTGGCGGGGCGTGTCCACGATTTTAAGCTAATATTGCGGGTTGAGGCCTGCTGCAGACGGGCAAGGTATTCGGCCAGATCCTGCTCGTTAAACTGGCTTAGGAAACGCGTTTCGGCGTGCGGATTGGTTTCCTGGATTGCTTCGATCAGTTGACGTTTATCCATTACAGGGCTACTTTCCAGTACGAGGGTTAACACTTGCCAGTCCGGTAACGCATCGGCTAGGTGCGGTCATTTTCTTGAGTCGTGATTTATGAGCCATATCCCAACATCCTCTCCCGATACCCGGCTGGATAATTTATCCAAGCTGCATCGGATGTCGCGGACCGCCGGTCTGGGCTCAACCGACTACGCCGCGATCAACGTCGCTGCGGTCATCACTGCGGTGCTGGGTGCCGCGAGCCTGCTGGCGATGGTTACGCCGTTCTTCCTGGTGATCCCGGTGGCAGGGGTGATCGTCGGGATCATCGCGCTCAAGCAACTCAAGGCGTCCAGCGGCACGCAAAAAGGCTTTTTGATCGCAATCCTGGGTCTGGTCGCCTGCTTCGCGTTCAGCGCCTCCACTGGCTACAAAGCCTACGCCGCGTTTCAGCAGGAGCGCACCGATGAAGCCACCTTGTCGGCATTGATCCAGTCATTCGGAAATAAACTCGCTGCCAGCGAATATTCCGGCGCCTATGCGTTGCTCGATGCGCGGTTCAGAGATCGCGTATCCTTGTCGCAATTCGAGAACTTTTTTAAGCAGATGATGATCCCTTACGTCGGGAACGTTAAATCCATCGAAAGTAACGGGCATTTCTTCATCGAAGAGGCCGCCGACGATGCTTCAATCCGTCGCGGGCAGGGATTTGCGCTAGTGACGGTCGAAAAAAATCCCGGTAATCAGCCGCTACGCGTTGAAGTAACATACCGCTACGCCGCCGATCAGTGGAAGATTTTTAACCTCGGCGAATGGTTCCCCGCCCAAGCCGCAGCGGCGCCCGGCGCGCCAGATCAACCCGCGATGAACCCCGCACAACCACAAGGTCCGGGTCTCTAAATCCTCAAACATCGGTCTAATCCCCCGCGCGAAGCCGCCGGGACAAAGTCCCGCCATCGGTCTCGGCTTCCGTGGGTGCGTATCTTGGTGTGCTCGTAGTGCTCGCAACCATCCTATCTGCAGGCACTGTCGCGGTATTTGACCTCGCTTTAACACTTAAAAAAACAGTGGCAAGCAGCACACGAGCTGAACCGACCGCCGGCTAATCATCTTGGGGTTACGATGCGGATGAGTTCAGCGTCACACCTCAGGCAACGCGAACGCATCATCGGTATCGGCGATCCACTGTTCAGCCTCTCGTGCAGGCGTTTGCGGTCTTTGGCGAACGCGGTGTTGAACGCGAGACTGGCTTGTTCTTATGCAGCCTGATTTACAGCATTTTTCTTTGCGTCTCTACGGCATACCCGTTTTCATTTAACAATTTTAATCACGACACGACAATCTCACGTCGTCCACTTGGATTTCAACGCGAACAACTCGGCTGCTTGGGTGAGGATTGTTTCGACTTGATCCAAGGAACGCATCGTGCCGGGGTCGCTTTTGGCTTTGGCGGGGTCGGGGTGGCATTCAAGGAATAGGCCAACGACATCACCCGGTGCCGCTCGCGGCAGGATGTATGTCAGTATGTGCGCGGGCGACGCCTAGGGTGTGCGATACATCCTTTGATGCGCCCGGCGCGGTGAGATAGGATAAAGCCTATGACACGCATCGTCCCCCAGATCCCCGCGCCCGGCGTGCGTCTGCCGGTTTTTATCGACACCGACGCTGCCAATGAAATCGACGACCTCTATGCGGTCGCGTTGGCGCTGGCGGCGCCGGATTGCATCGACCTGCGCGGGCTTGTCGCCAGCCATTTTGCTGCAAAAGCCGGTCTTGAGAGCATCGACCAAAGCTATGACGTCCTCGTTGAACTGCTGAACCGCGCCGGGATGACGGGACGATACCCGCTGGAAAAAGGGTCGCACCCGATGCGCTACCCCAATCATGCCGAACCCAGCCGCGGCGTTGATCTCCTGATCGAAACCGCCCGAAGCTGCACCCCAGAGCATCCACTGTGGGTCGTGTGCCTCGGTGCCGCGACCGATCTGGCTAGCGCGATGCTGCTGGCACCGGACATCCGCGACCGCGTCCGCTATCTCTATCACGGACGCAGTGAAAACACCTGGCCGTGGCGAACCACACAGTTCAACATCTACGGCGACATCATCGCGACCAAAACGCTGCTGGAATCTGATGTGCCGCTGGCATGGTTTGATACAGGAACGCATCTCTGCGCCGACATGAACACCACCGAAGCCCACCTGGCTGGCTCGGGTGATCTGGGGCGGTTTCTCCATGACTACCGCAACCGCGTTCCATGGTATGCCGCCTCCAGCAAAGGCTTTTTCGATATCGGCGATATCGCATGGCTGATCGACCCAACGCTTTTTACCAACACCGTTGTCAACGCCCCGGGCATGACCCGCTGGATGGAGTTTGTCCCCACCACCAAGTTTGGCCAGATGCTGCACATCGGAAAAATGGACGTGCCCAAAACATGGGCACTGTTTTTCGATCGCGTGCGCCAGGCGTTCGGCAACACCTACCGCTGAGCGTCACGAGCAAGCGCTGATCGTATCCATTTCCAATTAGCGCGCTCCGGTAGTGTGACAGTGACGTGCGTTGTCCGGGACATTCCATGGTAAGCAATCGCCAGTCATTCACTCACTCACTCACCGACCGCTGGTTACTGCTCGTGCCTAATCTCACGTCGCCCATTTAGATTTCAACGCGAACAACTCCGCTGCTTGCGTGAGGATTGTTTCGACCTGATCCAGGGACAACATCGTGGCGGGGTCGCTTTTGGCGTGGGCGGGGTCGGGGTGGCAT
>JBBQXB010000105.1:0-10285 GCA_038210015.1 Tepidisphaerales bacterium
GGTGGCTGAGATACACGAACCCAGGGGACCGGATTGTGTTGCGGTGCCTTCCAGACGAAGGATCTTCGATTCGCCTGCTGACAACGTGCCAACATCGTACGAAAGCGTCTGTGGCTTGCCATCCGGCGTGCCTTCGGTCCAGTCGCGGATTTTGAACGTGCCCGGCAGGGTTTCCTGCACTTTAACGTTGTCCAGTTTCAACTTAGAGACGTTGGTCACTTTGATGTCGTAGTTGAACGGCTTGTTGGCTTGCACTTCGGTGGGAATCGCTTTTTCAAGCAGCAAAGCGCTGGAGGAAGGTTCGCCGGTGGGGAAATAGAGCTTGCCCAGAAGCGTGTTGCCCGCGACCTTGACCTGCTCGTCGAGGTTGGCGGCCGCCGCTTTGGTGTCGGACTTGGCGACTTGCGCCGCGGCGCCATCAAACGGATCCTTCTCGACCTGCGTCTGTTTTTGCGGCTGCTGACATCCTGCCAGCAATGTCGCGGTTAGTGTTGCGTACAACCAATTCCGACCGTTCATAATAGAACTCCTTCCAATGGATTCGTTTACATGCATAGACATGCTACCTACATCGGCGCGCAACGCCGATTATGAATACCCTATTTCATCAAAAGGTCTGATAAAAATCATTTGGTTTGACTTTGTTCTCAAAAGTACCGAACTGTCGGTGCGCGGATAAATCCACATTGGGCGGGTTTGTGAATAGAGTCGGATTGGACCTGTTATTGCACGAGCGTGACCGTTTTGCTGCGGTAAAACTTCAGACGAAAGCTGCCTGTATTGTCGTTCCACTGCCACGCATCCATCATCCCAGTGAAAATCCGTGTCGCCCCGGCGGGTACGCGGATGGTCTGCACTTCGCCCCAACTATTTTTGCCATCACCCACGAAAAATGGCTGTTTTAAGAGTGGTTCGATCGTCGCATAATCCCTCTGTGCGAGCGTGGCGAAATCAAGACCTGCGGGGGCGGGCGTGGTATTCGGGGCGGCATCCGACAGAAAAACCGCCATGCACGCCGCGATCGGTGCCCGAACATTGGCGATCCCATTGACCGAGTTATTAGGAACCATCGCCGGCGCCGAATTGCCTAGCGCAACATTCCAAGTTTGATTCCCATCGGGACCGGTATTTGAAGAACCCGATCCATTGGAACCCACGCCGCTTAAGCCCTCAAAACTGACCAGATCCCCTTCCTCAAGACCCAACGACGCGAGTGTCACTTCTTCAGGACGTTGCTTACGGTTGCCTGAAGTTCCAGAATTGTCGTAACGACCGGCGTTGCCTTGCAGGTTGGTCGAGACGCTATTGTCGGGCATGCCCGCCAGCCACATATTGCCTTGAGATGGCGAAACCACCTCGGTTTCCGCCACCGATGCCATCGCGATGGAAACCGCATGTACGGTCGGCGGGGATGATCCAAACCCTTGGGCAAACATCTTAGGCGAACCGATCCCACCAAGTGTCTGCGTCAAAGTGACGCGAACTGCGTTGGCAAGAGACTGGTCAGTGACCGGGGTGAAAGTCTTCGTATTGGTGTCCCATATCCCCAGCGTGATTGCGGAGGGCGTCACACTGATTGATCTGCCGTCCGCGCGCAAATCACCGCACGCAGCGACTGCTTGATTGTAGGCGGTAGTGGATCGCGTGGAACTGGAGATCATTCCCGATGCGGCGTACCGTGCTGCAAGATCGGCTGCGGTTTGCAATTCAGAATCCGCCAGCAGCAATCGCCCGGTATCAACTGTCAGCACAGCAAGTGCAAGTAGTACAGGCAGCACAAGCACAGCATAAATCAACACCATGCCGCTACGGCATCGAGAAGCGCATGCAAAGCCGGCCGCATGATCAATACAACGTGAACACACACTCTGCGTATCGACCATTACCCAAGAGCGAGTTAGTACCCCACCGTGACAATAGCGATGTGCCCACGTCCGATAAACCAGCTCGCTCGCTGCAATGACAGATCAAACGCCTGCGTCGCGATTATGTCCGCGCAACACCTGAATGCGTCAATCCGGAAATTTTTGACTCGATTTATTGGGTAAAGTCCGATGGGATTGCGCATCTGCATCGAAAATCGCGCAACCCCGGCGGTAGGATAGACGCGGTTGGTATTTAGACCGACACTTTCAACCAACCCAAGCAAAGTGAGGATCACATGCGGCATCTGCTTAAATCGACTCTTGCAAGTTTGTACATCGTCGCAGCGCTTCACGCTGCGGATGAGGTCTGGTGGGAAGGCGAAACGCCGACGAAAACCAATTTTCCCAAATCGAGCTGGTTCGATCCACAAACCGACGTCGAGCGCAGCAAACTCTCCGCAGGCGCATGGCTTGCAAATAACGACAATCGCAAACCCGGAAGTGACGAAGCCTTTGCGACCTATCAAATTGATGTTCCAAAAACTGCAAAATACGAATTGTGGGCACGCAAGTTCTGGTCACACGGGCCATTCAAATGGCGGTTCGACGATCAGGGGTGGCAAGAATGTGGGAAGGATATCGCGCTGGCGGATAGCGTGGAGATTCGCACGCATCTGGTCGCGAACTGGGTCTATCTCGGTTCGGTCGAATTGACGAAGGGAAAACATCAGTACGAGTTGCGCCTGCTGGCGAACGTCGGCGAATCGCTGACGGCGGCGTTTGATGCGTTTTGCCTCACCCCGACCGCTTTTTTCCCATCAGGAAAACTCAAGCCCGGGGAAAAATCGGGTCTGACTGAAGAAGGGCGGTTCAGTGTCGAACCCTCAGCCGATTCATTTGCAGATCAATCGATGCTCGACCTGCGAAATTTAAACGAAAATGTGGCAGGAGAAAAGGGATGGGTTAAATCAGCTGGCGAATCGTTGCAACTCGGCTCGGGTCAAACCGTCCGATTTTTCGCGGTGAATGTGTCGGCAGGTAACGCCGGGCAATCGCGAGGGAGTGTGGATTATCTCGCCCGAAAACTTGCCAAGCTCGGCGTGAACATGGTGCGATTTCATTCCCCTATGTTCACGGATGATCTGGAGAAAATCGATCCGAAAAAACTGGACGATCTGCAATATCTTGTCGGTGCGATGAAAAAGCAGGGCATCTACACACATCTGAGTTTTTACTTTCCGTTATGGGTTGATGTGAAACCCGCAGACCGGATCGCGGGGTTTGATTCGACAAAAAACAAGCACCCGTTCGGACTGATCTATTTCAATGAGCGATTACAGGAACTGCATCGCGGGTGGATGCAGCAAGTCCTCGCCGCGCCAAATCCGTATGGCGTACCCTTGAACCAAGAACCGGCGCTGGCGATCGTTGAACTCGTCAACGAAGACAGCCTGTTTTTCTGGACTTTCAGCAAACAAAATATCCCCGACGTGCAATGGAAAAAGCTTGAAGCAAAGTTCGGCGCACCGATCCTGCCCGCATGGGACATGACCCGCCAAGGCATCCAAAAAGGGGACGACGCCAAGCTGAAACAAATGCAAAAGCAGGTGCGATTCCTGGCGGATTTGCAACGTGAGTTTTACACACAGTCGCGCGACTACCTTCGCGAGAAATTGAACTATCGCGGGTTGGTCGTCGCCAGCAACTGGACGACCGCTGATAACGCGATTTTGTTACCGATCGAACGCTGGACATACGAAGCCTGCGACATCATCGACAAACACGGCTACTTTGGTGGCGAACACAAAGGGGACGGAAGCAGCTACTCGGTTCGCGTCGGACATTCGTACCAGGATCGGTCTGCGGTTGATTCGATCAGTAAACTGCCGGTACACATGATTCAGCAAGCCGGAATGCCGAGCATGATATCGGAAATCGGCTGGCCTCAACCGAACAAATACCGCGCGGAGTTCGCACCGATTGTCGCAGCGTTCGCGTCGTTGCAAGGGATCGACAACGTCTCGCTCTTTGCGATGGGCACCAACTACGTGCGCGACACCGGGATGGAGAAGTTTCAGCTCGCCTCCCCGTCGGTCTCCATGACGTTCCCGGCGGCGGCGCTGATGTTCCGGCGAGGGGATGTCCGTGAGTTATTGCCGACCTTCGTCGAACAGTCCGAAGCCGACATTTTTTCACTGACCAAACCCGCGCCCACCGAAGCCGAAGCGCTCGACGCCATTCGCGCCACCGGACAAGAACTCGGCAACGATGCCACCGACGTAATGCGCAAATTCGTCCGCATCGCCCCGCCAGTTCACAAACCGTTGGTCATGCAAACCCAGATCAAACTGCGTGACGGCGTGATGACCATCGACACCCCCCGCACCAAAGCCGCCATCGGTTTTTTGGGAAAAGCAGGCGCGATCAAGATAGGTAGCGTGACGATCGACTGCAAGAACGATTACGCCGCGATCATGGTTACGTCGCTGGATGACAAACCGATCGAAACCTCCGATAGGGTGTTGGTGACAGCGATGACCGACGATCAGCCGTACGGATTTTCCTCGAAGAATGGGACGATTACGTCGTTGGGGCAGTTCCCGTTTACCGTGCGGAATATCGACGCGACGGTTGATCTGGGATGGATCATCAAGCGATTCCCGGCGATCACATTGCTCGATGAAAACGGGATGCCACGCGGCAAAGGCGCGGCGCAACTGCCACCCGATGCGGTTTATACGGTGTGGCAACGATGAGCGATTGTTACTTAAACTTTGGTTTGCGTTTTTCGGTAAACGCCGCCATGCCTTCGCGGGCGTCGTCACCTTTCACGCAATCCATGTACAGCGCGTTGGTTTGCGTTTCTGTAGTTGTGTTGGCGCCCGGTACGAATTGATGAATCAATCGCTTGGTCGCTTGGACCGCGGCGGGGGATTTGCCCGCGATATCGACTGCGATTTGTCGGGCAGCCCGCATCAGCATCGCCGGGGCGAGTGTGTCGCTCACAAACCCCATCGCTTTGGCTTCGGACGCGGAGAAGGTATGTCCCCTTAAGCAGATTTCAATTGCTTTGGGTTTGCCGACCGCGTGAACGAGCTGCGGGAATCCAAAGCTAGGCGGCCAGCCCCAGTTTGCTTCGGGCATGCCGAAGGTTGCGTTGTGGGATGCGATTCGCATATCGCACGCGCAGGCCGCGACAACACCGCCGCCGAAGCAGGCACCGTTGATCGCCGCAATGATTGGCTGGGGAATTTTGGTGAACATCATGAATAATTGCGCCTGTCGTACGTTCCATGCTTCGGATTCCGCAGGCGACAAACTGGCAATTACTTTAATGTCATTGCCGGCGCAAAATGCGCGTCCCGTACCGGTGAAAATAATCGCCCGCACCTCATTCGCGTGTCCTGCAAACCAGTGCATCAGCATCAGCATCTGGTCGGTCATCGTGGGGATCATCGCGTTCAGGTTGTTCGGACGATTCAACGACATCACTGCGATCTTTGCATCCATCTGCACTGTAATCAGATCAGTCGCAGGCAATGCGCCGGTGTTTGGAATCAATGGCGTTTCAGTCACGATAGTTGTCGCAGGTGCGTTCATGGCGGGGGACTTTTCTGCAAGACGTTTTGCAAACGAATCGATCCGAATCACCGCCCGTTTGTGCGTGCCAAACCCGATTCGATCGGTCGCATCGAAGGCTTCGACATCAAAACCGATGGTACGTCCGTCCACCGATGTTACTTTTGCAACCGCGCGAACCGTCGCATTCAAAGGCGTGGCAGCGACGTGTTCGACATGCACATCCATCCCGACTGATTCTTCGTCGCTCGTCAGATGGGTCGCCAGCAATTTTTTGGCGGCATGTTCCATCAGGTTGATCATTGAGGGGGTCGAAAAAACAACCGCCTGCCCATTGCCCAATGCGATCGACCGACCCGGCGTCACTTCCCAGATCAATTCAGCCGTTTGTCCGATCGTGGGAATATGGGTCATGGATCAATTTCCTGTTGTGCGGGCGCATTCTGATCCGGATCGCGCTTCATCTGCTCGGCCACATGATCGTACACCGTTTGCAAAAATCCCATGAATGAAAAACCCTTGCTGCGAAAATGCGCAGGCCCCAAACGATCCAGAACGGTCGGTTTGCCGTCGAATGTCAGATCATCCAGCACATTCAGATCGACGCCCGCGTCAATAAAATCGAGATTGGTTTCCGGTTCTGGCATAATAATTTTGTTTGCAAAGTAACTTACGTGCAATGAAACGCATTAAAAACTTTCACGCCACACTCGTCACGCAGCAGTCTATTCTTCATCAACCGCTTCACTCGAAAGCGACAGGTATTTTTTCAGATCGTCGGTCGAAAGATTCGTCAGCCATTGATCGCCGGAGGTGACGATATTTTCCGCCAATGCGGTCTTGTCTGCCAGAAGTTTGTCGATGCGTTCTTCGACCGTTCCGATGCTGACAAACTTATGCACTTGCACGATTTTATTTTGTCCGATGCGATGCGCGCGATCGGTCGCTTGCGCTTCGACCGCAGGATTCCACCACCGGTCGTAATGGAACACATGATTGGCAGCGGTCAGGTTCAGACCCAATCCGCCTGCGCGAAGACTGAGTATGAAGATGCGATGTTTCGTGCCGGGTCGTTGAAACTCCTGGATCATCGTATCGCGATCCTTAACAGGCACGCCGCCGTGGAGGAACAGCGGTTCGTGGTCGAGTCGTTTGCGGATCAGTTCTTCGAGCAGGTTGCCCATTTCCCGGTATTGCGTGAAGACTAGCGCTGCTTCGCCTTCGCCGAGCACTTCTTCGAGCATGTCGGTGAGACGTTCGGATTTGCCGGATCGTCCGTCGATGTGCTTGGATTCAGTCAGCAGGGCTGGATGATCGCAAACCTGTTTCAGGCGTGTCAGTCCTGCGAGGATCAATCCGCGGCGGCGGATGCCGCTGGCATTTTCAACACTCGACAACATCTCGGCGGTGATGCGTTCGTACATCGCCGCCTGTTCTGGTGTCAGGCTGGTGTAGACGCGCATCTCCATCTTGGCCGGCAGATTAACTGCGACTTCGGGATCTGATTTTGTGCGACGCAACACGAACGGGCGAATCATTTCTCGCAGTAGATGCCCGCGCCGGTGGTCGTTCATTTTTTCGACCGGAATGACAAACCGCTGACGGAACTGTGTCGGCGAACCGAGCAATCCGGGGTTCAGCACTTCCATGATCGACCAGAGTTCGGATAGATGATTTTCGATCGGCGTACCGGTTAGCGCGACGCGCCGACGTGCCGGGATCGCGCGGATCGCAGCACTGGCGGCGGCGGAAGGATTTTTCACTTTTTGCGCCTCATCCAACGCCACGCGATGCCAGGTCAGTCGTTTCAGGTCTTCCACATCGCGATGGGCCAGTGCGTAACCGGTGAGCACGACATCATGTTGCATCGCCGCTTCGACGAATGCTTCGCCGTGCTTACGTTCCGGGCCGTGGTGCGCCATCACGCTAAGCGTTGGGGCAAATCGTTCGAGCTCGCGACGCCAGTTTCCGATGACCGATGCGGGTGCGAAAATGAGAGTCGGTCCGACATCAGTTCCCCTCCCCTTGAGGGAGGGGGTAGGGGGAGGCTGCCCTGCGAGGGGACTTTCATCCACCGACTCCGTTGCGCTTTTAACTTGCGCGTCAGTGGGGGCGGGTAGTCGTTCCATCAACAATAGTGCGATGAATTGAATGGTCTTACCCAGACCCATGTCGTCCGCCAGGCATGCGCCCAGTCCGAGCCGGTCCAGATACGCAAGCCATTGCAATCCGCGCAATTGGTACGGACGCAATTCGCCGAGGAATGTCGGCGGCTGGGGCAGTTCCTGCAATTTTGCGTCAGGCGATTGGTCGAGCAGTCGTCCGATCCAATCCGCGCCGCTGAGTCCGCCGACCGGCACGCCGTCGTCTCCGGCCAGTCCATACGCGACGCGAAACGCTTCGCCTAGCGTCAGTTTGCCGGTGGCGCTTTGGGTCATCGTGTCGTGTGCTTTGCGCGCGGCTTCAAGATCGATCTGCACCCACCGGTCCTTGAATTTCACCAAAGGAGATTGCCGATTCACCAGCGCTTCAAACTCGGCCGTCGTGAGATTCTGCTGCCCGATCGCGATCCGCCAGTCGAATCGAACGATCGAATCAAGACCCACGCGACCGCCTGCGGTGAAGGGTTGGCCGTTGCGGGTTTCGCTGGGCGCGTTTCCGTCGAACAGTTCGTCGTCGTCGGCAAAATCATTCACGGGTGTGATTGACAATCGCAAGCTCAGTTCGCTGTCTTCAGGCGATGCCCAATCGGGCAGATCGACATGAAACGCAGCCTCTTCAAGCGAATGTCCCCACGATCGCATGAATGCGAAAGCTTCGACGGGCGTCAGTTGCACGCCGTGGGGTTGTGCCTGATGAATGACGCGCTCGATGGATGGAAAGTATTCCATCGCGCGGCGTAGTTCGCTGACGAATTTTTCCTGGCGTTCGGCGATCGTTCGCCCGAGCGATGTGAGCGGGCTGGCTTGTTGTCGCCAGAGTTCGTCGGCGGTGACGATGGCGGGTTCGTCCTGATCGCCGACAAGCCTGAATTGTACCGGCCAGGCTTCGGAGTTTTCTTCCGGTTCGCTCAGCAAAAAACCGAGACGAAGATTCGCGTGTTCGCCGGTGTCGGCGATGGGCGAAAGCCACATGTGGACGTCATCGGTGAGTTTTTGCAGTTCGGTGGGATCGCCTTGGACCTGGCGTGCTTCGCCGAGCAACGCCGACAACCAGCGAACATCACCCGCTGCGGGGCGTTCGTGAACGCGGGTGAAGAATGAATCGCTGGCAACGGCGCGGCGGATTACGGCGTCGGTCGTTTCAGATAAAAAGGTTTCGACCAGCCGCAACGGATGGATTTCTTTCAGTGACGGGATCGCCCGACAAACAGCAGGCATCGCGTGTGCGAATCGTTCGAGCTTTTCCACTTCGCCGCGCCCGCCCATCAGCGGTTGCCATAATGCAACAAATGCTGCGTCGTCTTGCTTGACCGAGGGATAAAATTGTTGGGCTGATAGGGCTTGTCCGACCAGTCTTGCCAGAATCGTCCACATCCGCACCGAGTCTGAACAGGTCGCTGGAAGATGCGCAGGAAGCGTGGTCAGCAGATCGATCGCCTCTGCCGGTTTGAGTCGCAGCGCCTCGGCGGTGATGCGGCCGAGTCCGGGGACATCGACCTCAATCGTTGTTTGTTCTGCGGTCGCGGGCAACAGCGCGTCGCCGGCGATATCGCCCAACAGTGTGCGCGTCTGCCCGATATCCAGCGGTTGCAAATCATCCCGCGAGACGCTGGCAAATAGTAACAGGTGAGTGGTATCCCAGATCGCGATCAGCATGCGTGCATTCGGTCAATCAAATCCAAACCAAACGCCCCCGGCCACGCGGAAGCAAGCGAAGCACCATATCATAAACTCGCGTAAATGGGCAGACATGCACCCCGCGATCTTTCGTGAAAGTAATATTTCGCACAGGACGAGAGATCTGAATACGTGCATGGCGTTTCTTGGGTCATTCTTCGGGGATGGCGTAGTAGGTCAATTCGTCTTTGAGCAGGTCGAGGATCGCGACGGATTTATTTGGTGTGCGGTAGAGCGCACCGGGGTTTATGGATCGGACGGATCCGAGTTTACGGTCATGGCGGACGTGGGTATGGCCGGTGAGGAGGTAGTCGATCGGCTGGCCGGGACGGGTGAGACGTCCCATCAAGAGTGGATCGTCTCCGTGCGTGACCGCGATTCGTTTGCCTGCAAGGTTCAACACGCCGTAGGTGTTAAGGCAGTTGATGCCCAGAATCGTGGCGTAGTTGCGTAATTCGTCGCGATCGTGATCGGTGTTGCCGAATACAAACGCTGCGGGCAAGCCGACGAGTGCGTCGAGCATTTGTGGGTTACCGATGTCGCCGCAATGGATCAATTGTTGCGCACCGGCCTGTTGGAGCAATTTCACCGCCTGCATCGCGACGGTGAAGCTGTTGTGGGTGTCTGACAGGATGCCGATTTTCAAGGTGCGTAAAAGAATAACCCCGCGTAGTGAGTCTGTCGAATCATGGGCAAACGATGGGCAAACGCGGCATTATGTCGCAAATGTTTACGTGAGTGTTTGATAAATAGAATATCATTGACACAATGGGATAAAATAAGCGAATATACGTCTAAGATTGCGTACACTTCGTTAGTGATGGCGACAATTTGTTTTGGATAGAGAGGCTTCCTATGCGGCAACGTACTTTTCGAAATGGTTTTACGCTCGTCGAGTTACTTGTTGTGATTGGCGTGATCGCGATTTTGATCTCGCTACTGCTTCCGGCGCTGCAAAAAGCGAAATCGCAAGCCAAGACTGTCGCATGCTTGTCTAATCTG
>JBBQXB010000106.1:0-10007 GCA_038210015.1 Tepidisphaerales bacterium
ATAACCCCCATAAAGATAGGGGTTGGGCAAGTTGGGCTGGGATTCGCGAAGGGATTTGATCAGCCAGATCAGAATCAGAATGTGCAGCGCCAGCAACAGGAGTGACATGCCCGACCCGAGAATATCGCCCCCGACGATTTGTGCAGCCAAAAAGATTAACAGAATAAACAAGAACAACCCGTCAAATATCAGCCCCGTGATCGACGCGGCTTTGGTTTTGGAAGCAATCAGCCAGATGCCGATGATGATGGTGATTAGTGCGTAGACCAGCAGCAAGCCCCCGAAGACAAAAAACAGATAGCGCAAATCAAATCCCGCATTTTGCATTTCTTGCGACAGTCGTTGCCATTCGGCGTTTTGTTGAAAGGCGGGGGATTTTTGCAATTCCGTCCACATCACACCCACGCCCGAGAAGCACCCACCCATCAGCAGTGTCACGATGCCCATGATCAACCACAAGATGCCCGCCCATCGCGCGGTTCGCCCGACCGACGTAGGGGGATAGCCGTACTGCATGGGGTAGGATGGCGGGGCGTAAGTCATGGTTTGGCTTCTCGTGATGCGATTATTCCCGCCGCGACAATCGCGGCGGTTTCAACACGCAAGATCGTGCGGCCAAGCGTAACGGGCGTCAAGCCGCGATCCCGCATCGATTTTTCTTCATCCGCAGTCCAGCCACCTTCGGGTCCGATCAGAAGCGCGCCCGGGGACGTGTCAAGTACGCCGTGAATCGGACGCACGTTGTCCGCGGTGGACAAAACTAGCGTCACGCCCGCATCAATTTTGTCGAGAAATTTGCTTAATAAAACCAATTCCCCGATCTCCATCACGCCGATACGTTTGCATTGCTTGGCCGATTCGTCGGCGATGCGTCGCCAACGGTCGAGTTTGGATTTGCCTTCCGGATGCACCACCGAACGCTCGGTGCGTAGCGGAATCCAGTGACTAACTCCAATCTCACTTAATTTTTCGACCATCCAATCAGCGCGGTCGCCTTTCGGAACCGCGCTGGCGACAACAAGGTGCGTACCGCGAGCTGGCTGTTCGACCGTGTCGATCTGCACGTTCAGAATCGGTTCCAATGCGTGGATGACACCAATAGCACTGCGTCCCTCGCGATCGAACAACTCAATGTGATCCCCTTGCACCAGCCTCAATACCGTTCGCGCATGGTGGAATTGCTGGGGATCGAGCATCACCATTCCCGGTCTTAAATCATTCGCGAGCAATCGACGCATGTTCTGATTGTGCAGCAGAATCAATTGGCGTGAAAGCGGCGGGGCGTTATCCTCGGCTTGGAAACACGCGATACGGCAAATTGCCGGTAAGGAAAAGCAGCATTGGCCGACATTGAAAAAGATCTTCCCGACCCGCTCGAAGACACCGCGCCCGACGCGGCGTCTGACCCGGATGATTTGATCGCGCAAATGGCAGGCGATGCGATCGATAAACTCATCGAAGATTCTGAAAATGGGCTGGTTCCCGACCGGTCCGCATCACAACCCGACCCTGCCGAACAGGGGGTGGCGGAGATGTCGGAGTCGCAATCGGCAGATGCTTCGCAAGTGCCGACAGATGCGGCATCAGTCGAATTGCATACAGACAGCGAATTAACGGACGTGCTTGATCCGGTCGCCGATGCCCCGGCGGTTGCGTCGCCGCAATCTGAACTGGATACGATTTTCAATTCGTTGAATAACGAAGACGCGGTTGATGCGTCTGCAGTTGATTCAGATTCAGTGCCTGACACTGGGCGTGACACTGGGCCTGACACTGGGCCTGACGCGGATACAACCAATACACTGGACGACAACGCCGACTTGCCTGCGGAGATCGCCAGGGATGACGCGCACGGCGAATCCTCCGCCATGATCGCGACGGATATGTCAGAGGATGCGGAATTGGCGCTGCGTGCGGATGTCAATGCACTGTTGAATGACGCGGTCGAGCAGGAGCCGGTCAGCCGTACGCCGTGGATCGTGGTCGCGATTCTCAGGCTAGTGAACGCGCCATTCGCCAGCGTGCCCGATGAGGCGCGGGATATCTTGGGACAAATCGCGATCATCACGCTGGTCAACGCACTGGCGGTGATCCTGTATGTGATCATTTTCCGCTGAGATTATTCACGCCAGATCATTCACGCCAGATCATTCACGCCGGTACGAACGTAGCGCGGCGGACAGCATGAAGGTGGATTTGCCCGATCACGCTACGGACGATTTCATGCGCTGCGTCCATCCACGTTTGCCCCCGTGTGCGGAGTGAAAACTCGCCAAACCGATCCCGTCCGCTGGCGGTCATTTCAACGTGCCTGCCGGTGCGTCGCATCGTGATTTTCATCACGAAATCGCCTAGGCGGTCGCCCAAGCGGATCGCACGTTTCAAGCGGGCGAGCAGTTGCTTTTTCTGGGTGGGTTTTAACAAGACATTGCCGACGTCGAACGTGATCATGAGAAATACTCCCTCAGATAAACGGACGCGATTACGAGTTGTTCCAAGCAACATTGTATGCAACTTGTGTGCCAGTAATATATAAAAAAAAGACGTAATTTGGACGCACTATTCTTAGAGAGTCATGTTCGATGGCTAGACATTGGAAATCAGGGCGTTTATTGTGCGGGGCTTCATTGAAGTGAGAAAGGAGCATCCGAATGGCTAAACCCCGTCGCCGCCGAAAGATCGGCTCGAAAAAACGCAAGGCCCGCCGCGACCGACGCAAACGATAATTGCGTTAATTACCGTACAATACGGACCTTGTGAACCGGGACGGACTGCGTGAAAACGCCCGTCCCGGTTCTTTATTTAATCGCATGTTAACAATGCACAGGTAACACATCTGCTTATCGGATAAGCAGTGGCAGCGGTGCCACGCCCGTTGCCAAGGGTCAACGGGTTCTGTAATTATCCGCGTTCGCAGTTCCTTTTAGGGAATGTTGAGTAACCTTGTAGATAAAAAACTTGCGTTGAAAAGCATTGGCTACAGAGACACCGAAGGGCTTTGCGGAAATCTTATTCACCGCAGATTGCGCAGATTGCGCAGATGAAAAATCCGAGATGTCGTGTTCTCATGTGAATGCCTCCCGGAGTCATGCACAGGTACCCCGAAGCATCTACTTGGCGGCAGTGCGATTCCGCACTGCAGCTTCGACAAGAAACTTCACGCCGAGGTCGGGACAAAAGTGAAACGACACATTTTTAATCTGCGAAATCTGCGTCATCTGTGGTTCGCCTCCACGTCTTTCTCTGTGCCTCGGTTTATTCTCTTTTTGCAATTTAGAACAGCTCGGTTCACGGCGTTTCCAACTGCACTAGCGGTATGCCATCCAACGCCACCACTTTGATCGCTGGATGCTGTTTCAGATCAATCGGCGGATCGATTACTTTCGCATTCACAGCATCAAAAAGTTTGACCGTCGGCTGATAGGGCGCGTAAGGGCTGAAACCGACGACGATCGCTTCGGTGTTGTCCGACAGCGTCACACGCCGACCCGGCGAGAAGGGCGGGATCACCTGCGGTAAAATTGCGACGACTTCTGGGTCCAGCCAGTTTTTATACCGCGTGCGAAGAAGAAATAACACGCGAAAATTGGTCAGCCTTGTGCCGTCGGATGCGCGCGAAACCCGATCAAACAAATCCGCAGCGGTCAGGATGCGGGCGTGACAATGAATCTGAGCGCCAGACAACCGCACTTTGCTGTCAGCCCGCGTGATTTCCGGAAAACCCGACCCGTCAAAATGCTGATGATGATGCAACACCGCAGCGGCGGTGGTGGCGTCGGTCGCGCCGCGAATCATGTCAAAACCGTGCTGGCAATGCGTTTGCCAAACCGTAACTTCGGCGTCATTCGGCGGCGGGTTGGTGGAATGATATTTCCGCAGCGATTCGGGCAACTTGGATTTTCCGATGTCGTGCAGCATCCCCGCCACGCCCAGACTCGTCACATCCTTGGCAACGCTTGGCGGCAACCGTGATCGCTCGCGGATCAGATACGCATCCATTTTCAACCCGATGACTAACGCCAGATGCGCGACCGACGTGGCGTGCTCGATTTCGTCATCGGCTTTATTTAATACGTCCAGCAACATCGCGTTTTCCGACCGGCTGACCATTATTTTGACCAGATTACGGGTCGCATCGACGTAGGACGCGAACTTGACGACCGGATTGTTGTTTTTTTCACTCTCTGCAATCGCGGATTTGACCTGTTGATAGACCTGTTGTCGCTCGGGGCTGAGTTGGCCCATGATAATCGCGTCGAGATCATCCAAGCCCGGAAAATCGACAAATATCTGGATGACGCCGATTGATTTCAGGCGGTCGATGATGCGTTGATCGACGATGAACCCGGCCTTGAGAAGCTCCTGTTCTTTGATCTGCGGATTCATTACGCCCAGCGCCAGTTTTTGCCCGGGCACGACTTCATGGATGGGGACGATCAGCATCTGTGGTTTGCCATCCTATTCGCGACCCGCACTGCCGCAAGCTCGCGTTCACAAGAGGGTTAGGCCGCAGAGACGCAGCGGGCACAGAGAAGCAATCGGGCGTGATTACAACGTTTTTTTGTAATCCAGCGTACTAGCATTTACTAAGCGTCACTCCTTGCGCTCTGCGGTCTCTGCGACTCCGATGTACATATACTTTGAACAGGAAAGCCTTTGTTTTGTGGTCAGCACACTCGTACCAGCGAATCGCCAGCCGTGACTACACATTTTTCTGCCTGCGGATAAACTGCTTCGTTCATATGAAAATTGATAACAAACTTACCGTTCGCGATTTATCCACGAATGTCAGACGCGTATTCGATATCGCTGCACGCAAATGCGTGCAGTTGGATCGGGCATGGGATTCTAATAAAGGCACGCCGGTATTCACGATCGCGGGGCAATATGCGTCGCGCGGGTGGACGGAGTGGACCGAAGGATTCATGTACGGCAATTCGATCCTCGCCTACGACGCGACAGGCGAGAAAAAGTTGCTGGATATTGGACGAACAAAGACGGTGGATCGGATGGCCAGCCATGTGACGCACATCGGCGTGCACGATCACGGCTTCAACAATCTGTCCAGCTACGGCAATCTCAGGCGGCTGATGCGGGAGAAAAAAATTCCGCATAACGAATGGGAAAACCATTTTTATGAACTCGCGATCAAAGCCTCCGGCGCGGTGCAGGCGTCCCGCTGGAGCGGCACACATCCGGTGCAATCCAAACACACCGCCAACGCGCCGGCATTGGGATATGTCTATTCATTCAACGGCCCGCATTCGCTATTTGTCGACACGATGCGAACGATCCGCATCCTCGGCGTGGCGTGGCAGCTCGGGCATCGGCTGATGCACGAAGGCGACCGCAAGGCTGACCTGCTCAAGCGATCCGTTTTGCATGGACTGACGACCAGCCAATATGTGTTGTTCCACGGCGATACTGAACAGACCTACGATGTGCGTGGCCGAACAGCACACGAGGCAATTTTTAATCGCAACGACGGCGCGTTCCGCTGCCGCTCCACCCAGCAGGGCTATTCGCCGTTCTCCACGTGGACGCGCGGTTTGGCGTGGGCGATGTTGGGATACGCTGAAGAATTGGAGTTTTTCAAAACTATCGACGCCAAAACTTTTGAAGCATCAGTCGGATTGAAAAAAGTCGATGTCGTTCGCGTCTACGAAGAAGCCGCCAAAGCAACCTGCGATCACTATATCGACGACGTATCCTGTCTCGATGGCATCACCTATTGGGATGACGGCGCGCCGAATCTGCACAAGCTCGGCGATTGGCAATCCAAGCCGGCGGATTTAGAACAGGATCACGAACCCGTTGATGCCAGCGCGTCGGCCATCGCGGCGCAGGGCTTGATCCGGCTGGGCAATTACCTCGGCAGCGGCAAAGGTAAGCGATATTTACAGGCAGGCTTAACCGTCGCACGAACGCTGACCGAAGCGCCTTATCTTAGCACCAGCCCCAAGCATCAAGGCCTGCTGTTGCACAGCGTCTACCATCAGCCGAACCATTGGGATTACATCCCCAAGGGACGCAAAGTGCCGGTTGGCGAGTCGAGCATGTGGGGTGACTATCACCTGCTGGAGATGTCGTTGTTGATTCAACGCATGGGTCAAGGCAAATATCTGACGTTCTTTGATGCGTGATATGAATCGTGATGGATTCACGCCTGTAGCTGCGACACCAGCGTCGCCAATTCGTGGCTCGGTGGAGCAAAAATGGACGACGCAGGCGTCGCGGCTACACTACTTTCGCGGTGCGTGACTCACGCCTTAACTGTATGATCAGTGTCGAATCGTCAATCGCATGTTGACTCAACTCCGCATCATCGGTTGTCTCGAAGGAATCAGCTATCTGGTGCTGTTATTCGTGGCGATGCCGTTGAAGTATTTTGCGAATTGGCCTGATGCGGTGAAACATGTGGGCATGGCCCATGGGGTGTTGTTTGTGGCGTTTGCAATGTGGGTGTTGATGGTCGGTGTGACTTATCGTTGGCCGATCCATCGGTACGGACAGGCGGCGTTGGCGTCGGTCTTGCCGTTCGGAACCTTCGTCTTCGACCGCACACTCGCGCAGGCAAACCCGCAAGCATGCACTGGGAAGTCATCGCTTTGAATCACTCGCTCTTGGGACGTTTTAACAACTTTGCCACCCTACTTCCACCGAAAATTTCGGAGGTTTTTGTCGCTTCACTGAGACGCTTCGAAGTATTTCAGTGTGACCATTTATGGAGTGGTTGGGTTATTCAGAGGTCTCTCTTTTTTTAATAATGTTTGACGGCGACGCGCCGTAACTTTTGGCTGCGGGGTTGGTCGGGGTGGGGAAATCATCGGTGGACAGTTTGGGGTCCTGGCCGTAGATGGAATCGGTTTCAGCGACGGGTAGGGCGGGCTTAACCGTTTTTCCATCCGCGCAAAACCACCAGTTTTTTGAAAAGGTGAAGGTTTCTGGCCGGGTGTCGTCGCCGATATTAGCGAAGGTGCGCACCTGGGTTTGTGAATAGACGATCAGATTGCCGGTGAACGCTACATTGCGACATTTGACGAAGCGTTCGTCGCGTGATTCCTGCAAGATGCGCATCACCCATTTGTCAGGCTTGATGATCGTGTTTTGACGAAAGATCGCGCCATCCACGCCGACAAATGCCACCGGCGTTTCGCTGCCGCGCAAGATATTGTGTTCGACGACGATATCTTTGGCTTCATAACCCGCGTCCAAAGGTCTGAAAAAAGGCAATCCGGTTGATCCGCCGACATTGAGCGCTCGCGCGCCGGCGTTGGTAAAGCGGTTCTGTTTCACCGTCAGATTTCGCGTCCCGCCTTTCATCTGGATGCCGCTGGACTGATCGAATCCATCCTTGCCGATGAATTGCGAATCGCGGATCACACCGTCCAGACAGCCGACCATATCCACCGCACTGCCGCCCCAGCCCTCGACACGACAGCCGACGATTTCAAAATCTTTCAGACCCGATAGTTTAATCCCATCCAGATTTCCCTTCGGGCCAGTATCCATCACGTCACAATTTTCGACGCGAATCCCGACCGCGGAATGATCCATCTTCCCCGCATCGTCGATGTTGATGCCGTTGCCGGTTGATCCTTTGACAATCAAATCTTTCAAAACGATATTTTTTGCCCCCGCGACATGCAGCCCTGATCGGCCTTGGATGATCGCACGATTCTTCGGATCGTCCGACGCGACGATGATCGGACGATCTTTCTCCCCGGCGAGCGTAACGTGAATCCCGCCTTGATAGATTCCCGGCGCGAGTCGGATCTCATCCCCCGCCCGCGCATCCGCCAACGCTGCCGCGAGGCTCGCATCATCCCGCACCTCCACCACCCGTGCAGCCGCGACGGTGGCCGCAAATAACACAAACGCCGTCGTAACGTGAATAGGTAACATGATCACAGCTTAACACGCCTCGCACGCTACATCATCAGCGAAGTCTTCCGCGTTAGCGCGTAAATTACCGTTCAATTCGCCCCTTAGGATTGCCTGATGAAGTTTCTCGGCGTAAGCCTAACGCACAGCGTGGGAGCATATGACGACTTTCGCTTTGTGATTGATGCATGAATTGCACGCGGACAGAAGCACGAAATCAACCATCCCATGCCCTGCACTGTAATGCTCGGTCGTTGTGATTCACGCCGCCAGCAAACGTTGCGAAGGTGCGTCGGTGCAGACCGCGCGGGCGATGACATATTTCGGCGGCTTCATTGCGGGGTTCTCACGGTTAATATGCTCCAGATACCGGTCCCGCAATTCCCGTGCTGCGGTCAAAAACACCGGATCGATTTTGGTTTTGGGGGCTTTGGGTTTCTTTTCGGGCTTGGGCGATTCAGTTTTCACCGGTGTCAGCGGAGCGGAGAGTCTGCGACGCAGAGCGGAAAGGCTGCGACGTGGATAGCCGTCCCCGTATCGCATTGCCTACGGGCGAGACGCCCGTGCTACGACATGCGCATCATCGACGTGGCACTGGTTTTCAACCCGTGGGCGTTTCGCCAAGCCGAACACGGGTTGAAAACCCGTGCCACGAATGGTGAATCGCGGCTGGAGGTATTCATCACTCAGCATTCCGCACTCATCATTCGGTAATCGAAAGCGCCGAAAGGGGACATTCAGATTATTGCCTTGCTGACTATCTGATGGTTCAAGTTTGTTGGCGTGGCAATAATCTGGATGTCCCTCTCTCAACGCCTTGCGATTTACGCGGATACCAGATCGATCAGGTGGGGGGCTTTTTGTTGGAGCCAGGCGATTTTGCGCATCACCATGTTGAGGAATAAGCCGCCATCCATGCGGGCGAAGGTGCCGGTGGCGGCGATGGGGAAGACGGCCTCGGCGATCAGGGCTTCGATCATCAGCCACGGGATCGCGCTGACTTCGGCTTCGCTTAGTAAGACGACCTCGTCGTAGCCTTTGAGGAATTTTCGGAAGCGGGTTTCATCGACGTGATCGGGCCATTTGTTGATGTCTTCGTCGCCGGCGAGGATTGAAAATTGCAGCGCGCCGTTGGCGATATCCAAAATACGCGGCAGGAGGCGCGCCGAATCGTAATCAATCACCGCGACGACGCGGTTATCGCGAAATAGCATGTTCCCCGGATGCCAGTCGCCGTGGATGATTTGTTTAGGCCATTGCTCCATGCCGCAGTGATCGACGGTGCTGGCGGCGTGGTTGTAGCTTTGCAAGAGATAGGTGCAGACCTCGGTGATGTTCGGCACATGTGCAAGCGTTTTGGGGATCTGCCGCAAGCCCGACTCGACCGACGGTGCCATGTGATAGCTGCCCATCGGCGGGGTGTATTGCGATTGGAATGTTTCGAGCAGCTTGTGATACAGCGCAAGGATGCGGCCTGAATCAAACGTGGCTTCGAGTGACTGCGGATAATTCTGGCCGGGGATGTACTCGAAGAGTTCGTAGATTCCGCCGCGCCATTGCAGAAGCGAGTTGTTGTCTTTTTTTGTGCCGATCAGGTGCGGCAGGGGGAATTGTTTGCTCATCAGATAGAGCTGGATCTGATGGCAGAATGCGACTTTGAATGCGTCGTCGCGTCCGCGTGCGCGACGCTTCATCAAGTACTTGCCCTGCTCTGCGACGATCGCGAGCTTCGGCGCCTTGCGGCTGCCACGGGGGAACTCGACGATCGAATCGATCACGCCGATATCAAAATGCGACAGCACGACGGCCAATTCCTCGGCGCTGAACTTCTCCCTGCCATCGGGCGAGCGAGGCTCGTTGGGGTTTGAAATTGCGACTGAACCGGGGTGATCCATATATAAGGCGTACCTTTGATGCAGTTTATCCCACGATGCGGCAGAAACCAACAATCGGGGCATTGGACCAATTCTGACTGATTCGAGACACAGATGCGGGCGCAATGAAGTGGATCCACGTCGGCGACTTAGCGATGGTTTTCAAGGGCACGTGTAATTTCTTCGCCCACTGGTCTAGAACAACCTCAGACTCACCGACACCTATAATGTCCTGACGCTGAAAGGCTT
>JBBQXB010000107.1:0-9349 GCA_038210015.1 Tepidisphaerales bacterium
TGCATAGAAATTGCTGCTCGTGACGCGGGCATGGGAATAGGCTCGGTCGATTTAAGGTTTTTCGATTAAAATCGTCTGCTCCACAGGTGCTGCGGTCTGCACTTTGGGTGCAATGCCGCTGCCGTACTGGTAAGCGACCACTTTTACGGTGATTGGATAGGTCGCTCGCGCGGGCAACTCGCTGATCGAAAGCTTCCCACCTGTAACCATCGCCGGACCGACAGCAACATAATATTCGACCGTCAACTTGGAGCTTGAAGTGGCATTTAGCTCGACCGGGGCGGAATTGGTCTTGAGATTCCCGATCGGTGGGAAGGTGATGGACTGTCCCTGCCCGTCTTTAAGAGTGGAAAAACCTCGGTTTACCATACCGATCTGTTCTGTATAGCGATACTGTTTATCGCCCGCAGAGTAGGCCATGAAATTCAGACCCCTTGCTCCGTCGGCGGCGGGAGAAAGATTGTCAAACTGGATGCGCAGCTTGTTCGGCCCGACCGGCACTGCAGCGCCAGCGACCGTTTTGACGAGAATCGGCGAATCAGAATGCCCGCATGGCTCGCCCGCCTGCAACCACTTCGGGCCTTTACCTTCTGGCAGGTCGGCAGGGTAGGTTTCCGAATACGCCGGGTGCAGTTCCAGCGTCTGACCGTCATCGACCCATTTTAGATCCGTGTGGAAGTGGCGCGTGCCCGCATCAATCCACACATTGTCCTTCCACTTGACGAATTGATCTTTCATGTCGTAGCCGACGTTATAGTCGAATGTTGCGTCGGCCACTTCCTTATCAAAATGCCATGCGGCGGTGGATTTATCGCCTGTATACTGGTCGAACGCTGCGGGTTTGGAATCGCCGGGGGCTCGCAAATTAAGGCTCGTCAGCCAGCCGGTTTTGGCATCAATCTGGAGCATCGTCGGAGGCTGGGCAGAATCGATCGGCCAGCTTTCGGGGATGCGGGCTTTAGCAGCTTTCGAGATGAACATAGCTAGGTACGTTGCGTTTCGATCCGACCAGGCGAAATGCCCGGCCCCCGGTTCAACGACCATGCTGGCGAGATTATTCGCATCGGCGCCGCGGAATGCAGCGAGGCGCTCCGCAAAATTGGTCCACACATCGTGCCCACCTTCACGCCGCATCACGCCATTGTATTCATCGAACTGGCCGAGCATACACAGCGAGGGTATGCCCGGCGGGACCGGCTTTCCGTCGAACGGGCCGCCACCGCGGTACTGCACGACGCCGAAGCACCGATCCGCATATTTCACTGCCATATCGTGCGCCGGCGGGCCATTCGCGGAGTGGCCAAGAAAAAACAACGGCGCGACGGATAATTCTTTGTAGCCCGACGCCGCTGCGAGATCGTCCAGGACTTTTTGCAGGTTGGTCTGGCTCAATCCCGCTTTCATGAAAATAATTGCGATCTGCTGATCCGCACACGCTTTGCGGATGACTGGATCTTTTGAAAACTCTTTTTCCATGACCGTCATCCCCACCATGATGACGCCCCTCAACTGTTTCGCGTCTGGAGGGACCCACAGAAACGCGGGCTGTTCGCCTTTTTCCTGTTTGATCGGCACAGTGTACTGAAAAACCGCCGCCGGGGCGTGGGGACTGAGACTCAGGAGAAGAATGAAAGTCGTAATCGCGCGAAATGTCTGACGCATGGTTGGTGCTCCGTTAAGTACTATATCCTAACCGGTGTCGCGTAGTTTGCTAGGTTGTGGTTATATGCGACTTTCGTCCGGAATGACCGATGGCACTTATGATTTATATGCATTTTTCTGGGCAAATCCAAACGAATGCTGGCGAATCATTGCCGGTCTATCGGTTGACGAGATGCACCTTTTTCGGCAAGTCATCACAGCAGGCGGAACTGGTGCATTTTCGATGATGCAATGGCAATGACCATTGCCGATTCAACCGTATCGCTCTATAGCGCGTATGTTGGCCGCACAACAATTACCTGGGGACAAGCGGTCAGCGTATATCGACGATGCGGTCGGTGCGAGCGGCGGAACACAGCGCCCGTGGATGACGGGCTTGGCTACGCGGCGGTAGCCACGACGGCATTACCTCTGCCACGGATTCATGATTCTGGCCCAGAAGGCACGATGAAACTGGCGCCAAAGCGTCTGGGTTGGCACCTCGCAATATAGTGAAACATGCGAGAAACCCGATCTGCGCTTATTTGCAGCCTCCATTAGCCTTCCATTGCCGCCGCCTTCTTTTTGCCAAAGTCCGCAGGCCGTGCCCAGCCAGCGCGCTCGGCGGCCTGATACGCGAAACTCATGGCTTCTTCGGTGCGCGTGGCGGTGCCAAGCCGCTCATAATAGGGACGGGCACCCGGCGCAAGCTGTTGGATAAATGCATCAGAAGCGATGAAGGCGAAATCTTCGGCACTTCCCCATTCCTTGAGAGGCACCCATTGCGATTGGGCTGAATAATGCAGCGTCAGCCGATTGCCCTCAACCGCGCTGCGCCCGCGGTGCAGTGTGTGCGCATCCATATACAAAATGTCGCCAGGCTCCAGCGCAGCAACCACCTGCCCAGGCAGATCCGCCGTGGCGTTCGTTCGAAGGGCACTCCATTCCACCTCGGTCAGGGATCGGCGATGCGAGCCTGGCACTACGAGGAAGCAGTCATCGGGATTCAGTGCCGCGTTAAACTGCACATGGTCCTGCGCCTTTGGTTTGTGCTGAATCCAATCATAAAAATCACGCCCCACCTGATCCCGATGCCAGCCAAGATTGTAACCAATCACTTTTGGGGTCCAGAGAATCTTGATCCCCCAAGCCCGTGGCTGATCGAGCAGCATGTTCATCGCCTGATCGACGCGCGGATGGGCAAAGACATTCACGAGGGTTGGATCGAACAGCGACGGGCGGGTGATCTCGTTGATGCCCCATGTCGCCGCGCCTTTAAGTGCGTCGGGAATGCTCGCCCGATCTTCCTTGTTGCCGTACCAGAATCGCGTCCCGGGCGGCAGACTTTCGCGCGTCAACGTCTGAATGTGCTCAGCACGCTCGCGAAGCTGCGCCAGCTCCTGTTCAGAAAACACCCCCCGGTCAATGAAAAAGCCATCCGTCTGAAACTGGGCAACCTCATGAGTAGTAAGCATGGACAAAGCCTACCGCACCCGCGGAACTGATTGCAATGGGGGCTGGAAAATAACGACGATCGCATTTCGGAAAGTCTGACAGGCGCTACGCGGCAGGAGTCAACTGGAATATCTCAGCCGCCATAGTTCACTGATCAAGTGCAGGAAAATCTCCGTAAAATCCGTCAGCAACAATACTTTCGCCGATGCTCATTTCGCGCGATCGCAAGTTGAACGCATGTAAAAAGCAGCATTCCCGCGCACATCTACATCGTCCTGACAAGTTCCAATGTAAAATTCGATTTACGGATTGGCTTTTCCCGCAAAGCAGTTCCGCGGTGTCGATCATTTTTTGGAATGACGTAGCTTTAACTGTGCCTCATACAGGTCGGGCGGTACGGGGACGTTGCCTTGGTCAGCAATAATACAGCCCTTATCACCTGTGACTGTTGCGGGCGCTTTACCGGTGGCGACCGGCGCGCCCTGAATGCCGACAATCGCTCCCATCGGCAGCGCGTCGGGGTGGTTAATGAACTCACCGGGGACCGGACGGGGCGAGCCTTCGATGCGAATGTTCCAGTGCACAATGCGCTTGCCTAGGAAGGGCCCGGCGCCACCGGCCCCACCGGGGCCGTCGGCGTCGTTGGCGAGGGTGATATCGGTCCGAATGGAATCGAACGAAATCGCCCGGTGGGAATCAAAGATCCCCTTTTTCATCACGCCGCGACGCCAAACGTTGCCGCTGGAAAGCCATTCGGTATTGATGCCATGCTTCACCCGTGTCGGGCCATCCACGATGAAATCTTCGAACAGGTTGTCGTGCGAATTGACCCGACACGCCAGGCTGTGGTGATGCTGTTCGGGACCGGTAAATGTCACGCCCGATACGGTCACCCGCTTTGCCGCTGCCAGATTGATGCCGTTCTCTGTACTCTGGATTTCGATATCGCGGATGAAGCAGTCATAGGCGCGGTTCACATAAATAGCATTGTGGCCAGTATTGGTCAGGTGCTTATGACCTTTCGGAGCGTGGTTGCGGATTGTCAGATGCTCGATCCCCGCTTCGCGTACCGACGTGCCGATTTCGTGGATTTGGACATCCCACTGCGGGCGGATATCCAGCCGGATCGGCTGCTTCAACTGCACTTTGTTGCCCTTGACGCTGGCAATTTCCACCGGCCATTGCCAGCGGGGGTAGTTTGCGGAATTGATCCAAGCGGCACTCGCCCAGTCGTATTTTTCCATCAACGGATGTCCGGCCACGGCTTTGAGCAACGATGAATCGGCAGGATTAAGCCAAGACATCATAACCATCATCCCGGGTTTTAGGCCGCCCGCCTGATCGACGGTGATGGTGTCGTCGCCGCTTTGGGCGGCGGCTTTGACGCTGGCAAGCTTTTTGCCGGGCCGCCAGTATTCCCACATGGGCTGGCCGACGCCTTTATCGCGCAGCGTGAGCTGCTTGTCAGCACCAAAGGTATCCGCCGGGCCGATCCAGACCAACCCGCCCGACCAAGACCAGGCACTTTTGGTTTCCCAATTGAATTTGCCAATGACCGTACTAAGCGGATTGATGAAATCGAGCGTGGTTTTATCACGGCCTTCCCCCCGTATTATCACGTTATCGTGCTTTAGATGCAGCATGCCTTCGATGCGGTACGTCCCTGCAGGCACCAACACCGCGCCGCCGCCGGCGGCAGAGGCTTTGTCCATGGCGGCGGCGAAGGCGGCAGTGTCGTCGGTCGTGCCGTCGCCGGTCGCGCCCGATTCTTTCACATTCGCCACCACCTTCGCGTCGGGGATCGCAGCATCGCCACCGCGATAGCCCGCGAACGAGCAGTTCGGAATATTCGGATTCGTATTCGGATTCTTCTCATACTCCGCCCACAACGATGCTCCGGTGATACCCCCAGACTGCGCTAAACCACTCGAAACGCCAGATAACACCATTGCCGCCATAATCGGGATCAAACTCAATTTCATGGGAAACACTCCGGATGATTGACGCAATACATTACGCGCCGTAAATATTTATGTTGAAGATAACATAGGTTGAGCATACAAAAAAGCGACGCTGGGCGTCACATGGCAGCACGAGGTGCTCAGATTTATGATAGCAATCAGAAAGACGCCTCAAGTGGCGTCATGTTCGTCGTGTCGCTGAGCGCGGAGATTTGGTTCTTCCGCACATTTAATGAAGATCGCTAATAACCGCCTGGCACGGCATTTCGGCACTCGCTAATACGCCACTGGGAAGTACAGGAATCCACCTAGTCGGCCTTGGCTCGGTCGTGGGAATCGGAGATGTGAGGTATCATTTGCTAAATTGTTCGCAGGTATATATCGAGGTTTCAACGCCGCGAATGCGTCGTACGCGTGGTGTTTAGTATGTGGACAAGTCCAGCTTTAATTTCACCAGCAACTTGCCAGCTCGCAGACTCTCTGCTGAAAAAGTTCCAAACCGGGAGAAAGTCAAAGTTTGCAGTGATTGCTCTGTAAACTCCAAATTTCAAACTCAGAACACTCACTTTCCGGCTTATGCCAAGGTCGATTTATGCGCATTGTCATCTTCATTGTAACCATCCTGTATTCTGCCTCCATGAGCTTTGCCCAGCAGAAGTGGACTTGGACGATGTTGAACCCTGCAAAATTTGCTTACACCGATGAGGTGGTTCGTGTCGGACCGCAGATCGACGCCTCAGAAGTGCAAAGCGGAGCATCTCAGGTTTTGCAGGATGGTAAATCGGTCCCGTTCGATTTGTGGATGTACGAAGGCAAACTCCGGGCATGGGTGATGACCACGGTCGAGCAGGGCAAGTCCCATAGTTTTGAACTGCGTCCCGGCAAGCCCGCCGCGGCGACCGGTCTGATCCGCATCGAGAAAGCGGACGGACAAATCACTCTCAGCAATGGACGCATCGCGATCAAAATCCCCGATTCGGGCACCCCTACGGAGATTCCCAGCCCCATCACCGCGTTCAGTATCGGCGGGGGTGAATGGCGCGGGCGCGGGTCGTTTCAGACCACGGCCAAGCTCAAGTCAGTTACCACGCAGGTGGGGTCGGGCAACGTCGCCGGCATGGCGCGCGTGACCTACAGCTTCGCACCGGCAGGTGAGTATGTGGTTGATATCCTTCTTCCTCCGCAGCGCGATCATGTGATTATCGAAGAGTCGTTTGAAAGGATGCCCGCCGGAAGTCGGTGGGTGTTCGATGTCGCCGCCGGGTGGAAACCGACAATCGCGCGCGTGCAATTGAACAATGAGGGAATGGGCGCTGGTGCAGGCGCATCGTTCCCCAAAGACAAATGGCCAACATCTCTGGCGACGGGTCAGACTCGGATGGAGGATCGGCTTGTGAATCTGCTCCCGCGTTGGAGTCAGTCCTTTGACGACGGGTGGTATTTTGCGGCCACGGACACGAAAACGTTGGTTGGCGTTTTGCCTGCCCGCGCGGGTAAATGGGTCTGGCCTCACGACAACAAGATCGTCGTCCGTGTCAAGAAAAGTGCCGACTATGCCGGGCTTGAATTACCCACCGAATCGGGTGCACGGTATTGGCTATTGATCGCGGGGGATGCGTCGCTTGCGGGTCAGGAACGCGATCTGGCGATCCGGCATACCATGGCGAATCTGGATAAAGTTGCCAACGACTACATCTGCACCTGGCCGGGCGTGACCAAGGGCGCGTTCGAACCGGTCTTCTTTTTCGATAACGCGACCAACCCCACCGGCCAGCGACGTCAGGAAGGAAAAGCCGCGTTGCGGGACGCGGGCAATCCCGGCGATCTGTCCACACTCTTTGCCGCACAACAAAGTATGGACCCCGACTGGTACGGCAGCTATGGCATATTCTGGTCGCCAGAGAATCCGAACTTCTTCACCGATTTTCATAAAGTAACACTCGGGCTCACCGCGCGGCTGCGTTCGCATCCGCAGTTTGAGCTGTTTCGCGCCCGCGCCGAGGCGATCGTCAGACAAGACCTCGATCATTCGGTCACTCTGCCCGGCGGCGCAGGACAGGAGTGTCCCGGCTACCAGCTTCACGCCGCAGAGCAGTGGCTCGCCATCGCCGACGTATGCAAGAAGTATCTCAAGTTCGACCCGACTCAGTGGCCACGATACAAAGCGACCGGGTCGTTCATCGCACACCTATCTCAGCCGATCGGGAATGGTCAGCGTGCTTTTCATCCCGGCGGGGACACGCACCCCGGACGCCCGGACCCGATCCAAACCGCCACCAAGTTCGGCTTCACCACCGATCCTAAGTCGCTCGTCACCGAAGAACTGCCCGGATTCGGGGTCGTCTTTCGCAACAGTAGCGGATCACCAGAAGAAACATATCTCGCGTTCAAATCCGGCCCCAACCGCGGGCATTACCACGGCGATCAACTATCGTTTCACTATTGCGCCAATGCCAAACCGCTGGCAGTCGATCATCACTGCTCCTACAAACCCCGCGCTGGTCAGGAGCACATGCACAACCGCCTGGCGTTCAGCACCGACAAACTCCCATTTGCCAACATGGACGGGTATGAACGGTTGATCGCATTCAAGTCTGGTAAAGACGCAGACATCGCTGTCGGACAGGTGGAAAGCGACCAGCTTCGCATCACCACCGAATATCCTCCCGAAAACTGGGACGCCCGCGAGCCGACACAGACCTTTGCCAAGCCGCTGGTCTACCGCCGCACCATCGTGATGCTCAAAGGCAAGCCCGATGTGTTCGTCATCCGCGACCAATACTGGGGCCCATCCGTCAACGTGAGCTTTATGCTCCATGTCTTGGGCGATCGCGCCGTCCGTTCGGGCGATTGGATCGAATGTGATGGGTTGTCGCTCTTTGTCGCATCGCCCAAAGTCTTCGACTTCAAACCCTTTACCTGGCAGCACGAGAACGGCGGGAGTGAAAAAACCACGGGTCCGCGTCTGACGGTCACGGGGGATGCGGTGGAGTTCATCACCGTCATGACCCCGGGGAAAAAACGTGACGACATCGCTGTGATCGAGCAGGGCGTGCAAATCGGGGACACGCGCGTTACGTTTCCGAATACGATTGGTCCCGTCTCCACCGATCAACGGGTCCAGACCCATCAGGAGGTCCGCGTCGAACGCGACGGCCAACCGCTGGCAGACCTCAAATCCTCCGACATCAGTTTCACCCGATCACAAGGGGATATTGGCCTTTTCGTCCCAGACGCCGGCTACCCCTTCGGTCCGATCCCTCAATGGCTACGCGAACAAAGAAGCGGCAGATACCCGAGTATCAAATGACAGGGTTTCATCGCGTGGCGGATGATTTGCGAAAGTAAACCTGCTGGATGAAGATGGCAAGGTTGAAACGATCAACTCGACGGATGAACATCCGTATTACGTTGAAGGCAACGGGTGGACAAACGCCGCAGATCTCATTGTGGGTCAGCGGGTGGTACAAACGACTGCGACCTTGAAAATGAGAAACTGTAGTTTGTGATGCATGTCCTGCATAAGGATTACTTTCCCGGTACTACGAAAAAAACCGTGGCATTTTTTGTTGCCATTTTTAGAATGTTAGGCGCTCATTGATTTAGTGGAGGGCTGGAAGGGCTTTAAGACGGGCCCGACGTTGCCGATCAGCGGAAATCTGCAGATCAAAGATGACGTGACGCCGGTTGTTGTGTAGGCGTTTGAACATTTTCATCAGATTGGTCCGCATGTGGATGCGACCTTTGATGGCGTACTGAGCAAGGCATAGCCTCTGTGGTTGCAGTTCATTTGAAAAAATCGCGTGGCTGGGCCTGACGTTGGGTGGGATTTGACGGGGGTTTGACGAAGCGATCAAAAAACTTCCAAGACATAACCGCACCGGCAGCGGTGATGACGCCCAGTCCGCATAATCCAATCCCAAGCGCCATTGGCAATCCCGCGCCGCTGAGTTGACGATGCCGAATGCGCGTGTTGGGTAACGTCTGTTTGGCTGCCAGTGCGTCGGCTTCATCGAGCGCGCGATTTGCGACGCTGATGCATTTGTGACCGGCGTAAAAGCAAATGATCGCGACAATCGCCAGCGTGGTTTTGGAAATGATGTTCCGCACGCGTTCGCTTGGGCCTGTGGGTTTCATCTGGATTGGTTGAAATGCCATCGCGGCCTCTCAATGATTACGACTTTGCAATCAACACCGGCGGCGGAACATACCCGCTGCGCACCGCGCCGGACGGATCGGTACTGCTCTTTAGATCGCACGGATGAGCGTCGGCACCTAAATCCCAATCTCGG
>JBBQXB010000108.1:0-9183 GCA_038210015.1 Tepidisphaerales bacterium
CGGTCGTCATGTAAATGATCCACTGCTCGGCCCAGCGGGAAAGGTGCTGGGCGATCATGGCGCAGGCGAAAACAAAGTAGCACGCCGAGTCACGAGTCGCTGTCGCGGAAATCGAGCTTGGAACGTAGTGGCAGAAATCAAGAGCACGCGAAGTCGCGTTTCGATCGATTGGTAAGGACGTGCCCGCAATGGCTCCGCTGCCGAGCGGATTCGTCTGACAATCGACTGGCAGAAGCGCGAGAAGATCCTCATTTGCATCTAAGTTGTCGCACCATGCGAGAGCTTCCGCGCCAGCATTGATCGGCTGCGCACGTTGTAGATGTGTGTAGCTCGGCATGACAATATCAGACGATCGCTCTGCAAGCTGCACAAAGGCTTTAAGGAGTAGTCCGATGCCGCCCGCAACGCCGGGCACGCCTTCGTGCGCGATCCAAAGCTTTAAATCCGTCGCCACCTGATCATTCCGGCTCCGCCCCGTGTGCAGCTTTCGCCCCGGTTCGCCGATGCGTTCGGTCAGGGCGCTTTCCACGCACATGTGGATGTCTTCCAGCTCCGGCTTGAACCCCGTCCACTTCGGCCCGTCGCGGTCGATCTCGGCCTCGATCTCTTTCAGCCCCGCCACGATCGCAGCCAGGTCTTCATCGGTGATGAGTTTTACTTTCGCCAGCATCGTCGCATGCGCGATGCTGCCGGCGACATCGACCTTGTACAGCCGCCAGTCGTAGCTCATCGATTCGACGAAGGTCTGCGCGATCGCGTCGGTCGCCTCGGAGATGCGGGACTGCCAGGATTTTGTTGGGTTTTCACTCATGCGGAGGAGTTTACACGAACTGCTTTCGAATGCTCACTGTTAAGCCGCGAGCTTGCTCGCGTTTTTTGGGTAGGACGCGCGAGTAAACTCGCGACTTAACGGTGGAATGCAAATTCGTGGGTGACTACACCAGTTTATCCAGGAAGATCGACACATACTTATCGATCAGTTTCACGATCGTTTCTGTTCCGGCGCCAGCGGTGCGGGCGTTGGAGATGGCGCGTTGGTATTCGGGGTCAAGTCTAAGATAACTGGTCGCGTGTTCGACCAGCAGGTGCTGATCGATCACCCTCGCCAACTTCGGATGACGCAAAACAAACGCGTCCCAACGAATCGCGACCACGGCGGATACTTCGGTTTTGAGGTCAATGGACATGGGAACTCCTGTTGCAGAAATGATGAGTGTGGAATGTGAGTGATGAATGGGCGGAAATGCCGTAGGTTTCAACGGTTTAGGCGTTGAAACCACTGTGCTTGTTGTTGATTCAATCGTTCCAGTTCGATCAGTGCGTCATCGATCGCGTTGAGATTGTCGAGGTCGGCGTCGATGGATCGGTCGGCGGCTTCATCCCGGCGAACCAGTGCGTCCAGCGCAACTGCATACGCCCGGCGGGCTTCGATCACCCAGGATGAATCGATTTCGGATTGCTCGATCACATCCTCATCAAACGCCGCATCGAGCGCGGCGCGATCTTTTTGCAACAACGCGCGGATCATCTCGCGTCGCGCCGCGACAGAATCGCTGACCATCGCAACGCCTTTGCGGGATTGATCGATCAATCCGATCTCGGCTTCGATCATCGGTGCGCAACCAGTGATGGCGCAGATGACTAATAACATAAACTTTTTCATAACTGTCCTTTCAAATAGCTAACAACATTTTCGACCACGCTCACCAGCACGTTGCTGTCACCCTGAGGTACGCCGAAGTGTCTACTTGGTGCGTGAAGATGGTGCACGGATTGTGGCAAGTTGATGCTTCGGGGTACCTCAGCATGACAACACCAGTGGGTGGCGTGATGACTCGGATTTTCTTTGATTGCAAACGCACGAATCATCGTCACGACGGTTTGTGCTGATTCACCAGCCGTGCCAGCACGTCGGTGTTTTTCTGAACCAGATCGATCAGCGCTTCGAGCTTCACGCCATCGGACATGATGCGTTGATGCGCTTCTTCGATCTGCTTTTCGCGTGCCGAGGAGGTGCGACGTTCCCACAGCCACATCGCGCCCATCAAACCGGCGGCACCATAGCTGGTGAGATTTTCAAAAACGGGTTGAACGGTTTCTGCGAGCATGGATGCCTCGTGGTTCGTGTGTCGTGATTCGTGGCTCGTGCAAATGCGACGACGTGATTCGTGGTTGTGGATGCGTGTACTTGCAAAACGCATTTCACGAACCACGAATCACAAGTCACGAATCACGATCTACGTCGTGAACCCACGGATGACGCCGTGGGCGGATTCGTTGCGGAACTCAAGCGTGTATTCCCCGACGAGTTGGCCGTTCTCACTGTCGCCGGTGCGCGCAAGGGGCAGGTAGTGAAATGACCGACCCGCCAGCGGAATGACCGTCGCGCGTGAGCTGTCCAGCAGCAACACCGTGCCGGTTGGCACGTATCGACTCAACACAACCTTCGCGACGCCGAAGTCACTTTCGTAGCTGCTCACTAAATCCTTGAATGATTCGTTGGCGTTGTAGTAACGACGGTTCGATGAGATGAAGGCGTTGATTGCGCGTTTTTCGCGCCCTCCAACCACGATCAGATCGACTTGCCCGCTGCTGGTTTTCCAGATCTCGCGAAGCGCAAGATTCAGCTGTGCTTCGGTGACGGCGGTATTGTTTGGGAAACCGGATTGACCGACGACAAACTGATTCGTGTTGATGAATGAGCTGATCCCGCGCATTGATCGTCGGACGGTGGTCGATCCCTGCGGCGTGGTTGCAGAGGCGACCCCATTGATAACCGCGTTCTCCAAATCGCGCAGCAACTCGCGCGATCGCATGTTCTTTTGCCAGGTCAATTCGTCACTGACGCCGATCTGGTTGACGGCCAATTCAGATCCACTGACCGACACCGACGCGGTAAAAATCTGCGTGTAGTTGGTGTTTCGCGAGCGTGATGTTTGACGGGCAACGTCTGCATCAGCACCTTCGAGCGCGGCGTTGGCGACGATATGCAGGATCGAATCGGCGGCGATTGTTCCCTGGGTTGTCCCGCCGTACCCACGTGAAAGGGTGATCGTGTCATTCGGCGCGTCGATGGAGGTCACCAGTGCACGCTCGGTGGTTCCTTCGACGCGAACGATGTCGCCTATGCGGAATCGCGAGACCGCGTCGACGCCAAACACGTTGCCTCCCGGTGCGTCGTTGACGACATCGGAATTGGGAAGCAGTGCATCTTCAAGCCATTCATGCACGGTCGACCGCGCAGGCCGCTGCGCGTCGCCGAGGGCGCTGAGTAAAGGCGTTTCGTGCGGGGAATTGATCGTGATCAGGTCGCTGACATCTTCCGCGATTTCGGGAAGGGTGGCACCGGCGGTGAAGGTGGATTTACCATTGAACGACATAACAAGCTCCTTTGGAAAAATGAAAAATGAGACGTAAAAGCACAGGAAGCGGGTGATCAAAACCGGATCGCAGCCCGAAGGCGGAGGTATTCGCGAAGCAGTTGCACATCCCGCGTATCGGTCAACGCCGATGCGAGTTGGTGCATCCGATCGCGTGCATCAGGCGGCGGCGGTTCGACAGGCCGCTCGGTCGGTGGCGGGGATGAAACGTCAGACGGGATCATGGGATCTCCTTTCAAAAAAGAGGGACAGGGTTCAGGGTTTGATAGACGATTCGGTGAAAGTAAGAGGGGTTTGCTCGGCGTATCCGAGTTCACGAAGCACCGTTTCGCGGGGCACGCCGATGTCGATCCGCGCCTTGGCTTCATCGAGACGTTCGATTTCGTTCACCGGGATGGGGTTGCTCCAATGAATGTGGATCGCGCGCTCTTCAGGCGTTGTTTTGAAGACGCCAGCGTGGTCCAGCCACGCAAGTGCGAGTTCGCAAAGCTGGGCGATCGCAATCCCGTAGGTCGTGCGTTTGCGTTCGGTACGTGAAAGCAGCGCGAGCATCGTCACGCGAAGTGCTGCGGCACTGGTCAGACGCCCGATGCGGCCTTTAATCGCGCCGGCGGCGATCGGGCTTGTGCCGCTGAGCTTATCCATCGCTTCGCGAACGCCGCTGATATGCGATTCTTCACTCGGACAGTCGCTTGATCCGCCGAACTCGATTACCTCAGCATCGGGATTGTCCGTGCCCCACATTTGTCCGGGTGCAATCGGCATTTCGGTGAAATCGTCGATCCCCTTGCCAAGATACATCCTAAAGCTGGTCAGCGTGATGCGATTCGCGCGATCGCTAAGCCGAGTGTTCAGCTCGTCTTGTAGCGGTAATAGCGGTTCGACGTCGCTGGCACCGTCATACGCCAATGGGTCTGCGGTATTTTGGATATGCACCAGAGGCAATCGTCCCAGCGAGTTATCGCCTTGCTCGATCAGCTTCTGGTCTTCGTATCGTTGCCAACGGTTTGCCGAGATCAGTTCGATGATCGTCGATCGACGTACATCCGGTTTGCGTAGCGACCATTGCTTTAACCACCGATTCCGATCCGTCGGTTTGACGGGTTTGTCCACCTGATAGACGGTGGCGAACGCTTTGGCGCAATAACAATCGCGCGGGTCTAAAAGAGGCAGCGCCCGCGTCGGTTCGACGATCTCAAACCGGACCATGCGCGACATTCGCTGAAGGGATATGTCGGGGTCGGGTTTAGATGAGTCGATCCGCGCATCGGGAAGGGCAACCGATGCGTCGTCGGCAGGTGTTTCGACGGACGCGGACGCTGGGGGAGGTGACGGGGACTTGTGTATTGTGGGTTTCAGATCAAACGGATTGCGTGAGATCGGGTTGGCGTCGCCTAGCAATTGCGTGGCGCAGGCGATCAGGGATGGATCGTCCGCAGATTCGGGGACATATTTCACCAGCACATCCACGCTGCCATACACCGCGCCGAGTACCGCGATTTTTTGTAAGAATACTAGCCCGCCGTTCCGCGCCAGGATGTGTCGCAGCAACGCTTCAATCTGGCTGGCACGGGTCGGATCGGGCGCGGATGAATTGATGACCAGCGATTTGCCGAACAGGAAATCGACCATCATGTCGATCCGCCAACCGATGTCGTTTTCGATCACCACTTCCTTGCGGGCGATCCCGTTGACCGGCGAGGAATCGAAGACATTATTTCCCGCGATCGCACCGGTCACGCGGGTTGGCAATCCCCATTCCTGTGCCTGGCGATACGGTCGCTCGGCGGCGGACGGGTCGATGGTCTGACTCATGCGCGTCGGATTGCGGTAATACGCCCAAAGCCGATCGAACCGCGATTTGCCGGGTCCGAGTAATCGGTCGATCGCTTGTTGCAGCAGAGTTGGATCGTCCATATACGGGTGATCGAGTTGCAGTTGTTTCAGTGTTTGGTTCATTGTGAGTCACTCCTCACAAGAACAGGCGGGGTTGCGCGATTGTCGATGTTCTGGCGCAACTGCGTGCAGGTTTGTTAGGAAAATCGATCAAAAAAAATCAGATTGACGCATTCAGGTGTTGCGCGGATATCGCTGCGACAAGCTGGGGGGATCAATGCGACGCGCCAGCAAGCTCGCGGCTACACAAGGACTCGGATCGTCGTATTCACTAAGCCCTAATCCCCAAGCCCTAATCCCCAAACCTCACACTTCTGCCTATAATCATTCCCATGTCCGACCCGCACGAACAATCCCTGCAATGTATGGAAGTCTGGGGCGGGAATCGGGCGGTGGATAGTTCGGTCAGGTTGGCGGGGTTGGATGCGTGGGTATATTCCAAACCGCACGCTGCGTCGGACGGGGGCGGGGATGTATATTATGTTTCGAGTTGCGCTACTGGCAGGATTACGCGGCTATTAGTGGCGGATGTCGCGGGGCATGGGGCGTCGGTCTCGGCGCTGGCGGTTGCACTACGCGAATTGATGCGCCAGCACGTCAATCATCATGATCAAGTCACCTTTGTTAGACGCATGAACGAAGCATTTGTCCTGCAATCGCAAGTCGGATCATTCGCAACAGCGGTGGTGACGACCTTTTTTGCACCGACGGGTAGTTTATCGCTTTGCAATGCCGGGCATCCGCCGCCTTTAATGTGGCGAGGCAAAGAGAAGCGATGGTCGTATATCGAACAAGCACGCGGGTTGTCGGTCGATCTGTCCGATGTGCCGCTGGGGATCGTCGATCTAGCGGATTATCAGCAGTTTGAGGTCAATCTACTGCCAGACGATCTGGTGATCTGCTACACCGATTCATTGCCCGAAGCGCGCCTTTCCAACGGCGAATACCTGGGCATGGACGGATTGCTGGCGATTTTCAACACGATCCAGCCTGGCAATGAGCGTGATTTGATCTCGCGAATCGTCGCAACAATCGAAGCACATTGCGGCCTGCCGATCGAAGGTGATGACATCACGTTGCTGCTATTTAAACCCAACTTCGCGACGCGTCAGATCGGGTTTTCAAACAGATTCTTCGCGCCTTTTCGGATTGTTCGCGGGGTGATCGGCTCGCTGGTGCGCGGTTCGACGCGATTGCCGTTGCCCGATTGGACGGTCGCGAATGCCGTCGGCGCGATCATCCCGTGGTTTGAACGCCGCAAGAGACGAAAAATGAGTCAAGCGATTCAGCTATAAGACTTGCTTTTACAGCGTCTTACGCAGTTCAATCGTCATTTCATAACGGCCTGCGGAGATGGCGCGAGATCGGACGACTTCGGCGCTGAATTTGCGTTTTGCAGGTTCAAACTCGATCCGGCAGGATTGCCCGACCGATAGCGTTTCACGCAGCAAAAAGGTTTGCTCACCCGCCGCCGATTCGCGCGACATGATTTCGTAGGATTGTTCGATGCCCAGCGCATCGGTGACGATCAACCTGGCTTTGGATTGGATCGGCCCGCGGTGATTCGTTCTGCGATCCGAAAGGCTGGTTCGTACGTTGGGGGTAAAGCTGGACATTGATCGACCGTCGCGAGCGCTCAAGCTCTTTGTGGCATTCATCCGTGAAATCTCGAAGGTAAAAGTGTAGCGAGGATCAGACGTTGCAATTAACCCAATCGCACCGATATGTGCCCCGCATCAGGTGCTAGACCCGATTGATTCATATCGTCACGATTTATTGTCGGACTTCAAGCATTCGCAAGTGCACAGCGTAGAAATGCCCCGGACAATTGTTCTGCACTGGCCACGGGGCGCATGGTTGGGATTCTAAATGACCTAGCCCGCGAAAGCATGTCACCCTGCGACGTACCTCAGAACCTGTGAATTAATTCAAAACGAACCCTAAACCTCTTTATTGACTGAATAACGGGGGGTCAAAACATTTAGTTCACATGCTCTTAGGGTGACATTCGCGCGTGGGTGCGGTTATTCAGAGGACTCTATTATCGGTCCGGGAAAATACCTGTTCGTTAGAACAGATTTTTCTTGACTAGCTTCACACGACTTGGGTAACATACGCAGTTGTCAATAGTGCGGGGTGTGGCATTATGGACCGGGCATTCACGGAGCGAGCGAGGGTCGTCCACCCATGACGACGGCAAGCCAGTGCAATCCCCGGATGTGAAGTTATTAACCCGCCTGATGCGAATGTCGCGTCGGGATTAAAGGTTTGTTGTTGACTCGCAACCATGGCAGATCGCACCGAGATTCGAATCCGAACGTATCCGTTCTGATTCAAGACAGTCATCATTTCTCTCATCGTCATCCTCGGTCGGTGGTGTCTGATTGCGTGTTCCACAGCGGTTTATGTCTCCTGAACCTAATCAGGGACAAGTGTTTTGTGGAAAAGGAGCTTCTATGAAGCTGTCTACACGTAAGGGTTTTACCCTTGTCGAATTGCTGGTCGTTATCGGCATCATTGCGTTGCTGATTTCGATTCTTCTCCCGTCGTTGAATCGCGCCCGTGAAGCGGCCAACCGCATCAAGTGCTCGAGCAACCTGCGTCAGATCGGTCTGGCGATGAAACTGTACGCTAACGAGGAAACGCGCACCAACGCTTATCCCCGTGGCCCGTACACCCCCGGCAACAACGCAACTTGGGGCACCCCCAGCTCGGCCGCGTTTACCAGCGCTAACCCCTTCGGCGCTGCCACCGCAGGTGGTCTGACTGTTAACGATGTCACCGGCGCACTGTTCCTGCTGCTTCGTACGCAGGACATCACGACCGATGTCTTCATCTGCCCATCGAGCAACGCCGATCGTTATGATCTGGCTGGCCAAAGCATCCAGAGCTACACGAACTGGGCCACCGGCACGGGTGACCGCAGCATCGGCAAGGCATTGAGCTACTCGTACCAGAACCCCTACGCCAGCACCGCTGCCGTTTCCAACGGGTTCTCGTTCAACGACTCGATGACCGCTGATTTCGCCATCATGGGCGACATCAACTCGGGTAACGGCGGTGCAAACAATGACCAGTCCGCTGCCTTCGGTTCTGCCGGAGCGACCCTCCGCAAAGCCAACTCCAACAACCACGACAAGGACGGCCAGAACGTCCTGTACGCCGATGGTCACGTGGATTGGGCGAACTCGGTGTATGTCGGAACGCAAAGCGACAACATCTACACCTTCCGCACGAACACGACCAAGACCTCACCGGGTACGTCGGTTGCGACCGCTACGGCTGGCAACACCGCTGCCTCGCCTTACGATGGCGAAGACACCATCCTGCTCCCCGTCGAACCCTAATCGGGCTTGATTGCTAGCAAGTTGATCGTCTGATCACTCAAGACCGCCGGACCACAAGTCCGGCGGTCTCTTTTATTTTGGGGTTGGGGAGGGGTGTTACGGACGATTGTCTTGGCGGAAAAAGGATGAAGGGTGAAGGGTGAAGGTTGAAATGGTGTGGTTAATAGCTCGTGGTTCGTGGCTCGTGACTCGTGGTTCGTGGTTCGTGCTACAGGCGCGGCGGCCTATTGGGAGTTTTCATCCTTCATCCTTCTCCAATCATTCGCTGCGTCATACGTTTTTCAGCGTGAGTTACGCGTCGGCGAATACCCTGTAGCTGCGACGCAGGCGGCGCAGCTACAGGCGCGAGCATCACCCACGATCCGTATCACACCGATTTGCGATTCGTGGTTCGGATTCTCGAAACGCGCATTTTAACTACCCCCGACCCCCGACTCACGACTCACGAATCACGACCCCCGACCCCCGACCCCCGACTCACGAATCACAAACCACGAACCACGAACCACGAACCACGAACCACGATCCCCCAACTTATTTGCGTCCAATTTGCTACCGGG
>JBBQXB010000109.1:0-8836 GCA_038210015.1 Tepidisphaerales bacterium
AACGTCGTTTGCGGTTCTGCCAAATTTCCGTCGTCGTGAGGGGCACAGATAACCACAAAAGTTTAGGGATGAACACCGATCAATGCGCCGGGTTGCCCAAACATCGATACCCTTTTTACAGCAATGCGCTACGTTGAAATGCACATAGGCCGCGAAGACGCCGAGGCGCAGAGAAAAATTGGGCAAGTTACGCATTTTTTCTCTGATTTGTGATCACGAACGCGTTTCTTGATTGTTGTATCCCTTTTATTCAGCCTGATCTATAGCGTTCCTGGGTGCGTTTTTGCGCCTCTGGCGCCTGTTCTGTTTTCAATCACCGTGGGCGCAATCGGTTTTCATGTAAAGATTTTCGTCGGATCGACATTCTGTACTGTGGAATCGATGCGCTAAACGCAGTGACTGTCCGCACCCTAGAACTGGAACACCCCTATGCGTCATGAAGCGACCCGCAGCGTTCGGAAGTGTCAGAATGCTCGGCGACGACGCGATAGCAGCGCGTTCACAATCGTCGAATTGCTAATCGTAATCGGCATTATTGCGGTGCTGATCGCGATCCTTTTACCTGCGCTGCACCGCGCGCGTCAGCAGGCAGGGCAAATTGCGTGCATGTCCAATCTCAGACAACTTGGCATCATCTATTCGCTATATGCCAATGATAACGGGGGACAAATCCCGCTTGGATACTCCAATGGCAGGCCGTGGACTGGATATATACTTCACGACACCGGTGGATTTCCCATCGCGGGCCGGATTTATAAAGCTGGCCTGTTAAAGCAATCGCCCCGGGCATTTTATTGTCCCAGCCAACGGGATGCACGGTGGCAATTCAACACGCCAACCAACGTTTGGCCCGCCGAAGGAACCACACCCCCGGTGGGAAATCAAATTCGCGTTGGTTATACGTCCAGGCCATCGGTGCAATGGTCGGGCGCCGCGTCCCCCGGCGATTTGAAACCCATTGGTCCGTATACAAAGTTATTTAATCTCAAATCGCAGGCCATACTTGCAGACATCATCGGCATCCCCAAAAATAGCCCCGATTATACCAATGTTCACCATCGCAGCTTAAACGTACTGTATTCAGATATTTCTGTGCACAGCATTGAGCGCGGCGTTTACGATCCCATTCAGAAATTGATCGAACCCTACCCACCCACTACTTCTGGCGGCCCGCCTTATTCGCTGTATATAGACGCCACCAACCCCGCTGCAAATGCGCTGTGGAATGTGTTTGATCGCAATTGATCCCCATCGAAGCGCACGCCCATCGCGCCTACACATCCAACAAGATTGCCCGTCAATCCGGTCGCTTGCCAAGTCTTATTCTCATAATAATCAAGTTTTCAGTCCCGCCGTGACGATTAATCTATTGTAGCGTCGATTTCACGTTCATTTCATGCGTCGCCACGGATTGGCGGACGCTGGGCTTCCAAGGAAGGGTTTGCCAATGCGAACCATCGCGATTGTTAATCAAAAAGGTGGATGCGGAAAAACCACCACGTCGATCAATCTCGCAGCCTGCATGGCGCGGCTGGGTCATAAGACATTGCTCGCGGATATGGATCCGCAGGGACATTGCGCCGTGGGGCTGGCGGTGCCGGATGAGCAGATCGAGCGGACGATCTATGATTGCTTAATCGAACCGCAGGACGGCACGCCGAACAAGATCAGCGATGTCGTGTGGCAGATCGCTACCGATTTTGATCTCTGCCCGTCCAACATCCGCTTAGCGGCGTTCGAGCAGGTGTTTGCAGGTCGCGCCGGCCGCGAGGATCGACTCAGCAAAGCGGTCGAGCAGATCAAAGCCAACTATCAATGGTGCATCATCGACTGTCCGCCTTCGGTGGGTTTGCTGGCGTTTAACGCGCTCAAAGCCTGCGACGAGGTGATCGTGCCGGTCGAGACCGGATTTTTCAGCCTGCACGGGCTGACCAAGATGATGGAAACCCTCGAAGAAATGCGCGAAAAGTGCGGCAAAGATATCCTGATCCGCGTTTTGCCGACGCTTTACGACACCCGCACCAAACTCGCCCGCGAAGTGCTCAGCGAGCTGCGCGCCAAGTTCAAACAGTACTTGATGGAAAGCACGGTCAACTTCAATACCAAACTGAAAGAGGCCGCCAGCTTCGGCCAGCCGATCACCGAATATGATCCGGGTTCGCGCGGGTACAAAGATTTCGTGACCCTCGCCCGCGAATTGATGGGCCATCGTCCAGCCGAGGTGGAAGCGGTCACGACCGAGAAACTATCACGCCCGATGGAACTGGTTCAGCGTGCCAAGCAACTGGCGCAACTGACCAACTTCCAATTCGGTAAAAACACGATCCCAAGTCTGGCTGAAACAACCATTCCTGCGACCGCCACCCTGCACAGCCCCGTGCCCGAAATACGTAAAACCATCGAGCAGAAGATCGAAAACTTCTACGGCGTTAAACAGGTCGGCAACGATGTCGTCTTTGCTGCCAAGTTCGACGACGCCGAGCGTGTGCTGATCGCCGGGGATTTCAACAACTGGACGCCGATGAGCACGCCGTTAAATACCAACGGTTCACCCAGCCGGTGGGTTGCGAAATTGCCGCTGGAACCGGGTCGCTACCGCTACCGCTTTGTTGTGGATGGCAAGTGGGTGACGGATCCGAATAACAACTACGTCGAAACCAACGAATACGGCGAACTCAACAACGTGGTCGAAGTCGCACAAGCCGCGTAACTCACACGCACCCAGGCCGCACTGGAATCGGTAATGGATCAACAACCGTCACAACGTCTGTCGGACATCTCACACCTGTTTCTTAGCGACGTGCGCGCCAAGACAACCGGCAACGCCCCCCTGCCTGTGCGTCGTCCACCAGGATCATTCAAAGGCGATGTTTCGGTGGATCTGACGCCCGATGAATTCGCGCAGGTATTCGGCAACCATGACGAGGACGACACCGCCGCACCCACATCGCCCGCGGCGTCGCATGAGGGATCGCAGTTCACCGCCATGCGTTTCAAACCCGTGCGTGCGGTCATCGCGCATCATCTGGGCGAAATGATGGCCGACCGCATCCGCGATCTGGCCGGCAATTTCACCGCAGGCGGCAAGCGAGTCGGATTGATCTACGCCGATGCCGCCGACGTGCGGATCACCTGCGTCGAGCACAATCCGCATCACCGCCACATCGATCAAGAGCCTCCCGCCGAGCCGCTTGAGAATCAGCGCCTGCACGAGACGCTGGTGGAACTGAATCAGGATGTCGATCAGTGGCTGATTGTGTTGCCCGATCCGCGGCACGTTGAATCGCGCGAATTGCTGCGGCAAATCCCCGATTGGACGCTGCTGACCGGTGTCGATCACGATCACGTCGTTGCCAGCTATCGCACGATCAAAGGCCTTTGCGATAACGCCAGACCGAATCTATCGGTTGCGATTTTTGCCGCAGTGGATGAGCAGGAGATCGACAAAACATTCCGCAAGCTCGCCAGTGTTTGCGACCAATTTCTGCACATGAAGACGGGATTGCTTGGCGCGATCGAACCTGGCGACGAATTGGCTGAGCATGTCGTGCTTAATGCCAGTGCCAGCCACAGCAAATCACAACTCGCCAGTGCGCCGCAGTGGAAATTGCTCCGGGACATGATTCACGCTTCCGAACCACAGGCCGTGGCGGCCCCCACGCAATCGGTCAGCAAACCAACGTTGCGTGTCGCCCAGAACGACACCCCTGCTGCCCCTGTTTCGAAATCAGCCGCGCCGGCACAGCCTAAGCCAATGCCCGCAGCCTCGATGCCAATCAGTCAATCCAGCACCCCGACGATGGATGATGAATACGCCACCGTGATTGATCTACCTCATGCCGATGCGTCAGCGGCGTCGGTCATCTCGGCGATCGTGCGAGGCGGATGCGATCTGATCGAATCAGCCGTCAAAGCCCCCGCATTGCCCGATGCCGCCGTCGCAGTCTCACGAAATCATCAACTCGTACTCGTCGCAGTCGCGAAGCAGGGTTTGCACGATCTGCGTGCCATCGCGTCGGCCTACCGATGGATGAATGAAAACCGTCAATTGATCGCCATGGCGTTGCCGCAGTTCTCGATCGACAGCCACGCGATGCCGCGACTCGAACTGATCGTCGATCACGCCGATACCACCGCCGAAGCGCTCCAGCCATTGCTCGAACGATCCTTCGTTCGCGTCAAGGCCTACCGCAAACTCCGCTGGGCGGGCAAAACAGGATTGCTGCTGGAAGCGGCATGATCGACATGACAGACAGCCTTCGCGTTTAGCGAGAGCTTTTTTTTCACAGGAGAAAATGGATGTTCTCTGGCGACAAAACGGATTTATTTGTTCAAACCCTTCAACAATGCGAACGCGCCCACGATCCGTCGGCGTTGATCGCGTTGTTCACCGACGATGCGGTGATCGAAACCCCCGCCACCACAAAAAGGCAATCAGTTTTCGCAGGTAAACGTGGCGCGACGGCGTTTTTCGGTGCGTATCTCAACCAGTTTGACAGTATCGAATCGACACTTCACGACGCCCACGAATTCGGCGATATCGCCGTCCTCGAATGGCAAACGCATGGCGTGCTCGCCGACGGAAAATCCGTCGATTACCGAGGCGTCAGCATCGTCGAATTCGCCGACGCCAAGATCAAACGCTTTAGCGCGTATCACGCCGCTGCCGCGTGACTTGCAGTACATACCGCCCTCACGGCGCGACTAGGCCGCGGCTTCTTCGGGTTGGTTGATTCTGTAGAATCCGTTCAACACCGCACCCGCACCGACAGCCAGACTGGGCGCGGTGACATCGCCGATCAAATCGGCTTCGGGGCCAACCAATACCGTGCCACGGGATTGGACTGATGATTTGACCTTACCGCGCACGATCAACCCGCCGCAAAGGATTCGGTCGGCGACGACGTGTCCGCGTTTTTCGACGACGACTACGCCGCACGTATCAATCGAACGACGCGCCTCATACGACTTAATCAGCACATCCTCAACGCGCAGCGACTTGTAACAGTGCTTGCACGTCAGTTGCAACGCCCGACGCGGCACCTCCTGCGGCTTGCCGCAGTAGAGGCAGACGATCGTCATCCGATCATCAGAAGATGGGGCTGGCGTTGAAGCCATGTGACGGCGTAATTTGAAGTTTGAAGTTTGAAGTTGGATGTAATGGAATTTCTTCAAACTCCAAACTTCAAACTATTTTCAGACTTCTCGGCGAAACATTTATTTCGGCTGACTCGCACCAGGGTTCGGTCCCGGCACGGGCCGGTTCGCGACGATCGGGCTGGGCCCGCCGGTGCGCTTGGCGGCTTCGGGGCCGACCTGCACATGGCCGCTAAGGCTCGCGCCTTCATCCACAACCAACTTATTGGTCTGGATATCGCCTTCATACCGCGCGGTGTTCTTCAGTTCGATCTTGTCAGTCGCGCTGAGATTACCCTTAACCTCACCCTCGACGACGATCGCTCCGGCTTCGACATCCGCGTTCAATCGCGCTTCTTTAGCGATGTGCAATTTGCCAGTCGTGTTGATTCGGCCTTCAAATTTGCCCTGAAGTTTCAGACCTTTTTCAAACGTCAGTTCACCTTTGAACGACGCATCCGGCCCGATGACTGTGGGAAACTCTGCTTGATTTTCTGCCATGTGGTGTTTACCTCCGTGTTGGCTAGGCTAGATACTAATCACAACCGGCTTGATAGGCACGAAGTTGTCATACTTTTTTTCGCGGTGTTGAAAAAGGACACCATATCGAGCGATACGCAGGAATAAGGTATACTTTTCCTCGTGATCACCCTTCTTGTCCTGCAAGGCCCGGATAAAGGCCGCCGATTTGAGTTGCCCGATCAAACGATTTTGATCGGCAGAGAGTCGCGGGCGCTGCCGCTGGCCGATCAAACCACGTCGCGCCGGCATGCCGAAATGCGTCCCAACGACGACGGCGAGTGGATCCTGCGCGATTTAGGCTCGTCCAACGGCACTTACGTTAACGGCAGTCGCATTGAAAAGCCGCACAACATGAAGATCGGCGATCAGGTGCGTGTCGGGCGGTCGCTGTTGGTCGTCGGCATTCAGCCGGGGGTGTCCAAGACCAGCAGCAAGAATGTCGCGCTGATGGGGGCGGAATCGGGCATGGATAGCTCGATCATCAACACATTGCCCAGTAATGACGATTCACTTGTCCTTGCAGTCCCCGAACCCGCCGCCGCTGCGATCGGGAATCTCAAGATTTTGTACCGTCTCAGTGCCGCACTGGGTTCCAGCTTCAACATCGATCAGGTGCTGGAGGTGGTGATGGATCTGGTCTTCGAACATGTGAAGGCCGATCGCGGCATCATCCTGTTGTTGGATCGGGATAACAATCCCGTCCCCAAGGTCGTGCGTGTGCGGGATGAGACGCGCGGTCTGGCGCAAGCGCCGGTTTCTGCCGAACCGGAGAAGATCAACGCCAGCCGCACGATCATCAAGTATGTAATCGATTCGGGATCGGGCGTGCTATCCAGCAACGCGATGGTCGATCCGCGCTTTAGCAAGGGCAAGAGCGTGCAGAACCTCGGCATCCGCTCGGCGTTGTGTGTGCCGATCAAAGCCCGCAAGCTCGAAACCCGCGTCGATGATGCCACCGGCAGCGACTCGGTCATCGGCGTGATCTACATCGATTCCAGCGTCCGCAATTACACCTACTCCACCGATCAACTGCGTCTGCTCACCGCGATCGGTTTGCAGGCGGGTTTGGCGATCCAAAATGCCAAGCTCTATCAAGCTGGATTGCAGGCAGAACGCATGGCCGCCATCGGTGAGACGACCGCGGCGCTGTCCCATTCGATCAAAAACATCCTGCAAGCCCTGCGCGGCGGGGCCGATGTCGTCGAGATGGGCATCCGTCGCACCGATCTCAACCAGTTAACCAAAGGCTGGCGGGTCGTCGATCGCAACTTAGAGAAAATCTACAACCTGACGATGAATCTCCTCGCCTATTCCCGCCCGCGCGAGCCGCAATTGGAGATGGTCAACCCCCGCAAGGTGATTGATGAATGCCTCGAACTCATGGCCCCGATGGCGAACGAAAAAGGCGTGATGGCTGTCGCGGATATTGAACCCGACCAACCCGCCATCCCGCTTGATCCCGATGGTTTGCACCAAGTGCTGATGAATCTGCTGACCAACGCTCTCGAAGCCGTCAATCCGCAGGAGGGTTTGATCCGCGTAACCTGCCGCTACGACGTTCAGGAACGGGCGACCTTTATTGAAGTGATCGATAATGGGCCGGGGATCGCCAACACGATCTCGCCTCACTTGTTTGAGATTTTCCACAGCACCAAGGGCAACCGAGGCACGGGTCTGGGATTGGCCGTCGCGCGGAAGATCGTCGAAGAGCATGAGGGCGAAATCACCGCCACCAGCAAGCCCGATGAAGGCACGGTCTTCACGATCCGCCTACCCACCCAACACGTCAATCTCGCCGACGCGTCCCACACCCACGGACCAGCAGCTTAATCGCAAGCCCACCTATCTTTTGCACCCCCATTCTGCGTACACCCGCGGTTTATGTAGGGGCGGCTTCAGCCGCCGTTGTCGCTCCCACCCGGCAAACCGCGACCGCCGCGCGGCGGATCGTGCCCAGCCGCCTCCCCGCGCCGCGACGATCGCCCCCCCCCATCACGCCCGACAAAAAAGCCAAACCTTTGACACCGCCCCCGCGACCGCGACCGGGCCCGACTCCCGTTCGTCCGGCGAACGAACCGTTGCACTCGCCGCCGCGCGCGTTATCATTCCCACACCACGCGCTCCGACGGGGGATGTTCTCCCGCGCACAGCGCGGATGAATGGATGTTCGGCGGGGCAGTCCCGGAGGCGGTTGCGATGACCGACCCAACAGAAGACTTACTGTCGGCATTCGACGGACACGATGCCGAAGGCGTCCGTGCGGCGTTGGATGGCGGTGCGGACCCGTGTTCCCCGGTTCGCGGGAAGCCGCCGATCGTTTGGCTGCTTGAAGAATACACCCGGTCGGATCGTCTTGCGGACTGCCTTCGGCTGCTCATTGGACGGGGCGCAGTGCTTCCCGATCCGGTCCTTTCCCCGGTCTTGTTGAACGACGCGGCAGCAGTCACCGAAGCGGTCCGGTCCCGGCCAGCGCTACTCGAACACCGGACGACGCTCGCGTGTGCGTTTACCTCGCTGACCGGCGTTTCCTTGCTCCACGTCGCAGCCGAATATGGCAACCTCAACGCGGCCTGCGCCTTGGTGGAGGCGGGTGCCGCCGTGAATGCATTGGCCGCCATCGACAGACATGGTCTCAACGGGCAAACCCCCTTGTTCCATACCGTGAACTCGATTCACAACCGGTCCGAGCCAATCATGCGGTTGCTTCTGGCAGCGGGGGCCAAGACAGACGTGCGGCTGGCGGGAATCATCTGGGGCGAAGGGCATGAGTGGGAAACCACGTTCTTCGATGTCACGCCCATTGCTTACGCCCAAATGGGACTGATGCCGCAGGTGCATCGGAGCGAACGCGACATCTACTCGAATGTGCGGTGCCTGCTGGAGGCAATGGGGCGTAGCGTTCCGCCTCTGAACAACGTTCCCAATCGCTATTTGCGACCCAAGTAGCACGCCGAACCAGGCGCTGCACCTGACCGGCGGGGCACGATGGCTTTCCGGGACGTGTAGGCCGCATAGTTTTGTAGGGTGCGATTCATCGCACCGATTCATGCGGCACTGATCGAACACGGTGCGATGAATCGCACCCTACCCTGCTTCACAAACCGCCGCGCGAGCTTCACCAAGGCACACGCCTTTGATCGAATGGATCGGGAGCCGACTGAAGAAGATTCCGCACGTT
>JBBQXB010000110.1:0-8416 GCA_038210015.1 Tepidisphaerales bacterium
TTCTAGAGGTAGTCGAAATGAAAACTCTTGTAGTATCTAGTGCAACCGTTGCAGTTATTTTTTCTTCGCAACTTATGGCGCAGGACGCCCATAGCGATCTATCGCCAACGCTGTCTGGCGGGATGCTGATGACAAACGGATATGTGGATGCGACATCAACCTTCGTGCCCGGGGTGCGCGTGTTCGGGTATGAAATGGGCGAAATCCCCGAATCGCCATATGAAATCAGCGATCCGGGGCTTAATTCACCAGCAACCAGCGGGCTAACCTCCGGGTGGCGTGTCGGTGTACAACTTCGCAACACGCTCAAGTTCTGGGACGGAAGCGGCGGAGTTGCTTTCTCTGCGCCGACCTCAGGCGAAGCGATCCAACTCCGATTCGGATCCACCCAACGTACCGCCAGCGAATCCGCATTTGATCCCGCCGGGTTCGTATTCGGTTCTGCAGTCAGCGGATCGGGTGCATTCCACCAACATCTTACAACCTGGCTACTCGGATCAGACGCCAACACAACCCCCGCCGTAGATAATTTTGACAGCGGTTTCTGGGGTGCTGGTGACGGCATACAGGCTGCGGACGGGATCTATCTCGTGCAAGCGCGGTTACTAATCGACAACGATTCAACGTTGGATGCTGGGACGATCTACTCGCCAGACTTTTGGATCGTTTACAACAATGGAATGCCTGAGGAAGCTCACGGAGAATCGATCACGTGGGTGGAGAATAATCTCGTTCCCGAACCTGCGTCGCTTGGACTGATCGGGTTATCCGCGCTGGCGCTCGGACGCAGGCACAGGAGATGACGCATCGGGTGAATTTAGAAAATCCATCAACATCGCGACTCCCCGCGTCACCCCCTACAGGGTGGCGCGGGCTTTATCGGGTGAATTAAGAAAATCTCTCAACATCGCGACATACGCCACCGGGTCGGCCAGCAATCCGCGGGTGTGCTGCACATCGTCAATCAGGACATGTCGCGAAATGCTCGCAGGCTCGCGTTGCGAGACGGCCTGAGCGATTTGTTCAATTTCCTGCCGTGAGACAAAAGTGTCGGCACCGGCGTGGATCACCAGGAGTGGAGCTTTGATCTGCTGGATCAGGTGAAGCGGTGTTACTTGATCGAACCGCGCCCCGCTGATGGATTCAGCCCATTTGCAGGCAATCCCGTAACCCCATTCCAGCGGCATCGCGAGTCGTCGGCCATGCGCGGCGATTGCGACACGGTAGTCGGTGTAAGGCGATTCGAGGATGATCGCGTGCAGATCGTCCCGCCTCGCCCCCACCGCCGCCGCGACGGCGGCGCCGAGGCTGACGCCGAAAATCGCGAAATCCTTGGTTGCCTGTGGGTGGGTTAGTCGGATTGAGTCGATGACTTGATCGACATCTTCGCGTTCGTAATAACCCGCCGTCGAATGTTTGCCCCCGGATTCGCCGTGGGCGCGCAGGTCAATCGCCAGCACATTCCAGCCGAGTGATCGCCAGACTGGCGCCCACGCGATCCCGCCGACTTTTGCGTCGCTATATCCGTGAAGAATTAACACCGTGCGCAACGACGGCATCCCCGCAGGTATCCACCACCCCGCCACCCGCATGGGCGACTCGGTTACAACATCGCGAATCGTGAATGTGATCTCCTCAAAAGCGAGCCCTAAATCCTCTGGCGACAAGCGTTTAAGTACGTACATCGCCTTTCCATCGCCCATCCGCGGCGGGGTCAACAGGTGGTGCGCCATGATCCGTAACATCGCGATGACCAGCACGATCGCGACCAGAATCAAAATCAGTCCCAGCATCAGGTAAGGCATTGTTCCACGACATCCTAAGACCCTGACACGCGCGTTACCACGGCAGCGATCAAGAAAAACATTCATCTTCTGCGGGGGATATGTCCGATAAGAGCGGTATTGGCATGACACGGAGGTCGTGCCGAGACATTTGCATTCAAGGAGCCTGATATGACACGCGTTGTTGCTTTAACATTTGTTGTGGTGATCGGATTGATTGTTGGTTGCAATAGCACAACGACAGGCCCGAAGACAACCGCGTCGAATCCCGGCGTTTTGGATGTCTCCCCGACCGCGCCGATCCCCGCAGCCCAACCGGTTGCAGTTCAGCCCGTCGCCGACGCCCAGCCGGTGATGTATTCATCCAACACCCCCGCGGAAAGCCCCGCGATCACGACGAAAAAGAGCTACACCATCAAGAAAGGCGATACGCTGTTCAGCATCGCCAAAACCAGCTACGGCACCGGCAAAGATTGGCAAAAGATCGCTTCGGCCAATCCCGGACTCAATCCCAGCAAGCTAAAAGTTGGCCAGCAGATCGTCATCCCATAATGATCCCGCCATCGCATTTAGACCGCACCCACGGGCCGACTCGATGAGTCGGCCCGTTTATGTTGGATCATTATTTGGAACATCTGCACAACCTCGCCGCCATTATCTTTGTCGGGCTGAGATACTCCGACGCATCTACTTCGTTAGCAAATTGAGGGGTTTTTTATGACGTTTCAGCCAGACCCTTCGGAGTAACGCAGAGTGACAGTTGTAACGGCGCTGGGTTATTCAGAGCACCCATTTAACATCCCCGACGCAATTCCCGTACACTATGCCTCGTGAAACGCGCGTTTACTCTGGTTGAATTGCTGGTGGTGATCGGGATCATCGCGATCCTGATTTCACTCCTTCTGCCGACGCTGAACCGGGCGCGTGAAATTTCACGTCGAACCGCCTGCCTTTCGAACCTCAGACAAGTTCATCTGCAGTACCAGTTTTACGCACTGGATTTCAAAGACCAAGTGCCTCTGGGGTATCGGGTCGCCAAGCAGTTTAATTCGATGATCTATAGTGCGACCAGTAAGCAATTTGTGCTGTTCGGCTGGATGTACGCACATCAGCAATGGAAAGATCCGCGCATTTTTTATTGTCCTAGCGAACAAAGTAGCCGGATGCAGTTCAACACGACCGACAACCCCTGGCCGCCTGGACCGGAGCTGGTTTCAACCGCAAATGTCTTCAGCGGGTACGGTTGTCGGCCTGAGGTGAAAATCGAGGACGATCTGGGGCTTTTACCGCCGGGCACCCTATTTAAGTTGCCGCGTCTGACCGATTTTAAGAACAAAGCGATCCTCGCCGACCTGATGAACAGTCCTGCGCGGCTCGATCAACGGCATAAAGGCGGCGTGAACGTGTTATACGGGAACGGATCGAGCAAATGGGTGGACCGTGATTCGTTCAACACCATCCTGCTCACCCTCCCTGACCCGGCCGGCAATCCTGCGGGATTTATTGCAGAAAATCCGAAGGTTGATGCGATCTGGCAGATTTTTGATGCGCAGTGATCGGGTCTCCTACCCGCTCGGCATTCAAAACAATATTCACCGCCAAGACGCCCAGAGCGCCGAGAAATGTAAATGCGAACCGTAGATCCCGCAGAGTACTTAAAACATATTTCTTATCTGCGCAATCTGCGAAATCTGCGTCTCAACTCTCCGCCTTTCAGCGTCTTGGCGGTGATTTGTTTCTTCGCGATCCTTCGCGTTCTTCGCGCCTTCGGGGTGAAATCAGTACTTCCAGACAATTTGGTTGTGGCGTTACAGTGTGACTTTTGCCGATAATATCGGGGTATGACGCAGTGGCTGAGCATATTATCGTTGGGCTTGGTGGTTGCGGGTTGCGCCGCACCAAGAGGCCGGGGCCTAGCTGACGATGACGCGTCATATAAAATCCCCGCCATAAAGACGGCGGTCGAACAAAACGACGAAAAAGCGATCCCGCAATTGATTCTCGATCTGGATAGCGACGACTCTGCCGTGCGTTTTTACGCGATCGAAGGCTTGCGACGACTTACCGGCGAATCATTTGGCTATCGCTTCTTTGATCCCGTCGCGGATCGACGAATGCCGATCGAACGATGGAAAGCCTGGCAAGCATCGCGGGAGAAATGATTTGACCGAATCCGTCGATCAATTTCATGCCCGTATCACGTCCGATACCGCCGACGTGGCGCGCATTCGTAAAACCTTTGAAGCCTTTCTCGCAGTGCACGGATTTGATGCGAAAAATACCGGCGAGATCGGGTTGGTACTGAACGAAGCACTGGCGAATGTGATCCGCCACGCATATGAGGGTATGCCCGATCAACCGATCGAAATCACCGCGTCGGCAGATTCAAACGGCGTGTCGATCGAGATCCGCGATTGGGGCAAAGGCATCGTGCCGATAATCGTCGATGAACATCAAAAAGACCCGCACAAGCCCGGCGGTTTAGGTTTGCCTTGCATGAAGAAAATGATGACCTCGCTGGCATTTATTGCCCAGCCTGATGGAATGCTGTTGAAGTTGCATCGCTTGAAGTAACGAGTCGTAACCCCATCACGAGAAAAGCCCATGCCCGAATTGAAAACCACGCTCGACATTGTTCCATCCGCCAGGCATGAAGGGGATGCGCTGATCATCGCAATTCGCGGGGAAATCGATCTTCATGTCAGCCCGGAATTGCGTACCGAAATTTTGTCACTCCTGCAAAAAACAGACGCGAAAAAAATGATATTCAACCTGTCGGATGTTCCGTACATGGACAGCTCGGCAATCGCGGTGCTGGTCGAAGCATTGCAGCGGCTTCGCAAGGTCGGCGGGAAGGTGATCCTGATCGGCTTGCAGCCGCGCGTGAAGGGATTGCTGGAGATCGCGCGTCTGAACTCAATTTTTGTCATCGTAGAAGATGAGGCCGAAGCATTGAAGGCTTGATCAGATACCCACGATGAAAGTATTTGCGCCCATTACGTTTCTCGGCAAAACGACTTTGGCGGTGATCGAGTTTCTCGGTTCGCTGGGTTTATTGCTGCGCGATGCGACGAGGATGGTCAGACCCGCTTTGGTGACCGGTCGCGGCAAACGAATGGGGTGGCAAAATCTTTGGTACCAGATGGTGCGGGTGGGCATCAATTCGATCGGGATTGTGTCGCTGGTCGTCTTTTGTATCGGCGCGATTTTGTCGCTGCAGATGGAACCAATCCTCAGCCAATACGGCGCGGTGGATAAAATCGCTGACATCATCGGCGTGGCGATGTTTCGCGAGCTTGGCCCGCTTGTCGCGGCGATTACACTGACCGGATTCGCCGGCGCATCGATCGCTGCGGAACTGGGCACGATGAAGGTATCGGAGGAACTCGAAGCATTGGAAAGTCAGGCGATTTCCCCCGTGCGATTCCTCGTGGTCCCCCGCGTGTTGGCGACAACAGTGATGATGGTCTGCCTCGCGGTGATCGCCGATTTGATGGGCGTGTTAGGCGGGTTATTCGTCTGCACGTTCGTATTGGATGTATCGGCTGAGCTATACCTGCGCGCGACATTTACCGCGATCGTGATGAAGGATTTTGTCAGCGGACTATTCAAGGCCGGGGTGTTCGGGTGCGTGCTGAGCCTGATCGCGTGCCATCTTGGCATGAACGTGCAAGGCGGTGCCGAAGGCGTCGGCGTCGCGACGACTAAAACGGTGGTGTATACGATCGTCGCGCTGACGTTCATCGACCTCGGCTTCACCGCCGCGTTTTTCTATCTTGGACTATGAAAGAAAAGAGCCGCAGGTGGACGCGGATGAACGCAGATACAATGAAAATTACACACGAAATACTCGGCGCCGCGTTTGAAGTGGCACACGATTTAGCGATCAAAGTGAATAAAGCGACCAAGCGATTCGGCACGCGGACCGTGCTAGATGCGATTGAGTTGGATGTCCGCCGGGGCGAAACGCTGGTCATCCTTGGCGGGTCGGGTTCGGGTAAATCCACGCTCCTTCGCATGATGATCGGCAGCGTGCCGATCGACGGCGGTGATATCGAAGTAATGGGCAAATCGCTGTGCAAACTGACTGCGACAGAGTTGGACGACTATCGCAAATCGATCGGCGTGCTGTTCCAATCCGGTGCACTCTACAATTCGATGAGCATTGCTGACAATGTCGCATTGCCGCTGCGCGAGCACACTGATTTGACGGAAGAAACGATCGAAGTGATGGTGAAGATCAAGCTCGAACTTGTCGGGCTTCGCGAACACGCCACTAAATTACCGTCTGAAATCTCCGGCGGGATGAAAAAACGCGCCGGGCTGGCACGGGCACTGGCGCTGGACCCAAAAATCCTGTTTTACGACGAACCCTCAGCCGGGCTTGATCCGGTCACCAGTGCGGAAATTGATGCGTTAATCATCCAGTTGAACAAAGTGCTGGGTGTGACCAGTGTCGTGGTGACGCACGAAATGGATAGTGCGTTTCGGATCGCCGATCGCATGGTGCTGTTGGATCGCGGGAAGTTCATCGTGTCCGGGTCGCCGGATGAGATGAAAAACTCGACCGATCCCTTGGTGCGCCAGTTTGTCTATGGCCTGACTGAAGGACCGCTGACCGAACGCAAACGAACCGGCTCATACGAGAGCGACCTGTTGATGGAAAATATATAGGAGAGTCGTGATGAACGAACTGCTGGCTGCGATCAACAAGATTGCTCGCAACTCGCATCGCGCATCTCGCAACTGCAATCATGATTAACGACAAAAACGCATTCAAAGCCGGCCTGTTCATCGTCATCTCGATCCTGCTGTGCGTGATGATTCTGGTTGGCATTCGCGGCACGGGCACGCTGTTTAATCCGATGCGCGACCTGACGGTTGCATTTGAACTGACCGAAAACGTGGGCGGATTAAAAATCGGCGATACGGTCCGCGTCGGCGGTGTCGATCAGGGACGTGTGAAATCCATGCAATTTATTGAATCCGACGCGCAACACGATTGGCCTCACTTTGAGGTGGTCTTTTCGTTGCCTACGCGGTACGACATCCGCACAGATGCGGTCGTGCAGGTGGAACAGGGTTTGACCGGCACTTCCAATCTCAATATCAGCGCATTCGGATCGAACGCGCCCGCAAAAGACCAGGACGTGCTGGACGGGCAAGGCGGATCGCTGGCGAGGATTCTCGATCGCGCGCCTCAGATGGTCGCGAATCTGGATGGCGTACTTGCTGACGCACGAACCACGATCACCGATGTGCGCGGCCACGTTCCAAACATCGTCAAGCGCTATGACTCTACCATGCAACGCGCCGACGAAGCACTCACCCAGGCCCGCGATATCTTCGGCGACACCAAAACCGACATCCGCAGCACGATCGCCAACCTCAACACCGCCACCGGCACGCTGAAAGACAAACTGCCGGTCACCTTCGATAAGATCGATACCTTCCTGACCAAAACCACTGAGACCATCGATGGCGCAAAAGGATCGCTGGCAGACATTCGCACAGCCGCGGCGAATACGAAGGACGTGACATCCGAAGCCAAATCGTTGCTGATCCGCAATCGTTCAAAGATCGACAACATGATCGCTGGCCTGAAGGACACGAGTACGAATCTCGAAAACGCCAGCTCCGAAATCCGCCGAAGTCCATGGCGGTTGCTGTATCAACCCAAAACAGACGAATTATCTAATTTGAATATTTACGATTCCGCCCGCGAGTTTTCCGAGGCCGCCACCCGCCTTAACGACGCCGCCAGCGCCGTCCGCGATGCATCGGCGGATGTCACCACCCAGCCTGAGCAAATGCAAAACCTGCTCAAAGGCTTGGACGCCTCGTTCGAGAAGTACAAAGATGTCGAATCCAAGCTGTGGAACGCAGTCAAATAGCCGAAAAATTAAGTTGAATTAGACTCTGACCGATGTTATAACTATTGTTATACACAATTGGAGATTCTGATGCTTGAATTGACTTTGCGAAAAATCGGTAACTCTTACGGCGTGATTCTTCCACAAGAAGCACTCGCGCAACTCTCTGTCTCTGAAGGAGATAAGATCACCGCTACCCCTATTACCGGCGGATACACCCTGCGCGCTGGCAGCAGCGATTTTGATCGCGCGATGCGCATCGCAGAAGAAGGCATGAAGCGCTACCGCAACACTCTTCAGGAATTGGCCAAGTAAGACCTCATACCGAGCAATACAATGCAAGACGATCCTGTGTGGTTGACCGACGAAATCGTCGTCGCGATCCACGAACAAATGATAGTACAGTTCGGCGGACTAGGAGGCGTGCGCGACGCGCGTCTGCTCGATTCGGCGTTAAGTCGCCCACGTCATCTATTCGCCTATGGTTCGACCGATCTGATGGATCTGGCCGGCGCTATTGCGTTTGGAATCGCCAAAAATCACCCGTTTCACGACGGAAATAAACGCACCGCGTTTATGTCGGCGTATACGTTTCTCGGACTGAATGGGTTAAGAATTACCGCCACCGAAGCCGATGCCGCGGCGGCGACGTTGGGATTGGCGGATGGATCAATCACAGAATCAGGCTACGCGCTGTTCCTCCGCGACCACACCGAACGCCTGAAACCTGAAAATCCGGCATAGATCACGCCAACCCTG
>JBBQXB010000111.1:0-8305 GCA_038210015.1 Tepidisphaerales bacterium
AATGACTGCATCAACCTGTCACTGGTGCAAAATGGTTATGCCTATGTCGATCGACGTTTCGACAGTTTCATGCGCTCCCAACTCGGCCAGGCCGAGGGTGAAGCCCGCAAAAAATCGAGGGGTTTATGGAAGGAAGTTACCGACGATCAACAACCCCAATGGCGTCAGGAATGGTTGAAACGTTACGCAGCAGAGCGAAAATAGTGAAAAAGTTTTCATTTGCAGTTATATTGGGCCGTATTGATGTCAGCTTGCGGTGCAAGCCGATACAAATCTTTAAGGAAGGACATCGTACTATGACCGAATCTAATCCTAATATGGGATCCCCATCACCTGTGGACTATGCCACCGCCCAACCCGGCGGATACACTGGCCCAGCGCCGACCAAGGAAGAAACCAACATGGCGATGTTGATCTACATTCTTGGCATTTTCACTGGCTTCATTGGCCCGCTCATTTTGTGGTTGGTCAAAAAGAATGAAAGTGCGTTCATCAACGACCAAGGCAAAGAAGTGTTGAACTTCCAAATCACGGCGTTCCTCGCCTATGTGGTTTGTATTATCTTGATGTTCGTCATCATCGGGCTTTTCCTGTTCCCGGTCGTCGTCGTCTGCTATCTGGTTTTCCTGATTATCGGCGCGACCAAGGCGAATAAAGGCATCGCCTACCGTTTCCCCTTCGCGCTGCGATTGCTTAAGTAATCGTCACATTACCGACGCGATACTTGAATCAAACACGCCTCGCCCGTCATCGGGCGAGGCGTGTTTTTTTAACGACTTTGACACAGTTCCACAGCGTTCAGTGCTTCATCGGAAACTTATTACAGATCGCCAGCACATCCTGCTTTGCTTTGGCGAGTAAGGATTCGTCGCCTTTGCTGCGGAACACGCGGTCGATGATGCTGGCGATGTCGGCCATCTCCGATTCACGCAGGCCGCGCGTGGTGAGGGCGGGTGTGCCCATGCGGATGCCGCTGGTATGAAGCGGGCTGCGCGTTTCATTCGGGACCGTATTCATATTCGCGATGATGCCGACCTTCTCCAGCCATACTGACGCGATCTTGCCGGTCAATTCCGCATCGATCGGGCGCAAGTCGATCAGAATCAAGTGGTTATCCGTCCCGCGTGATGCCAGCTTATAGCCCTTGTCCATCAATTCCTTTGCCAGCCGTTTGCAGTTACTGACAATCTGTGCGGAATAGGTTTTGAATTCGGGTTTGAGATCTTCGCCAAATGCAACCGCTTTGGCGGCGATGACGTGCATCAGCGGCCCGCCTTGGCTGCCGGGGAAGACGGCTTTGTTAAATTGCTTGCTGAGGTCTTCATCATTGGTCAGGATCAACCCTCCGCGCGGGCCGCGCAGGGTTTTGTGAGTCGTGGTGGTGACGATATGGCAGTGCGGGAACGGGCTGGGATGCGCCCCGCCGACGATCAATCCCGCGATGTGCGCCACATCCGCCCAGAGTAACGCATTGTATTTGTCAGCGATCGCACGGAACTTCGCAAAATCAATCGTGCGCGGATAAGCACTATAGCCAGTCATAATCACTTTCGGGCGATGCTCTTTCATAACCGCTTCGACCGAATCAAAATCGAGATAGCCCCAATCATCGCGTGATTCATCCTGCACCAGCGTATACGTTACGGGTTTCAGCCATTTGCCCGACACATTGACCGGTGAGCCGTGGGTAAGATGTCCGCCGTTGCTGAGTTCAATCGCAGCGAAGGTGTCGCCGGGGTTAAAAAGTGCGAGTTGAACTGCGAAGTTGGCATTCGCCCCCGAGTGTGGCTGAACATTCGCATACTTACAGCCAAACAACTGACAGGCGCGGTCGATCGCGAGCTGCTCGATCTCGTCATAATACTCGCAACCTGAATAATAACGACGGCCTGGATATCCCTCGGCGTATTTATTGGTCAGGATCGATCCCTGGGCCTCCATCACGGCGGCGGACGCGTGGTTTTCGCTGGCGATCATCTCCAGCGTTTCCTGCTGGCGAACGGCTTCTTTTGCAATCAATGCGGCGATAGTCGGATCGGCTTCTTTCAAGGTCATTTGCGTAAGCTCCATAAGTGTTGAATGAAGCGACAGACTGTAACGGTTTCCGCCTTCACACTCAAAGGTCTGCAAGTCGGACACGTAGGTCCCGCGATATAGTGAACCAAACAGTTGCGGGTAACGACGGCTTGACCCGACGCCTTGTGAAGCCGATAGGCGGGGGCGCGATTGGTGAGCGTGGGTATAACAAGCAACTCTTGGGAAAGCCAAAGAGGTATATGCCTCTTTGGCCATTCGCTAAGAGCCGCTTGCCCCGACATTGGGGAGTTCGCTAAGTCGTGCGATCGGCTGGACTTACAGAAAATGGCACCGCCCGGGCTCGAACCGGGGACCTTGGGCTTATGAATCCCGCGCTCTACCAACTGAGCTACGATGCCGTCATTTGAGCCGCACATTATAACCAATCGCAGCGGCTTCACAAGCGTGGGCTGCGGTAGGCGATTTGCGTCTGATTTCGGCGCATTATTGCCTAAATCGCACAGGCGATGATCGGTTCGCCGCCGCCATCGCCTTGCGCCCAGCGGCGGCCGTCGTGTTCCATCAGGTCGATCGCCCGTTTCGGCCCCCAGGTGCCGGGGGCATATTCTTCTGGCTTGCGGGTGGATTGCTTCCAGCCTTCTAAGATCACGTCGATAACTTCCCACGCCGCCTCGGCTTCATCGCCGCGGATGAAAAGCGTCTGTTCGCCATTCAAAGCATCGAAAATTAACCGTTCGTATGCTTCCGGCGCTTCTTTGTTGAAGGCAGTAGCGTAGGTGAAGTTCATCTCCACGCTCTTGATGTTCACCGCCCCGCCGGGAACTTTGCCGTTCAGGTGCATCGAAATGCCTTCCTCCGGCGCGACTTTAATGACCAGATCGTTAGGATACACCGGCGATTCACACTGCTTTTGAAACAACGTCAACGGCGGCGATCGAAACCGCACTGTCACTTCGCTGACTTTGGTGGGCATGCATTTGCCCGTGCGAATGTAAAACGGCGTGCCGCTCCAACGCCAATTGTCAATATACAACTTCAACGCGGCGAACGTTTCGGTCGTTGAATCGGGATCAACGCCGTCGGCTTTAAGATATCCGTCCGTCTTTTTGCCTTTCACTTCGCCCACGCCGTATTGCCCGCGAACGGCAAACTCATCGACCCGCTTGGCGGAGAATCGACGGATCGACTTGTAGACTTTCACCTTCTCGTCGCGGATCGACCGAGCATCCAGCGCAGCAGGTGGTTCCATCGCGACCAACGCCATCAACTGGAAAATATGATTTTGCACCATATCACGCAGTGCGCCACTTTTTTCGTAATAACCCGCCCGATCGTCAGCACTCACTGTCTCTGCCACAGTAATTTGTACGCTGTCGATATATTTATAATTCCAGATCGGTTCGAACATTGAATTGGCAAACCGCATCACCATCAGGTTCTGAACGGTTTCCTTGCCTAGATAATGATCGATGCGGTAAATCTGCGATTCGTGAAAGCTGTGCATCAATAGCGAGTTAAGTTCCTGCGCACTTTTCAGGTCATGCCCGAACGGTTTTTCGATGATGACTCTCTGCCACGCGCCCTCGTGGGCGACCGCCCCGCTTTGCACGCGTTCGACCAATCCCTGTTGGCCGAGGCATTCGGAGATCGGCACGAAAGCGCCAGGCGGCGTCGATAGATAGAACAACCGGTTGCCCTGCAATTTGTATTGCTTGTCAAAATCGTCGAGGCGCGATTTAAGCTTTTTAAAATCGTCCGCCTGATCGTATTGCCCGGTGTGATAGAAGGTTCGTTCGACCAGCCATTCCAATTTCTGCTGATCGACGCCGTTCTTCTTAGCTGTACGCGCATTCTTGGTGATCGCATCAACGCAAATCTTGCGAAACGCGTCGTCGGTCATTTCGGTTCTGGCGTATCCGACCAATACAAAGTTGTCGGACAAAAGATTTTCGATCACCATTTCATAGATCGCGGGGATGAGCTTGAGTTTGGCAAGATCACCGCTGGCACCGAAGATGACCATCGCACAGGGGTTGGCAACCGGCATAATATATTCCCTCAAAGTTGACTGTAACCTGAAAGACTCTAAAGCCGTATCGGCTAAATGCCAAACAGGACCGCACCGAATGCAAAACACCGACTCCCCCATTGGCTCCCCCGCCAAGCCCGAAACCGCGTTGCCCATACCTCGTCGCGCTTCTTTGATGACGCGGCTTCGCCGGGTCGGATCAATCGTCGCGGTCGCCTATGTGCTGGTCTGCGTTGCGTTTTATTTCATGCAGGATCAGATGATTTTCCCCGGCACCGCCACGCACGCTAAGCAGGACATGCAGGTCGCCGAAGCGCCAACAACGAAACTGATTCATCTGCAACTGAACGATGGCAGCCCCATCGTTGCCCGTTACGATCTGGCCGCCAATGCTAATCCCAATCAGGCCCCCGTCGTCTTGCTGTTCTATGGCAACGGCCAATGCGCCAAGACCACCGGCGGAGTGATCTATCTGTTCCAGCAACTCGGTTTCAACGTCCTCACCCCCGACTACCCCGGCTACGGCATGAGCGACGGCACGCCGTCTGAATTGTCTCTCTTCGCCACCGCCGACGCCTGCTGGGAATATCTACAACGCCAGGGCAATGATCGCGCGCCCGCTGCTGTCCATATTGTTGGGTGGTCGCTTGGAACGGGTGTCGCGATTGATCTGGCATCGCGCGTACAGGCCAAATCATTGACGACGATATCCGCCTACACGTCGATGGACGCGATGGCGCGCTTGCGTGCCCCCTTCCTGCCGACCTTCATCATTCTCAAACACCACTTCAACAATCTCGACAAGATCGCCAAAGTTCAATGTCCAATCCTGATGATCCATGGGCAAAAGGATGACTTCATCCCCGTCGAAATGTCCCAAGCTCTCGCCGCCCGCGCAACAGCGCCGGTGACAACGCTTTATCCGCCTGAAAGCGACCACAACAACATTTTCGATCTCGACCTCAAACCCCTGCTCTCTGCGATGCAATCGCATCTCAAATAATTCAGCCTCGCTGCATGGGGTTTTAACAATCCGCGATCCTGCTACAATGCCCCGCTTCGTTTTACACAGGATTGGATATGTTTAGCGGCGCAATTACAGCACTCACCACCCCCTTCTCCAACGGCCAACTCGACGAAGCGCGATTCAATGCGCAGATCGAGCGACAGATCGAAGGCGGTGTCGCAGGCATTGTTGCGGTCGGCACGACCGGCGAATCACCCACGCTATCGATCGAAGAACACCACCGCGTGATCGAACTAGCCGTACGAATCGCCAGTGGAAGGGTGAAAGTCATCGCCGGCACCGGCGCTAATTCCACCGCAGAGGCGATGGATCTACACCGGTTTGCAAAATCCGCCGGTGCCGATGCCTGCCTGTCGGTCGATCCTTATTACAACAAGCCCACGCAAGAAGGGCTTTACCAACATTTCATGGCGATCAGCGATGCGGTCGATCTGCCGATCATTCTTTATACGATCCCCGGCCGCACCGGCATTACGATGTCGCCGCAAACCGCGACGCGTTTATACAAATCCGGCAATATCGCCGCGATGAAATGGGCGACCGGCCAACTCGATTACGCCAGCGAACTGATGAGCCTGTGCGATATCCCCGTTTTATCCGGCGACGATCCGCAAACGCTGCCGCTGCTTTCGATCGGCGGGGTGGGCGTCATCAGCGTGCTGTCGAATCTATTGCCGCAAAAAGTCAGCGATCTGGTCGCGCGATTCAAAAAAGGCGATCTGCTCGGTGCCGCGCAACTGCACCATGAGTTGTATCCGTTGACCAAAAGCCTGTTTCTCGATGGCAACCCCGCGGGCATCAAGTACGCGATGAAAATCGCCGGATTCGACACCGGCGAAATGCGCCTGCCCATCGTCGAAGCATCCGAACCCACGCGGAAGATCATCGAGTCCCTCATTCAAAAGTTTCTATAAACCACCTGTTGCGTGATGCGTGTGACGTGAAAGTCATTGTTTACTTTCACGTCACACGCAGCACGCCACACTTTTGCCATGCCAAATCTCTGCGTTTCCATCTTCGTTCATGACGCCCAGCAGGCGCGGCGAGATCTGGCGCTGGCTGCCGAGCGGGGCGCGGATATCGCCGAGCTGCGATGCGACACCTTCACCGATGAAACTGACTTGAAGGCACTCGTATCCGCCAGCCCGTTGCCCGTCATCCTCACGCTGCGATCAATCGACGAAGGCGGAAAGACCGATCTATCCGACATCCAGCGGCTCGCGCTGCTCACCGCTGCCGGCGAGGCGGGTGCGAGCTATCTTGATATCGAATTCGCAACCGTGCTCGATAACACCTGGAAAGGCCCATCCAAACCCCGCTCACAACGCCCGGGCTGGATTTACTCCGCGCACAACTTCATCACCCGTCCGCAGAATCTACACCAGTTGATGATCGACTTGGCCCATTCACCTGCGGATATCAGCAAAGTCGCGTGGCACGCCCGATCCGTCCGCGACAACCTCGAAGCCTTCGACCTGATGCTCCAGCGGCACAAACCCACCATCGCAATCTGCATGGGCGAAGCCGGGATGATCTCCCGAATCCTGGCCAAAAAGTTCGGGGCGTTTGTCTCGTTCGCGTCTCTTGATGCCCCGTCCGCGACCGCGCCGGGGCAAGTGACCATCGACGATCTGAAGCGCATCTATCGCTGGGACGCCCAGCAATCCACCACCAAAGTCTTCGGCGTGGTCGGCCAACCGATCGCGCACTCAATGTCCCCCGCCGTCCACAACGCAGCCTTCGATGCCACCGATTATGACGGCGTATATGTTCCCTTATTAGTCGAAGGAACCTACGACGCTTTCAAAGCCTTCATGCAAACCTTCATCGAGTTTGAGCCGCTACATTTGAGCGGTTTATCCATCACGATCCCGCATAAGCAAAACGCCCTGCGGTATCTACAGGAACAAAACGCCACGATCGAACCGCTGGCAGAGCGTATCGGTGCGGTCAACACCATCATCATTCGACGCGACGATGGCGCGATCCAACTCCAAGGCCGCAACACGGATTACGCCGCCATCCTCGATTCGATCACCGCGTCGTTGGATATCACCCGTGCTGAGTTGAAGGATTACCGCGTTGCGGTCCTCGGTGCAGGCGGCACGGGTCGCACCGCCGTTGCGGCGTTAGCGCACTACGGCGCGACGATCGAAATCTACAACCGCACCCTCGACCGCGCCCAGTCCTTGGCCGATGAGTTTAACGGTCAATCCGGCCAGGTCGTCGCGATCCCGATCGATCGACTTGGCGATTCGCAATGTCAGATTTATCTCAACACCACCAGCGTCGGCATGTCGCCTCGGTCAGACGTTTCGCCCTTCGACGCAGCCGCGCCGAAACTGGATGAGACGCATCTTGTCTTTGATACGATCTACAACCCGCTTGATACCAAACTCCTAACCCATGCCCGCTCGCAGGGCGCTGGTACGATCAGCGGGATTGAAATGTTCGTCCGCCAAGCCGCCGCGCAATTTGAAGCCTGGACACACCAACCCGCCCCCACCGATATCATGCGGCAGATCGTGATCGACCGACTAAGCAGGTAATACGGATCGCGGGTGACGCTCGCGCCTGTAGCTGCGACGCCTGCGTCGCCATTGCGTTGTTACGGACGCAGACATGGGCGACGCTGGCGTCGCAGCTACAACGTATTCGCCGGCGCATAACTCACGCTGAAAACGTATAACGCCACGAGGAATCGTACATGCACACGAACTACCGTTGCGGGTTTTATTTAAGTTCGCATTGCATCAACCGTACCCGTCACCGAAGGGATCGTTTGCGTCGCAGCACGATCAGCGAGGTCATCCCGACCAAACCCACACACGCCGGTTCGGGGATGGGACTACCAGAAACGGTGACCATATCGAATCGCCATGCTGCGGTTGGTTGGTCATAACTGTAACCGTCGCGTGCAGCGGTGTAGCTGCTGGTACTGGGTGCAAATTCTGCCACGACGCGAAATCCAGCTTTGGCATTATTATTCAGTGCCGTGATACTCGTAAGATTAACGGTGCGTTGGTCGTACCAGATACTGCCCGTCCCGGAACTTTGGGGCGTGAAGGTGAACTGCGTGGAATCAACCCATACCGGGATTGTTACAGTGGCGTCAAGCGTATACTGAAGCCGTGCGGTATTCGCAGATTGATTGCTGTGCAACTGGTCCCACGACACGACAATCCCGTCATAACCCGCGGTGCTGACCGACC
>JBBQXB010000112.1:0-8243 GCA_038210015.1 Tepidisphaerales bacterium
CCGACCCATGCAGGAGGCGTTTACGCGACAGAAAAGCGTCGCATCCCGGATGAAAATAACCCAGGACAAACCCGGGAAGCCGACTGCGTATTGCTCGACTCAGTGCAAAGTCAGGCGAACCGAATCGAAGACGCACTGCAGGACGCCGTGGATCGCGAAGTTATCAAAATGCCGCTTCTCACCGTAGAATTTGGGGACAAGATTACTGACATTCAACGTGTCACCAGCTTGCAAGCTCCCCACCGCGCTGCCGATGCAATCCTGCGCGACAGCATTCTCGATGGCGAACCATTCCGTAAGTCTAAAATCGGCCAGGCAATCACTGATAGCAGCCTGAGCAACGCGACAAGCCTATATCGCTATTGCCCGCACGCGTTGATTCTCGGTGTGTGGGATAGCACCGGACCAAAGGGTGGGCTTGGAGCGAAGTTTGCCCGTGCATTGGTCAGTGAGATTGTCGGCATTGACGCGATCATCGGGAAAAAGACAGCAAGCCGTATTGATCCGCTGCAAGTACGAAGAGCAGCCGCAGTGATTAAAGCGAACGATGGCACCTGGAAGCTCGCCGAAAGTGCGAAAACAAAAGGTGCGGTTTCCCCGTCAGAGATCAATCATGGAAACATTCCCCCAGATGTAACAGAAGGTAGTGCGACGATCGCCTACGCCGAACACACAGCGGTGCTTTCCTTACCGCAATTGCGACGGTTGCGGTTTCCGGTGGATGGCAAGTTTGATGTGAAGCGCGATGACGCCGCTCGCGCCGTTCTGGCCGCATTAGCGCTGGTGGGTTTGACATTATCAATCGAGCGTGGAGCAGACTTGCGCTCACGATGTCTGCTCTTCCCTGAAGCGGCATTACAATTTGAGTTACTCGCCAAACCCGGTGAACCCGAATCTTTCATACTCTGCGCCGCCGATGCGATTGAACTACTTAAGCAAGCGGTAAAAGCTGCGGATCAGGCAGGAATTCCGTGGGAATCTGCGCCGATCACACTCACGCCATCTGATCAACTGATTGCCCTCGTTCGCAAGAGCCAAGAGGTTGCCGCAACCAGTGAGGAAGGGGAATAACATGACTGGTTTTTCTCTGGTGATTGAGTATTTGACGGGCTATGCGGTCGCAACGGATCCTGCATCGCGCGAGCGTCCGGAATGGCCGCCTCATCCGGCGCGGGTGTTCATGGCACTGGCGGCGGCGCATTTCGAGAAGGACGCAGATGCGGAGCAGCGACAGTCCGAGCGCGAAGCGCTCGAATGGCTGGCGTCGCTTGCTCCACCGGACATGGTTATACCGAATCACGCAGTTCGCGATGTGCTGACTGTCTATGTGCCCGTCAATGACCAGAATTGCGCCGACGCATTGGTGAAACGCTCCCGCCAGCCACGCTTTTTCCCGCGTGTGCATGTCGGGGATGAGCCTGTGCGACTTATTTGGAGAACCGATACGTCGCAAGTCCCACAGTACGTTCGCGCGATTGAAGAAGTCTGCCGACACGTCACGCGGATCGGACATTCATCTTCATTGGTTTGGGTGCGCGTTGAAAACGAACCATCTACATCAACACCTTCGCTTGTGCCGGATGAGCATGGGCTGGAGCATCGCCTTCGCGTCACTAGCTCTGGGCAACTAAATCGGCTTGAATCGGCATATAATCGCGACGCGGTGGAGGCGTTTGCGGAACTTGAATCGCAAATTGCAATCGCCAAAGGTACGCCCAAAAAGAAATTACAAGAGCAACTTAAAAAGGATTTCGGAAGCACCCGACCAACTTCCCAGCGACCCGTCATTTCTTTGCATCAAGGGTATCGCAAACCGATCGCCGACCCCGCGACTGTGTATGTGTCACAATTCGATGCCAACTTCATCGTGTTACGCGAAGATGAAACGGCCACGGATACTTTTGGACTTGAATCAACCGTGCAACTGGTCGATTCACTTCGCAATCTCATCATGGCAAACTCCGCCATCCAGCCTGTACCCGCATGGGTCAGCGGGCATGAACCAAATGGTGACAAACTGCAATCGGGGTCTCATCTTGCGATCATTCCGATGGCATTCATCGGCGCGACCTACGCCGATGGACATGTCATGGGAATGGGCATTCTCATTCCGCGCAATGTTTCGCCTGCCCAGCGGGCACGCGTTTTGTCACCATTGCTTTTCAACAATCAGAACAGCACGCCCAAGACGCAGGTACTGCATTGCGGAAATGCCGGCGAGATGCCCGTGATTCGCGAGTCGTCAGTTACAAACAAAAAAGCCTTGCAAACGCAGAGCTACACCGCGAAAAGTTATTCATGGGCGTCAGTTACCCCCGTCGTTCTCGACCGCATGCCCAAAGCCGATCGCGTGAAGGATCCGATTGGTTGGCGTGAGGAAGTGGCTCAGATCGTGGCGAATTCGTGTGCCAACGTTGGCCTGCCCACGCCCGTAGCGGTGCGTGTGGAGAAAACGCCGTTCTTTCGCGGATCGCTTCGCGCGATGCCCGGGCAAGGCGGATTTCCGCAGCAACGCAAAGGACGATTCCAGGTGCATGTCCAAATCGATTTCGATCGCGAGATTGAAGGCCCTGTGCTTCTTGGGGCCGGAAGATTTCGCGGATATGGGTTGATGCGACCGTGGAAGGAAAACCAATAATGTCACTCACACCCGACCGATTTGATGAGTTCTTTCACGCAGTCTATGAGAAAGATCCATTTCCCTGGCAATCGCGTATGGCGCGCGAGCTAGCTGGCGGTGACTGGCCGGATTGCATCGATCTCCCGACCGCCAGCGGCAAGACCAGCTTGATTGATATCGCAGTCTTTACGCTCGCATGTCAGGCTTCTTTACCAGTCGATCAACGCTCCATCGGGCGCAGAATCTTCTTCACCGTCAACCGGCGTGTGATCGTTGATGAAGCGCACACGCACTCCATTTCGCTAGCAAAATCACTGCTCTCCGAAAAGGACGGTATTATTAATGAAGTCGCCGATGCGCTTCGGTCGATAGGCGGGGAAACCGATATTCCACTCGATGTCGCCCAGTTGCGCGGCGGTATCTATCGAGATGTCTCTTGGGCACGCAGCATCACCCAACCCATGGTTGTTTGCACCACCGCTGACCAACTCGGCTCGCGCATCCTATTCCGCGGGTACGGCGTTTCCTCAAGAATGCAGCCCATCCATGCCGCGCTTACTGCTTGTGATAGCGTTCTTCTACTGGATGAAGCACACGTCACGAAAGCCTTTTCACAAACCCTGCGACTCATCCAAAAATATCAACAACACAAACCCGGCCTGCGTTTCGTCGAAATGACCGCGACCCCCACCAATGAAACAACCAAACGTTTCACACTCTCTGACGAAGATCGATCGCATCCTGTTTTGCAAGAACGTCAAAATGCAAGCAAACCGGCAGAACTGCTGCTCGAAAAACCCAAAGCATTCGTGCCTGCAATCGCGAAATGGGCGAAAGATTCCGTCAACGACCAACGCAAGGCGATTGGTATCATCGTCAACCGCGTACAGACGGCGCGCGATGTTTACGATGTGCTCAACAACCAATTCCCCGGAGACACCCATCTGGTCATCGGCAGGATGCGGCCACTAGATCGCGATGAGCTACAGAAAAAGCTGCGCGAACTAGTAGGTCCCGCGCGCCCAAAAGTTCTTGAAAAACCCGTTTTCATTGTCGCCACGCAATGTCTTGAAGTGGGTGCGGATTATGACTTCGACGCGCTCATCACCGAATGCGCCAGTATCGACGCACTACGTCAGCGGTTTGGACGACTCAATCGCAAAGGCCGTGATATTGAAGCAAAGGCGGCAATCATCACATCAGAAGCCGCCATCAAAGAAGACGACGATCCGGTGTACGGTCAATCACTTAAAAAAACGTGGGAATGGCTAACAGAAAGTGATCGCAAGTCAGTCGATTTCGGAATCACCAGCTTCGCCGCATTGTGGGAAAACGTCGATCGTGAAAAAGCCGACAGCCTGACTAATATCACACCCGACGCTGCGGTATTGTTACCCGCACACCTTGACGCGCTATGTCAAACCAACCCTCAGCCAGTACCGTCCCCCGACGTCAGCTACTTTATCCACGGCCCACAACGCGATAACCTCGAGGTCAACGTCTGTTGGCGCAGCGATCTAGGAACAGATCAAACACTGTGGGCTGAAATCGTCGCAATGATCCCCCCCACATCGCCGGAATGTATGACCGTCCCATTGCGTGTCGTGCGACAGTGGATGCTTAATGTCGCGCCACCTATCGATGCGGACATACCCGTTAAAGACACAAGCGATACGCCTAAATCTGCGACACCCCCGCAGACGGTGTTACGCTGGCGCGGTGCCGATGACGCAATCCCAATTAACAACCCTAACGATCTGCGTCCTGGCGATACGATTGTCATCCCCGCGCCAATCGCGCCAACATCATCAGATGCAAACGCCTTGGGTCACATTCCCGCTTCTGAAACTGGCTATGTATTTGACCTAGCAGAACAGGCGTGCGCGGTAGCGCGGAGACAACGAATCATCCGTGTCCACCCAGACGTGCATCCTGAACTCCATACTATTCTTAAGAAATACATCGCCGAAGAGGAGCAACTTACCAAGGGCAGCATTCGTGAAAAACTTGGCACGTTATCAGCCGGTTTCACAAACGGACCTGACGAAATCCCCTATCCAAGTACAAACGATCAAAACCCACCCGGCATCGTACTGCGATTCAAAGGCCTACTTCCCAAGACTCACGACTGGAAGCCCACCGTAATTTTTGAAGATGGCGACGACGACAGTTCAAGCGAATCACAAGAACCTGTGTCACTATCTCGTCATGTCCAGGATGTTGTTCGCTACACCACAGCGAATGTTGAAAAAGCTGGTTTAACTTCACTTGTGTCGTTATTTGAAACAGCCGCCAAGCATCACGACAATGGCAAAGCGGATCGACGTTTTACCGCGTTGCTTGCGGGCGTATCGCCTTACGAAGTTTTCGAGCGCCCTCCCCTCGCCAAAAGTGGCGACGGAAGGCTCTCGCACGCTGAACGCTTAGTACGAAGCAAACGCGCGATGCTGCCGCCGGGCTTTCGACATGAAATGCTTTCTCTTCAAATCGTCGAGCATTTTTATGATCATCTTATAAATGACCCAACCATTGATCGCGAACTGCTGCTCCATCTAATCGCTGCCCATCATGGCCACGCCCGGCCTTTCGCACCTGTTGTCATTGATGCGACCAATGATGAAACACGATCTGTAGATTTATCTGATCTGACCATCTCCATTTCGCCCCAACAGCGTCGTGAATGGATCGAACCGCATCGTCTTGATTCCGGCGTCGCCGAGCGATTCTGGGACTTAACGCGCAAGCACGGCTGGTGGGGACTCGCCTGGTACGAAGCCATCCTCCGACTTGCCGATTGCCAAGCGAGTGAAATGGAACAAAAAGGAGCATCAAAATGAGCAACGGTATTCTCCTACAAGGCCTCGACGGATCAAACCCCCTCGCCTTCCTAGCCGCCTTAGGCACGCTGCGCACCCTTACCCTCGCACTTCCAACCGAAAAAGTGCGGATGAGTTGGGAAATCTTCGAAGGGGCCTGGCGACCGAGAGTATGGTGTTCGATCACAGTTGACATCCTTGCCGAACGCTTGGATGACGAATTGCGAAAATCAGAAATACGCCACAGTTTTACAATTGGTGACAATCTCAATCTGCCATTTAAGGAATTGCGTAGCCACATGCTGGTAGCACTCAGTAAATTGGATAACTACAATTCACATCTGGATCGCGATGATGTCGACTATCTTGCTGCGTTTGGCTCGGATGCAATCTTTGACGATAATGAGATCATGGCAGACACTGCATTGCGCACAATGAGTGGCGCAGGGCATCAACATTTTCTCAAATTTTTCCGAGAATTGATTCGCAAAACTGATTCCGAACACCTGCAGCGTGCACTTTTGAAACAGTGGGATTATGCAGACGAAGGGCGCGGCATGAACCTACGGTGGGACCCGCTAGATGATCGGCGATACGCCATGCGATGGGAAAATCCCAGCGGCGACCCTGTTAAAACGATGCTTGGCGCAAATCGACTTGCAATTGAGGCTTTGCCTTTGCTACCGACTATGCCTGTCAACGGCACACTCACAACGACCGCTTTCGCCGGTAAAGGGGCGCGGGACACTTATTTCACTTGGCCGATCTGGCAAGCCCCACTCACGATGAAAGTGATTTGCTCACTCTTGAGCATGACTGCGAGTATCGCCGATAAGAATGAGCACCGAGCAGCAGTTGGGATTCTAGCGGTATTTTCATCGGCTCGAATTACAACCGGCAAATTTCGCAATTTCACACCTGCAACGCCCCAATAAATTCCACTCTTCTACACGGTAGCAGTGTAACGACATCAGGATAGACAACCACAGCAATGCTGGCACTTGCAGTTGCAACAGCCCTAAACCCACCCTCTACACCGCATATTCCGCATAATCCATACGGCCATACCTCTTCTTACTCGCAATTCATCCGGCGATGGGATTTTTCATAAACTTGATTCGCACGGCATCACTAAAATCGTTCACAGCCAGGAGGGTCGCTGTGGATGTTTCGCTACTGCCCGTTCGGATGCTCAACGAATACGCATTTTGTCCGCGGCTATTTCACTTCATGCACGTCGAGAAGCGGTTCATCGACAACCAGTTTACGATCGAAGGCAAGACCGCGCATCGCCGGGTCGATCAGCTCGATCATGTCTTGCCCGACGCCGACGATCCGGCTCGAAAATCGACCAACAAATCCAATCGCACCCCGCCACCCGATGATGCAAGTTCGCTGTTCGCCGGTGCGCCACGCGTCGAGCAATCCGATCAGGAACCGCCGACGATTTCGCGATCCGTTCCACTCGGTTCCGATTCACTCGGCATCACCGCCAAGCTGGATTTGGTTTCATCAACAAGCGATGAGGCCGTACCCGTCGAGACCAAGCGTGGCCGGGTCCCCGACAATCCCGAACGATCCTACGAACCCGAACGCATCCAACTGATGGCTCAAGGACTGCTGCTTCGCGAGGCCGGATACGCTGTCGATCACGGGATGCTGTATTTCGCCGAATCGCGCACACGTGTGACCGTCCCATTTTCAGAAGAATTAGAGGCTCGTACACGAGAGTTGATCGCGCTCGCCCGCGCTGCCGAGGACCGCACGGATTTGCCTCCACCTCTGGAAGATTCACCTAAATGTCGTGGCTGTTCCTTAAACGTCATCTGCCTGCCCGATGAAACGCTGGCGCTGCAGCATGTCCCGGCCGACCCAACTGTTGAACTGACACATGACGGCAATCCGATCCGCCGCCTCTATCCCGTTCGCGATGATGCGACCCCTCTATACATTCAAGAACCGTTTGCCCGCGTCGGCACTTCGCGCGGTTCGATCGTCGTCAGCAAGGACAACATCACGCTCGCGACCGCGCGGCTGCAAGATACATCGCAGCTCGTATTAGCGGGCAACATTTCGATCACCCCCCAGGCGGTACATCTGCTCGCCGAAGCGGGCATTCCAATCGTTCATCTGTCGATGGGGCATTGGTTTTACGCGATCACGCACGGGCAATCGCTGCGTAATGCTTTCGACCGCGCCGCCCAATTCGCCACCGCTGCCGATCCCGTAAAATGCCTGGATATCGCCCGTCAGTTAGTGATCGATAAAGCACAGAATCAGCGAACGCTGATCCGTCGCAACGCCGCCGCCGATCCGCAGCTTGACCGCGCGATCGTTGAGATCAATGACATGACCGAGTGCGCCAAAACCGCTGCCAATCTCGATCAGCTTCGCGGGTATGAAGGCACGATCGCCGCCCGATATTTCAGCCAATTCTCTAAGCTCCTCAAACCGCGCGATTTCGATGCCATCTGGGATTTCACCACACGTAATCGACGTCCGCCCACCGATCCGGTTAACGCGCTGCTCAGCTTCGGCTACGCGATGCTCGCCAAGGAGTTGACCGTCGCGCTGCTGGCAGAAGGTCTGGATCCGTACTGGGGATTTTACCACGTGCCGCGTCATGGCCGACCATCACTCGCGCTGGACCTGATGGAACCCTTTCGCCCTGCGATTGTCGATTCCGCGGTCATCACCGCCATCAACACCGGTATGGTCAGCGCCAGCGATTTCATCACCAGCAAATCTGCATGCATCATGCAACCAACCGCACGCAAGGCCTTCATCCGCGCCTACGAATCCCGACT
>JBBQXB010000113.1:0-8183 GCA_038210015.1 Tepidisphaerales bacterium
GATAGTAAGATTGCCGTTCAGTGTCAGCAAGCCAATGTTCGTTGCTCCTGCGACTTGTGAAAGAGTCAGCGTCCGATTAGCGCCGCCCAAGTCAATGCCGCTCGGGAGATTCAAGGTGGCTGTCCGCAAGCCAGTGTCCCCGCCCAGGACGTTCTTTAGTTCTAGGTTGCCACCCAATTGCAACGCCCCGTTTGTAAAGGCAATTTGTCCATTACTGGCTTGGGTAGATAATACTGTTGTAGTCAGGATACGATTGCCCGTGGTGGTTTTATTCGCCACGCTGACCAAGCCATTGGCGGCAGCGCTGTTCGTCGCAAATGTAAAATCACCGGTAATGGACACTTGATTGGAAAGCGTACGACTCAGGGTGCTGAGAGAACCCGATTTGAGTGTGAGGAGGTTGTTATCAGCCTCTACGCCAAACTGGTTGGTACTATTGATAGTCACCTGTGCACCGTCGATAACGACCCCACCTCCCCCGGTTGTCGGCACGCCGCCCGTAAAGGCAATTCTTCCAGAACCCGCCAGCGTCAGTTGATTGGTGTAGGCATTGCCAACTCCGTTATTGGTCAGGGCGTTGGCAACGTTGTTGTTGGTCCAGATTTGGTTCGCACCGATACTAACTTTGCCGAAAGTCGCGGCTGCGGCACCGGCTTCCATAGTGACCCCGCTCGCTCCCAAGGTGAGGATCTGGGAGGTGTTGCCGATTGTCATGGCACCGTTGCTGGAACCAATTTCAATCCCCGCAATGGACCTTATGCCGGCGGTGGGAGCAAATACCGGATTGCCGCCGTAAGTCGCCAGATTGAATCGGGCGATATCGGTCGTGATGTCGTTGGTTGGGGGCGTGGTCGCGCCGGTCCAGTTTGTTGCCGTGGCCCAAGCGGTGCTGGTGATGCCAGTCCAGTCAATCACAGCCGCCTGAAGATTAGAAGCTGTGAGACCCATACCCGCGACCGCGGCGGAGGCGGCTAGAACAACGCTGGATTTGCTGATTTTACGATACATTTTCTCGCTCCTTACTCAAATGAACAGGACATGACGACATCGGCACCCGATATCCATCCCGTCGCACGTTTGATGAAACGTTTGATAGGATTATTGAAAGTTAACCACATCCCAGTTCGTTTGTCAAAATAATTCTGTATCGAATCAAAGGATTTATTATTCCTCTCATCCGCGCAGCGAGCGGGCGCACACGACACATTTCACACGATTGATATGTTGTTAGACAATCCGCCCACTGCGGACTGATTACGTCGTCCGTCTGGCGATGACGATCGTCTGGTCGTCCTTGAGATCGCCGCCGCCGGACCAGGTGCGCACAACTTGTTGTAGATGCTGGATTTGCGCGTTGGCGGGTTGGTTGGATTGGGATCGTAGCGCTGCGTGCAGGCGGGTCATACCGAGTTGTTCGCCGGTGTGGGATGGGGCTTCGAAGATGCCATCGGACAGCAGGATCAGTTGTCCGCCTGGCGAAAGATGCAACGGGGGCATTAGCTCGACGGAATCTTGCGGATCGACCACCAGCGGATAGCCGGACGCCTTTAATTCCTGCAACGGCGCGTCGGCGTTTGGTGAAAACAGGATCGGCCCGTGCCCCGCCGACGCCATCTCGACCGTTCCGTCGGGAGATAAGTAGGCCAGCACCGCGGTGACGAATCGTTGTGGGGACAAATCTTCTGACAATCGACCGTTCACGCGATTCAATACGTCGGCGGGCGATTGTTCTGGACAGGCGAGCGTTCGGACGAGTGATCGGACTTGCGCAACGACCATCGCCGGGGCAAGCCCGTGTCCGGCGGCGTCGGCGACGAGCATCGCAAGTCGGCCGTCGGATAACTTCCACAGGTCGTAACAATCCCCGCCGGTGACCGACGCCGGGACGCTCCAGCCTGCGACATCAATCGATAATAATTGGGGCACTTTCTTTGGTAACAATTCAAGTTGCACGGTGGCGGCGAGTTGCATTTCCTTCCGCATCTGGGCTGATTCGATCACCTGCTGATTCAGCCGATGCCGCTGCACCGCAACCCCGGCCTGATCGGCGACCAATTGCAACAACTCCAGATGCGTCTGGGTGAATCCATCGCGGCTGTTGAGTGCTTGGATCACGCCGACGGATCGTTTGTCCAGATCAACCATCGGCACGGTCAGCAAATCGTGCGTTCGGAAGCCGGTCAACTGGTCGGTTTCTCGATTGAAACGCGGATCGGCATAGGCATCGGGGATGAGCAGCGGCTGGACCGATTCAAACACATGCCCCGCCAACCCTTTGCCGTGTGGCAAGCGGATAGGCGGGCTGCCGATGGCGACTTGTGTCCATAATTCGTTGGTATGCGGGTCGTGAAAAAAGACGCTGGCACGCTGGCAAGACAGCATTTCGCAGGTGATCCGCGCGACGCTGGGGATCAGCTCATCGAGGTCGATCGTGACCGACAGGATGCGCGATAAATCGAGCAGATGACGCAGTTGTTCAGCGGTAACGGACATCGCTGACATTTTGCATCAATCAAGATCAAAATGAAACTTAACCGGAAGAATAGTAACACAGATGACACAGATTGACGCAGATAGGCATAGATGAATCCTGTTGGTGCGGAAAATGTGCTTGCAGCATGTTCTCATGCGGGGCGCTGCCATGATCTGTGTTGATCCATCAAAATCTACGTAATCTGCGTTACTATTTTTGGTTACATGATTTCTGCGAGTTGGCCGTCGGATGAGGTTTTCCAGACCTGTTTTTGATGGGCGCTGATTTTTAGGTCTTGCAATTCGATCGTTACAGGCGAGATGGAAATTAACTCAAAGGTCCCTGGCATCGGCGGGTCGGCGTCGGTGGGGTTGGCGCCGAAAATTTCGTGATCGGATTGGGGGATTTTTTCCCACCAGTTTTGGCGCAAATACTGATCGGTCTGGGCATCCATGACCGTCGCCCGGCCTGACACGCGCAACTGCACGGCTTCGTTGGGTAACCAGAAGCAGATTTCGGCGTCGGGAAAGGCGCGCAAATGATCATCTTTTCTCGTGCGACGATCTGACACGAACCAAAATTGGCCGTCGCGATCAATCTCCCGACAAACCATGCACCTAGCGGTGGGTTGCCCTTGCGTGTTGACCGTCGCCAGCACACAAATCCATGCGTGCGACCCAAATTCAGCATTCAAACGCGAACGAACAATCTCAATCCAGTGGTTCATGCTTGCTCCAGTTACCAATCGTGAAACATTATACACAGCAGAGAACAAATAAAAAGAGTAAAAAGTCTTTTTATATGTTTGCGGGATACTGTTCCCACCTGGATAGAATGACGCAGATTTACAAGATTTGGAGACACAATGGCTCGCATCGCGATATTGGTTGAGAAGATTTATGAAGACCTCGAATTGCAATACCCGAAGTACCGACTTAAAGAGGCCGGGCATCGGGTGGATGTGATCGGGCCTAAAGAGGGTGAAACGTATGTCGGTAAGCACGGGTATCCGCAGAAGGCGGAAATCAGCGCAAGCGATGTCAAAATCAAGGATTACGATCTGTTGATCGTGCCCGGTGGGACGTCTCCCGATCACATGCGGCGGGACGAGCACATGGTGCGCATCGCGCGGGATGCAGATCAGGCGAAACTTCCTATCGCGGCGATTTGTCACGGGCCTTGGTTATTGTGTTCGACCAGCGCCCTTAAAGGCCGCCGGTGTACGAGCTATATGAGCATCGTGCATGATGTTTTGAATGCCGGTGGCAAATGGGTGGATGAAGCCTGCGTCGTGGACGGGCCGATCATTACCGCCCGCACGCCCGAAGATTTGCCGGCGTTTATGACCGCGATCCTGACGTTACTGGATGGTGGAAAGGCGCAAGGAACGACGGGCAAACCGATCGCGCCGAAGTGGATTCATAAATTGGTGAAAGCGTACTGAACTTAGATCGCGTCATACGTTTCTGGCGTGAATCACGCGGATAGCATCGTGTAGCTGCGACGCTTGCGTTGCCCATTCGTTACTTACTGATGCACAAAGGGCGACGCAGGTGTGCAGCTACCGGTACATGCACAACCACAGTGCGCATAAGAACACCCCAAACTGAACAATAAAGTCCCGCTTGGGGTGAACACGGTCTAGCGACAAGCGCCGACCAAGGCGAGATGGTGACATCTCGCCGATAATCTATAAGCCGACGCAAGCGTCGGCGCTCAACATCAAGAACGCGGGTTGATCGCGGACCCAAACACTATTCGGTCTTGGGTTTGGCGTTTTTCTCGGCGTCTTTGGCTTCTTTTTCTTTGGCTTTTTCGGCATCTTTCGCTTTTTTCTCGGCGGCGGCGGCTTCTTTGTTCGCCTGCAACTCGACCTTTTGCTCATCGGTCAAGACCGCCATGATGTCGGCCTCTTCCTGATCGTCAAGCTTACGCTTCTCGGCGAGGTTTTTCTTGTGGAGCTCGTCGATTTTGACGCGCTGCTCGGCTGTCAGGCTGGCGAGTTTATCCCAGACGCCCCACAACTTCGGACCTTTGACAACCTTCTTTTCTTCTTTCTTTTCTTCCTTTGCTTTGGCGGGGGCATCTTCTGCGAACGCCGGTGCGATCAACGCAGACGAACCCATTCCCAACGCAAGCGACAACGCAACTGATTTGATCCAAGCCATACAAAACTCCTTAAAAAGATGTTCAACAAAATATACCGACGCAAATCGCAAATGTTGAGTCCGTCCACTTTTCGCAACAATCGACAGGCCGGATGACAATCTGGGGGATTTATGCGCGGGACGCTTCGACTTGGAAATCCAGCTCATCTTTTAACGGCGCGAGTTCCCCGATGATCTTCGCCAGCACGCGGGTCTGGCTTTGCATCGCATCGACGCGCAAAATCTTGCTCTGCGGATAAAAATCGAGGATCGGACGCGTTTCATTTTCGTAAATCCGCAGCCGTTTTTCGATCACCGTATCGTTGGCATCGTCAAATCGATTTTCCTTCAACGCGCGGCGTTTTAATCGCTCGACCATCTTCGCGTGATCGCTCGACAAATGAATGACAGTCATCACGTCGATTGTGTCTTCGAGCAGCTTGGCTTGATTGACATTTCGCGGCATGCCATCGAGCACCAGCAACTGCGTTTCGGGATGAAAATCGTTCGTAAACTCTTTACCTTTGATGAACTGTTTCCAGACGCGAATCACTACATCGTCGGGTACGAGTTGCCCTTTCCCGGCGTATTCCCAGAACAGCCGGCCGACTTCGGATTGCAGATCAAGTGACCGGAAAATATCGCCAGTGCTGCTGTGATAAAATCCCGGGACCGCGCCCAGGATTTTTCCCTGCGTGCCTTTGCCCGAACCGGGCGCGCCAAACAATAGAATCGTTTTATATCGTTTGACCGCATTGCTATGAAAACATTGCAGGCAATTCGGGTTAGTACAGTTGTTGGCCTGGGGATCACTCATGGCGATACATTAACACATGGCAAATCTTGTAGTAACTAGATAATGGGTGAGTGTGGCAAAATGTAGCGTCCGACAATGCGGGATGCGTGACCTGTCCATTCACGCAATTTCGGTGAATGTCACGCCGAATCGACGCAAATCTTGGAAATAGTCGGGGTAGGTTTTGTTGACGCAAGCCGGATCATTAATCCGCACGCCTGCGGATTTTGTCGCCGCCAGCGCGAAACTCATCGCCATACGGTGATCGTCGTAAGTATCGATTGATACTGATTTTAGACGCTTCGGTGGATAAATCGTCAGCACGTCGTTGTCGATCTCAATGTCCGCGCCCAACTTTGTCAATTCCGCTTCCAATGCCGCCAATCGATCGGTTTCTTTCACGCGCAGCGTGTGCAGGCCGCGGATCACCGTCTGGCCATCCGCGAACATCGCCACCACCGCCAGCGTCTGCGCGGTATCGGGCATATTTGATAAGTCGATATCAATGCCAAGCAACTTTTCAGGCCCGATGATTGTGATGAAGTCTGCTCCGAACGTCAGCGACGCTCCCATCTGATGCAGCACATCGGCGAACCCGATATCGCCTTGCAGCGACCGTTTGCCAAGCCCTTCGATCGTCACCTTTGATTTTGGATGGATCGCCGCCAGCGCCATCGCGTAGGTGGCGTTGGAGGCATCGGGCTCGACCGCGTAGTGATCAGCAGCGTAGACGCCAGCCGGGACGACGATGCGTTTGGGATCGCCGGTATCGGGGTCGCGCTCGAGTTCGCAAAGATGCCCGAACTGATCCATCAGCCGCATCGTCATCGCGACGTAAGGCCAACTCGTCTGCCTGCCAATCAAATCGACCTGCACCTCATGCCTTGAATACGGCGCGATTTGCAGAATCGAGGACAGATATTGGGATGATGTTTCGCTGCCATACTTGACCAATCCCCCCGGCAAGCCATGGCCAGCAACGCGGATCGGTGGATAACCGTCTTCGACTAGGAACTCGACGCGCACGCCGAGGTTTCGCAGCATCGTGACCAGCGGTCCGATCGGGCGTTGCCGCATGCGTGGCACGCCATCAAGCGTATAAGTCCCGCTGCCTAATGCACATAACGCAGAGAGGAATCGGATGGTCGTCCCCGAATTGCCGCAGAAAATCTCAGCTTCGCGATTCGGGATCACCCCGGCTTGTCCGACGATCTGAATCTGCTTTGCGCTCTCGTCTGCATCGATCGCAAATCCGAGCTGCTTTAACCCGTCGATCATCACCCGGGTGTCGTCGGCGAACAGTGCGCCAGTCAACTTGCAAGCCCCATCCGACAACGCCGCTAGGACCATCGCGCGATTGGTCAGACTCTTTGACCCCGGCGGCGCAAATGTCACATCAAAAGGCGTGCTCAACGGTTCAATCGCGATGGCAGATGGATGGCTCACAACAATACGGATATCGCAAACCGCCAATCGAAGCAAAGCATCAGCGGTTTTTGTCCATTAAAATCCGCGAAAATATCAAAATACGAATAAGCCACATAGACACAGAAAAAACCCAATACATAACCGCAGATTTCGCAGATGACGCAGATTGAAAAGCTGTATTTTTTAATCTGCGTCATCTGCGAAATCTGCGGTTACCAATCTCTGGATCCCTGTCAATGTGTGTCTCTGTAGCCCATCCCTTTTTCCAAAGATCCTTCGCGAAACAATTTAATCCCACCGACGCAACTTTCGCGTTGCTTCGGCGTCCAACGTAGTATGCAGCCAACCAACCACGGAGTTTCCATGCGCAAAACCTTGCTTCGATCATTACTTCTGACAGCCGCCGTCACTTCCACATTGGCATTCGCCCAAGAGAAAGCCGTCGACAAACCGGCGGAGCAGCAGGCGCTGCCAGTCAAGAATGTCGTGCTGTTTTCATCCGGTGTTGGATATTTCGAACACTTCGGGCCGGTCAAAGGCGACGGAACTACCGAACTGCGCTTCAAAACCACCCAGATCAACGACATCCTGAAGTCACTGGTGCTGCAAGACCTCGATGGCGGCAAGGTGACGACGGTGCAGTACCCGTCGCAAGATCCGGTTGAAAAAACCCTCGCCAGCTTCCAAGTTGATATCTCCGGCAATCCGTCGCTTGCACAATTGTTGAATCAACTGCGCGGCGCGAAGGTGATTTTACTGGTCGGTGCGGAGAAATATGAAGGAACGATTTTGGGGGCTGAGGCGCGTCAGGTGCAGCTCAAGCCCGATACGCCGCCGGTGGAAACGTGGTACGTCAATTTGCTGAATGGCGCGAGCATCAAGCAATTGGAACTGAATCGCGTGACCGATCTGAAATTGCAGGACCCGACGCTGCAAGAAGAACTCGCCAAGGCACTGGAAGCACTCGCCAAGGCGCGGGATCAGGACAAGAAAAGCGTGGTAATCAATTTTGCAGGGAAAGGCGAAAGGCGTATCCGCTTGGGTTACGTCGTCGAGGCACCGGTCTGGAAAACCAGCTACCGGCTTATTCTCGGCGATGCGGCTGCCAAGCCCCCCGCCGACGCGGATGCCGAAGCGAAGAAGGCTTTTGAGGATGCAAAAAAAACGACGCTACAAGGCTGGGCTATTGTCGAAAATCAAACCGACAACGACTGGAACGACGTGCAACTGAATCTGGTTTCAGGACGGCCGATCAGTTTCGTGATGAATCTGTACCAGCCCTTGTATGTGCCGCGTCCGACGGTGGAGATGGAGTTGTATTCGTCGCTTCGTCCGCAGA
>JBBQXB010000114.1:0-8170 GCA_038210015.1 Tepidisphaerales bacterium
AATTCATGTGTGCTCCTAATGAAGTGACATGGCCGACTCGGATTACATCGTCCAAGTTCGGCCACTCAACAATACGCACAACCAAGAGCATCCGATTGAAATTCAGGCGGATAAAATAATGTTTACCAGCACTTCACAATTACACATTCCCGTCGTTGAATGTCTCCTGCGAAACAACTGCGGCAGGCTACGCTAATAACTGTTCCAGCTTGAGGATGGCGGATTTGATATCCGCAAGACGTGTTTCACCTGCTTCGCGTTCAATCACCAGCGGACCATCGTAGCCGGCGTCGATCAATGCACGCAGAAACGCGGTATGGTCGACTTCACCTTCGCCGAAAGGCACTTCATGTCCCCATTCGGTTCCAGGCGTGGCACTTTGGATCGCATCTTTGATGTGCACATGCCGGATGTGCCGTCCGAGCGTGGCGACGGCTTCGACGGGATCACCCGACCCGTACAAAATCATGTTGGCAGGATCAAAATTGATGCCGACATTTTTCGCGTTGAGATCGTTCAAAAACATCAACAGATCGGTCGCACGCTCCTGGCCGGTCTCAAATAATAGATCGACGCCATGATCGGCGTATTGCGACGCGATAAAACGCGTCCGCTCAATCAGTTTGACATAAGTCGGATCATTCCCCGGCGGGAGAAAACCCAAGTGCGTCGACACGCGATCAATGCCCACCTGCTGACACAACGCCCCCGCTGCCAGCGCCAAATCCTTGCGGACATTCCAGTGTTCGGTCGGAACAAATCCCCCGCTGGCACGGATCGAGGCGATCGTTGCATAATTTTCTCCGACGAACCCGATCATGCCTGCGGTGATCGCGATTTCGGCTTGATTCAGCTTTTCCAATTCCTTCGCCTGCTCCGCAGGATCCAGCACCAATAATCCGCCAAGTGCGAGTTGCAGATGATCCAACTGCAACTCATCCAGCGTGGCGATTAATTCATCCGTGGTCTGGGTCTTTAATGACCAACTGCAAACCCCGATATCATGTCCTGCAAGATTCATCCAATACTCCATTGAAGCAGAAGCCAACAATCAGCTTTTCCCTAAAAAAGCCCCGTCTGCTTCCGAAATCCATCCCGTGTCCTACGGCATTTCCTGTGCGTTGTATTTGAGGTACCGCATTTTCATCCATCTTACCCCAAGTAAATCAATAAATGCCCGAAAAGCGCGATTTCTAAATCCGTATTTTGCAGTTCCTGCAAAACGATGCGAATGCTTCACCGGCGTTTCAAACACCGTGTAACCCCGCATCTTCACCAAAGCTGGGAAAAATCGGTGCGCGCCGTTGAATAATTTCAGGCCTTTAATCGTGTGCGCGCGATAGACCTTCAAACTGCACGCAGAATCATTGATATTGTCTTGGCTGATCCAGTTGCGGATTTTATTCGCCTGCCGCGATTGCCAGCGTCGGAAGTTGGTGTCCTGACGATCCTTACGCCAGCCGGTGATCATGTCGTATTCGGGGTGTTCGTCCATCAGTTTCGCGAGACGTGGGACTTCTTCGGGGTCGTTTTGCAAATCGGCGTCGATGGTTGCGATAAGCTGGCCACGCGATGCGTTGAAACCGGCTTCAAAACCGGCACTTTGACCGGCATTCTTTTGCATGCGTAAAATCCGAAGCCACGGCAATCGCGATTTGGCCTCGGATAACATTTTGGGCGTTTCGTCGGTGCTGCCGTCGTCTACGATTAGTACCTCGAACGGCTTACCCAGCAATTGCAGCGACGCCTCAACCCGGCTAAGCAGTGTCGGCACGTTTTCTTGTTCGTTGTAGCAGGGAATGACGAGTGACAGATAAATCGCGTCGCTCGCCGGTGGGGTGATGGGGTTGGGATCGGTCATATTTGCGAGTTCCACTCTATTGTGACGCACTACGCGCCGCTGATTCGTTCCCCGGCACATCCGTGGCCGCTGGAACCATTTGCGAAAGGATACGAAACATTGCCTTAACTGTCACGACACCGAGCACTGCGGCAACTAAAACATCGGTCAGGTAGTGATCTGCCGACAGCACGCGCTGCAAGCCGCACAATGCTGCCAGTGTGTAAAATAGAACGCGAAAACGTGGAATTGCGATCGCCATCATCGCCGCCCACGCGAACGCCAGGGTGGCATGGCCAGAAGCAAAACCGAGGTTTTTTTGATCGAAAAGACCGGGTAGGCCGCCTCGGAATAAATCCCAATCCCAAGCTTCTCGTCCCGTATACGGACGATTCCGACCCGCCACCCACTTGAGCAATCCGTTGATCGCGCCTGGAACAAACGCCAGCAGCATGAACCCGCCTGCCCGCCAGGTTTGCTTATGAAAGATAAACAATAGCGCAGCCGACACCGCCGTCACCCACCACTCGCCAGGCTGGCGCATCGCACGACCGACATACCAACCCAACCGATTGCCCGCAGGGTTGTCGATCCAGTTCTTTATCCCGTTGTTAAACACGGTATGAGCAATAGGCTGATCCAGCGACATCAAAACGAGTACCGCAATGAAAAGCACTGGCAACGCGACGACGACATTCATTTCAGTCATCAAACTTCGATGGTTTGACAATAAGCCTGTATGGGACGGGTGCGTTGCGCTCATCGTTTGGTTCTCCCATCATCCGGATGTTTCATGCCTTTGAATCCGTAGCAGAGATACATTTTTTGCTCGCGCACCTTAACGCCGTTGCGCACGATGGGTACGTTCGGCAATTTTTCTACGCGATCAAACCGCGCTTTCAATTCATCCACGTCCTGGCCGACATAGACCGCGTCTCTGCCGAGGAGTTGAGGCTGTTCGAGTGACCGGTCCGGCCACATGTCGTATTGATTTAACCGATCGCGATCTTTGGGGTCTGACCAATAGCTACCCGCACAATAGACCTTCGGATGACCTTCTACATAAAACGCCATTAGGCCAGTGAGTTGATATTTATCCGACAGAACGAAGGGTTCATTCAGATTTGATTGACGTAGAAGTAGCGACACTTCTTCGCCGATTTCGCGCCAGCCGTAGAGCCTGGCTGCCGGATCCCACTTGCGCGGCGGTATGGGAAGGTAGGGATAGAAGGCGGTCGAATAGTGCATGACCGGCATCGCTGCAATCCCGATAAAGGTCGCGACGATCAACCAGCCTTTCGTCCGCCGCCATGTGCGAGAAATGAACCAGACCGTCAACGGAACCATCGTAAAGTACGCCGCCGCAGGCCAGTTCGGTTCGATCTCTTTGAACAGCGTTACAAACGTCACGAACAACAAAAACGGCAATGAAAACGAGAGCAGAAATAATGACGCGGACGACTTGGAATGACCCACATCACAGGTATCGCTGGTTTCCCGACACCGCGTTCGCCACGCCATCACGACCGCAGCTACCATGAAGCCCGCGACAATCGGATTCAGAATCCCGATCTGGCTGCCGATCATCAAGCCAAAGTTACTAAGAATATTCAGCGGATTAAAACCAGATTGATTTTCTGTCGTTGAACGCGACACATGCCCGAAGGTCACCCAATCGTGCTGCGCGTTCCAGACCAGCACGGGAATCGTAAATAGCAGCGCGACAGCGATTGTCATCCATGGCCAGACGGATTTGAGCCATCGTCGTTGGGGTTTATCGACGATCAGATAAATTACCAGACAGATCAGCCAAAGCAGTGCCGCATATTTGGCAAGAAATGACAGCCCAATAAACACCCCCGCCGTCGGCCAAGCCCATTTTTTATCACTCACGATCGCGACGTGTGCTAAGCAAGTCGCCATCGCCCAGCAAAAATAGTAAGGCGGGTCGATCGTCATCAACAAACTGCCCGCAATACACATCGGCATGATGTGACACAACAGCACCGCACCCAATGCGAGTTTGTCAGACCCATAAACCCGCCGCGTCAACCAGTAGGTGCAAATGGACGTTCCGACCGCCAGCAATAACGCCGGAAATCGCACGCCCAGTACGTTGTCGCCGAAAATTAGGCACCCGAATCGAATGACAAACGCGACGGCCGGGCCTTTAGAATAATAGGACCAGTCGAGTTGCCTCGACCAATCCCAATAGTGCGCTTCGTCGCCGGACAGATCGATCGGGCAATTTACATTTAGATAGACAAAACGCGCAGCAAATCCCAGCAGCAAAATCGCTGCGAGAATGAGACGGTAAAGCATTGGATTGTTCGCCGACTCGTCGCGCATCACGTCAAATCCTTGCCTTTCACGGTAAGGCGTATGGGATGTCCAAACCAGGCGCGTTGATCGCCGGTGTATTTATCTTCCATCAGGTTGACCACGTCCGCCATATTCCCGGTTTCTTTTACCCAGCCGCCTTCAATATCTGGGAAGTCGATTTTGCAGTTGTCGCACTTTTTGCCGTCGTAAAAACGAATCGGACACCAAAAACTTTCGACGTTGCGCAGCATTTCAGCGCCCAGCGAATAGACCCCGGTCATCCAATCGCAATAAAGACACCAGACAAGATCGTGCCCGATCAACCCATCAAACTTATGGCGGCTGACATTGATCCACTCGGCTTGCTTATATTTCGGAAACTTGAGCAACGCGGGGAGCGTCCAATACAAGAACATCTGCATGATGCGGATCAACCAGAATGTGGGTAACGCGACGAGCGTCACCCACAATGCAACATGGTTGTGAATGCGTCCCACCGTGCGATTCAAAAATTTAACAATACGCGGCCCGTTGCGCGTCGCGGGGTGCATCGATTCGTGCATGAAACACCATAGATACAGCGCACACAGTTGGCCGATGATTGCGCCTGCCCATCCGATCCAGCCAAAGCAGTAAATCGCCACAACCCACGGAATCCACGTCAGCAACGCGACAACCCCATCAAGCCCCGGCGCGCGGGTGATGATATTCAACATGAAGCGTCCGAAAAACGTCAGTAGCAACGACAAAGCCAGCACGCCGCCGAAGGTGGTTCCGATCGCCAGCAGCAGATTGATGAGCAGTGGGTGCATCGCTTTAGTGTCGCGATTCAGACGCAGATGTCACTTCACGAGGTGCACATGCGATGGTCTTTTCGGCGGATTGCGGCGATCCTCAAGATACATGAAGAAATACCCGACCCACGCTGTGATGTTCAGCGCCAGACTGATCACAAATAACCAATATTCGTTCCCATGCGATTGAAAATACTGAAACAGGTATACCCCGACAAATGGTGCGATAAACCCGCGCAGCCCGGTGAGCATGACGTGGATCGCCATGTAATCGCCGCTATTTTCAGGCGTCGCGAATTCGTTGTGTCCGAGATTCCAGACCAAGTTACCCGCAGCGATCGAGAAACCCAGCATCACCTCCGCCGCGATGATCGTGGGCAGACTCATCCAGTACGCACCCATCAGAATCGTACTCTGCGCGATCATCCAACAAATGCCCTGTATCACGCGAAACTTGCTGATGATGATCCGATCAAATAACGGCGCCCATAACGGCAGCGCAAGAACCGTTGTCACCAGCGGGATAATCTGCAAAACGATGGTCGCGAGGGTGTAATCACTTTTGGGGTCGGTCAGTCTCTTAGTAACCAGATAAACCAATGGCGGCTGAAGCATCATAAAACTGAAGCCCGCCACCATCTGCCATCGCTGGTAGAGGCGAAATCGCTTGTCATCGCGCAGCACCTTAAACGCCCGCTGAATCGTTGATCGAAGACCCGTGTGTTGACGCGGCGCGTAATTGAGTACGTTCGCTTCATCAGTCTGCGCCAGACTTTCCGGTCGGGCCGCCAATAGTTGCGATTCGCGTAGCATCGTGCGTTCGCGCCGCACGCGAATATGGGAAAACTGCCAAACCCCCAGCCCGCCAAGCATCGCAGCTATCAAATACAGCCAGACATAGGCGTTCGGATTCGCATCCAGCCAGCGCGCGCCGGCGAAGGTGGTGATCGCCAGCACCGCCGTTGCGATCATGTTGATCCGTGCGACGATTTGCCCGCGTAAATGGCGCGGGTAGTTGTATCGCCAGATCGTGCTGCGCACCGTCACAATCCCGGCGGCGAAGATACGCACAACGATAATCAAACCCGCAAACGCCCAGCCGCCTGCGATACGATTCGGAATGAAAATGGTCAGCGCCACGGCAGCGATCCCAAGGATGACCCCGACCTGAAGCCAGTTGACGAATCGCACTTTTTGACGATCGCGCGCCAATTCCGCCCAGAACAAGGCGACGATATTTCCGAACATCGGCGCGGCGGTGATGACCGCGATCAGGGTTGCGGATGCGTTGAAGTATTTAGCCGCCACTACCGCAGCGAACGCCCCTTCCGCCAGCGCCGCCGCTAAGGGGTAGGTCATCGCCGACCACATTTCATGATGGTAGTTCAGCCGCAACATATACGGCTGGTGTCGCGGGCTGATGCGGTAGTAGTCGAGATACGACATAGCAGACGGGCGTTTCGGTGCAGACAGTTCGTTTCAGATGAACACGACGACGCGAGTGTCGGCGCTAAACGAATAGGTCGGTTTTATCATGTACCCATCCTTAATAAACAAAAACGCCCGGCCTGCAAGTCATCGCAGGCCGGGCGCGTGTATGAAAAATCAATATCCCAAACTGACAGGTTCAGCGGATGTGCCACAACGTCAGTCCGCTCATCGGACGAAGGAGCAACGCACTGTCGATATCATCGACCAGCATCTTGCCTTCCATATCCCAGTTGCGGGCGACCATGTTGATCCGATCTTGGGTCGTATAGACGGGGGTATAACCGATTTCATTTGGACGAATGCAACCGGTCATCATGACTGAGGAAACGACGAGCAGGCCGAGGGAAAGAATGGTTCGCATGGGCTGAAATCCTACGTTGAAAAACAAAGTTGCTGACTTCTCCACCACTGACTCGTGAATTAGACCAATTTCGGACGTAACTGTCAAAAATATTGTCGCTTGCGCGACAATGGGGACTTCTGAATAACCTGACCCGCCTCACGATTGTCACGCTGAGGTACTCCGGAGGGTCCAGATGGATCGTCAAAACCGCCTCATTGCACGTCAAGGAGATGCTTCGGCGTACCTCAGCATGCCAGTTAGGGTTGCTCGGATAAATCCAATGATTTATCGCACACCCCACATCAAACATTCACCCCGGTTGCGTCGCGGCGGGGCCTTTTTGCAGCACGCGAGGCAGTTCGGATTCGGACACGATATGCGTCAACCAATGTGATTTTTCTGACGAAATCAGTCTTTTGACTAATTCTTGGTGATCAAAAATGTCCTGAGCTGTCCACGATCGAACATCGACATATGTATCTGAGAAACCTAAGCGATCCTTCGGTACCACCCCGATCCACACATCCGCACCCGGCCAGCGCACGACGTGCAACGCCGCACCGGCGAGCACCCAACCAGCCAGCAGAATCAACACGAGGATCGTTTTTAACGTATTGAGCATCACTTTAGATGAGACACGTCTGCGCCCGATTCGACTGCAAAAACGTGACTTATGACTGGCCTTTCACTTCGGTGGCATCTTCGTCTTCGTTCGCCGGTTCGTCATCGTTCACGAATTCGTCCTCAAGCGTCAGATCACTTTCTTGCGATGCTTCGCTTTCCGCTGATGTATCAGCGTTTTGATCGGTTTGCGATGTTTCACCTGCTGCGAGGGCGGGTTTGACCGGACTAAACGCGTCAATCGAGTCGTGGCGAATCTTTGGCTGTTTCGGATCGTCGGTGGGTGCGTCATCGACGGGTTCTTCGGTTGTTTCAAGTCCCGTTTCAAACGACGATTCTTCGCCTTCAAACGCGTGATACGCCAGATCGCTGGGCTTGATGCGGATCGGTTCGATCACCGCGTTGTAATACCCGTGTGCGAACAGGCCTTGTTGTTCCTGATAGGCGAAGTTGATGAGCTCGCAAAACTCACGCACCAATGCCTGTGCGGCGGGGTCTTTGCGTTCGGTTAACTGTACGGCCTGACAGTGCTTGCGATCGCGGAACTTCATCATCTGCACGAATCGCCCGCTGGTTTCCCCGCCCGCCCAGTTCGCGCCGACCTGCTCAAAGACCTCAAAATGGTCGCAGCCGATCTTCATCAGCACCTGCCGGAACCGCTGCATCAGATGATTGTGCGCGGCCCGCTTTTCCTTGGGCACGATGTAACTGTTGGTCTGCAAGAGCATAGGGCGTTTCTCGTCTCCGACTTACCGGGGA
>JBBQXB010000115.1:0-8159 GCA_038210015.1 Tepidisphaerales bacterium
GAAAACCCGTGCCACGAATAGGCGACGCCTACGCTCTAAGACTTACAGCAAATAAGCAAATCCGCGCAGGCAATTCATCCGTGCGGATCAGTGTTCATCGGTGGCTAAAACGCATTGGTATTCATTCGCCATTCGCCATTCGCCAATCTGGTTTCGGGTTTCTGTTTCGGGTTTCAACATCGCCGTTTTGCCCTGACACACTCCTTTGGTATTGTCACATCGGAGTCGCCATGCAGTTATACAAATTATTGATCATCGTACTGGTTCTGCTTTCGCCTGTATTTGTGGCGGCGCAGTGGACGATCGAGTTGACTAAAGAGGCCAGCTTTCTGGTGCGGTATGACGGTGCGACGGTGCTTCGCACGCGGTACATCGCGTGGGGGCCGAACTGGAAAGCGGCATCGGTCGATACGGCGATCGGGACCAATCAAGGCGAACGCTGGACATTCAAAGGGGATATCAAGGGATTGAACATCGACCTGCACGGAGAAATCAGCAGGCGGGACGCCGAGACGACCTTTCGATATGTCATGGATGCATCCAAAGCCAGCCAGGGCAATATCGGCGGCGGGATTCAGTTCGATCTGCGGCTGGATCGGCAGGTGTTCGGCGATAATGTGCCCAAGCCGCAGATCACCGACGATGGCTGGTCGTGGACGCCCAAACCGGGGCAGACCGTTCGCATCAGCTTTGCGGGCATGAACAAGAAAGCCGCATTTGAGAAAGGCCAAGCCGATGAAATCCGAGCGATGTTCATCCCCAGCGACATCGACACCGCAACCCGCGATGTGACGATGACGGTCGCACTCCCGGCGGGTGCGGATCGCACGGATGGCGTTTCCAAACGCTACGCCCAGCACAACGCAGAGACATGGAACGCCAGGACCGTCGATTGGGCGGCATCGCCGGTCGATCTGTCGTATCTGAATCATAAGCCCGCGGGCATCAAGGGATTTGTCAAAGCAGACGGCGATCGCTTTGTTTACGCCGACGGAACCGAAGCACGCTTCTGGGGCGCGAACGTGCAAGCCTACGCCCTGTTCAACGCCACCAACGAAGCCATCGAGTTACAAGCCAAACGCATCGCGGCGATGGGGTTTAATCTCGTCCGCATCCACCATCACGATTCAGCCGAGTGGTCGCCGAATGTGTTTGTTAAAGATGCCGACAACACCAAGACGCTGGATGACAAGCAGCTTGATCGGATCGACTATTGGGTGAAGTGTTTGAAGGATCAGGGCGTATATGTCTGGATGGATCTGCACGTGGGCAGGCCGTTTAGAGCGGGCGATCAGATCGAGGCGTTTGACGAACTCAAGGCTGGGAAAACAGGCAGTCAGGGCAAGGGGTTCAACTATCTAAATGCATCGATCACGCAGCGGATGAAAGAGTTCGCCAAAGACTACCTCACGCGAACCAACCGTTACACCAATACGCGATACGTGGATGAACCGGCGTTGATGGGCATTTTGATCACGAACGAAAACGACATCACGCATCATTTTGGCAACGAGTTTTTGCCAGATAAGAAGCATCCGATTCATCAGAAGTGGTTCGAGACGATCCGCGACCGCATCATCGGCGAACGATCGTTGGATAAAGCGACCGCGTGGAAAACGTGGGAAGCGGGCGCCTCGAAGGTGGTGCTGAATCAGATCGAATACGACTGGAATATCGACTTTATCAAATACCTGCGATCCATGGGCGTGAAAGTGCCGATCGCGACGACCAACTCATGGGGTAGTGATCCGCTGCTTTCACTGCCGGCGTTGACGGCTGGCGATGTGATTGATGTGCACGCTTATGGGCAAGGGGAATCGTTGTCGAGTAATCCGAAGTATGACGATATGTCGTCACACTGGATCGCAGCGGCGCAGGTCGCGGGAATGCCGCTGGTCATCACGGAATGGAATACCGAGTATCCGCAGCGCGATCGTTTCACCCAGCCGCTGTTTATCGCCGCCAACGCTGCGTTTCAAGGTTGGGACGCGCCGATGATCTACGGATATCAGCAGGCGCCGCTGGTGCCGCAATCGAAGATTGAAACCTGGGGCATATCAGCCGACCCCGCGATGATCCCGCTGATGCCCGCCGCCGCGATGCTTTATCGCCGTGGAGACGTGCAACGCGCGCAGCGGACGGTCATTTTCGCACCGGGTGAATCGTTGTTGATGAAAGCGATTTCGCCTGACAACTCCCCCGCGTTGCGCACAATCGCCGAGCGGCATCGGCTGGTGATTGGTCTGCCTAAAACGCCGCTATTGCCGTGGATGAAAGGCGTTGATCGCGGGGACGCTGGCAATCCCGACACGATCGCGGATGGCGTCGGCGAAACATCCGTGACATCGGATACAAACGAACTATCGCGCGATTGGAAAAAAGGGATTTACACAATCGACACCCCCAAAACGCAGGCCGCGATGGGCTGGATCGGCGATCAGGAAATCAAGCTGAAGGACATCATAATCAAAATCCGCACGCCCAAGGCGACGGTCGTCGTCACGTCGCTTGATGACAAACCGATCGCGACATCCAGCAAGCTATTGTTGACCGTCACAGCCCAAGCCACCACCGGCGGCAAACCCGCGGCCACGCGTGCCGAACCTGTTGTGGGCGAAGTTTTGCTCAAGGGGTCGTTCATGGTCGAAACGCTTGCGCCCAATGGTGCGCCCGCTAAAGGCAAACTGACATCGGGTGCGATCGAACTATCGGGGCAAGCGACACATTGGTACATGGTTTCACGGAGGTGACAGATGCGCGCAGTCATGGTGATGTTCGACAGTTTGAACCGGCATTTCCTGTCCCCTTATGGATGCGACTGGACGAAGACCCCCAATTTTGCCCGGCTCGCATCGCGTACTGCGACGTTCGATAAGAGTTATGTCTGTTCGATGCCGTGTATGCCCGCACGCCGAGATCTGCACACAGGTCGGCCAAACTTTTTACATAGGTCATGGGGACCGATCGAGCCGTTCGATGATTCGATGCCGCAGATGTTGAAGGACAAAGGCGTTTACACACACCTTTGTACGGATCATCAGCATTATTGGGAAGACGGCGGCTGTACGTTTCATCAGCGATACAGCACATTTGATTTCATCCGCGGGCAGGAAGGCGACAAATGGCAGCCGCTGGTGGCAGGAATCAAACCGCAGGAGAAAGCCTTCGCTCGCAACGCCGCAGGTAAGCACAGCGATCAACTTGAATGGCAGGATCGCATCAATCGCCATTTTATGCCGACCGAAGCCGATCATCCGCAATCGCGCACGTTCGCATCGGGTTTACGATTTCTTGATCTGAATCATACCTCCGACAGCTGGTTTTTGCAGATCGAAACCTTTGATCCGCACGAACCATTTTTCACGCACGAACAATACAAACTCCTTTACGAGGACCACTACCTCAAATGGCGTCAGACCGACGGGCGCGAGTGGGATTGGCCGGGGTATGAGCCGGTCGATGCGGCGAAGCACACGCCGGAGTTGATCGAACATACCCGCCATGAGTATGCATCACTTCTGAGCATGTGCGATGCGAAACTGGGGCTGGTGCTGGATGCGTTTGACAAGCACAATCTGTGGGAGGATACGCTGTTGATCGTCTGCACCGATCACGGATTTTTGCTCGGCGAGCACGACTGGTGGGCGAAGATGCGGATGCCGTGGTGGAATGAACTGGCCAACACGCCGTTCTTTGTGTGGGATCCGCGTTCGCCACATTGCGCGGGAACGCGTCGTGAGTCGCTCGTCCAACCGATGATCGATATCGCGCCCACATTGCTCAGTTTTTTCAACATCGACGCCTCCCCCGACATGCTCGGACGCGATCTTCGCGACAGTATCGATGCCGATGAGCCGGTCCGTGACGCGGCGATCTTTGGTGTGCATGGCGGGCACGTCAACGTCACAGACGGCAGGTACGTTTACATGCGCGGCCCGGCATCAAAGGAAAATCGGCCGCTCTACGATTACACGTTGATGCCCACGCACATGAAATCCCATTTTTCCCCTGCAGAACTCGCAGCCGATCGGGTATCGCTCGCACCGGCGTTCAGCTTTACAAAGGGTTGTCCGACGCTGCGCGTGGGAGACCGCGCGGAGTTGCAATCCAATACAGGCCGCTGGTCAGAAGCCGTCAGCAAATATGGCACACTTCTCTACGACCTTCATGCCGATCCCGGGCAGTTATCCCCGATGGATGATTCACATGTCGAAGGCATGATGTGTGAACATCTCACCCACTTGATGAAACAATGCGATGCCCCGGCAGAGCAGTACGAACGACTTGGCTTGAAATAGAAGGAAAACCAATGCGTACGATCATGGTCATGTTTGACAGCTTGAACCGTCATCACCTGCCAACCTATGGCTGCGACTGGACGATCGCGCCAAACTTCTCGCGGCTGGCGAAAAAGTGCGTGACGTTTGATAAAAGTTACGTCTGTTCGATGCCTTGTATGCCCGCACGGCGTGATCTGCATACGGGTCGTCCCAGTTTTCTGCACGCGGGATGGGGACCAATCGAACCGTACGATGATTCGGTCCCGCAAATGCTTAGCAACGCAGGCACCTACACGCATCTGATTACCGATCATTACCACTATTTTGAAGACGGCGGCGCGACCTACCATGGCCGGTACGACAGCTACGAGTTTTATCGGGGACAGGAAGGCGATCCTTTCGTCGGCCAGGTCAAACCGCCTATTATACCCGTGAATATCAACGGAAAAGGCAGACGCCAAGACTGGGTGAATCGCGAACATATCACCCGCGATGAACAATACCCGCAATCGCAAACCTTTGGCGCAGGGGTGCGATTTATCGACCGCAATCACGAGCAAGATAACTGGTTTGTCCAAATCGAATGTTTTGATCCGCACGAACCATTCACCACGCACCGACGTTATCGCGATCAATACCCGCGCGAATACGACGGGCCGATTTTTGATTGGCCCGGCTATGGAAGAGCCACGCAGTCTGAAGCAGAGTTGACCGAGTTGCGTCGCAACTACGCCGCACTGCTGACAAAGTGTGATGAAAGCCTCGGCAACATTCTCGACGCGATGGATCGGCATGATATGTGGAAAGACACGATGCTGATCGTCTGGACCGATCACGGTTTCTTGCTCGGTGAACATGGCTGTCTCGCCAAGAATTGGCCACCTTTATTTGAAGAGGTCAGCCACACGCCGCTGTTCATCCACGATCCCCGTCACGCCACTTGCGACGGCCAGCGTCGAACGGCGCTCGTGCAACCCGCGATTGATCTCGGCCCGACTTTACTCGGATTTTTCGGGCAATCTCCTACCGAGAATATGCTTGGAAAAGATCTCGCTCCCGCGATCCTGTCGGACGCCCCCGTCCGCGACGCAGCCATCTTCGGCTACCACGGCAACCGGGTAAACATCACCGACGGACGCTATGTGTATTATCGCCGTCCCCGCAAGCCACAGCCCGGCGATTGCAACCGCTACACGCTGATACCCACCATGATGCGCGGTTTTGCGAATGCCGACCTGCTTGCACAAGCAGTCCTGCATCCGCCATTTTCATTCACCAACAACCAGCCTTTGCTTAAGATCGCTGGTCAATCCGGCACCTCCAACGAAGATGATTGGCCGAACTTGCTATACGACTTGCAATCGGATCCTGCTCAAAGTGCGCCGATCAACGATCCGGCGATCGAAGCCCGTCTTTGCAAGCAAATGCGAGCGCTGATGCAGGAAACAGACGCGCCGCCTGAGCAATATGTCAGGATGGAACTGTCATGATTTAGTCACCGCTGAGGCATGCCAAGGCTTCATTCATCGTCAGTACGCTCGGTCCACTCGCGGGTGCGTATTGCGGCGGAAGCGGGCTAATGCGCAGCCGATATTCACCATCCAGCCGATTGGTCAGTAAGCCACGGGCGATCAGGTCGTATTCGTCCGTCATGCCCAGATCGCCAAAGCGATGTAATTCGTGTTTAAGTGCCTCATTTAACTCTAATTTCTTTACTTGATGTCTCGGATCGTCTGCCAGATTATTCACCATCTCCCGGTCGGAATGAGAGTCATAGAGTTCTTCCGGTGACTTGGTTGATCGCATGAACAGATCGTTCGGATAGCTCAAACCGCCGCTGGCATCTAGATGGCGAAGTGCTTGGGTCGTGCGCTCGTTTTCCTGATACATATTCCGCTGCGAATAAGCCAGATGCGGAAAATCATTGCGGATGTACCGGAAACGTCCATCCGTGACAGCACGTACGCGATCAAACTGCTCATCCATCCGATCGCGGCCAGAAAAAGCATATTGCCGCGAACCATCGAACATCGATATTCCCTGATAATGTGCAGGAACGGTCACCCCTGCGATCGACAGTATCGTCGGCGCCAAATCCACCCACGACACCACCGCATCATCCACCTGCCCTGCTTTAACTTTACCCGGCCAGCGGACTATCAACGGCAGGTGCAAGCCTGCGTCATAACACCACCGCTTTTCGCGCGCCAAACCTCTCCCATGATCGGTCAAATAGATCACGACGGTGTTATCGCGCTGCCCCGACCGATCAATAGCTGAGAGAATCTCGCCGACCTGCATATCTTGAATCGCCAGCATGTCGAAATATCGCGCGATTTCTCGTCGAACCTCCATCACGTCGGGCAAATAGGCGGGAACATTAACGCTCGCTGGATCCGTTCGACGCGATTCGGGCAATTGATCAATGAACTCATCATATCCGCGTCCGTGCGGCGATTGATCCCACATGCTTGATTCGTGCGTGCAACCAAAGTTCCAAAATCCGAAAAATGGCGACTTGGGTAAATCACCTCTCCACCAGTCGCTCCGATCGGTCGCGAAATCGACAGGTGGATCAAAATTAAAATCCGTCTTAGTCGGCCAAGAAACGTGATACCCCGCATCCTGCAATTCCTGCGTGAATAGACGCGGCGGTTGCACCAACGTGCTACGCATGTGATGCGTGCCAATGCTCCACGGATAACATCCCGTCACCATGCAGCAACGACTCGGCGCACAAACTGGACCAACTGAATAGGCGTGCGTATATCGCGCACCGTCGGCGGCGAGTTGATCGAGATTGGGGGTCTGTGCTTCGGGTTGCCCATAGCAACCAAGGTGCAGTCCGGTGTCTTCACCGACGAGTAATACGATATTGGGTCGATCCGCCATGCGATTAGGTGTAACATAACTGGAATGGAGTTTCGCAATTTCGGTAACAGCAATGTATCGGTTTCGGTGATTTCACTCGGATGCTGGATTTTCGGCGTCGACTGGTGGGGGCATCGCACGCAGGAAGACTGCAACCAACTCTGCTCGTTTAGCCACGACCACGGTGTGACATTCTTCGACAACGGCGATGCCTACGGTAACGGGCGTGCTGAAGAACTATTCGGAAACTGGATCAAAACCGCCGGGATTGACCGCTCGCGCATTCAGATCGGCGGAAAATTCGGCTATGACTTCTATACCGATCCCGGCGTCCCAGGTTCGCACACCGAGCGCAAGCAGGACTTCTCCCCCGCCTTCGTCCGTAAAGCACTCGAACAATCACTCAAGCGTTTGCAAACCGATTACATCGATTTGTATATGGCGCACAACATCAAGCTGCCCCAGTTCCGCGATGACCTTTGGACCGAATTGCATAAGCTGGTGACCGAGGGAAAAATCCGCACTTGGGGTGTTTCCCTCGGCCCTGCCATCGGATGGCGTGATGAAGGCTTCAAAGCGATGCTCGATCATGGTGCTAAAGCGTGCCAAACAGTCTTCAATCTGTTTGAACAACACCCCGGCAGAGAGTTTTGCGAAGTCGCGATCTCACAAAAAGCCGGCATTGTGGCTCGCGTTCACGACAACAGCTCGGTATTGAAAGACCTGATCCGCGCCGACACCGTGATCGACAAAAACGATCACAGAAAGTTTCGCGACCAAAATTGGAAAATCTTCGGCGCTAAGAAGGTCGAATTGATCCGCGACATCGCCAGCAGTTATGGCATGAACATCCACGAGTTCGCTTGCAAATGGTTGTTGCAGCAACCGGGACTAACCAGCATCACCGGTACTTTCTTGAACGAAAAAGAAGTAGCCGAAGCCGTCAGCGCGGTCGGCAAACCTGACATCAGCAAAGCCGACCTCAACGCATTAAACGATGCCTATTCC
>JBBQXB010000116.1:0-7571 GCA_038210015.1 Tepidisphaerales bacterium
CGTCCTGCCGCATCCTTCACGCGCTCCCGCGTCATGACATTCAGACCGCATTTCGCACACTCTTTCACGACTTTGGGTGTATTCGCCTGCATGATATGCTCCCTTTGTAATTACTGAACCTGACCCGGACCACTATTCCCAAATGTGATCACGTCGTCGGCTTCCATCAACATCAACTGATACTCGTATCCGTCATCGATCAGTTGATCTCGCAATTTTACGAATGCATCGTAACTATCAGGCCAAACCGCCAGACAGATGTAATGCCGATCGCCTGACAGTGAACGCGTGAGGCCTCGTCGCCATGTCGTCGCTTGAGGTTCCTGCAACGCATCGACGCCGGGGCATCTGGCAAGTTCGGCGGTCGTAAGCTCGTCATCATCTAATGCGGTTGCAAATCCTGCGCTCCTACCGTCTGAAAAACCATTGCGGTCAATACTAATGGGCTGATAAATCTTGCCTTTGGACAGCAGAAGCGGAACCTGCCGCTTAAAAGTCGTTCGAGCCATCGGTGTACGCATCTTGATCACGGCACGATCGTTTTGCGTTGCAATCGAAGCGTTTTTGGCGGCTAAATCTGCGGTTAAGGACTTCGATTGCTCATTCAGACGCGCAATCTCAGATTCGATCTGCGATTTCTTATCCGATACGGAACGGACCGATTGCTCAAGAACTTCGATCTGGCGTTGCACCGTTTGAATGTGTTCAAGCAATTTCTTCGTGTCGTCCGTTGATCGACCCTGACCGGCAAAGGCTTCGAGCAATTGCTGTTGTTGCGCGATGGCTTGTGCCAGACGATCGTCTTCTTCAGTCATCTGCCGAAGCTGCCTACTGAGGTGTGCCGATTGCAACGTTGTCTCGTCCTGATCGGCTTGCGAACGTCTGTTGTGAACAACATTTTTGGACAGGATGCAGACCAGCAACGCAAGGAAGACGATTCCGCCGAAGGTGTTGCAGATCGTGTCGAGCATGAGTTCGAGGCTGTCGGTTGGTTCGCGATTTCTGCGTTTCATGGTGCCTTCTTCGCGAAGATTTCTTGCTTGTCGGTCAATAGGTCCCAGCCCACGTCAAATGCGCTACTCTGAAGTTGCTTGATTAAATTGCTACCTAATGTCGCAGCGTCGGAATGCACATAGATGACAAAGTAATGGGTAGCGGCATTCTGTTGACGCATGAAGCGGGTCACTGCGTCAACAGCTTCACGCGATGTGGCTTGTACCAGTACAGCTACTTCGCCGGTTTCGCTGACCGAACCGATCTGGATACCACCAGCTTTGCATTCGATGACCAGCGGCTTTTTAGTAGATGCACCGGGAAGCAATTTTGTATTTCCGAGTTTGCTGACTTCGGAAAGTTTCGCCGCCGCTTCACGCATTTGCTGCTCGAGCGCAGCCTCTTTTTCAGCGGCAGTTTTTAATTCCGCCGCCGCTTGGTCCGCATCACGCTTGGCGGATGCCAGCTGCGTGGTGCGAATGGTGACAAGTTGCTCGAATGCAACGGACGCATCGGCAAGCTGCATTGTCTGAACCGCCGTGGTGGTCGGAGAAGCCCGGCCGAGCACTTCGATCGCTTGGCTGGTGGCTTTGAGATTGTCCTGTTTCTGACGCACCGCAGAGGTGAGTGACACAATCTGTGCGGTGAGTTTTACGGGATCACCCGACGCATCGGCGGGCATTTGTTCGCTGACCAGCGGATTGACAATCTCCAATGCCAGCATCAGCGTGATCAGGATGAGGATTCCAGTCACACTGGTGATGATGTCTTGAAAACTAAAGAACGAGATCGGCGTCCCGCTCGCGGATCGTCGACCCATCTCAACCTCCACGTTCAAGTGCGGATAGTTTCACCCGTCCGACCACCTGCCGCTGACAATACTCTTTGCAATCATCGAGCAATTGTTCTTCAGCCCGTCTGGTAAACGTGATCCACATCTGAATCGCCAGCGCTGCCACGAGTGCGACGAGGGTGGTCTCAAAAGCCGTCGCCAGCCCGGCGGTGACGCCTTGCAGCGCGGGCTTGATCGTTTCCATATTCCCGGCCTCTGACAGCACAGCACCAAACTCACCGATTGCGCGGGAAAGCCCTTGCACCGTGCCAATGAAACCGAGCACCGGAATAGCCCAAACCAGCCCGCGTAACAACCCGTAGCTGGATTCAACAGTGTCTTCGTCGTTTTCAGCCTGCGCTTGGAAAATATCGCTCAAATCTCCCACACGCCCGATGTTGCGAAGATTGCTCAGGCCTAGTTCGATACGATTGAACAGCACAAAATATCGCGGGTTGTCACAGGCGGCATGAATGCGATCAAGCACTTCGTGGGCCGTTGCAACGGATAGTACGAAGGAACTTTCCTCTGGTACTAAGGGTACCTGAAGTGCGCGTTTCTGCATGCGAATTTTGTGCATCTTGAAAAGTAGAATGTAAACCGCCCACATGGAAAAAAGCACGGTCGCGTACTGCACCGGCCCACGATCGGTCAGCATTGCAATATACGGATTTGCACGGTTGGGAATGAGGATTCCGTAGATTCCTGCGGTGGTGATGACTGCCAGTAGGAAGGATAAAAATACGTTGGTGTGCGTGTAACGTCCGCCACGCACGCCAAGCTTTTCTTCAAGATCCCCCGACGCCCAAGATAGACGCGGGATATGATTGGCGTGTGTTTGATCATTCGTGGGCAAATGGCGCTCCGTGGTTAGTGATGGCTGCCTGTGTTTCTTGACGTGGCACCATGAGCCAGAATCTCTGAAAACGATATGCCCAGCACCGCGATAAAGCAGGCCAGCACGAGCGAGATGCGGATCACGGCAAAGATGATCCATCCCATGATAATTGCTATCACTGCGGCGTCGGATTCGGATGCGTTGAACGCGATCCGAGCCAGCGTGTTACCTGTCGAACCTAACCCGCCGATCAGGGTCATCACGCAGATGATCGCAAAACCGATCGTCAGCATACTGAGTAAAAGCGTCGTGCGGGCTAAAGATTCCTTGCCGGGAGACGCGCTGATGATCGAAAGGATACCGCCAGCGATCCCCACGAGTGATTGCAGCCCGATAAAGACTTGCAACAGTTTCACCCATCCGGGCAGGATCGTTAAGACAGGATCAGACAGGCTGATGAAAACGGTTATGCCCAGGATGAAGTGGATCGCGATGATCAAACATCCGAAGGTAATTGCAACACCTTTGAAGTTGTCACTTCCGCAAGTTGCCCGCCAGCGTGCTGCGGTTGCGGTGAGGATTGCAGCACACGGGGATAAAATCCACATCACCGATCCGAAACTTTCACCTGCGAAATTGGCATGAACGATCGTCCACGCAACTGTCACCACAATCGCCAACGCCGCTAGGCACAGGCATGTCACGGCTCGTCCCAGTTCGCGCGTCGTCAGTGACAGCACGATTAACGCGATGGCGCAGAGCGTGCAATATCCCCCCGCCACGACCATCCAAGTGACCTTAGCGTCCCACCAAAATGCAAATTTGTCGCCCAACGCAAAAATCGGCGCATTAACCAGCGTAAGCATCAACGCTCCGGCGATGACACCCACCACTGTCGCCGTTTGGGACGAGCTTTTAACAGCGCGTTGAATATCCTTGGGATCGGCATTTGCGTTACCGCGTCCTCTTGATCTTCGATAAGAATCGCCTGTCGATGCGGAAAATACGTTAGCCAACGCAGGAATCTGAGCCGCTTCGTGGGCGACATCCGCCCCTTCGGCCCAGACAACATCCCGTGCGCCGATCGCGCCTGATGAGGCCAAACTACGCAAGACATCCGTTGTCACTGGCCCGACTTCAACGCCGTTTTGGGTGTAGAAATATCGCACCTCTTGGCGGCTTGCACTTGGCATTTCGCTGGGCATGGGCGGTGGCGAGAAATCTTGAATCGCCGCCTGACGCGATGGAACCGGCGCAGGCGCAGCGAACACACCGTCCATTGACTCGGCCGGCACCCAACCCATTTGATCGCTCGAAATTTCGTCGAAACGCGACATCGATCCTCGCCGCGCCAGCTTTTGCAATGCGTCCATCTGAAATGGACCGGACACGCGCCCGCGAGAACGTATAAAATATTGATCCGCTGACATGCCGACTCCCATGCTCACTTTTTGTCCGGTTCAGTGTTGGCAACAACAAACACCATCGACCCGTCGGGGACCAACCTGGCCACTGGGCCGAACTTGGTTGCTCCTTTTTCAAGGGTGCCAACCTGCGTCCACTTTGTTTTGCCTTCGTCGCCGGGGATCGTCGCGTAGAGAACACCCGTATCGGGCAACTGCAACCCGTGCAGCGCTATTCCACCGTCGCCGGATAACAGCACCCCTTTTGCGGCGATACGAGGTCGAAATTCCTGATAGACTTTGTTCCACTCCAGCGGGACTTTTTCCAGAGTCGCGGGTAGTTCCTTGCTTAATTCAAACCACGCTTTACTGCGATCGCGCGCGGTATTGGCTTGTGCGTCAAGTGGATTCATCCACGCCGCTTCTGATGCCTGCAATCGTACAAGTGATTCAGTAGCGATTTTCGCCGCTGCGACAGTCGGCAAGCCCTTAACCGACTGCGTTTCTAATATGATTTGCATCAGGATCGCCCGCAGCACAGGGTCTGTTGAAACATCCGCTATGATCTGCTTGGACATGCGATTCGGCAAAGTCTGCCAATTCCTCAAATCCGTTCGGTCAAGCTCTTTCAGCAATAATTCTGCCAGAGCGCCTTGCGTGCAGGCTTCAGGAGTTCGATTATCGGGTGCCAGCAGATCCTTCGCCGACAGAAGCGTTTCCTTGCGTGCAGGGCTATTCGGATCAGCGGTCTCACCAATCACATAATTAACGCGAACCGCAGCAACCTTGTCGTTGACAACCGATACGGTGAAATCATCTTTGGTTGCGACGTAAAAGACGCCTTGATTCGACCTCACCTGCATCCAGCCACTCATCGGACGACTTTGAAGAACGCGAACAATCGATTTTCTCCAATCCGAATCACTACTCGCAAATCGGATGGCCGCTTCGACGTAGATCTGCGTAGTCAAAACCTGTTCCTGAAGCGGACCATTTGCGTTGGCGCTCAAATATCTCGTGATGTCATCACGCGATGTAAGAAGGGCCGGCAGATCATTTTTCGCAAAGGCAACGTCGATACGCGCACTGATCGTCGACCAATTTTCAATTGCCTGCCAGGATGGAAGCATCTTGGCGGTTTCTGCAAATACCGCCTTTCGCGCGGGATTGCCCAGCGACTCGCTTGTTTGCATCAATGCCGAGGACAACGCATCGGCGGATTTCGTCGCGTTGATCAGGTTCTGCACCGCCTCAAGACTTTTTTGCTGCTGCTGGAGGCTGGTGTAGAGGACATCCATCCGCCGTTGCAGGGATTGCATGCTGATGCGTGTCGCGTCGGGAAGGTCTCGTACGGCGTTCATCGCCAGAACGACTTCTGACGTTTCTCTGCGAATTTCAAGAACGCGATCCAACTGGCGATTCGCGATTGCCTCTTCCGCCGACTTCACCAATTCGGTCAGCTTCACCAATTGTGCCTGAACCTTAGAAAGTCCGGCCTGGGTTACCTCGGATTCGATTGCATCGCTGGCGTTTTTTTTATCCAGCACCGCAAGCTTTTCGTCTGTCGTCTTCGCCAATTTATCAATCGCTGCAAAATCGACGGGCAATTTGCGATCCGTGATCGCGGCGCTGATCTTCGCGAGTTCGTCGGCATATTTTTGTTTGCGTCTCGATTCTGCATCGCGTGAATGCTGCAATTCGTTGGCGGCTGCGACAACGACCGCGTTACCGCCATAACCCGCGGTGCGGGCTTGATCCACCATCGACGCGGATTCGTCAAGCTTGTCTGCTGTCGTCAGTTCGGCGATCTGTTTGGCGTATCGCTGGGCTTCCTGTCCGTGGTAGATTCGCAACCCGCCGACCGCAACTCCCGCGATCACGACCGACGCCGCCAACCCCACCAGCGCCATATTCCTACGTTTCTTACGCGTGATCGCCGTTTCACGCTGGCGGATCACGGTTCGATAGCGTCGTTCCAATTGATCGGGAATCGCCAAGCCGGTCCGTTTCAAGTCGCGCATCGATTGAGCAAGAAAAGTCGATGATTGCGTGGCGCTTTGGAGAACTCGGTCCAGACTTTCACAATCGCCATCAAACTGAAGTTGCAATTGTTGACGATCTCGTTGCTCCCACACCCATGTCTCGATCGGCGAAACCATTTCGTATAAATCAGGCGGAACGACAACTGCGTATTGCGTTGCGATCGAAGACCATTGATCAATCAGAGGCGACGCCTCTTCAAACGACATCGCACTATAGGCATCATTTAGCGCCGGTAGCATGGCTTTGAGTTTGCTGATGCCTTCCCGCGTTTTGATTTCCTTCAGCATAGCGCGTGAGCTGTTTCTTAAATCGTCGGGGACCGATGCGATCCAGTTGGTTTCTGTGATTTCCTTATCAAGTATTTGCAACTGACGCTGATCGCTGTTTTTAATAGCGCGCTGCACTTCGCTACGGAGTTGGCTGATGCGGACTTTCTCGCCGGTTTCTAAATCGGTTCGCCAAAAGGGTGTTGTCGGATCGGCTGTGTTCAACTCGCGGAGAATCATCAACCTCTCGGGCAGGGGCGCCGATGCCATCGCCGCGATGCGGTGCAGACGGATCAAGCCTTCGACAGGCTGCTGCGCCGAGTAGGCTTCGTTCAATTCCCCCGCCAACTCAATCGACAATTGTTGCGGTCTTGGCAAGTTATACGTGGAACAAATACTTTCCCATATCGGGAACTCGGTGAAATCCAGCGCCGCGACCACATCCAATAGCGCCGGCATCTGATCCGCTTGATGGATCGCCTCGCCACGAAATCCACGACGGAGTAAATCCGCGCATCGGCGCAGCCGCGCGTTGGCGGCCTTGGACAACTCCGCATACCGCCCCGCCCACTCCGCCACCTCAGGCGTCGCCGTCGGTTCTACCGCGGCACACAAAGCACGGATGTTGTCGACTAAATGAGAATACGACGACATTATTTGACCTCCGCTGGGGGTACCGGTGCGAAACTAATCTGCGCCACGATCACGCCGTTGGGTAAGACCACATTGAAATTCACGAATTGGATTTGGTCGAACAGATTGAGCAACGTTTTATCATTCATTATTTGTGTCGGCAAACGTCCAATCTCGTCGCGTAAAGGGGGGATCAGCTGCTCTTTTAGCTCATTAATTTTGTTCGTCAACTCCACAAATTCCTTGGAACCGTCCTTCTCTTTTTTCTGCTTTTCGTTATATTCAGTCTTTTTATCCTCCAAATCCTTCCGTTGCACTTCTGCATGCTTAAGTCGATTTTCGCGTGTCAATACCACATTATTCTGAAAATCACGGGCTGATTTCCATGTGCTCGCCAAGGCTAATTTTTCAGTGTCGAAGTCAATAACGAATGTGGGCGTTGTGCTCCCCTGCGGACAAAAAGTGAACTGCTTCTTATCGCCCTCACTACTTTCGAACGAGTTTACGTTCCAGCCGATTTCCTGTTGCAACGTGGGGCGTTGCAATGACAAAGACTTCTGGTC
>JBBQXB010000117.1:0-7362 GCA_038210015.1 Tepidisphaerales bacterium
GCAAAATCGCGGATCGAACACCGGACCCACCAGCGCCTGCAACTCCCGCTCAACCAGCACTGCCAGCCGCATCGCCTCACGCTCAGCATCAATCAGATCATCCCGGCCCCGTAGGGTCACTTGGGTCGATGCCACCGCCTCCGCCGCTGAAACCGCCTCCATCACCACGCGCCGACGGTCGAACGCCTCGGCGGGAACGACCGCTGTTTCATCGATCGCAGGGAATCCGCGCCAATACTCCAACCAACCAATTAGCACTTGTGCTTCGTCCAGCAGCGCGGCCACATACCGCAGGCGTCGCCGTCGTTTTTCTATTTTTTTGTGTGATTCGTTTTTTGACATGGCTCGACCTTCCTTAATCATGGCTGGCCGCTGCCGGGGTGATGGGATCGAGTCCATCACACCCGACAGCGAACACTTGCGCCGCTTGCCAGCGGACCAATTTCATTTCCAACTATACCTAAAAAACGAGATGTATATTTTCACGAGATCCCGCTGTAGATAACTCTGTCGATTCCTCATTTTCCTTCAAAAAAAAGCGATTGGACACAATCAAGCCTGTGGAACCCTAACAAAGGTGTTAGGGTTCGCGGTGGGCGGATGCTTTGTCCGATCGGTCAGATTCTTCTCGATCCATCCACGGAAAAGCAGCCATCCATGCTTTGCAAAGCCATTCCCGCGCATAGGGTTTGGTGCAATGCTTTGTCGCCTCATCCAGCGTCAAAACGCCGGGGCCATCGGTGAGGCTGGGCATCAAATGCTCGCCCATAAATTGGAAATACATTTGCGGACGATCAACGGTTACGCCTTTCGCCTTGGCCGCGCGTGATTTTTTGCTGATGCTTGATTGAGACATAATCAAACCTTTCTTTTGCGGGCGTCTTTCAGCCCTGGCTTGTGGTGTCACCGGCAACATGCCGGTGTACTGCGGTAATGGTACACAACGACTATTGACGTGTCAATCAATCGCAGTACAATTTAATTATGCCACTTGACCTTGAAAAGATTCGCGCTCGTCGCGAAAAGTTGGGAATGAGTCAGCAGGAAGCCGCGACAAAGGCCGGGATCGGGTCGCGCCAACGCTGGAACGATATAGAAGCCGGTCGCCGCATAAACATCACACTGGAGATTCTTGAACGCATCGCGTCGGCGTTGGGTTGCAAAGCTAAAGACCTGTTGAAGTAAAAGTAGCGGAAGTGGACTTCCGCTTCTTGATGCACTTGTTGCGTGGGGGTGTGTGACATCTGTTCGACAAAGAGGAAGCGGGCTTCCGCTTTTTTTGATGCTTATTGCGAAATACATTTACACCGATGAAGAGGGCAAACCGCTCTACACGGTCTATCGCTACGATCCCAAGCGGTTTGCTGTGCGGGTGGAACGCGGGCGACTGCTGGATCAGACCGGGCGCTATCCACGCGTGCCGTACCGTCTTCCTGAACTCATGGCTGCAGATCCGATCCGTCCGGTGTTCGTCGTCGAAGGCGAAAAAGATGTTGAACGACTTCGCGCCGAAGGTGAGATCGCGACATGCAACGCTTTCGGCGGTGGTAAAAATAAATGGACGCGGGGTCATGGGCGGGCCCTTCGTGGTCGTGAGGTCATCATTATTCCCGATAACGACGCTACTGGCCGCGAACATGCAGCGTGCGTAGCAACGGCACTTCGTAGGGTCGCGCGACAGACCAAAGTCGTCGAACTATCCGGCGTAAAGTACAAGGGCGACGTGTCGGACTGGCTCGAACAACACTCGATTGAAGAATTGCGAAAACTGGCAGATAGCACTTGCGCTTGGACCGGAAAGAGTGAAAATGAATCGCTTGTGCCGCCTGATCTACGGTCACAAAAATGGGAAGATGAATATTTTTCGTTGAAGGTTTCGCGTCGGGAACGGCTGAAAATCTATGGTCTGCCCATTTCCGCGCCTCAAAAACTGCTGGTGATGATGCTCAGCGAGTTTGCGGACAAATCCCAATCGAATTTGTCTGATTATCTGGGTGTTACCCCGCGTAGAGTGAGGCAAATGCTCAAAGAACTACTAGATGCCGGTATCGTTGATACCTTCCGGCTGCGAAAGGGACGAAAGCACTACATGGTACACGAGAAGTTTGGAAATACCCCGTGACGCCCATGCCGTTCCCAGCCCCTCCCACCCCCGCCGCCGCTGCGATCCGCCAGGTGATGGACCGGCGCGGGTTGAATGTGGATCAGCTCGCGACGCTCGCGGGGGTTCGTCCGCACGTTCTGACGCTGATATTGGCCGGGCGTCGGCGGATGGGCTGGGCGGTTGCCCGCAAGCTGGCTGACGCCCTGGGTGAGAACGCCGGGGCGTGGGTCCGGCTGTCGCGTGAACCGTCCAGCCGATCGGATATATCCCTGCCGGCGGCGTGAGGCTGTGGCAACAGGCGGAAATCACCCATAATCACGGCAAATCTTGACAACTTCACAAAAATGTGATACATTAAATACAGATCGGGGCGTGAATGACCGAAGTTGTGTTCTATGCGGATCAAGGCGAATCGCCTGCGTTGGGTTGGCTGGATGATCAGCCGATCAAGGTGCAGGGCAAGTTCGCGGGTCTGATCGAGTTGTTGGAAGAGTACGGTTCGACGTTATCTCGCCCGCACGCTGCACCACTGCGGGACAAGATTTACGAACTGCGTGTGCGGCATCAGCAGGTGCATTATCGGCTGCTCTATTTCTTCCACGTGAAGGGAATTGCCGTCATCGGGCACGGATGTACGAAGGTTGACGTTGTGCCGAACACTGAAATTAATCGCGCTGTTCGTTGTCGAGAAAAGTTTATCAGGAACCCGGACGCGCACACTTACATGGAATCGCAATAACTGGAGGTTTGACCATGCAACGCACCCCAAAAACTGTAACTTCTGCAAGCGTTTTACTGCGTCGTCGCGCCAAGGCCCGGGGTGAGGATCGGCTTGCCGAGTTTGACCAGGCCGCTGGCGAAATGAAGCTGGGATTTAAGATCCGCAAATTGCGTGAAGAGATGGGGTTTACCCAGAAGCAGCTCGCCGAGTTGATCGACACCCAGCCGTCGGCGATTTCGCGGATTGAAGATGCCGACTACGACGACCATTCGCTTAACACGCTGCGCAAGGTCGCAGCGGCGTTGCACCGGCAGCTGATCGTCGATTTTGCCCCGGTTGAACAGACGTCCGGCCATGCCGGGCATGTAAACGCCTGATGAATCAAGCCGCAAGGTGCGATAATGGCAAGAATCTCATCCCACCCCAAACTCACTGCCTCGAAACTCGCTGATCTGCGTGCAGCGGCGAAGCAGATAGACTCCACGGAAAAGGCTGCGATTGTCGCACAAGGTCGGGCGCACTTCGCCAGGCGTGAGCGGATCGCGGGGATGCTGGCGGGCATTCAGTTGGCGCGACAGGCTAAGGGCATGACGCTGGACGACATGGCGCGCCGGACGGGGATCGGCAAGGCGAATCTGTCGCGGATATTCAACGCCGACGATGCCAATCCCACACTCGATACCGCCATGCGGATCGCCGCCGCGGTGGGTTATCCGTTGCTGGCGGATCGGCGTTGAGAACAGCGTTGAGGATTACCACTGACCATTCGCAGTAAACCGTTTAATCCCGATGCGAAGCCCTGACCAGTCGATCCACCGGCTGAAATATTGCGTCCGCTGGTTTCTTGCCCCACTTCCATTGGCCTTCTGCGATGTCGGATTCGCCGGGGCGTTGCTGAGACAGAACCGGATCGCACATAAAGACGCGATGCCAGATCGCCCGTCGGTCGATCGCTAGATCGACGTGCCCCTGGAACTTGTCGAAAAGGTCTCGAAGTGGTGTGAAGAAATGCGGCGCGATCGCCCAGGCGTGAGTGAGCAGGACGTTACTGACCCGCTGCACACCGGGGCGCGAATTGAAGCGCGTTTTCGCCGCCAGATTCGCCGCCAGATTGAACGCCTTGCTGTATCGTGAAACGCCGAAGTTAATTCCTCCGATGAAAAGTAGATCCCAATCCGCCGGCGTGTTGGTAATCGCAGCGGTTGCCTTGGCGGTGAAGTCGGCAACGAAGGTCGCATCATCCTCGAAGATCAGCACCGGCTTGTCCCACGCTTCGTCGATCGCCCGCGTGAGCAGGTTCCGGTAGGTCAAATATAATCCGTAGGCGCCGCGTGGCGATTTCCATGTGATTGGCACCGTTACGTCTGCCCCGCTGACAGCCTCCAGCCGCTGAATCGGTGCGAAAGGCCAATCCTCCGGAACGCCCGCCTGGAACGCTACCAGACGCTCGGGGCGGCTTTCCATGTTCACGACCCACGCACCGGCGAAATAGCTGCTCCAGTCCCGATCGCCAACGGTATCGGCCGCATGAGACGGCACGCCATCGGGCAGCGGCAAGTTCGGATTGCGTATCGCAGCTAATTCCATCTTCGTCAGCAGGGGCAGCGGCTCGCCCTTACGCCATCGCTTGCGCGCCTCGGCGTGTCGGGATCCCATTGCAGTCAGATCACGCAACGACATCTCAGGAAGCACGTTGAGCAACCCGTCCTTATCGGTCTTCAAGTTGAACATCCGTCTGGTCTCCAAAACCGCCGCCACCGGCTTGCCACCGGTGGGGCGGGATAATTGCGATCCATCCCGATTGATGCTGACCGATCTCCTCTCCCGGGCGTAGCTGACCGCGTGAGTGTGACGATGCGCGATTGAGGCATGATGTTTCACCGGTTATTGCGTGATCTGAGGTGGCTGAGCGCCCGATACCGGCTTTATTGGTAAAGGTTCAGGTAGTTTTTCAGCGAGTCGATTCAATGTGTTGCCGATGCCCCGAACCGCTTCGAGCAACGCCTTTTGTGTCTCGGCTGCGGGATCGCTACCCGCGACGAAATCCCGTCCGGCTTGGGCTTCAACGGCTGACATCCGCCCGTCGTCCCGCAAAAACTGGTTTCTCATGTCCCTGATCGACTCCACACGCGTCCGAGCGTAGTCGCGGCTGGCTTCGGTACCGCCGACTGTTCCTTTTTCAGCTTCGATAATTGCATTGTCGATATAGGCTACATTTCTTGAATAAACGTCTTGAAGTTGCTGAGCCGGGATACCTGCTGCGGACGCCATGATTTCCTTGCGTACCCGGTCGAAATCCCCGCCCATTTTCATGCCCTCGGCTGTGATTTTTTGCAAGGCGTTGCTTTTGCGTTCATCGACCAGCTTCTGCATCGCTTGAACGCGATAATCATCGGCTGGTAATCCAGACGATTCCATGTAGCTGGGCACGATCGTGTTAAAGGAATTTCCAACTGCTTTGCCTTGGGCGATAAACCCCTTCAGGTTCCGGGGCACATACCCCGCGCCCGCGTCCAACGCGGCGGCCATAAAGCCGTTGACTTGCTGCACCAAACCGCGCTGAGGCTTTGCCAGCCCTTCTGTCCTCAATCGCAACTGCTGTTGAGCTGCGTATCGGTAGTTATCCATTTGGGAACGCGTAAGCTCATAGTTGAGCCAATCACCCTTGTCGGTGCTGCGATCGAGCACCAACCGCCCTTTACGCTCTTTAGTGCCGATGCTGCCGTCCTGCTGGAAATACATCTGCTTGCTCTTTGCCAAGTGCTCCAGCGTGCCTGTTGTTTGATCTTGCAAGATAGTGGCGAAATATAGCCGCTCCTCATCTTTCGTGAGGGAATTGCTCCGCAGGCGCTCATTCACAAACGATTCCTGAGATGAATTCGTCCATAGCGACCGATTAGCGGTTTTGAACTTCTCTTTGATCCCGACCAACTGCGTACGCTGGCCGTCGCCGGTTGCGTCTTTCAATTCACGTTCTGCCACCGCCTCAGCCAGCGTGAAAAGCGGTCCAAGCTGTTGTTCTTCCTTTAATGCACGTTGACGCTGCATTTTTTCCAGATACTCACCGCTATCCGCCTTCAGATCGAACAACGATCCGCGCCTGCGGGCAACGCTGCCCGGATCGGCTTTGGCTTTGCGCATCTGACCGGTGGCGCCGCGAATTGCCCCTTGAGCCTGTAGGATCTGATCCGCGGCATTCTGAGCCATCATTTCACCCAAGAAATCGGATGATGAAACCGGATTGCCCTGATCGTTCAAAAGCATGTTGTTACGCTGTAGACGCGGCAACGCTGTAATAAGGTCGATACCTTCCAGCGGTTTTTCATTCACGCCCCAGCGGATGCGTCCGGACTTCTTTTGAAGCTGATTCGATACAGATTTCAGATACTCGGATGCAGCTTCGGGACTTTTCAGACGGGTCGATAGCACACCCAGCGTTGCCATCTGTTCATCGGCGGATCCACCGATCGCACGAAACGCCGCAGCGGAACTGCCCACACCCGCTGCGATTTCATTCACGCTGGCGGGGGAAGGTCCCGCAGCGATCAACAGCTTGTCCACAATCTGATCGAGATTGCCCGCAGAATCGCCGTAGTTGTCGCGAATCTTTTGCGCGGCATTCAGCGCCGTTGTCGGGTCCATCGCAAGCCGCTTCATGTTGGCGGCAAACTGAGGGATTTTTGATACGTCGAACCCTGCCGACTGCGCCGCAAAAATGATCTTTCCCGATTCCTGTTCGCTATATCCGCCTGCTGCGGATGTGACGTCCATCGCTTTGAGCAGAAACGAATAGTCACGTCCCGTATCAACAATCTGCCTTAGCTCTCGCCGAGATGATGCAGATGCGACCATGCGGGTTGATGCACCCTTTTCGCGATTGAAAAGATCATCTGAGACCAGCGAAGTGACTGACTTTACAAGCATTGCTGAAATCCCCGCAGTCATCGCCATCCCGCCGAACCCGATTCCGCTGCTGAGCTTCTTTTCCATCTGATCCCGCATTTTGCGAGACATGGTATCGAACTCCGCTGCGGTCACTTTGCCAAACAATTCGGGCATCCGTTCCAGATTGCGAGCGACTGTACGCCTGGCACGCGTCATCAGTTGATCTTCCCCGTCGAATGCACCCCCGCCGCGCGAGAAGCCGATCGCAGTTGATCCGATCAGCCCTGGGGCACGATCGGTAAGCCACTGACCATGCAGCGTGGCCATCGCGGAACCGACAATACCGTCCATACGACCCTGGGCAACGGCAGCTTGTCTAACCCGTGCCGAACGCCGTTGCTTGTGGATCTGCTGACTCTTCAGCCACCGGCGGAACTGCATATCCTCCGCCTGGTCGATCATCGCGGCCGCGGATGGTTCTTCTTTCCAGGTCCGCCGTTTGACCATTTGCCGCATCGTCTGCGACATCGCGTAACCTTGCCCGTGATGAATCGTCACGCTGCGCGATGTGGCTGCGTTGGCGCGGTGGGCGGCGCGTTCTTGTTCGTTCAGCGCACGACCCGCGTTGCGGGCACTTTGCGTCATCGCCGCC
>JBBQXB010000118.1:0-7294 GCA_038210015.1 Tepidisphaerales bacterium
ATGATCACCCGCGCCGGCGTTCCTGGTGTAAAGACCGCCGATACGCCGATTGCCTGCAGACCCGGGATGTCTTTTGGAGGGATCGTTCCGCCGCCGAAAACCAAGATGTCGGTCGCGCCGCGTTGGTGAAGCAAGTCAATGACTTTTTTGAACAGCACGTTGTGGGCACCCGATAGCAAGGACAATCCGATCGCAGCGACATCTTCCTGGATTGCCGCCTCGACGATCTGCTCTGGGCTTCGGCGGATGCCGGTGTAGATCACTTCAAAACCGGCATCACGAAGCACCCGGGCAACGTATTTTGCGCCCCGATCGTGTCCGTCCAACCCTGGTTTTCCGATCAAAATCCTGATTTTCTTCTCAAAGTCGGACATCTGTCACCTCTGGGGTAGCGGTCAAAAATTCCTAATAAAAGGATCAAACGACCTTTTTGTCTTTTATTGTAATCAGCACCAGCATTAAGGCAAGTGACAGGACCAAATTAATCGGCTAATACTTCTCAGTGCGACAAAACGTCCCTTAAACGGGTTCAACGTCGGATGCACATCAACTATATCTGCACGATTTTCTTAAACTGATCCGAAATACTGCGTGCAGCCTCGCCAATGATTTCAATCTCACGCTCTACCGCGCGACGCGTCCGAAAATCAGCAATGAATTCATTTAAATCATGCCATGCACATAGCTCATCGCGTGGCGTGCTGCGGTTTGCATGTCCAATAGCAATGCTCGGTCCCGCGCATCAAGCGGCATATAGCACCTGACGTGTATCAAGAATCATCTGACGACGGATCGGATTTCGCAAACCGCCTTTTAGAACAAGATCGACCTTGCGACCAAAAAGCGATTCTATTTCATCCTGCATCGGCACCAGATCGAAAGCGCTCAAGTTGTGATCATCTGGCAACTCCACCAGAACCTCGACATCACTGTCGGCATGGAAATCGGAACGCAGAACCGATCCAAACAACGACAATTCCCGCAGCCCCCACTTTCGGGCGAAGGTGTGAAGCTGATCATTTGAATAGGCGATATTCATGCTCACATCATAGCTGGGGACGCTGGTTTATGCAGCATAAATTCTTGCCCGGGCACTACTCATTTCAGCAAAAACACGTGCACGACGCCCGGGCCGTGGACGCCGATGACAAGGTTCATTTCGATGTCGGCAGTCTTGCTCGGACCGGTGATGATAACCGTTGCGCTCGGTGCATTATTGGAGGCTGCTTCAGAGCCCGTCAGTTCGAATAGATCAATCAAATCCCCGACGCAATTTTTCGGTTCAACGATCGCGACATGCAAAGGCGGCACCAGCGACAACGCCCTGCCGTGCTCAGCCGAGGCACGCATCACCAGGCTGCCGGTTTCTGCAACTGCTCGCCAAACATCCGTCACGCTCGCATCGACCTCATACACGTCATCCAGCGACATCTGCCCCCACACCTTCACCACAAACCCCGCATCACGCAACACGCGCTCGATCTCTAATTTTTGTAAAAGTTTGGACACGGGAATCGCGATCGATTTCACATGACGCGCTTTCAAATAGGCGACCAATTCTTCGTGCAGTGATTCAACCCGAAGCGCCGTGACGCCAATTTTGTTTTCTTTCGCCTTCTTTTCAAATAGCGCTGGCAACCCGATATCACTCAGCACTAGACGCACGTTGGGTTCGTCCAATTCTGGGGGCGCAGGCGGGACACGCGTGGCGGTTCTGCCCAGCGAGTTGCGGACTTTTTGTAATACGCCGTGATCGTCGTTCATGGTCGTTTCTCGTTCCAAATCTGCCGAAAAGTCTTTTTCGCAGGGGCGGGGATATCTCTCACCTGCGTCCATCCACTGCCGGGGAATGGCAGCTTCTTCACATAACCGCTACGCGATTTAATCAGCCGTAGCGATCGTTTCTGCATCCAGCTCGCCAACTTATATCGCGCGGGCGTATTCATCATAAATGCGTATGCACGATAGATAAACCGCTCGACCGGATGATTGAGCTGCCGCTTCACAATATCGCGACGAAGATTGATCAGATGCTTGGGGATGTTGATTTTGACCGGACAAGCCTCATAACAGGCACCGCAAAGGCTCGATGCGTTTGGCAAATCCTTGTTTTTCTCAAGTCCTTGCATCAACGGCGTAATCAACGCGCCGATCGGTCCGGGATAAACGCTGCCGTAACTATGTCCGCCGATCTTGCGATAGATCGGACAGGCATTCAGACACGCGCCACATCGGATACACCGTAGCGTTTCGCGATATTCTTCGCTGGCAAGAATCTCAGTCCGTCCGTTGTCCATTAGGATCAGATGAAACTCCTCCGGGCCATCCGTTTCACCAGCTTTTCTTATGCCGCTGAAGATCGACGAATAGACCGTCATCGATTGCCCGGTGGCGCTGCGCGCAAGCAATTTCAGCATCACCGACAAGTCGCTCATCCGCGGCACAAGCTTTTCAATCCCTACGAAACTGATAAGCACTTTCGGCGTCGTGATCGACTGCCTCACATTCCCTTCATTTTCAACCGTCACCACATCGCCAGTCTCAGCGACCAGAAAATTGCCGCCAGTCATGCCGAGGTCGGCTTTGCGGAACTTATCGCGCAGATACTCGCGTGCCTGCTTGGTGAGGGCTTCGGGGTCGTCATTGTAAGGCGTCCCAAAGTACTGGCTGAATAACTGGGCGATCGACTCTTTATCCTTATGAATGATCGGCGTAACCAGATGGCTTGGCTTGTCATGGTCGATCTGCACGATGAACTCGCCCAGATCGGTCTCCACCACATCCAGCCCGGCCGCTTCCATCACGTGCGCCAGTTCGATTTCTTCCGACACCATCGATTTGGATTTAATAATCCGCTTGGTATTGGATTTCGAGACGATATCGAAAATGATTTTCTTCGCGTGATCGCCGTCACTCGCGAAATGCACCTGCCCGCCACGCTTTTCAACATTGGCGGCGAGTTGTTCTAGATAATAATCAAGATAATCCAGCGTGTGCTGCTTGATCGCCCCTGCCAGCTCTCGCACGCGGTTGCTGTCGGGCAATTCCAACAGCTTGAGCTGCCGGCCTTTGTCATTACGGACGACTGCGTTATCAATCGCATTTTTAAGTCGTTGATTGCCCGACGCTTCGACCGATTCACGATGAAAATCGAACTTCAGCGTCTCGTACGCATGAAACTCCGAAACCTTTTTATCCAGTGTCGTCTGTACCAACTGCTGAAGCATAGCAATGATATTACACCGACATTCAAAAAACGCACCAAGACGGAACCCCAGATTGCGCAGATTTCGCTGATGAATCAAAAGAAATGTAACTTGTGAAATAGCCACCCAGAGCAGACGGAGTCGATATCACCGAGAAGTCATCGTCATAAACTGTTTTATCTGTGAAATGTGCGTAATCTGCGGTTCTACTTCTTCACCGGTGCCGCAGGCACTTCGGGACCGCCTTGGGTGTTTTGGTAGATGATTCCGCAGACGGATGCGAAGAATATCATCATCGGCATGATGAACGGGCTGACTTCCAGCTTCGATTCCAGCACGCTGGTGTCGATGCCTTGGAATTTATAGATCACGCCGAGGATGCCGAAGATCAGCATCAGCGAGCCTTGCAGGCTGGTGAACATCATCACGCTTGTGCGGAATAGGATGAACGACAACATTCCACAGAAGATCAGTCCCATCCCGCCGCCTGCTGCTGCGAAGTGTGGATCGATACCGAACGCCCGCCACAGGCTCATCCCGATCACCATGCCAACTAATCCGCCCATCACCGCGACGGCGTATTTCATTAAAGGCCAGGTCACCGTCGCTGCGACAAATCCGCCGATCAACGCCGCCGGCAACGGAGCGCCAGCGCTTTCGCCGACCATCGCACCCAGCCACGCACCCAGCACAAGGGCATTCAGCGTCACCAGCCATTTGAAAGCGTAGTATCCCCACAATAAAAAGATCACCCCCGCAAAGATTAAAATGATCGCCGCCGCGACATTCATTTCCCGGCATGCCTGCAACAAATCGGTCTGCGCCATCCCTTGACGCAGCACGTTCAGCACCTTGTCGAGAGACTCGATCGTTAGAATCGTCGTTGCCGGTTGTGTCGTCGCTTCGGCTGCCATGATTTATACATCGTCCGATTGCCCCATTTGCCAATACGACCGATAACAACCGCCTTATCTTTGCATCTGCTTTAGGCATTGTGTCGATTGATTGTCATGCTCTTTCCCGCCCGCCCGCCACTTTTATCGAATGATTACAAGCCCCAACTCGCACTCGCATTGACCGGCGTGGTCATCGTCTCTGCCATCATCATTCTGCGTTCGATGGGTCGGGTCTGGTGGTGTTCGCTTGGCGACTTCTCGCCTATCACGCTGGATGCATGGGGGCCGCATAACTCGCAGCACTTCGCCGATCCCTACGTCTTCTCGCATCTGCTGCATGGCGTGATCTTGTTCTTCGTTTTCAACTTCGCCGTGCTGCGTAGAAAGCCGCTGTGGGGACTTTTCTTCACGACGTTGCTGGAAGTTGCATGGGAGATTTTTGAAAACACCCCCTTCACGATCAACCACTACCGCGCCGCCACCGCCGCCGTCGGATACACAGGCGATAGCGTCATCAACAGCTTCGGCGATATCCTCGCCTGCGTCGGCGGCTGGTTTCTGGCACGCAAGGTCGGCATCTGGTGGTCGATCGCGGTATTCTTCGTCGCCGAGATCGGCTGTCTGATCTGGATCAAAGACAACCTCACCCTCAACGTCATCATGATCCTCCACCCCATCCAAGCCATCAAAACCTGGCAGTCCGGGATGTGAAAACACTGTTCGATTCGCTGCGGGGTATCTGGTTGCATCGGCATTGGCGCCACCCACGCTGCGATTTCTGGCGGTGGGACGAGGGAAGGTTTCATCAAAAGATTGTGAAATCCCCTGCGCAGTCGATCCCACTTGGCGTAGGATGAAATCGTGTTTTACAGACCCATCTGTTTGTTATTGCTCCTCAGCGCGTCGGTCTATGCGGCTGAGCCTAAGCAGGCGATCGTTGAATCGTTGAAGCAGCTCGCGGATCGCAATCCGCAGGTGCGCGACAAGGCGGGCAATGAGTTGATGGCGTTGGATCAAACCGATTTGCCTTTGTTGAGGCAGGTCATCGCAAAGTCGCCGCAGCTAAAGGTATCGCAGATTGCCGCCCTCTACGACATCGTATGTTATCTACACGTCCGAAGCGCGATGCTGAAATTGCCGAAGATGCCGAATGGGTTTCTTGGCGTCAGCCTGCCGAGCACCGCATTGACCGACACAAGAAACGAACCGGCGGGATTCGCGATCGTCAGCCGTCTGAACGGGTTTGTCGGCTTCCGAAAACTTCAAGACGGGGACGTGATTACAGCAGTCGGGCTGGGGGATGATCTACAGCCGGTCTCCACGCCCGCGCAATTTCAAACCATCATCCGATCCTACGCAGCCGGTCAGCGGATCAGCCTGCGGGTGATGCGTGGTATTGTACCGATGACGATTCAGCTCAATCTCGATGCCGCCCCGCAGCTTAATGATGCCGGTGCACCCATTTCAGACATCATCCTTGATGCCGAAATCGACGCCGAAAAGTACTGGGAAACCAACTTCACCCCACTCATCGCCACCAAAGAAATATAACCCCGCCGATTTGATCAATCGCCCGGCGAGACTAAACTACTCCGCAGCGAGAACCAATTCGTCATTTATCACTCTTAGAAGCAGGATTTGTCCATGAAATATACGTCGCTAGGCCGCACAGGGTTGCAAGTTTCACGTCTTTGCCTCGGAACCATGAACTACGGCCCCCACGCAACCGAGGCCGACGGGCATCAGCAAATGGACAAAGCCCACGAGCTTGGAATCAACTTTTTTGATACCGCAGACGTCTACGGCTGGAAAAAAGGCGAGGGTGTGACCGAACAAATCATCGGCAGATGGTTCGCACAAGGCAACAGCCGTCGCGAAAAGACGATCATCGCCACCAAAGTATATGGCGATATGAACATCGAAGACTCCGATCTGACCATGAAGCGCGGCCTCAGCGCGGTGAAGATTCGCCGGGCTTGCGATAACTCCCTAAAACGCCTTCGCACCGACTACATCGACCTCTACCAGATGCACCACATCGCCCGCGAAACGCCCTGGGCCGAAATCTGGGAGGCTTATGAGACGCTCGTCCGTCAGGGCAAGGTCATCTACGCCGGCTCGAGCAACTTCGCAGGCTGGAATATCGCCCAAGCGAATGAATCCGCCCGCGATCGGCGCTTTATGGGCCTCGTCAGCGAGCAATCGAAGTACTCGCTGGCCTGCCGCTGGGTTGAAATGGAGGTTTTACCCGCCGCGATGGCCTACGGGCTTGGCGTGATCCCGTGGAGCCCGCTGGATGGCGGATTCCTCGGCGGCGTGCTTGAAAAGCAGGAAAAAGGCCGCCGCACCGGGGAAGCGATGCAGAAGCGGATCGAAAAGGAACGTCCCCGTTTGGAAAAATGGGAGAACTTTTGCCGCGAGATCGGCGAAACACCCGCCGACGTCGCCCTCGCCTGGACTCTGCATAACCCCGCCATCACCGCTCCGATCATCGGCCCGCGCACGATGGAACAGCTCATCGGCAGCGTCCGTGCCACCGAAATCACGCTAACCGACGATCAGCTCAAAGCCCTCGACAAAATCTGGCCCGGCCCCAAGGGCGAGACCGACGAAGGCATCAGCGATTGGGCAAAACACCGCTCCCCCGAGGCCTACGCCTGGTAACCGCCGACTAGCCCGCCCGGCATAGCCCCCCACCCCCCCGCCCCGCAACCCCATCGCTTCGCAGCGTCCCCGTACCCCCACGTCCGCAAATATCCCCCCGCATGCGCCGCAATCGCGGTTCACGCCCTATTTGCCCCGAATAAAGATGTATTTGCTGGCAATAAATGCATCTTTCCCCGCGCGCAATACATCTTTGCCCGCGCCCCATACCTATTTATTCCGGCGCAATACATCCGTGCTCGCTGCCAAGACCTATTTGCTCCGGCGCAATACCTCTTTGCTCGCTCGCAATACGACTTTCCCCGCGTCCAATACCTATTTACTCCGGGGCAAGACGTATTTCCCCGCGCCCCATACATCTTGAAAACTTTCCGAACCCTGTCGCCTCACGCTAGTGAACTACACATCTCCACTGGTATAGCGTACACTACCGCCTCAGTGAGAGAACGATGTGGTTAGCCAGCGGCGATTAAACAGCGTCGCCAACACAATTTCATCCGCTGATTAGCGGCCAGCCTATCATATTTT
>JBBQXB010000119.1:0-7165 GCA_038210015.1 Tepidisphaerales bacterium
GGTTCCATCTGCTTCAAGTTCATCAGTTTCGTGTTCATGGCAGCCACCCTGGATAAAGCAAGTCACCGCTGGGACCGAATAGGCGTCGCTCACCTACCGAGTTCATGATGGCACTCTGATTCTGACCAAAGATGCCGATCAGAGCCTGATCCTCAGCGGAGCTTCGAAGGAAGTTACGCGTCGGGACGCCCTCATAGATTGGATGGCTGTGGGCACTCCACCGCCATCCTTGTGCACGCATTGATGCCGCCCAATCGCCGTCAATTATACCGTGATAACCCTCGGGGCGGCCTCGAACAACCAGACGTCTACCCCCGGTCGTAAACATCGCGAACTCGTCTCCCGTCTCCGCAGTCAGTGCTGCCAGATCCGTCTGCGTTACGCTTGACTTCCGCAGAAGCACCTGGGCGCCAGGCGAATCCAGCTGCGACAAGATGGCCCGTTGACTTGAACTCAGTTCGCCCACCCCACGCACGATCGCTCGCGGGTTACCCCTCACGCCTGCGGCAATTGTGGGGTTCACAGAACGGACACTTCCAGTGTAACGTGCGAACGCAATTCGTCCGAGTCCACGACCCGCCAAGCCAAGGCTGAGGACATTTAGACCGGTAGATACACCCGCCAGTGCCTGCTGCCCAGGCGTCAGAGCCTGGCCAGTCGCGATGTCAGCCCCTGCGAAGAAGCCATAGGCATCACCAACGCCGGTTCCGTCCGCCAGCCCGCCACCTACGCTCTGGCCGAGTGACTGACCTGACGCCCAACGTGATCCCATGCCGTTGACAATGCCGAAAGTCGTAGCGCCGATTCCAATCGCGCCCCATAGCCCAGCTCCATACGCGAAGCCGATGCCAAAAGTTGCCACACCGATACCCAGCGTCGCGGCACCCGCAAGCGCCAAGACTGCCGTCACGTTGATTCCGGGGTAATATGGGTTGTTCGCGGTTCCGTAGGAGCTGAAATCTGGTTGAACCGTTCTACCCAGGAAATGATACGGGGACGCACATCGTTTTTAAGTTTTTTCGCCTACTGCAGTACATTATGAGCAATGGTATAATATACAACCCTACTTAAGCCCTTTCACGCTATCACACATCAGAGTACATTGGCCACACTATGTCTTACCGTCGTTTGGGTACGACATGATGCGCAACCCCACCAATATCTCGTATTGGAGATATCACAAAATATCTGTGTGGCATGCGCGTCTGCCCTCCTATTTCTTATTCCTACCCGCGATTTGGATGGCAATCCGATATGGATCGCATAAGCGCCGTCTACGTCGCAAAATGGGACTTTGCACCCGCTGCGGCTACGACCTGCGCGCCACGCCCGACCGCTGCCTGGAGTGTGGGACGGTGTCGCCGCCGAAATCTAAGACGCAAGTGACGCATCCATAAGACTGATTTGCCTATGACGCTTCGCAGCCACTCCACGCAACTATCAACTACCAACCATCAACTATGCACCCACCTCATCCAGCGTCTTTTTCACCGCATCAAACAACTCATCAATCTGCGTGCGCGTGATAATCAACGGTGGGCTGAGCGCGATCAGGTCGCGAATGCCGCGGACGATGATGCCGTGTTCGCGGGCGATGTTGGCAGCCTTTGCTCCGAGCGTATTGGGCGTGCCGGTATTTTTAAGCTCGATCGCGCCAATCAACTGACACCCGCGCACCTCGCCCACAGCGGGATGATCCGCCAGCGATTGCAACTTCTGCTGAAAATAAGGTCCGGTTTCATCGCGTACTTTTTCGATCAAATGATCATCTTCCAGCACTTTGATATTCGCCAGCGCGCAGGCGCAGGGCGTCGGATGTCCGGAATAGGTGAAGCCGGTCGCGAGGTAGCCGCCGGTGTTGAGCGTTTGAACGATCTCGTCGCTAAGCATTGTCGCGCCCAGTGGCAGATAGCCGCTGGTGATGCCTTTGGCGAGCGTGAGAATATCGGGATCAAGATCCCACAAATCGCTGGCGAACCAGGCGCCAAGTCGGCCAAAACCGCTGATGACTTCATCGGCCACGAACAGGATGTCATACTTGCGAAGCATCGCACGCAATTTGCCCAGATAACCGTCCGGCGGAACGATCACACCCCCTGCGCCCTGCACCGGTTCAACAAACATCGCGGCGATCGTTTCTGGGCCTTCCGCGAGAATCGTTTTCTCGGTCTCGGCTAGGCACCAGTCGCCATACTCAGCATGCGACATGCCTGTTTTTGCGCCGTAAGTGTATGGACCGGGCACATGGATATATCCCGGCAAGGGCAGATCAAACGGCAAATAACACGACGGCAGACCGGTCAGCGATGTTGTGGCGACCGTGACGCCGTGATAGCTGAATGTGCGGGACAGAAGCTTGGTCTTATTGGGTCGGCCAAGGATTTTATTATAGGCGCGGATGAGCTTGATCGCGGTGTCATTGGCTTCGGATCCGCTGTTGCAGAAAATCGAATGATTGAGTCGTCTGGGCGCCAGTTCCGCGAGTTTTTTCGCAAGCAGGATGGCCGGTTCGGTAGTGGTGTTGAAGAAACTGCAATAATACGGCAACTGCAACATCTGCTGCGTAACGGCATCAACCACACGTCGCTCCGAATACCCGATATTGACGCACCACAACCCCGCCAACCCATCAAGTAGCCGCCGATCGTTCTGGTCAATCAGATAACACCCCTCCCCGCGAACCGCGACGTGCGTGCCGGTCTGGTGCATCGCGTTGTGATCGGTGAACGGATGAAGATGGTGCTTTTGGTCGAGTTGCTGAAGTTGGGTGAGCATGATCCGATTTTAACATTTCTGCACCGCTTCGGGGAGTTTGTTATAATTGATTCAAAGAGGTGAATGATGAGCGATCGGGTAAAAGCAATGTTGGCTGACATCATGGAGATGTCCACTGACGAAAAATCGGAACTGACGGAAGGACTTCGTCGCACTGCAATCATTGGCGAGTGGGACTCAGCCACTGAGTCGATTTCGACGCACTTTAAGTCAATGGGAATTGATGAAAACGCGATTGACCGTGCGTTCGATGACGACCGCGAGGCAAAAGCAAAGTGAAGATCTTTCTCGATGCCAACATCCTTGTGTCCGCAACCTTGCGCGACTCCGCCGCAGACAATCTTGTCACAGCAATGATCCGTGGGGATTGGCGCCTTGTCGTTTCCGAATATGTTGTGGCAGAAACCGTTCAGGTTGCGACCACAAAATTGCACGCGCCAATCGCTGACGTGAATCGGATCTCTTCAGTGCTGCGAAGAATCGCGATATGGTCATCAGCCATGCCTTCGCGACATATCGTCCACGCCGATCCCGCTGATACGCCGGTGCTGCAGGCAGCACTTACAGCGAGTGCCGATTTTCTTGTGACGCGCGATAAAGGTCTGCTGAAGCTAGATCCCTATGAAACCATACGGATTGTTTGTTACAGTTGCACAACTGCAAGCGGCGATGGTTAACATGGGTTTGTCCGAAAAAGACTGATAACACATGTCACTCACCTCCCCCATCCCCATCGGCATCACCGCTGACGATCTCGCCCCGGCGGATTTTCGATCGGCGGATTTTGACTGGACGGGGTTTACCATCAGCTTCATTGATTCCGTCACCCACCCCCGCTTTCAAACAGGTTACGACGCACTCTGGGCAGAGTTTGGCGACAAACACGAAATGGAACAACGCGCGGTAATCGAACAACGTTTCGCCTGGCGACCCGAACGACCGATCCATCAGCACGCGCTCCTCTACGAAATGGTCGTCATTCTGCACGAAGACGAACTCGCTGCCGTGCGAGATCACACCGCGATTGTTGATCTGAGCAATCCCGACGAACCGGTCACCGTCCACCTGTCGCACCTGCTGGTCATGCCACGCTATCGTGGCGGCGGGATCGCCGGGTGGATGCGGGCGATGCCGATCCGCACCGCACGCGAATGTCTCGATCGATCCCACCAACCCGCCAGGCCAATCACGCTCGTGGCGGAGATGGAACCGCTTGCCCCCGCACACCCAGAACGCACCAAGCGTCTGCTAGCGTACGAAAGGGTGGGTTTCGTCAAAATTGATCCACCAGCGATCAATTATCTTCAACCCGACTTCCGCGCCCCGGCTGTCATCGACCAATCCTCAGGTCCCGCGCCGCTGCCGCTTTCACTTATTATTCGGCGGGTTAAACGCGAGAGTGAAACCTTTGTTCGTGCAAGCGAAGTCAAATCTGCGGTCCAGTCGCTTTACACCATGTATGCCCAGACTTTCCGTCCCACCGATATGGCGCCCAACTGGGAAAGTCTTTCGACCTACGCTGCCGATGATCGGATCATCAAACTCATTCCCCCGTCGCAGTGAAGTTGACTCGCCGCGTGCGATCGTTTCTTCTATCCCAATGACAAACCCGTCGCTGCGATCCCGCTGATTTTTTTTGATGTTGTTGTATGTATCGATTGTTCATCGAAAAACTCGATCCCCGCATCCTCCTCACCACGCTCACCGGTCAAGTGTGGGACGATCAGGACGCCTCACGCACCTTCGACGAAACCGAAGCTGCCTTCCCCGGTATCACCGTCTACATCGATACCAACCACAACGCCCGCTATGACACCGGCGAACCAACCGATGTAACCGATAACCACGGGCGCTACCAATTCACCAACCTCCCATCAGCGACCTACGACGTAAGGACATTATTACCCGATGGCATAGGCCAGGTTTCGCCAGGGCGATTGGGGTCGCTTGAGCATCAGTTTGATATTGGCCTGAATTATCTCTCCGAAATCACCCCCTCCCGGGCCCGCGCTTTTCAGATCGCTGCCGACCGGTGGGAGTCGATCATTGTGGGCGACCTGCCGCGGGTTAAAACCGACATTGGGTATGTGGACGACATCGCGATCGACATTTCGACCATCGACATCGACGGCGGCGCCGGCACGCTCGCCCAAGCCGAGCCAACCCGATTTCGCACCGGATCGCTCCTGCCTTCACGCGGGGTGATGGAGTTTGATCTGGCAGACCTCAACCAACTTGAGGCCGACGGCAAACTCATCGACATCATCACGCATGAAATGGGCCATGTACTGGGTTTTGGAACACTCTGGACCGCCAAAGGCCTGCTTGCCGGGTCGGGCACCTCCACGCCGCGATTCACCGGCACGCAGGCGACGGCGGCGTATAACCAGATCTTCGGCGAATCCGCAACAGGCGTGCCGGTCGAAGGCACAGGCGGGCCGGGAACAACCCTCTCCCACTGGCGAGAAACGTCCCTCCGCATCGAATTGATGACCGGCTATTCCGAGTTCACCGGTGTCGTCGAACCGATCAGCCGCATCACGATCCAGCAATTCGCCGATCTGGGTTACACCGTAAATCCCTCCGCTGCCGACACCTGGGATCCGGTTCTGAACACCGCCTCTGCTTGGCAACCCGCTGACGCAGGGGTCAGACCCTTTACCCGCCGCGTGGTGCTCGCAGGCGACAATCAGACTGATATCAATTTCGCTGTTCGCGCCAACCGCGCACCGACAGTGACATCCTTTTCGATCAATCCATCGCAAGCCACCATCGGCGAAACGATCCGCCTGCAAGCCCGAGCGATTGATCCGAATCATGAACCTGTCTTTGGCATGACCTTTTATCGCGAAAGCAACGGCACGCCGGGATTGCAATCCGGAAGCGACACCTACGTCTCAACCAAGTTCATCGCCAAGCAAGGCGCCTTCGCTGCCGATACTTCCACCGCAGGATTAACCGGGTCGATCAACTATTATGCCGTTGCGGTGGATGAGATGCTTTTTGCAGGCCGACGCGAAGCCACCGCTGGCATATTCGCACCTACCGGTCCGCCGATACGTCCAAATCCCCTGATCGCATCCCGACAAACGCCAAGTTCGGTGCAGCTACTGTGGCAAGACCGATCCGACAATGAAATCGGATTTCGCATCGAGTTTGCGACCGAATCCAACTTCAGCCACGGGTCAATCGTTCGGAGTTTTAACGTACCGAACGACACCGTCCTGTCCCTCGTCACCGGCCTGACCGCCGACGACGGCTATTATTTCCGCATCCGCTCGTACAACCTCGCCGGTGTCAGTGCCTACACGTCAACCAGCCGCGTCTGATCGAATCACTACGCATTTGCCACACATGACGCAGACGTTCATGGATTAACGCAGATGCGTTATATCGCCTGAACACATGTCGTTCGCATCGCTTCCGCTCTCGCATGTACTTCATGGGGTAGGGGATCGTTTTTTGTTTTGTTAGTTTGTCATTGAGCATTTGGCATTTGATTCGTCATTCTGCTTTAGGTTTCCAACGCGGTCGCTTTCGCTGTTGTCACATTTGTCGCATCGCTTTCAAATCCATAGCCCTCGGCTAAAACGCAACTTGCGGTCCTCAGCCCGTCGTCAAGCCGCGCACACTGTCAGGTTTTGTGTCACATCGGTGCGCCCGAGACATCACCTCTCGCGAAACCCACAACCCCCACCAATCCGGCAGGAAATGCGTCATGATTTCAAAAAGCAAACGCTACGTGTACGAAGCATGACCCACACATCGCAACGATTAAGAGTCGCACAATTAAGAGTCGCACAATTTTATACCCGCCCCGTCCAAAAGTCGGCGAAAAAAACCCGGAAATTGGCAGATTTCCCGAATTTCAGGTGCCACGGTTTGGCGTACCCGACAAGCCCTGTCTTTCAACCCAGTCAACACAGCTTGCCGCACGAGGAGTGCTTCGCGGTGGCTTGCAGAAATACCCCGTCGACCGCCGCTACGATTCCGAACAGGCTAGGTCATCACCCCGACATTGACGCCTGATCCCCGAGATGTCAGCATGCACACGTGCGCAATAATCGATCACAACCTACAATCCACCTTTTCAATACATGGAATCTTACAAGTACGCCGAGACCTCACGGAAAATCTGTAAAAACAACAAAACAACAAAAAAATGCCCGACCCCTTAGAATTGCCCAAATGCTGCGAAGTCCTTGTCATCCCGAAACATTTTCATCCCCCTCCCGGGGCGCGGTTCATGACATGATAAACCAACCCACCGGGCGCAACGCGTGCTTGACGTGCCATGTGCAAAAGTATATCCAACCCGCAGATATTGTCAAAACGATGTGCGTCCCCGTATCATTTCTCAGGAGCAGCAGGATACAACCCCGTTCGACCG
>JBBQXB010000120.1:0-7117 GCA_038210015.1 Tepidisphaerales bacterium
CATCACGCCACAACGCCTTCACGCCACAAATCCGCCCATCCGGTCAAGTTTTCCGCTACCCTATTCCGATAACAAATGTTGGGATACCGCATGGCCAAAAAGACCGCGAAGGACACTAAATCCGCCGTTAGCAAAAAGCGCGAACCGATGCGCCCAGAAACCGTGTTGCGCATTAAACGGGTTTGCACGCATCTCCTTATCGCGATTGCCTTTATGTCAATCTGCGCTGGCGGGTTTATCGTTTCCAAGCGATATGTCGAACAGCGGGTAGCGTTTACAGATTTGCCGCCTCATGTGGTGATGAATGAGCAACCCAAATGGATGAGCGACGCGTTGGCGGAGCAGATTCTGGCGTCGGTGCGTCCTGTTACGCCTTTCAACGCCGATGACCATCAACTATTGATCGACCGCGCCAATCTGCTGGCGGCCAATCCGTGGGTGAAAAATGTCCGCGAAGTCCGACGCGCCTATGACAATCAACCCGGCGATACGATCGTCATCGATTGCGACTACCGCGCACCGGTGGCTTTGGTGCAATGGCAAGACGGATATTGGTATGTCGATGCTGATGGCGTGCGATTGCCGGATAAACTGACGGCCGAGCAGGTCGCGAGATTGATTGATCCACGTCAGCCTTTGAAATTTCGCATTATCGATGGGATTGCCAAGCCCCCGTCGCAAGCGGGCAAGACCTGGCAGGGCGCGGATTTGCAGGCGGGGATCGAAATGATCGCGTTACTGGCAGATGTGCCTGAAGCGAATGAGATCGTCAAAATCGACGTTTCCAACTTCGGGGGTAGGCAAAACCCAAACGAATCGCAGATCAATCTGTTGACCGCATCCAGCAGCCAGATCCGCTGGGGCCAGCCGCCCTCGAGTAAGGCGTTTTTTGTCGAGCAAAAGGTGGATCGCAAGATCGAATACCTTCGTCAGGCAAAAAAACAGACCGGCCGGGTGGACATGAACCGCGCGTGGATCGATCTGCGTTTTGATAGTCCCACCGTCCCCGACGCAAGTCGCGCGACGATCAAGGAATAAGTTAAGCCGCGAGCTTCCTCGCGTACTCGTGCAGGCAGGACGTGACTCGTGGTTCGTGACTCGTGACTCGTGCGAATACTCAAATCCACGAACCACGAACCACGAATCACGAACCACGAATCACGAATCGCGTCTTCCTAATTTTCACTACCCTCCCCACCCCGGCCTCCCTACACTTACTCCATGAAGTATTTTTACGGCGAATTTGACGGGGATGAGTTTCCGACGCAGGACAAGCTGTTTGGCTTCGACCAGTTGATGAACTTCATTCTGCAATACGGCGATCAGGCCATCAAAGCGATGCAGCAGATGATGGAGAATCCGCAGGATGACAGCATTTCCGAAATGCTCGAAGAAATGCTCAAAGACGGCATGATGGACAAAGACGCCAAAGGCAAGTTGCGGCTGACGCCAAAGGCGCTTGGCAAGATGCAATCGAAGGCGTTGATGGAGGTTTTTAAGAATCTGAAGCAGGGCTCCCGCGAAGGCCATGAAAAACAGACGGCGGGTGCAGGCGGCGAACGCACCGACGGCACCAAGACCTATCAATTCGGCGACCCGATCTCCGAACTCGATCTGCACGCGACACTCAGGAATGCGATGACGCGGAACGTGAATCGTGATTCGGGGTTCGTGGTTCGTGAGAAGGAAACAGATCCACGAACCACGCCTGCCCCACTCATCAATTTCTCCGAACGCGATTTCGAAATCCACCTCCATGAAGGCCAGACCACCTGCAGCACCGTCGTTCTGATTGATATGTCCGGTTCGATGATGCGGTACGGTCGATTCCTGTCTGCCAAGAAGGTGGCGCTGGCGATGCTGGGCTTGGTTAGATCAAGATTTCCGCAAGATACGATCGATTTTGTGGGCTTTTATTCCGGCGCGAACAAGATTCCGGAGATCGGCTTGCCATTACTGATGCCTAAGCCGGTGACAACACACGATTATCAGGTGCGGCTGAAATGCCCGATCGATCAACTCGACAAAGCGCCGCAGCACTTCACCAATCTGCACATGGGTTTGCAGATGGCACGGCGAATTTTGCGCAAACGCGGCGGGGAAAACAAGCAAATCTTCGTCATCACCGACGGCCAACCCACAGCGCATGTCGAAGGCGATCACGTTTATCTGTTGTATCCCCCCGATCCGCGCAGCACCGCCGCGACGTTGAAGGAAGCGTTGATGGCCGCCAAGGAAGATTGCCGCATCGCGACCTTTGCCCTGATCGAAGACTATTACGGCATGGACTGGGTCGGATTTGTCGATCAACTCACCCGCCTGACCAAAGGCGTCGCGTTCTACACCTCCTCCGGCGAACTGGCGAACTGCGTGATGGAAAGCTATCTGAGCGGTCGGAAGAAGAAGGCGTATATTGGGTAGGGATGTTTTGTGTTTAGTGATTTGTGTTTTGTGTTTTGTGCTTTGATTTTTGGTGTTGGAAGAGGTCATAGGTTTCTCGTCGTTGGTCATTCGTCATTCGTCATTGGTCATTTGTCATTCGTTTATGGTACGTCCTGAACTAGACATACGCTAAGCCGCGAGCTTGCTCGCGCACGCAACTCCCTACTGTCCCAAAGACGAATGACCAATGACGAATGACCAATGACAAATGACCACTCCCCACAAAACCCAAAGCAACAAAACACCCAATGCAAAACACCACCCCCAACGTACTCATTTTTGACATAACCCTCATCCCCGTTAAACTTCGCCCAACTCCATGAGGCGAACTTTTTTGTCACGACATGCCCTTGCTCTCGCCGTTGCTGCGGCGTTGGTTGCCAGCCCGTTGGTTTATTCCCAGCAACAACCCCCTGCACGAGACTTGAGCGTCGCGGGCGATTTAAAGGGCAGAACCGTCGAGGGTGTGCGGATTGTCGGCAATCAAGCGGTGCTGACTGCAAGCATCCTCAACGTCGTCCGCACGCGCGAAGGCGACAAATTCGATCCAGCAACCGTGCAGGAAGACTATCAGCGGGTCTTTGGGCTGCGCCGGTTCAGCAACGTCGAAGCAAAAGTTGAGCCGACACAAACCGGCGTCATCGTCATTTTTGAAGTCAGCGAACAGCAACAAATCAAGGATATCCGCGTCAAACTCCCCCCAAACACCACTGTGTCGGACAATATCGTCCGCGCGGTGATTGACATCGAAATCGGCCAAGCGATTGATCCGTTCCGCATCGCGCAGACACGCAGGAAGATCGAGCAATTTTTCAAAGCTAAAAATTACCCGCTCGCGACCGTGACAATTGATTCTGAAGCCTTGAACAAAGACGGCATCCTCATTTTTAACATCGTGGAAGGCCCTTTCGCTCGTATCCGAAATATTACGTTCAAGGGCAATAAGACATTTAGCGACTACAAACTGTCGGATCAGATCAAAACCCGCTATTGGATATGGATATTCCGCGACGGCGTTTTATCGCCGGATCAGATCGACGATGACGTGGCGTCGGTGCGAAAGTTTTATCAGGAAAAAGGCTTTTTTGACGTGCGGGTGGGCCGGAAGTTGATCGTGTCCCCGGATCAGTCAGAGATTCAGATCGATTTTTTGGTTGAAGAAGGCCCTCAATACACAATTGATAAGGTGACATTCAAAGGCAACGCCGCCGTCACTGAAGCGACTTTGCGTGAGAATATGAAGCTGGTCGAGGGCATGGCCTACGACAATGAGTTAATCGAGCGGGATACGCGAAAGTTTGTTCGCGATTATTCGCCGTTGGGCTTTATTTATCAGCCGGGCACGCAGGACGCGAGCTATCTTCGGATCGACGCCAAGCCGATTTTCCGCTTACAGCCGGGCAGCGTGGAGTTGGTTTATGAAATCAACGAAGGCACGCCTTTCACGATCGGGCAGATTTTGCCTCGCGGGAATACGCGCACACAGGACAAAGTGATCCTGCGCGAATTGCGCGTGGCGCCAGGTGAAAAGTACGATTCGGGCAAGATTCAGGATGCGACCGAGCGTTTGCGCGGATCACCTTTGTTCCAGCAGGTTAAAATCACGCCGGTTGGAGATGATCCTACCGAACGCGATTTGCTGGTTGAAGTAGAAGAAGCCCGCACTGCCACCTTGACCTTTGGCGCTGGCATCAACAGTAACGGCGGGCTGGCGGGGAATATCACCTACACGCAGAAAAACTTTGATATCACCGATTGGCCTAGATCGTTGGGCGATCTAAAATCGGATCGGTCGTTTGTCGGTGCAGGGCAAACGTTGCGTCTCAGCTTTGAGCCCGGCACGACGACCACCAACGCCAGCATCCGATTTGTCGAGCCGTGGATTCTCGATCAGCCTTACAGCATCAGCGCCGAGGCCTATTTGCGAACCCGCGTGCGCGAAGTCTACAGCGACGACCGCATTGGCGGGAGAGTGTCTCTGGGTCATCGGTTTGACGATATCTGGTCGGCTTCGCTCGGATTTCGACTGGAAAATGTCGATATCGGCAATATCAAAGATAAGCCAGTGCGCGCGTTTGAGATTCTCGATGAGAACGGCGAGCACGGGCTGACCAGTCTGACGCTATCGGTTCGCCGAGACACCACCACCGGCGGTATCTTGCCCAGTAAAGGCACCAATACGCAGGCTTCATGGGAATCGTACGGCGTGTTTGGTGGAGATTACACCTTTCAACGATTCAGCATCTCACACGATGCCTACTTCACCTTGTATGAAGATTTAGTCGATCGCAAAACCATCCTCACCCTGTCCGGCACGGCGGGTTACATCAGCGGCGACAGCCCGTATTTTGAACGGTTCTACGCCGGTGGTATTAACAGCGTGCGCGGATTCGCGTTCCGTGGTATCACACCACGGTCGGGACCGGAAGATGACCGCATCGGTGGGGATTTCCTCGTCACTGGCACGGCGGAGGTCGGCTTCCCATTGATCGAAGAATTGCTTCGTGGCGTCGTATTTACCGATGTGGGCATGGTCGAACCGACATTTGAATGGGGCACGATGCGTGCCAGCATTGGGGCGGGTGTTCGCATCACCTTGCCGGTACTCGGTCAAATCCCCATCGCGATTGATTTTGCCGTCCCGCTGACCGAAGACAGCAAGGACGATACACAACTGGTCAGTTTCTCGCTGGGTTTTACGCCTTGATCGGAAACGGTGGGGGCTATGTTCAACGCCACGCCTCTGATACAGTAACAACGTCACTTTGAAAGGAACCATGAAAATGCGTCACACACTGATTGCCTGTTTTGCTTTGCTTCTTGTCGCCAGCGTTTCATTCGCACAGACGAAGATTGCCGTCGTCAACCCCGCGAAGATTCTTCAGGACATGGAAGAAACCAAAAAAAGCAACGAAGGCTTCAAGGCCGAGCAAACCGCGGTCAAAGCCCAGTTCGATGAGCGCCAGAAAAAGCTAGCCGACTTGGAAGGGCAGAAAAATCTGCTCAAACCCGATGCGCCGCAGTGGACTGAATTGAACAAGCAGGTCGTTCAGATGCGGACTGAGAACGAAATCTGGTTGAAGCAGGCCGACGCTGAATTGACCCGCAAATTCCGCGATCAGGCAGTCAAAATTAACGGAAAAATCCGCGCTGCCATTGCAGAGATTGCAAAAGCCAAGGGTATCCAACTGGTCTTGTCTGAACAATCTGATGTCGCCGATGCCGATCTTGAGCGCATCCCGCTTCCCCAGTTGATGCCTGTCTTGTTGCAGCGAAACGTATTCTATAGTGACGATTCGATCAACATCACCCAGGACGTGCTGGCAAAGCTGGATGCTGGTTTCAAGACCACCGGCGGATGAGCTGAGTTAGGCCGTCGCGTCAGATCAACGTCCCAGCGAGTACATCGTCTGGCGCGGGTGGTGTGACTGCACAGGTGGATCGTATTGGCTCGTTTATGTAGTGCCGAAACATGCCGACTCTCCAGCAACTCGCCGATCTGCTCAGCGTCGCCTGCCCGTCGCAAGGCGGTCTTGAACTGCGCGGGATCAACGCACTCAGCGACGCCGGCCCGAATGATTTATCCGTGCTGACCCGCGACGCGTTCGTTAAGCAGTATAAAATCACCCGCGCCGGTGCGGTGTTGGCGGGTAAGAAAGTGCGGTTCGCACCCCGCGCTGAAGTACCGACGTTGATTGTCGATGATCCCGATCTGGCGTTAACCCGCCTGATTGAACTGCTCGCGCCGCCTATCCCCCAGCCAGCCGTCGGCATTAGCACGACAGCGATGATTGACCCGACCGCAACCATCGGTGATGCCCCTTCCATCGGCCACCACGTTGTCGTCGGCCAACGCACGAAAATCGGACGCAACGCCCGCATCCATCCCGGCGTCGTGATCTCCGACGATGTGACAATCGGCGACGACGCAATCATCTATCCCAATGTCGTCATTCGTGAACGCATCTCGATCGGGCATCGTGTGATTATCAATGCCGGATCGGTGCTCGGAACAGACGGCTTCGGGTATCGATGGGACGGGACAAAGCACGCCAAAATCCCGCAAATCGGGATGGTTATCATCGAGGATGATGTCGAGATCGGTTCGTGTAGCTGTATCGACCGGGCGAAATTCAACGAAACACGGATCGGCAAAGGCACGAAAATCGACAACCTTGTGCAAATTGCGCACAACGTTCGCGTCGGGCAACACACCATTATCTGCGGGCAGGTCGGGATTGCCGGGACCGCCAAGATCGGCAACGGCGTTGTGCTCGGCGGGGCGACGGCGGTACGCGATCACACCACCGTCGGCGACGGCGCGATGGCAGGGGGACACGCAGTGATCATCGAAGACGTACCCCCTAAACAGGTGGTTTCAGGATTACCCGCATTGCCCCATCGACAAGCGCTTCGCGAACAAGGCGCGATCCGGCGCTTGCCCGAATTGCTCGTCCAGATGCGCAAATTGCAAGAAGAAGTTGAAAAACTAAAAACGCAACTCGGAAATAAGTAAACGGCATCAGCATAAACCGCGCGATGAAGGGGGGGTGTAGCTGCGCCGCCGGCGTTGTACAATTATGCAAAAGCGGCAAACCAAATGTCCACCCACGCGTAGCCGCTACCGGCCACAATTAAACAAGATAAGGATTAGAAGCATAAAAAAAAGACACCC
>JBBQXB010000121.1:0-7038 GCA_038210015.1 Tepidisphaerales bacterium
TCGCGATCCGATGTAATCACGTCGGATGGGTCGGCAACTGCGACGTTTTTTCGGCTACTCTGCAGAACACAGCTCGCCTAAAAATATCACCCGGAAATACTCCCGAGGGTCTCGCTCACTCGTGAATTTCAAGCCAATTTGCGGTCCATGAATATGCTTTGGATGACTGCAGCATGGCAATTTAAAGCACCGCAATGCTATCTAGGTGTCCCATTCAACTCGTTCATCTCATTCACCTGTTGTAACCAGGTACCAACAATCTTGACACCCACGGTTAATCGTCGAAGATCACCGTTTCACCCTTGAGGGAGCAACAGCGTGCGAAAGATTTGTACCGGCGGAATGATTGTGGCGAGTTTGATCGGTGGCTGCGGACCCAAAACCGGACCGGCCGCGAATCCTAACATCAAGACTGATTCGCCGACGTTGACCGTCGCGCAGGATCCGACACACGAATCCGATCCGGTCATCGCCACCGCAGGCAGTGTGCAGATTCGAGAATCATCGCTGGTCGATTCGTTGAAAGAAGCCTATGGCTTGGGCATGTTGATGTATATCGTGCAGCGGGATATCGCGTGGGATGTTTGCCGTGAACAAGGCATGGTGATTTCTGTCGCGGATGTCGCGCAAGAGCGCACTTGGACGCTGGATCAGATGTTCCAAGAAGCCAAGCCAGGCGAGGATCGCGAAAAGCTGCTCGAACAATTGCTGAATCAGCCCAAACCGCGTTCGGAAATGATGACGAATATTGAGTTTGATCTGATAATTCAAACCAACGCCGCGTTGAGAAAAATTTCGCAAGCGTCACTGAAAGACGCGATCACTGAAGAGTCGCTTAAGCAGCAATTTGATGAACGCTATGGCTCGTCCGTGCGCGTGCGCTTCATCCAGCTAACCAACCAGCAGGAAGTGCAGAAGGTGAAGCGATTGCTCGCATCGGGCGAGGATTTTGCGACCGTCGCTAGCGTGGAAAGTCGCGAGCCTAATAGTAAGCGGATGGGCGGACTATTGCCGCCATTCACGATCAATGATCGCAGGTATCCGGAGGTGTTTCGGCAGGTGGCGTTTAATCTGAAGGAAGGCGAAGTCAGCGATCCGGTGCAGGCCGGGGGATCGTGGCATTTGATCAAGCTGGAAAAGCGCATCGCCCCCAAAGCTGTGAAATATGAAGATGTTAAAGACAGCCTACGTGAGGACATTCAGAATCGGCTGGTGATCGAAGCGATGAAGGCAATCCGCGATAAGATCGGTGTACAGGCTTTGGCGAACCTGCAGGTGCGCGATCCGATTCTGAAGGAAGAATTCAATACGCGATTGAAAGCCCGTGAGCTGATCAAGGACAAGGAAAAGATCAAACAGGAAATGGAAAAACAGCGACTGGCGCCCACCACCAAACCGGACGACAGCACCGACCAACCTGAAATATCACCGGCGACTGTGCCTGCAGCAGCGCCGCCTGCGCCTGCGGGCGCACCTATTGATTCTGCACCTTCGACGGTGCCCGCCAGTCAGCCGTAGCATGTAATTTACATCGCAAAACTTAACGCGGTTCACTTGCCAGACAGACGGACGATGAAAAATGTCGTTCCGATCTACTGTCGTTCCGATCTACTTTGGCATGTTCATCTAATCGCGTACACTTGATATCGAGAAAATTATGTCAGACACCCCATTCAAAATCGCCGTCTCCCCGCGCATCGAGCGATTGCCGCCTTATCTGTTTGGCCGCATCAACAAGATGAAGTATCAGAAGCGCGTCGCAGGTATCGACATCATCGATCTGGGCATGGGCAACCCGACCGATCCGACCCCCGATTGCGTCGTCGAAAAACTCGCCGAGGCCGCCAAAGATCCGCGAAACCATCGCTATTCGGTCAGCAACGGTATCGCAGCGCTTCGCCGTGAAGTGGCGAAAAAATATCAGACCAAGTACGGCGTGCATCTCGACCCCGAAGAAGAAGTCATCATCACGATCGGCAGTAAGGAAGGCTTATCGCATATGTGCCTGGCATTGCTCGGTCCCGGCGATACCGCGATCGTGCCTGATCCGGCCTTCCCCGCCCATCTTTACGCCCCGGCGATGGCGGGTGCGAATGTGCTACGTGTGCCGCTGGGCAATGATGATGCTTTTTTGGATCGGATGGAACAGATGATCGAGGGTCTGTATCCGCCGCCGAAATTGGTGATCTTAAACTATCCGCACAATCCTACTTCGATGACGGTTGATGCCAAGTTTTGGGATCGCGCGATTCAGGTTTGTCGGCGTCGGGGCATCATGGTGATGTCTGATTTTGCGTATGGCGAGATTAACTTCGACGGTTACAAAGCCCCGAGTTTCCTCGCAGCAGAGGGTGCGAAGGAGATCGGCGTCGAGTTCAGCACGATGTCCAAGAGCTACAACATGGCCGGTTGGCGCGTGGGCTTTTGCTGCGGCAACAAGGAGATGGTCGGCGCGTTGGCGACCATCAAGGGCTACTACGATTACGGGCATTTCGCGCCGATCTGGATTTCATCGGTGATCGCGATGCGCGAAGCCGCAGAAACGCCGATTGAGCAGAGTAAAATCTACCAAGCCCGCCGCGATGTGCTTTGTCGGTATCTGGATCGACTGGGTTGGGCATATGAAAAACCGCGTGCAGGAATGTTTGTTTGGGCGAAAATCGCCGACAAGCATCTGAATGGCGAAAGCACGATCGACTTTTGCCTGCGAATGATGGACGAAGCCGAAGTCGCGTTGTCGCCAGGCCGCGCGTTTGGCGAAATGGGGGAAAAATGGGTTCGCATCGCGCTGGTCGAAAATGAACAGCGATTGCGTCAGGCGATGCGCAATCTAGAACGCGTTTTGCTGCCGAAAGCGAAAAAAGCAAAAGTCAAAGTCTGACGCGTAGCCGCGCGGACCAAGTCGCGCCATGCCAGGGCAATTGCATGTGGCACTTTAGTCCCTCTCCGGTGTTGCGATACATAACCGCCGCAGACGCAGACGACGTATTTATGCGGCGGTGACGCGTCTTCTCCCGCCGCCCTAGACCACGAATGACTAGATCGCCTCATCAACCGCCTTGAACAATGCCTGTGTGCCTTCGCGCCCGCAGCCCATTTGTTGCACTTTGGTATATAACGATTGGATCATCGCCGTCGCGGGTAGGTTGATGTTGTTTTGGCTTGCGAACTCCATCACCAGCCGCAAATCTTTTTGAACTAGATCGACCATGAAACCCGGCGCAAAGTCCCCTGCCGCCATCTTCGGGGCGAGCTGCTCGAGTTGCCATGATTTGGCCGCCCCTGCGCCAACGGCTTGCAGCGTGGTGTCGATATTCAAACCACTTTTTTGGGCAAACTTCACCGCTTCGCAGACCGCCATCAGCGTGCCGACAACCAGAATCTGGTTGACCAGCTTGGTGAGTTGGCCGTTACCGGATTGGCCGCAATAGGTGATGGTTTTCCCCATTTTTTGCAGTAGCGGCGTGACACGATCGAATGATGCTCGGTCTCCGCCGCACATGATGGAAAGCGTGGCGTTTTTCGCGCCGACGTCCCCGCCGGAGACGGGTGCGTCGATCAGATGGATGCCGTGATTGCTTAGCACATCCGCAATTTCTCGTGTCGCTGCGGGGCTGATGGTTGAATGATCGACGATGATCGTCTGCGCAGACGCGGTTTTAATCACGCCGGATGCTCCCAATAATACATCCTGCACATCCGGCGTATCGGTGACGCAGACAAAAATAATCTGCGCGTCACGCGCCGCTTCTGCTGGGGATTCTGCCCACGCAGCGCCACGGCTAGTCAGACTTTGTGATTTCGATTGGGTGCGCGTGTGCAGGGTAACTGCATGGCCCGCATGCAGCAGATGCCCCGCCATCGGCAAACCCATGATCCCAAGCCCGATGAATGCGATGCGCTGGCTCATACGAAGGGTTTTACACGCACTTCGCGTGGGGGCAAAATTGAAGCCTTGCAATGCGCGTCTCGCCAATTATGTTTTTTTCGACAACATATACGCCAGCAGGATTAGATTAAGCACCGCTGAAATGCCCGCGATCGCAAGCAACGTAATCACCGTCGAGTTCTGCCAGATAGAAGTCGTCGCCGGCGCACCGGCATCAAGATCAACCGTCTGTGTATGATGTTCTAGCTTTTGTAGCGAATCCAGATCGACCGCGCGCCGCGCGTGTTTAGGCTGATTGCCCTGACGAACCAGTTGCAGGTCTTCAAGCATGTCTTCGGTCGATTGATAGCGTTCGTCGCGATTTTTGGACATCGATACTTCCATAATCTCACTGATGCCGCTTGAAAGTGCCACGTTAATATGGTCCGGCGGAACGAGTGGCTCACGCAAATGCTTGTGCATCACGGCGCTAGGGGATTCACCATCGAACGGAGGACGACCCGTAACCAGATGATAAAGCGTTGCGCCAAGCGAATAAATATCAGCGCGGAAATCGATATCCACGTCTCCACGAATCTGTTCAGGGCTGATGTAATACGGCGTGCCATACGCCTTGCCCGCCTCGGATTCGGCGGCCTGCTGGTCGGATACTTCCCGCGCCAGACCCAGATCGGTCAGCTTGGAAATGCTGTGGCTGGTTAGCAGGATGTTTTTAGGTTTGACGTCGCGATGGATCAACCCGCGTCGATGCGCGTGCGCCAATGCGTCTGCCATCTGGATGCCGATGTCGAGTGCTTCGGCTTCAGAAAAATTGCGGCCTTGCCCCACCGGCGGCGGCTGCATGATGTCGTACAATGTGCTGCCTTCGACGTACTCCATCACGAAATAATGAAACCCGTCCGGCGTCGATCCGACGTCAATCGCCTGCACGATATTATTGTGCGACAATTTCGCCGCGGCGCGGCCTTCTTTATAGAAACGCTCGACGAAATCAATCGAGTCGCTGCTTTTCTTGGGCAACACTTTGACAGCCACGATGCGATCCAGCGACACCTGACGGGCTTTATAAACTGTCGCCATCGCGCCTTTGCCCAGCTTGCCGAGCAGGACATAGCCTGGGATTTGCGAGCTACGGCGTTCTTCAAGCTGCTTGCGAACACGTTTGGCTTGATTCGCGGTGATGAAACCATGCTCGACGAGCAAATCTGCAAGCGATCGCTGATTCGGATCAGATGACTGTTTTTGCTGCTCGCGGCAAAATTGGATTTCGGGTTTGGTGGCGAGTCCGACATCAACCACCACCCTGCCGACCTCGGTATCAAGGTTGGGACCCAGGCCGAACGTACCTGTTTCAGAATTGGCGGGAGGATTGGGTGTCATACGGATGTCAGTTAACCAGCAATCGGGCACAACGTTAGAACTGGGCGGGTTTTGTGTCAACAAAATAATGACCCGCCAGTGGTTTGGACTATACCACGTTTGTATGGTGATGCGGATGGATTTGTGCGCCGGTTTTGTACTTATAGGCGGTGTTGGCGTCACAGATCGCGCGGTTTATCCCATTTGACACACTTTGCTCGACAAAGCTGTCGAAATATCGGTCTTTGTTTTACGACCGATAAGCGATGTCGCTATGATGTGCCAGCCAGATGAGACACCTTAAATACCTGCCGCTCGCGTTTTTAGCGGGCGTACACGGTTTCGCCATCCTCGCCCCCTACCTCGCGGTTTGCGCGACGGTTCACGCTGTATCCGTACAGCGTAAACGTCGGATCCTCGCAACGGCCGTCGTGCCGTTGACGGCGTGATTAGCAAGTTACAATTCGTTGCGTGACGAAACAACTCCAATGGTATTATCCTGAAACAAGCCGACTATAAAAAATGGTCGCCAGCCCTAATAACGAGAAAAAGCCGACGACATCGGTAATGGTTGTCGCAAAAATCGTCGCGCTTTGGGCGGGATCAAAACCGAGGCGTTTCATTAGAAATGGAATCCCCGCGCCGGTGGCGCAAGCGATTGTCTGATTGATAAGTAGCGCTGCAAACACCAGCACACCCAACGCCGGATTACCCTGCCATAGCAATGCGACCAACGCCGTCACCGCGCCACACGCCAGACCTGTTAGCAAGCCGACCAATGACTCGCGGAGCAATACCGATTGTAGCAGTTTTCGATTCACCGTTCCCGTCGCTAACCCGCGCACCGCGACCGCCATCGCTTGTGCAGAGGCGTTGCCACCCATGCCGGCGATGATCGGCATGTAGATCGCCAAGACCGCAATTGCTTTGATCGTGTTTTCAAACATTCCCACCACCGCACCGGCCATGAACGCAGTACCAAGATTAATCAGTAACCACCAGACACGCGATTTAAAGCTGAAAAGCCACGTGCTGTTCAATCGTTCTTCTGCACCGGCACCGAACATTTTCTGCAAGTCTTCGGTCGCTTCTTCGGTGATGACATCGACTACGTCATCGACGGTAATCAGCCCGAGCAGTCCGCCCATTTCATTAACGACCGGCATGGCCATGTATCCGCTGTCGCGCATCAATCTTGCAACTTCCTCCTGATCCATCGTCGCAGGCACGCTGCGCACGTTTTTGATCATGATGTTGCGTAGTTGCCGCGTGGGTTTGGCGAGAATCAGATCGCGCATCGAAAGCACGCCCACCAACCTGCCGATGCGGTCGATGACGTAGACGTAAAACATCTGCTCGAGTTCTTCGCTGAGTTTGCGAAGCAGATTGATCGCATCATCGACGGTCAGATACTCATAAAGCGCCGTCACATCGGTGGTCATAATCCCGCCTGCGGTATCGGAGGGATATTGTTCGAGATCGCGTGTCTCTGCTGCCAGCGCGACATCCAGTTCTGACAGCAACTCGTCATGGGCTTCCTGATCGACCAGACCGAGAATATCCACGCGGTCGTCGGGATCCATCTCCGCTAGGATCATCGCCGCTTCGGGACGATACATCGCAAGGATCACGCCCGCAGCGGTACCCGGATCGACTTCCTTGAAGATTTTGGCAGCGGTTTTCGGATCGAGATACTCCCCCACCGCAGCGGCCTGATCGAGGGGAAGTTGCTCGATTACCCGCGCGCCTTGCCGACGAGGGATTTCTTCAATCGCCTGTGCAATCTTTCC
>JBBQXB010000122.1:0-7024 GCA_038210015.1 Tepidisphaerales bacterium
GTGCGGATCGGTGTTCATCGATGGCAAAATAGAAACGGCGGCGCGATGGGATCGAAACCGAACAGCGAGCAGCCGATACGCCGCAGCATTCGGCATTTCGCATTGGACATTCATTCGCCATTTGCCATTCGGATTTCGTCATCCCCCCTCCCCCGCTTTGTCAGACTCGTCCACTGCCATTAAGCTGCTAGCTCGATACAAGCAACGCCACCATTTACTCAGGAGCAACCCATGGCGATCCGCGTTACCGTTTGGCATGAAAATCGACATGAATACAAAGACGCCAAAGTGCGGGCGGTTTATCCGGATGGGATTCACGGCGCGATCGCGTCGCACTTGAAAACCATTCCCGGCCTTGATGTCCGAACGGCAACCCTCGATGAACCCGAACACGGGCTGACGCAGGAGGTTCTCGATTCAACCGATGTGCTGACTTGGTGGGGGCACATGGCACACAAGGAGGTGGCCGATGAGATCGTCGATCGCGTTCAACAGCGTGTGCTGGATGGCATGGGGCTGATCGTTTTGCATAGCGGACACCATGCCAAGATCTTCAAGCGGCTGATGGGCACTACCTGCAATCTCAAATGGCGTGAAGCCAACGAGCGGGAAATCTTCTGGGTCACCAAACCCGGGCATCCGATCCTGGCGGGCATCGACGATCATTTCTCGCTGCCGCACGAAGAAATGTATGGCGAATACTTTGATGTGCCCGAACCAATGGAAACATTGCTGATCAGCTCATTCGCAGGCGGCGAGGTGTTCCGATCCGGCATGACCTGGCAACGCGGCGCGGGGAAAGTGTTTTACTTCCGACCCGGGCACGAAACCTTTCCTACCTATTTTGATGCCAATGTGCGACGCATCATCGGAAACGCCGTGCAATGGCTTGCCCCGGTTGAAGGCGGAAAAGTGCCGCAGGGCTGTCCGAATCCGAAATTGGGATGGGTGTAACGGATAACCATTTACCACAGCCTTTACCGCGGAGGCACTGAGACACAGAGAAAGAGCAGAATGCAAACCGCAGATGACGCAGATTGCGCAGATTAAGAATTGGCATTTTTTGTCTGCGTAATCTGCGAAATCTGCGGTTCCAACTCATCTGTGTCTCTGTGGCCCATTCGTCCGTTCGATGGCTGCATATTCATGTTCAATTTGAACGTTGCGCAACCGTAGATTCATGCTTTCTTCATTTTCTCGCCACATAAGATTAAGATGACAGGAAAGGGAAATAACATGAAAGCACTACTCGTCTCCCCAGATTCACAGATGCAATCGCATCTGGCCCAGGCACTGCAAGAGCAAAGCGTTGATCTGAATACGGTATCAACTGTCGCCGACGCGTTGCAGTCTGCAACGCTAGAGCCTTATTGCGTCGTGATCGCTGAAGAAAGACTATCCGATGGGCGCGGCGTGCATTTGGTGCAGCAGATTCGTCAGTCCAATGTCGATGCAGCCTTCATCTTGATGATGCGGGACCGCACCGAGAGCGCGAGCATCGCCGCACTGGATGATGGTGTGGACGACATCATGGACTGGCCTAGCACGCCGGAGTTGTTGCTCGCACACATGCGATCGGTCGTGCGACGCTGCGGCCCGGGTGACAAGGCGGTGCTTAAATTTAATGATCTATCTTTCGATCTGCGCTCGCTTGAAGTTCGTCGCGCCGACACGCCGATCCGGCTGACCAGTCGCGAGATGGCGATTCTGGAACACATGCTTCGTCACCCCCAGCGGCTGATTACGCGGGTGGAATTGGTCGAATCCGTGTGGGACACCACCACCCCGCCAGAAAGTAACGTGGTTGAAGTCTTTATCGCGCGGCTGCGTAATAAAATCGACAAGCCGTTTGAAACACCGTACATCCACACCATCGTCGGCCGTGGCTACATGCTCAGCGAAACGCGTCCGGGTGAGTGAGGCATGATCTCAATGCCAGTCGTCACGTTTTGAAAATCGGCATAGTCTTAAACTGTTGCCCGAGGATTGGTTTGCTGGGTGTGTTCAGCCAATCCTGTAAAACGGTGGCGTAGACATTGCGGAAGTCGATGTTGTAGATCAGGTCGCCTTGGTCGAGTTTGGTCAGCGATGGGTGCTGGCCGACAAGCCCCGCCTTCTTTTCAATCGACGGGCCGAGCAGGAACATCGGCGCCGCCGCGCCGTGGTCGGTGCCTTGGCTGGCATTTTGCTGCACGCGCCGTCCGAACTCGCTGAAGCACATCATCAACACGCGCTCTTCATTCTTCTGATCCTTCATGTCCTTCCAGAAGGCGCTGACGCCTTGGGCGAGTTGCGTCATCAATCCATCGTGACGCCCTGCTTGATTGGCGTGGGTGTCGAATCCGCCGATGCTGACATAATAGACTCGCGTGGGCAGGTTGCCGCGGATCATCGCCGCGATGGTGCGCAAGCCTTGGCCGAACTCATTTTTGGGGTATTCGTGGGGCGTGTTATAGCCGTTGACGATTTTGGTGATGCGGTCGCTGGAGACTTGTGCATCCATCGCGGTGCGTGTGAGAAACTCCAGCTGCGATCCCGGCGTGATGATCTTTGCAGGGGCTGCGGCTTTGGGCGCGGATGATGCTTTTGAACCGGGATGCTCCATCCCGCCATTGAGTTGCTGGTAATGGTCAGCGTCGGAGCCTTTGTAACGATAATTATCCGGGCGCTCAAAGCTCAGCGGCGTGATGCGTTCGCCTTTCATCGCCAACGGTGCGGTATCGCCGATCGCGATGCCGGTGTGGGGGTCTTCGCCGACGCAGGTGTTGTCAAAATAGCGTCCAAGCCAGCCGCTGGTGGTCATTTCCTTTTCAGGGATGCCTGAATGCCAGATATCCATTGACCTGAAATGCGACCGATTCGGGTTCGGATACCCGATGCCCTGGATGATCGACATCATGCCCTGATCGTACAGTTCTTTCATCGGCGCGAGATTGGGGTTCAGCCCGACGTAGTTGTTCAGCTTCAGCACCGCGTCTGCGGATTTACCAATCGCGGGACGGGCTTTTTGGTAGGCATCGTCGGCGTAGGGGATGACGGTGTTCAGACCGTCGTTTCCGCCTGACATTTGCACGACAACGAAGATCTTCCCGTCCTTGCCCGAATCCTGCTGCACCTGTTTCATGTCCAACGGGTCGGCCATCGCCCAGACGGTGGAATCGATGAACATCGGTACGGTCACGCCCGCGCTAACGAGTGTGAGGCCGCGTTGAAGAAAAGCTCGACGGGTATGGGAATGGGGCATAGCATTTCGTGATTCGTGATCGTGGTTCGTGATTCGTGGCGGTGATATTTAGATCACGAACCACGAGCCACGAACCACGAATCACGAATCAGTCCTTAACAAAGTTGATATTCCGGCATCGACAAAATCAGGTTCACCATGTTTCGCACGGTAGTCTCGGTCGGTTTTTGACCAACCACATCAATCAAAAGCGAGCGCTTTTCTTCGGCGATCGGGCGTTGGATCAGACGAGCGACCCACTCATCGACGATTTCTTTGGCAGGCCCATCGGCATCGACCGCCACGCCTGGTTGTTTACCGCGGAACTTATTTCCGGCGTCGAGGATTTTTTTACCCGTCGCCAATGGTTCACCCCCGGCCAGCCACAACGCGGTGTTGTATCGCACGAACATCGTGCTGGTATTGATCCACATCTTCCCGCCAGGCCAGCCCTTGACATTTGGCGGCATCAGCGGAACCTGTCCCATTTGTTCCAGCACGCCATTCAGCCGATTCACGTCAGGCATTTTCACGCCAAGATTGCGGACCGTCCCGACGACCAATTGCACGGGGCTTTTGATCTGCGATCCGATGTTGCGGGCATCATAGAACGCCTGCGATGCAAAGATCGTGCGGAGCAGCGGACGCAGTTCGTAGTTGTTTTCTCGAAAAAAATCGCCGAGGCTGGCGATAATCGAGGGATCGGGCGTCTCGTTGACGAAAAAGCTCCACAACCGGCTGGCGATATAAGGGGCGCAGGCACGGTGACGAAGAATCAGATCAACGATGTCGTCGCCATCGAAGTTGCCTTTAACGCCGAAGAAGGTCTTGGTGTCGGCATCGTGGTCAAACTTGCGATAGATAAATCCTTCGCCGTCGTGCGCCCATCCGGTGAAGGCGCGGGCGGCTTCCTTAATATCGTTTTCAGAGTAGTTGCCGATGCCAAGCGTGAACAGTTCCATCAATTCACGGGCGTAGTTTTCGTTGGGTTTGGCTTTGCGATTTTGCTGGTTGTTGAGGTAATCGAGCATCGCCGGATCGCGTGAGACGGCTTTGACGAATTTTTCAAAATTACCGGCGGCGTGGGTGCGCCATGTTTCGTTCTGTTGCCACATCAACCAGGCCGAGCGTTCATCGCGGGCGCTGGTGGTGAAATGTCCGTGCCAGAAAAAGGTGAGCTTTTCGTGAAGCGGATACGGCCCCTGCGCCATCCGGCCGACCCACCAGGCGCCCACGGCGCGAAGCGCCTGCTGATTCGCCTGATTCATCCGTTGCTGCAGTAACATCCGTTCTTCAGCGGTTTTGCCTTCCAGCATCTTTCTGCGGTCGGCGAAGTTTTTGGGGAAACCTTCGATTTTAGACAGATTCGGCTGATCGGTCGCGCTCATCACGTCCGAAGCGCCTTCGGGAAAATCGAGCAATGCTTCGATCGCACGTTTTGGCCCGAGATCCACCACACGCGTAATTTCTTCCTCCGTACCCCCAAATGCCGCCCGATTCAGCAGATGCGCTGCCTTGACGCGATCCCACGCGTCAACCGACGTTGGGGCATACGGTGCAAGTTGAGGGTGTAATTTTGCCATCCTGAGTCTATCTCCACTCTACAAACGACGTAATACGCCAATTATTGCTGTCTTATCGGTATTGTACGGTCGAGCGGATAAAAGGTTGCACGGGATCCATGCGTTTATTCATCAAATACCGCTCCCATTTCATTTCACTTGAAACCATTCGATTTGCTGACGGGTTTTCATACAATTCTGAACACATGCGAAAATTGACGTTCGATATTGACGCAATCCTCACCGGCCAGACGCGGCTGACCGACGCGCAGGCGATGGAACTGTACCAAAACGCCTCACTACACGATCTAGGCCAATGGGCGCACGCCGTCACCCAGCGGCTGCACCCGCAGGACTATCGCACCTACGTCATCGACCGGAATATCAATTACACCAACGTCTGCACCGCTAAATGCACCTTCTGCGCCTTCCGCCGCGATCACGATGATGCAGACAGCTATACACTCAGCTTCGACACGATCGGCGATAAAATCCGCGAACTCGTCTCCATCGGCGGCACGCAAATCCTCATGCAAGGCGGCATGAACGACCAACTGCCGATCGAATGGTACGAAAACCTGTTGCGATATATCCGCAGCAACTTTCCGGCGGTGCACATCCACGCTTTTTCTCCGCCGGAGTTTGTGGAGTTTGAGCGGTTTTTTAAGATGGATGTTCGTGACATCATCCGCCGATTTAAGGCCGCCGGATTGCAAACCATCCCCGGCGGCGGTGGAGAGATCTTCGCGCCGCGCGTGCGGCGTCGCATCGGCATCGGTAAATGCACCGGCGACGATTGGCTACGCGTGATGCGCGTGGCGCACGAAGAAGGCATGAACACCAGTTGCACGATGCTGATCGGACACATCGAGTTCGTCCGCGAGCGCATCGAACACATGGCCGCGTTAAGAGATATGCAGGACTACGCGCGCCTACTGGCGGGAAGTCCGAATGACGAAACCAGAATGACGAAAAACGCGATCATCGCGCGTCATCCCGGCGTCTTTGCGAAGTCTGCATTTCAGCCTTCATCCTTCGACCTTCAGCCTTCGTTCGGCCAGTACACCGCTTTCATTCACTGGCCGTTCCAACGCGAAAACACGCCGCTGGGTCGCGCGAAGGAGTGGGATGAAGCGACGTACGGACCCTTTGATGAATCGACCCACGAAGATGTTCTGCGCGGCCGCGTCGTTCGGATGGCCGGTGCGGATGAATACCTGCGGACGCTCGCGATCGCGCGTTTGTATCTGGATAACATCCCGAATCTGCAATCGAGTTGGGTCACGATGGGACCCAAGATCGGCCAGCTCGCGTTGATGTTCGGTGCCAACGACATGGGATCGGTGATGATGGAAGAAAACGTCGTCAGCGCCGCCGGAACGACGTATAAATTGGAGAGCCGCGAGATCTGTCGTCTGATCCGCGACGCCGGCTGGACCCCCGCGCAACGAGACCAATACTACAACATCCTGCACCGCCACGACGGCGCGGATTCGCCTGACTTAGTGCCCGTCGCAAACCCGCGCGTGCGAAATGTGCAACGGATCGACAAAACCCATGTCGGCAGGGCACCGGGGATGGAACCGATTTTCGCTTCACGCGACGAGGACTCGGTAAAAGTCCAACTTCCGATCCTCGGCGAGACGCGCTAGCGTTTATCCAGCGACGGCCATACGCCGATATGGGGCGTGACCGAGGTGCGGAGCATGGCGTCTGGAACGGCGTCGATGCCGACCCGTCTTAAAAACACGAAACACCCAAGGACACCCTTGACAAGTCTCCATATAGAGTTCGCCAAGCCCGACCCGTTCGCCGGTCACACGACCAGCATCGTTACGTTCGTCCTGACGGGCTTATTTCATCGGAGAGGCAAGAACCCGACTTAATGATTTGGCGAAAAATTCGCGGAAAAATCGTTGAAATATCCCCCGCCCGATAAAAATCCCTGTTTGCGTAACGCCACCCGTGATCTGCAATTTACAAACGCCGCAACCAAGTTTAGTTGCGTCATTTTTAATTTAGTAGCGCCGTTTTCAATTTAGTAGCGGCGCTTAAGACCTAAGTTGCGACGTTTGCAATCTATTAGCGACGCTTACGACTCGAGTTGCCCCGCTTGCAATCTAATAGCGTCGCTTAAGAGTTGAGTTGCCCCGCTTGCGATCTACTAGGGACGCTCCCGACTTTACTTGCGACGTTTTCAATTTAAAAATGTCGCTTGTAAGTTCAGTCACGTCATTCC
>JBBQXB010000123.1:0-6578 GCA_038210015.1 Tepidisphaerales bacterium
TGTTTTGGGGAGGCATGATTGCGTTGGAGTTTACTATGCGTCGCTGAGTTGAAAAGCGGAACTGGTTCACGTTTCTGCATCTCACGTTTTACGCGTCGAAAAAAAGGTCGGGAATGTATACGGGGTAATACTTTGTATCGCCAACCTCACCCGGCGTGTTGACACGCGTACCCGTCAGCACCCGCAACACATCGTGATCGTGCGACTGGCCGCAAGTGCAGCATCTGTCAAGAGTTATGCATGTAACACAGGTATAGTAGCCTCCGTGGAGGCGTCGAGGAAAAGTTCGACTGGTGTCTTGTTGCTTCGATTTTTCGCTGCATGCGAAGAATAGAGCAGGAGAGTGGTGGAAGGAGAAAGTAGAGCAAGCAGAAGGCACATTGGCGACAAGTTGCGTCTCCTGCGGTCTCCTTTCTCCTCTCAACTTTGCTCTGCTACGATGCCGCCATGGCATTCACGTTTGAGAAACTCATCGTCTATCAGAATGTCATTGGGTTTGCCGACGCTGTTTGCACGCTCACACGTAATCTGCCGCGCGGCTACTTCTTCCTGACCAACCAACTTAACCGTGCCGCACTCTCGATCGCGGCGACATGCTCGGCGGTTACTTCATCCCACTCTGGGCGACCGATTCGACGAAGTATTTCTGCATCGCAAAGAACAGCACTACACACGGCAGCATGCATACCACGCTGGCGGCCATCAGGAGGTGGGCGTCGGACGTGCCGTATTGGCCTTTGAAACTGTTGAGCGCCAGCGCGATCGTGCGGTTCTCTGGGCTGTTGAGATAAATCAACGGACCGAGAAAATCGTTCCACGTTCCCAGGAAAGTGTAGATCGCCACGATTGCAATGACTGGTCCGCTTAACGGGAGCATGAACTGCCAATAGATCCGCCAATTGCTGCAGCCATCAATGCGGGCTGCTTCGATCAATTCTTCTGGTATCTGGGAAAAAAACTGTCTGAACATGAATACAAAAAACGGGCTGCCCAGCCACGCCGGGATGATTAAAGGCCAGAAGGTATCGATCAATCCCAAGCTCTTAAACAGCACAAATACAGGCACCATCGTGACTTGCGCCGGCAGCATCATCGTGCTGATCATGATGATGAACATTAGTTTTTTCCCACGGAAGCTAAATCGAGCAAACCCGAATCCGACCAGACTGCAGGAGATGATCTGCCCCGCAACAGTGAGCGTGGTGATAAAGGTCGTATTCGCCAGCGCCGGCCAGAAGTTCATCTTGTCCGGTGCCAGTGAGCGTGGGTAGTTTGAGAAATTGGGATGATTCGCCGGCGTGATAAAATCTCCGGCTGCGACTTCTGCCGATGTTTTCAGCGACGCGTTCAGTGCGAAGTAGAACGGCACGACGAAAGCGATGGATCCGATCATCAACAACGCGTAGGTAAACAATACGCCGCGTGAAATTAGCGGACGACTGTATAAAGGCGTCGTGGGGTCTGTTGAAATGTTGGTGCTCATTAGTTTTTCAACCCCTCGTAATAAACGAGATTTTTTGATGTACGGAACACGATCAACGTCAACGCCAGAATCAGGAGAAACAGCACCCACGCCATCGCGCTGGCGTAACCCATGTTGTGATATTCAAACGCCTGTCGGTACAGATTCAGCACATAAAACAGCGTGCTGTTGCCAGGGCCTGCGCCGGTAATCATGTAAGCCTGCGTGAAGACCTGAAAGCTGCCGATGATCGCCATTACAAGGTTGTAGAAAATGAGCGGACTGAGCATCGGCAGCGTGATATTCCACATCTGGCGAATCGGTCCAGCGCCGTCGATGCGGGCGGCTTCGTAAAGTGAAACGGGGATGCCTTTTAATCCCGCCAGATAGATGATCATCCCCCCGCCGACGCTCCAGAGGCTCATGATAACAAACGCAGGAATTGCCCAGCGGGCGGCGTCTTTGCCAAACCAATCGGGTGGGCTTGTTCCGAACAAACCGGCGATGGGTCTGAGAATCGCGTTAAAAATCCCGTAATCGTTGTTAAAGATTTGCAGCCACAACACGCTGACGGCGACCATGCCCAGCACTGAAGGCAGGAAGTAGATCGTGCGGAAAATCGCGATCCCACGTACACCGGAATTCATCAGTAACGCCACACCCAAAGCCGCCAGTTGACCGATCGGTACCGACAGCACAACGTAATAGGCGGTGACTTTCAATGATTGGTAGAAGGTCGGGTCGACTTGGAATAACTGCGCATAATTCGCCGTGCCAACGAACCGGGCCTCCGACAGCGGCTCCATCGCGCTCCACTGCCCGAAACTTAATAGCAGCGACAGGATCATCGGCCCGAGTGTCAACGCGACGAACCCGATCACCCACAGCGAGATAAATGTCCATCCCGCGCGTTCCTGTGCCCGATCGATCGCCCCGAGCTTTTCACGCCGCACGCGTAGCCACATCACCACCGCGAAGGTCAATACAAACGCCCCGCCAACCAGGCTGATCATCAGCCAGTTCATCGGCTTCCACTGCTGTTGCCGAAGCGGCGATGCCAATTCAGCAAGCCATGCCGATTCGATCTGTTTGGCGTTGGTCAGTGGATCGACCGTCCCCAGTGAGATCGATTCGCTAATGCGATCGCCGATGATGTTGTTCCATTCGTTTTGCGGCGGGTTCTGTTGAATGCGGGCGTAAGGGATGGCGTCCAAAAAAACCTGCGCATTGTGCGGCGGCATGCCGGGGGGATTCAGATAGTCGTCCGATTCCGCGACCGATTTGAGCGCAGGGATCGCCAGCCCTTCGCGGCCCTGTTGGATTTGTCCTTCCTTGCCGGTCAGAAATTTCAATAGTTGATACGCCATCTCCGGCTCACGAGTCTTGGCACTCACGCCCCAAGCGGTGTGGATGATCTGTGACGATTGCCATTTTTTATCGGCATGAGGAAGCGGAACGACATCCCACTTGAACGATTTAATATCCCGATACCGCGGCACTTGCCAGCGACCGATAGGCCCAATGCTGCCGATATTGCCGTTGACAAACTCCGTGCCGCCGTCGCGTGCGATGCCGGTGGGGTTGTAAACCGTCTTGTCCTGCAAGCGCAGTTTTGCGACCAGGTCCAGCGCTTTTTGGGCCGCCGGTTCGTCGAGCGTGACATCCTGAAAATTTTTGCCGAAGAAATCGCCCCCGAACGTCCAGATGACGTTTCGCAATGTCGTCGGCCAGAGCGAAAAAAAGCCGCCGTAGATATTGCGCCCTGCAAATTCCGGTCGCTTATTCAAATCGGTGATTTTCTTTGCGACCCGTTCATATTCTTCCCACGTCCACCCGTTTTTCTGGATCGCCTTAACATCCACGCCGGCGGCCTTGAACAGATCGAGATTCACATAAAAAACGAGTGTCGTGAAATCCTTGGGCAATCCCCATTGCTGGCCGACGCCGGTTTTTTGTGTCACCGGGTCATATTGATAGGCCTGCAACAGAAGCGGGTAGAAATCGTTAATCCACTGCGGATCGGTTTCGTATTCCCTGGCGAGCCGCTCGTCCAGCGGCATCAGCAGTTTCATGTCCGCCATTGAAGCGAGATTTTCCGACCGCAGATAAAACAGGTCTGGAGGCGTCCCGGCTGCCAGCATCGTTTTCAGCTTGCTTTCAAATCCGCCGCCGGCGTTGATGCGCACGATGTGTACGGTGGGATGCTCTTGCTCAAATCGCTCTGTCAATCGTGCGACAATCGCGTCTTCGGCGGGGTCGCCCCAGTGCAACACGGTCAGCGTAATCGGTTGGCTGACTGATTGTTTCCACCGCGAAAACCAGCGATAACCAACGGAGGCAAACGACCAGATCACGATCCCCAGCGTGACGATGAGCAAGAGCGAGCGGGTGAACTTAGCCATTTATTTCTCCGCGAGGATGGCAGTGGTGTAAGCGGGGAGTTGCACAGTAATTTTCGCACCTGTGGCAAGGATCGGCGCCGCGTCGGCGATGATCTGCACCGTTGGTCGAGAGATGGCGTCTTTCGGTTCGACCAATTTCACCTGTTGCGGATTCATATAGTCAACAAATGCCTTTCCCGACTGCGCCACAGGCACAGTGAACGTTACCTCGCGCGCTTCAGCCGAGCGGTTCACGGCGACATAGACGATACGGTCTGACGATTTTCTGGCAAACACCAGCATACCGTCGGCGTTGTCGATCTTCACGGGATAATATTCGCCCAACCGCAACGGTTCGAGCGCCTGCCGAGTCGCGATCGTGCGGCGGTGATGATCGAACACGTCGCGATTAAACACCGCATCGGCATTCTGGTACGGCATCAGGTCTTCCCACAACATCGGCATACGATTGCTCGGATCGTCCGGCGACCACATGCCGGCCTCATTCCCGTAATAAATCATCGGTGCGCCGACAAATGCCATCTGAACTGATACCGCTTGTTTGAATCGTTCCCACTCCAGCGGTGTGGGCTTTCGTGAATCGTAATCTTTCCCGTTGTCTTGAATGCGATTCGCGCCGTCATAAGGACGATCGGGATTGACGAACATGCTTGTCACGCGATCGGTGTCGTGGGAATCAAACAGATTCATCATCGAAAGCGCCGATTGAAACGGATAGACGTAACACAGCCGCACGAGACGCTCGTTAAACTGAGTTGGTGAGATCGCGGTTTTTTGATTTACGAAGAAGGATTGCGCCGCCATCGCGAACTGATAATTCATCACGGCGTCGAATTGATCGCCGTCATTGATCCAGGGGGTCGCTTCGGACCAGATTTCGCCGGAGATATAGGCATCGGGTTTTGTTTGTTTAACCAGCTTGCGCCACTCGCGCCAAAAAGGGTGGGGGATATCGTTGGCGACATCCAATCGAATGCCGTCAATGCCTTTGGCGGGATCGCCGCCGGGGGCCAACCAGCGTTTGGTGATCGCCATTATGTGTGCGTACGGGCCGGGTGCGAGTCCCTTTTCGGCGTCTTTGCGAAAGACCGGCAGGTGTCCGCTTGGTCCGTCCCAAGCTTTGAATTTCAAGCCACCGTCTTTGCCGAATAATTCTGGATCGGCTGGGAGGGTATCGGGAAAGGCTTCGATCTCAAACCAATCCGCATATTTGCTGGCCTTACCGTTTTTCACGACATCTTGAAAAAACGGGTGCAGCCGTCCGACGTGATTGAAAACGCCATCAATGCAGACATGAAATCCCTGCTTCTTTGCTTCCTCTAGAAATTGGATGAATACCAGATCGCTTTTAGTCCATTTCCATGTTGCGGGGTCTTCGGTTTCCACGTATCCGTCGGCGACGGGCGTGCCATCGAGTTCAAATAAAGACGTTTTCGCAACTGGCTGAGTTGTCGGATCGGGTAAAGCTGGCAAACCGACCAACTCACGCTGTTTTTTCGCATCAGGCGGGATCGGGAAAGTCATCGCGGCGACGGGATTGTCGTCTTTCACACCGAAATTATCGTCAATATGACGGAAATCGGCGGTGTCATATTTGTGCATCGATTCGGCTTCAAACACCGGATTGAGATAAATCGCGTTGACGCCAAGGTTGCGGAGATAGCCGAGTTTCTGCTGGATTCCCTGAATGTCGCCGCCATACCGACGCCGCCATACATTGCCGTAGCCGGTGTAAAAGTTTTCCAGCCCGGGGGCCTCTCCGGGCATCACCGCGAACCAATCGCTCGTCCATGGGACAAGCAATTCAAACCAATTCTCTCCCGGGTCGTTCGTGGTATCTCCATTACGAAATCGCTCGGGAAAAATCTGATACCAGACGGCATTTTTAGACCAGTCCGGCGTGATCATTGCGGTTTTGACGATCAGTTCGAACGGTTTTTTCGTTGCGATTTTGATATCGGCATCTACACCACCTGCAGCCAGATAAACCGTGCGAGTGCCGTCTTTGAGTTCAATAATGTATTTAGCAGGCGATTTTTCGATATTGACCAAACCGCCGAAGTTATCGAAACCCATACGCGAATCGAGGGCGTTGAGCGTGATCGGTTCGCGATTGGGTTCGCTTATCAAAATAACGCGGACGCTTTCAACGTCTTTGGCTTGGGTGCGCACGCGCAGGCGGATCTGCTTTTCGCTGACGACGCTGGCGTCGATGGATTGATCGGGGTGGTGGATCAGCCCATCGCCGTTGATGAGGTTAGTCTGGGGCAGGGGGAACTTTCGCGCGTCCGGGCCAACCATAATCCCGCTGTTTTTGCCGCCAAAGCTGTCTTCCACGGCGAGTTCTGCGTCGGCCTTTGGGTCTTCGATCCAACGCTCGCCATCAATCACTAATTTGTAGTGATGGACCCCTTCGGCGAGTTCGACTTCCCCTTTCCACAGGATCTCGCCCTCTTTTTTCAGCGCATTGGCGTCTTTATTCCAGCCATTGAATGTGCCGGCGACGGCGACAGAAGTGGGTTTGTTTTCCCAATCCGACACGTCCAGACTGAAAACCACTTTTTCGGCGCGAACAAACGCGCATAAGAGTGTAACGAGTGTAATGACAACGACTTGTAAACGCTTCATGCTTCCTCCAATGAATACTGACGATGATTGAGTTCTATCCGCCGACCGACCGCGCCATCGCGGTTGAATTGCGTACGACCAGATGT
>JBBQXB010000124.1:0-6315 GCA_038210015.1 Tepidisphaerales bacterium
ATCGATTTCGTCTTCGCGGGCATTAACCATCAAACATGGTGCACCCGCGCGGTATGGCGCGGGCATGATCTGATCCCCATCATGTATGAAATCATGAGCGCGGTGCAGGACTATCAGCGGGATGAAAAAGTGCGTCTTGACGTGTTGAAACGCTTCGGATTTTACTCCACCGAGTCGAACGGGCATCTGTCGGAATATCTACCGTGGTACCGCAAACGCACCGGCGAGATCAATGACTGGATCAGCCTAGAAAGCTGGATTCATGGCGAAACCGGCGGGTATCTCCGCGTCTGCACCGAAGGACGAAACTGGTTTGAAACAGACTTCCCAAACTGGCTAAAAGAAGAACCCAAGCCGATCACGCAGGCGGATCGTTCAGAAGAGCATGGCAGTTACATCATCGAGGGTTTGGAAACCGGCCGGGTGTATCGTGGGCACTTTAATGTAGTGAATGACAATCACATTACGAATCTGCCGAACGGCTGTATTATTGAGATTCCCGGATACGTCGATCGCAACGGGATCAACATGCCGGTGGTCGGCGATTTGCCGCTAGGCTGCGCGGCAAGTTGCAGCGTGAGCGTGAAAGTGCAAGAGATGGGCGTCGAAGCGGCGGTGCACGGGGATGTTGAGATGCTGAAACTCGCGATGTTGCACGATCCGCTCACCGGCGCTGTCTGTAACCCCGAAGAAATCTGGCAGATGACCGACGAAATGCTTGTAGCCCAGTCGAAGTGGTTGCCACAATACGCCGGTGCGATTTCTGCTGCGCAATCGCGATTGAGCGAGCATGAAAAGCAGGGCACGCGCATCAAGCCAATTGAAACCAAAGGTGCGGCACGTGTGCACACCAAGACTGTCGACGAGATGAAGGTGAAGAAGGAAGAATCGCGTGCCAATGCCCAAGCCGCCGACAAGGGCAAGATGACCGTCAACGCGTGAAATCATTACATGGGCATCATTCCAGCACCAATTGTCATGCTGAGGCACTCCGAAGCATCTTCTTGACTCGTAAATAGTCTCGGACATCGCGCATCAGGTAGACTCTTCGGAGGATCTCAGGGTGATATTGCGGGATGACGAGGGTTAGTCGCAAGTGCCTAAAAAATATCGGGGATCGCGTCGCCTGATTCGAGTCGCGATAACTTCCACGCTGCGGGCAATCGGGCGATTTTTTGGAAACGCGTTAGATGCGCGCGGGACTTGAACACGTCATAGTCCAGACCTTCGATCGCCCGCAATATCCCGCCATAGACGGTCGCCATCACGCAGGCGGTTTGTCTTGATCCATCCGAGGCGATCGCGCACAAACCGGTCGCACCTTCACGATATAGCGAACGGGCGCGGTCGATCTGGAACTGCATCAATGATTTGAACGCGGGGGATATTGTCCGGGTCGCGATATCGTTTTCTGTCAAACCAAACCGCTGCATCTCATCCTGCGGGAGATAAATACGTCCGCGAGAATAATCCTCAGCCACATCGCGAAGGATATTCGTCAGTTGCATCGCATTACCCATCGCGATGGCTTTTTGATGCGCAGCCTCGTCGCGCAGATCAAACACATGACACATAATTAACCCAACGACCCCGGCCACGCGGTAGCAATACTTTTCTAAAGCTGCCCAATCGGTGTATCGGTTGATCGTCAAATCCATCCGGCACCCCTCGGCCAGATCCAGGAAAGGTTGCTTGGGAATCTCGCAGCGATTCACAGTGATCGCAAATGCACGCAACGCCAGCGATTCAGCACTGTCTCCGGCGGGCAAAGTGTTGTTGAAACAGGCATCAAGCAGTGACTCGAATCGTTGCAATTCCGTATGCATTTGTGCGGGTGAATTGGCTTCATCTACGGCGTCATCGAGCAACCTGCAAAAGGCATAAACTGCATAGGCGTGCAGCCGCTTCGTTTCGGGCAAAAAATGCGATGCGAAATAAAAACTCTTCGCGTGCCGCCGGCAAATATCGCGAGCGGTTTCAAAAGCGTCATGCTCGGTCACACCGACACTATAGGCCAGCGCGCATCAGAGGCATAAAAAAAGGTGTATCCGGATATCCGGATACGCCTGAATGATTCTGTTGGAGCGGCGCGACTATCGCACGATGTCGCCGGGGAGGAAGCCTTCAAGCTTGCGCGCCCGGACGGGGTGCTGAAGCTTGCGGATGGCTTTGGCTTCGACCTGACGCACGCGTTCGCGCGTCACTTTGAAGATTCTGCCGACTTCTTCCAGCGTATAGGTGTAGCCGTCGCCGATGCCGTAGCGGAGCTTGATAATCTCGCGCTCGCGGTAGGTCAGCGTCTTGAGCACCTGCTCGATCTTGTCCTTGAGCATCTCCTGCGTCGCGGATTCGACCGGATTCTCGGCCTTTTCGTCTTCGATGAAGTCGCCGAAGTAGCTGTCTTCGGATTCGCCTACTGGACGATCCAGCGAAATCGGATGACGGCTGATCTTAAGCACACGCCGGGTTTCAGAGACCGACATCTTCGCTTTCTTGGCGATTTCTTCGATCGTCGGTTCACGGCCAAGCTCCTGCATCAGCAATTTGCTGATGTTACGCAGCTTGCTCATCGTTTCGATCATGTGAACCGGAATACGAATCGTCCGGGCGTGATCGGCGATCGCGCGGGTGATCGCCTGACGAATCCACCACGTCGCATAAGTGCTAAACTTAAACCCGCGGCGATATTCGTACTTATCGACCGCGCGCATCAATCCGGTGTTGCCTTCCTGAATGATATCCAAGAACGACAACCCGCGATTGCGGTACTTCTTCGCGATCGAAACGACCAGACGCAGATTGCCGCCGGATAGTTTGCGCTTCGCATCTTCGTATTTGTAGTAAATCTGCCGCACGCGCTTGACGCGTGTGTAGAGATTTTCAGCGTCTTCGAGCACCAGGTCTTCCAGACCCGATAACTCTTGCTTGCACACTTCCAGGTCTTCACCCGGATCGCGCACTTTCTTAAGTTGTTCGATATTGCCTTCCAGCTCGACCATCTTGCCTGAGATGCTGCCGAGTTTTTTCATCAGCGGCGAAACCTTGCTGGTTCGCAGCGACAATTCCTCAAGCAATTTCACGCAACGACGACGCCGACGACGAAGCGCCACGCGGTACTCGTCGGCTTCTTTCTTGGTCTTGGCGGCACGCATCGCGTCCCAATCGCTGCGGTTGCGTTCAAGCATGATCCGCGCGGTATTGAGATTGGTCGGAATGCGCAGGCCGATCGTCGATTTGTCGGCCATGCCTTCGTCGGTGCTGATCTTCATCGTGCGATCGAACGGCAGATCGCCTGAATCAACCTGTTGCAGAATCTCGACCGCTGCGTTGAGGCAGTAATCCGATTCCAGCACCTTGCTGCGGAAAATCTTGCGGGTGATTTCGATCTTTTTGGCAAGACCGATTTCTTCCTCGCGGGTCAGAAGGGGGATTTCGCCCATCTGCGTGAGGTACATGCGGACCGGATCGTCAATGCGTTTGGTCCCGGCCTCTGCCAATTCCTTGGCGAGTGCTTCGAGATCGACTTCATCGTCATCATCCTCATCCTCACCCTGAGCGATGATATCGGCATCGATTTCAGGCGGGGGTTTGGGTGCCGACGGTTTAAGGGCTGAGACTTTAACCTTGATGATCGGTTTGATTTCCAACGGCTTGGCTTCGGCTTTATCGGCTTTGGCGGCACGTTTGGTCTGAAATTCATGGATGTCCGAATCGTCGATCAGCTTAATGCCCATCTCGTCGATGGTCATGAGCAAGCTGTCAAGACGGTCGGGGGCGACCACTTCGTCGGGAAGCTTGGTATTCAGCTCGTCATAGGTCAGATAGCCGCGCGATGTGCCCATATCAAGCAGCACACCAAGGCGACGTTCAACTTCTTCAGGGGAACCGGATCCGATCAACTGGGTTGACGGAACGGGTACGGGTTTGTCTGCGACTGTATTGGGCATAAATCGGGCACTCCGAAAGTTTGTCTACGCTGGAATCTACACCATAAATCGAAGCGGGGTCGCGAGATGTTTACATCGGTGGATCAACTTAGGATCGCATACCCGACAGGTGTCACAACCACTACGCTTGCTTCATGTTTCGATCATCAGCTTCATTCGCCTTCGGATCTCTTAAAAAAAGCTCCTCAAACTACACTTAGAACACACTCGAGCCTTGGAATCGCAAGCAATTCAAAAGCCCGAACAACGGACGAAATCATTACCTTGGCCGATCTCGTTGGAGGTCGGCCTGTTTTACCGACGCGATGCGACGCAAAATGTCGTCGCCGGCGTTCGGTTCAAGTTTGCTCTCACTGGTACTACGTTTCAGATCGTTCACAAGTTTTTGACGATGCGAACGATCTTTCTCCCGCTGCACGAATTGAACGGCATCTTCCAGCGTCTGGTGGAGATTATTCATCGCTTCCACCTCCGATGCCAACTCAATTACTAAAGATTTTAGCACCGGGTCTTCCATCACGGCGATTAAATCTTCTAATACCGGTGCGCCCTCGTGGCGTTGATAATCCCAATACCAATCCGCCAGCGGTTTGATCTCTGAAACCGTAAACTCTGTACTATCAAGCACTTGCTGCACCGACTGCCACGCATCCGGTAGGTGCAAAAGCCCCCCGATAATCCACCTTTCGGCCCGACGCCGGTCGGCGGAAATAGAACGGTCTACTGAGGCAGGATATTTGCCTTGTGATGCGGGGTTACTTGCAATAGACGCTGCGGCGGGGGGTCTTCTCACACGAAATCTGCGATTTAAGTCGTTGACCGGAATATCGGTAAACTTACTCACCCTTGCCAAAATCGACCCCCAGCGGATCGGATCGACCGGCCCGCCAGTCCGCGCCGCCGCCAGACGTTCAAGATACTCTTCGACCGCTTTAGATCGCGCTGTGAGATCATTTTCGCTGGCATTGAGCTTGCGGAACAGTTGCCGCCATTGGAAGCTGAGGGCATCCTCGGCATTTTTCAGCATCGAATCAAATGCATCCAACCCGCGTTCCAGCAGATACTCATCCGGATCAACCCCCGGCGGCAGGGTGGCGATCGCGATTTCGATCGGCTGGGTCAAGAAAAGCTGCAACGCCCGATCAACCGCCATATCCCCGGCGGCGTCGCCGTCGAACAGCAACACGATTCGATCCGCAAATCTTCGGATTAACGTCACATGCGCTTCGGTCAATGCCGTTCCCAGCACCGAAACGACGTTACTGGCACCGAATTGATGCGCCATCACCACGTCGGTATACCCTTCAACCACCGCAACGGTTTTCGTCTCAATGATCCGCGGCTTGGCCAGATCAAGCCCGTAGGCGATCCGCGATTTGCTAAAAAGCGGCGTTTCAGGCGAATTAAGGTACTTGGCGGGGTGATCTGACCCCGGCATCACTCGGCCACCAAACGCAACCACTCTGCCGTTCTCATCCCGGATCGGAAACATCAACCGGCTGCGAAACGTGTCATAAGTTCCGCCGCTTTCACCTTGCTTGATCAGCCCGCCTTGCATCAGCAATTCGGCATTAAATTTCCGCATCAACGGCGATTTGCTCAGCCCGTCATACCCGTCCAACGCCACGCCAATCCGGAATTGCTTGATCGTTTCGTCATTAAATCCGCGTGATTTCAGATATTCGCGTGCTGCCTCGCCGAGTTGGGGATGCTGGAGATTCTGCTCAAAATAGGTCGCCGCCGCCGATTGGGCATCAAGCAATCCCTGACGCAGGCTGACCGACTCGCGGCTGGCGCCTTTGGGCAACTCGATATTGTGCCTCTCGGCCAACTGACGCATTGCTTCCATAAACTCAATGCGGTCGCGCTTCATCACAAAATCAATCGCATTGCCCGACGCCTTGCAGCCAAAGCAATGGAAGTACCCGCGATCGGGATGGACGTGGAAAGAAGGTGTTTTTTCGGTATGAAACGGACAAAGCCCGACATACGACCGGCCACGCTTTTTCAACGCGACGGTTTGCCCGACAAGCTGGACAATATCCACCGCCGCCAAGACCAAAGTCTTGCCGTCAAACCCGTTAGAAAGTCCAGAAGATGCACCGTCGGCCATGGAGGTCGCTAGCGAAGAAAACCGTTTGAAACGCGAATCCCCCATCCTAGCGACCCATGGACTGAATCGCAAAATAAATCCGCTTTTTCAACGTCAAAATCACGTCCGATATCCGCCTCCCACCCCTTGAAGGAGGGGCCGGGGGCGGGGTGCGACGAATCGCAGGTGCTCAAGCAGTGAGTTGGCGGATAAGCACGCGGCCGCTGGAATTGATCAACCCGTCAGTCTGAAAGCATCAGCAACGGCTTGGCAAAC
>JBBQXB010000125.1:0-6200 GCA_038210015.1 Tepidisphaerales bacterium
AATGGGATATTCAACCGACTGGCAGTCGCTGCATGGCGAATCGTTTCGTGGACTTCCGGTACTGGTCACCGGCGGGGCGGGTTTTATCGGATCGCACCTCGTCGAAGCACTGGTGAAACTGGGTGCGGATGTCCACGTCTACGACGATCTCACCTCCGGCAATGAATCCAACCTGACCCAAGGCGCAAAACTGATTCGCGGCAGCGTGTTGGACTCAGCGGCGTTGGAGCAAGCCCTGAAGGGGCGCGAGTTGGTGTTTCATCTGGCGGCGCTGGTATCGGTCCCACATAGCGTGGCGAATCCGCTGGCATATCACGAAGTCAACGGCACGGGCACGGTCAATCTGCTGGAGGCCGCGCGAAAGGTGGGTATCAGGCGTGTGATGTATTCGGCCTCATCCAGCGCCTACGGCGATGCGCCGGAACTACCCAAGACCGAAACAATGCCCGATCGCCCGAAAAGCCCCTACGCCGCCGCGAAACTGATCGGCGAATGCTACATCGGTGCCTACGCCGCCTGCTACGACATCGACGCAATTTCACTTCGTTATTTCAACATCTTCGGTCCAAGACAAAATCCGCACAGCCCCTATTCGGGCGTGATCGCGGCGTTTAGCAAAATGATCCTATCGGGACAAAACCCACGCATCACCGGCGACGGTTCGGCCAGCCGCGATTTCACCTTCGTCCACAACGCCGTTCACGCCAATCTGCTGGCGGCGCGATCAACCAAACGCCTAGATGGGGATGTGGTGAATGTCGGCGTCGGGCAACGATATACCGTTTTGCAGTTGGCCGAGGCGATGATCAAAAACTTTGATCGCAACGATTTGAAGCCCGAATTTGCACCCGAGCGCCCCGGCGATGTGCCGCATTCATTGGCGGATTTGTCCAAAACCAAAGCGGTACTGGGATACGAACCGATCGTCGATTTTGAAACCGGGTTGAAGGTGACTTGCGATTGGTATCGCGAATCGCTGGCGAAGTAACCAACGGTAAATCTGAATTACGTCGTGCTCATTCTTATTGTCATGCTGAGGTACGCCCAAGCATCTACTTGACTTGCAAAAACAGGCGTATTTTACGCGTCAAGTAGACCCTTCGGAGTACCTCAGGGTAAAACGGTGGTGACTCTGGGCCTCACTTATTTATTCGGCACCCACGGCACGTCTTGGACGCCGGCGCGGTGATTCGCCAGCCGTGAACAGACGAATAACCAGTCGCTGAGACGATTTAGATAAGTCACGATCACCGGATTGATTGGTCGATCCCATGAGAAGGTGACGACCAGCCGCTCGCAACGACGGCAGACCGTTCGCGCCAGATGCAGCCTAGCAGCCAGTTCAGAACCGCCGGGGAGAATAAAATATTTCAATTTCGGTAGTTCGGTTTCAAATCCATCAATCTGCATCTCCAATCGCCCGATCATGCTTTCATCCAAGATCGGCAGATATTTCAGTGCCGTCGGATCATTTTCCGGTGCTGCCAGGTATGAACCAATGACAAATAGCTCATTTTGCACCGGATCGAGCATCGGTTTTAACCAGTCGGGCGCGATGACTTGGATCAACCCGATGGCTGCATTGAGTTCGTCGGTCGTGCCATAGCAATCGAGTCGCAAATCGCTTTTTCGTACGCGATCGCCGCCGATCAAACCGGTCGTGCCGTCGTCGCCAGTGCGGGTATAAATCTTCATTGCAGGCTATTATAGGAGGAAGTCGGGATTCACCACAGTGACACGGAGAAAGAATGAAGGGTCTACTTGATCCGCGGGTAGATGCTTCGCAGTACCTGCGCATGAGACGCACAGTCATTGTCCGAGTCAACGAAACGCATGCCAACGCGTAACGGGCGTGAGGACTCTCTGATCGATGCTACATTCCTTTCCCGTACTGCTCCCGATCCTGTCGGCCACAGCGCTGTTTGCGGTGCTGCGGAGGCGCGTGTCGCCGTGGCAGTTGGCGGTGGTGCTGACGATACTGATCCTGTCACTGTGGGTGGTGATCGTAAACGAGGTGCTCAGCGTGTCGCTCAGCCTCACGCGCGCGAACGTCATCGGGGCGTGGACGATCTTCCTGTTCATCACTGGTGGGCTATGGGTGCTCGAAAGGCCAGCGCGGCGCGAGCTGCGCGAGCGGAAATGGAGCGTGATTGCGGGCGTCGGCGTTGTCGTGCTGCCGATGGCACTGATCCTAGGATCGCTGCTGACGATCGCGATCGTCTCCCCGCCGAACAACTGGGATTCGATGACGTATCACATGGCGCGGGTGTGCCATTGGATGCAAGACCAGACGATCGCGCACTTCCCCACGCAGATCGGGCGGCAGGATTTCATGCCCCCGCTGGCGGAGTGGTTTATCCTGCACACGATGCTGCTGACCGGCACCGACTCTCTCGCCAACGCGGTGCAATGGGCGGCGTTGTGTGGGTGCATGGTATGCGTGTCGTGGATCGCCGACCTCATCGGCGCGGGTCGTTGGGGAATCCTGCTGGCGAGCGTCTTTTGCCTGACGTTGCCCACCGCGATCCTGGAAAGCACGTCGACACAGAACGATCTGGTGGCGGCGCTGTTCCTCGGATGTTTTGTGGGGCTTTCGTTCCAATTGTTGATCCACGGCCCGCGTCCATGGAGCATCGCAGCGTGCGGAGCGGCGCTCGGGCTGGCGCTGTTGAGCAAAGGGACCGTCCTGCTGTTCGCGGCGCCGGCGGGCGTCATGCTGGCGATCGTGCTGACGTACCAAAGGCGAGTGAACGGCGCATCGGTGGCGATGGTCGTAGCGTGTGTCGGGTTCGCGATCGCGTCACCTCACTTCATGCGAAATTATGCGACGTGCGGGAATGCATTCGGTCCCGGCAAGGAAGATCCAAATTCCGACGCCGACTGGAAATACGCAACGGAGGTACACAACCCAAAGTCGACTGCATCGAACGTGATTCGCGGTGTGGCGGTTCAGCTCGCGTTACCTGACTGGCGTCGCATCACGGGTTGGCCGGCGATCGATGTGGGGATCAATGCTTGGCTGTCGCAGACGTTTCCTAACGCCAACGTCGAGACGCGCAACGCGGTAGTGGCCGAATGGGGCAAGTGGCTGCACGAACACATCGGCGCCGACCCGGACGACCCGCGCACGACCTGGGGCAACCAGAAGTTCCACGTCGACACCGCTTGGAACCACGAAGACATCTCCGGCAACCCACTCCACACCGCGCTGCTGGCGGCTGCGGCGGTCATTATCCCGTTTCCGCGGTGGCGGCGTCGGCGGTTCGGTGTGCTGCTTGTGGCGATGATCGTCGGGATGATGCTGATGTTCTGCCTCGTGCTGCGCTGGCAAATCTGGCACACCCGGCTGCTGCTTCCGATCCTGATCATGGGCGCGCCGATATTCGGTGCGTGTTTTGAAGCGGCGTTCACCAAATGGATGACCGTCCCCGCAGCCTTGGCACTTCTGCTGATCTCCATCCCGTGGGTGATCAACAACGAATCGCGTCCCGTCTTCGGCTGGATGCCCGGAGACCAACCCACGGGGCTTTTTGCAGAGAATCGCAGCATCTTCATGCTCTCGCGCGAACAGATCATGTTCCGCAACCGCCAGAACCTGCAGTTGCGGTATGCGGCAGTCGTCGACGAACTGAAACGCCACGGCGTGCGACGCGTCGGCCTGCACACCAACATCGACGACTGGGAATACCCCTTCTGGACCACCTGCCGTGATCGCGGACTGGATGTCGAAATCCACCACACGTTCGTCACCAACGAAACCGCGCCGCTGCTGCAATCCGCTCGCTTCAAGGATTTCCGCCCAGACGTCACGGTCCGAATGTTCGGCGACCTCACTATCGAAACGCGATGACATCCGTGTAATCTGTGCGATCTGTGGCCTATTCCAAACCCGACTTACCGATCGACCAACACATGCCCGCGATCATTGACGCGATCCGCGCGCACCGCTCGTTGGTGCTGGTCGCCGAACCGGGTGCGGGGAAGACGACGCGCGTGCCGCCAGCGATTTTGAAGTCGGGCTTGCTTTCATCCGAACATCCGAATGTTGTGATGCTTCAGCCGCGCCGGATCGCGACCCGCGCCGCCGCAGCACGCATCGCGGATGAAAACAAATGGGTGCTGGGGGATGAAGTCGGTTATCAGGTGCGGTTTGAAAAACGCATCACTGCCCGCACGCGATTACGCGTTGTCACCGAGGCGATTCTCACGCGGCAACTGATTGATGATCCTTCGCTGGAAGGGGTGGGTTGCGTGATTCTGGATGAGTTTCATGAACGATCAATCCATTCCGATCTGGCGCTCGCGTTTCTGAATGAGGTGCGGCAATCGCTTCGCGAGGATTTGATAATCGTCGTGATGTCCGCCACGCTGGATGCAGCGCCGATCGCGCGATTTTTAGGAGATGCCCCGATCATCCGCGTACCCGGCCGGACGTTTCCTGTGGAGATTACCTATCGTCCGCGGTCTGGAAAGTATCTGGAGGATACGGTCGCCGATGTGGTGCTCGATCAGCCGGATGGCGGGCATGTGCTGGTGTTCTTACCCGGCGCAGCTGAGATATCGCGTGCCCAGCAGGCGATTAACGACCGGGCGCCGAACCGCACGGTATTGCAGTTACATGGATCGTTATCCTTTGAACAGCAACAACAGGCGATCGCGCCGAGCAAGACACCTAAAATCGTGCTGGCGACGAACATTGCTGAAACATCGTTAACCATCGACGGCGTACGAACGGTGATCGATTCGGGACTGGCGCGCAAGCCCAGTTTTGATCCGCAGCGGGGGCTGGATTCATTAAATCTGGATCGCATCAGTAACGCCAGCGCCACCCAACGTGCCGGTCGCGCCGGACGAACGGCGGCGGGGCGATGCGTGCGATTGTGGACACAGCAGGAACAGGCGACGTTGGATGATTTTGATCTGCCGGAAATTGCGCGGGTTGATCTGGCACCCACACTTTTAGATTTGCACTCATGGGGACAATCTGATCCGCATGCTTTTGGCTGGTTTGATCCGCCGCCGCGTGAATCGATTGATAACGCCGAGCGACTGTTAAAAATGCTCGGCGCGCTGGATGCTGATGGAAAATTGACCCCGGTGGGTAAACAAATGCAGTCCATGCCGGTGCATCCACGGCTGGCGCGGCTACTGATCTCGGCATCTGATCCGACACTGGGCGCGACCGTCGCGGCGATGCTGTCTGAGAAAGATTTTGTCCAGAAACAGTGGTCGGATCGTGATGCAATCGGATCGCGAAATTTCACCAGCGACAGCGACGTTGAAGTGCGGCTGCATTTGTTGGAAGAATCGCATCGGACGAATTTTTCGCGCGGGCGTGTGCCCGAAGGCGTCGATGCGTTCGCAGCCAGGCAGGTTTGGCAGGTTCGGGATCAGTTTCTTCGGATAAATCCGCGCGGCGGGAATGACATTGCAAGGGTTTCGGATTTACGAAAATTGGTTTTATTAGCCTACCCCGATCGGGTTTGCCGCCGCCGCGGCGATGTGCGAACCGGCACGATGGTTGGCGGGGTGGGCGTGCGGCTGGATCAGGACTGCTCGGTGTTGAATGGCGATTATTTTGTCGCGGTTGATCCGCGTCAGGATGATCGGGCGCGAACCCGCGAGGCGTTTGTCCGCATCGCGTCATCAGTCGAAATAGAATGGCTGGAGGAAATGTTTCCGCAATCGATCAGCAAAGAACGTGTTGCGGAATATGACGAGAAACGCGAGCGGGCGGTCGTGCGCGTACGAACGAAGTATCTCGATCTGATGTTGCGAGAAACGATTGAAACCAATGTCGAAAAGGATGAGGCCGCCGGTTTGCTGGCCGAAGCGATGCGAAATGATCTGCCTGCGATCATAGTCGGGGATGAAAAACTCGCGGATCTGGTCGCGCGAATTGCTTTTCTGTCGCGACAACTGCCGGATCGCGATTTCCCAGTGATTGATGACCACTTTTGGCAGGAGATTTTCATCGAAGCGGCGGCGGGTAAGCAATCCAAGCCGCAGGTGATACAGGCGCTGTATGACACGTTGAAGAACCGATTGGTCTATCCTTTGGATCGACTTTTGCAGCAGCATGCGCCCGAAACGATCGAAGTGCCTACCGGATCGCAGATTCGTTTGAAGTATAATCCCGACCCCGCGCAATCGCCGGTGCTGGCGGTGCGGCTGCAGGAATTGTTTGGATTGCCCGAAAC
>JBBQXB010000126.1:0-6069 GCA_038210015.1 Tepidisphaerales bacterium
CCCCCGATGCCCGCAGCCGCAGCCAGAATCGATCGAGAGAATCAGCCCCTTTACCGTCCCCGACGTACACCACCGCGCCGCTGTCAAGGTCGAGCACGACGGTGAGATAACGATGTCCGTGGCCGATGCTGATCTCGTCGATGGCGAGGTGTTGGAGGTCCTTGAGTCGCGGCTTGCCGAAACGCCGTCCCAGGTTGCGCTTCTGGATATCCTTGATGGTGTCCCAGCCCACCCCCAGGTGCCGGGCCACGTCCTTGATGGTCGCACATTCGAGCAGGTGCAGCGCGTAACGCTCGAAGGCGCGGGTGTAACTGACCCGCTCATCGGCGAATCCGAGCTTCGCCTGACGCGTCGCGCAGCACTCGAAGCACCACAGCCGCTGAACGGGCAGCTCGAAGCTGACCGGGTGCGCGCCGATCGGCAGCGATTTGAAATGCCGGATGACCGTACCGGCCTTACGCACATGATCCGACCCGCACTGGCCGCAGCACAGGGATTCGGGTGTGTGTTCGATAGAGAAGTGGACGACTCCTTCGCGGTAGTCATTGCGGACAAAGCGGTAGCCGCGTAGGCCGAAGGCGTGATACAATAGGCTGGTGGACATGGGCCGATCTCCTTGAAGTGTTGCAACTCCATAGGAGACGGCCCTGTCCGCATTTTTTCAAGCCCAACTGCGCGAAAACCGGATGAACCGTAAACATGACGTATGCGATCGCCGCCCGGACTCTCTGGCAAAAACCAGAGAGCGCGACGCGGGCGTGAAAGTCGGGTTTTGTGTGGGAAAACGACAACGCCGGAGGGGGTGGCCTCCGGCGTCGTGCATTTACTGGATCGTTACGTTATTCCGTAACATTTTAAGTAGCTCCGCGAGTAGGGCTCGAACCTACAACATTCCGGTTAACAGCCGGATGCTCTACCATTGAGCTATCGCGGAATCACCGTGACCTTGCGGCCACGCGCACGGGTATATGTAACGGATCGGCGTGCAAAGTCAAGAAGTGGATAATGCGTCTTTTGAGGATCCCTGTTGATACTAAAAAAACGCCATTGAAGTGGTTGTCGTCACGTTGACAGTGCACGTCAACGGGAGTTTAATCGGTGTCCGGTCCTCGCAGGAGTGGCGGAATTGGCAGACGCGCAGGACTTAGGATCCTGTACCGCAAGGTGTAGGGGTTCGACCCCCCTCTCCTGCATTTTGTAAAGCGCACGTAAATAACGTGCCGGACTGACTTTGGCGGAAAGGTAAACGGAACATGGGCGCAAAAATCCGATCCCTGATTATCGCGGCTGCGATGTGTGGGGCGTCGTTGGCGTGGGCAGATCAACTGTTCGTGCCGGGGATGCAATCTCAGCAGGTGACATTCGTTGATTTTTCTGATGGCAGACTGATCTATCAAACGCGGTCTGGCGAGCGCAACGATCGCGAGCTGGAACGTGTCAGCCATATCGCGGTGGATGGCGAAACGGCGTTTAATCAGGCTGAAGAATCATTCGCCAAGGATGAAAAAGATAAAGCCGTAGACAACTACACCAAGGCGTTGCGATCGACTAACAAGCCGTGGCTGCGCGTGTATGCGGCACGTCGGTTGCTGACGTCACTAGGAGATAAGGATCGTTTTGATTCGCGTCTCATGGCGTATCTGGCGATTTTGTCGGTACACCCCGACGAAGCGATGCAGTACAAACCTGCGTTGCCGGACAAAGATAACAAGCAACTCGATACCGCGGTCGCCGATGTCGAAAACGCACTCAAGCAGCCCGGAATCGGTGCCCCGCAGCAGGTGGGGCTTTATACATTTTTGATTGATTTGCACCGTCGTAAGGGCGATGAGGCCGCCGCGACCGCTGCGCTTGAGCGGCTTGCAAAACTCGCCGATACGCTAGGCGATATGCCGGAGATTCGCGAACAGTTGTCCGGTGCAAAAGTCGCACAGGCGCGGCTGGCATTGGATCAGAAAAAATACGCCGAAGCGATCAAACTGATTGAAGACAATCGCAAAAGCATCACTGACCCGCGATTGCAAAGCGACGCGCTATACACACTTGCCGCGGCGAAGCGTGCGACGGTGAATAAGAACGACAAAGCTGCGATGCAGGATGTTGCGCTAATGTACATGCGGGTGGTTGCCCATTTTGGAGAGGTTGAAGGCAAACCTAATGTGCTAACTTCACTCGTCGCGACGGCAGATATTTTGGAACAAATAGGTGAGAAAGAATCGGCAGCTACGGTGTTGGAGCAAATCACGCGAGAGTTCCCCAACGACCCGGCATCGAAAAAAGCCGAGGCCGACCTAAAACGCCTGCAACCGGCAAATTAATTCCTTCGGCAAGCGATTCTGATCACACTTAACCCCTGCGAACGACCTTTATTCATGTATAGATTTTTTGACAAACACGGTAAGAAAACCCTAGCAGTTTTTGGTGCGTTGCTGATGCTCGCATTCCTGCTTCCATCAAGCGGCTTGCATTGCGGCGCGGCGAGCAGCCAATACGGGACGATCCAAGGCAAGCCGATCGACGGACGAGAAATCGAAAACGCACGCGCGCGTCTGCAATCGCTTAGGCAGCTAATCGTCACCGACGCTCGATCAGGCCAGCAAATGACGGCGTGGGATCGCATTTTCAGCTTTGGAAATGATCCGCTGCTGGCATCTCAAATGGATCCGCGCTTTGCGACGCAGCTTTATCAACGCATCAACGACAACGAATTGACCTGGTTGCTGCTGTATCACGAAGCGATGGAGGGTTACGCCAGCGCAAACGAATCCGAAGTGGATGATTTTTTCAGCGATCGTTCCAAGCCGCAAGTCATCACGCAGGAACGACCGTCCGTCGTCCTCCAGCCGTTAACCAATCCACCCGCGATTGAACGATTGAAGCAGAGTGTTCGGATGGGGTTGGCGATTCGCGATCGTTTTGTGCGATCCATGCAGAATGTCAAAATCAGTACCCCGATGCTGAATCAGAGCATCGCCGAACGAACGCAACTGATCAAAGCACGGCTGGCGGTGTTTAGTGCGGACGATTATCTCGGACAGATTTCAGAACCCACCGCCGACGAACTGCGCGTGCAATTTGAGGCGTACGCCGCCATCCCGCGTGGCAGTTATGCGTCGGGCAGCAATCCGTTCGGTTTTGGGTATCGCGTGCCGAACATGATCCGGCTGCAATACCTCGCCGTGCCGGAAAGCGAAGTCGCCGCAGCGGTTCGCAAATCGAAAGACGATTTTGCATGGGAAGAAGAAGCCCGCGTTTATTTTTCGAAGAACTGGGAAGAGTTTGTCACGGTCGTCACCCCGCCGACGACTCAAACCGCGCAGCCGGCAACCGTGCCCAGCAAGCCGACCTTTGAAAGTGTCAACGAAAAAGTGTTCAAAGCGATCCGTCGCCCGCTGATCGAACAAAAACGCCGCGCGGTGGTCAATCTCATCATCGAACAGATGAATGAGGATTTTGCTAAAGCATCCAAGAACACCGGCGCGACAACCCAGCCAATCGGAAAAACCGCCGTGCGGGATGTCGCATTTGGCAGTTATGAGTATCTGCTGAAAATCCGCGACGAAGTGCAACGCCGTCATGGTGTGACGGTGGATGTGGTCAACGACGCGGATTTGGTGGACGATTTCCAACTGCGCGGCAAACCCGGGATCGGATTGGCAACTGTTGAGGAAATTGGCCCGCGTAATCACACGCAGTCGGTCACGCCATATTTGTTCGGCGCCGTTAAAGCGTTCAAACCTGAAACGGAAATAGGCATTGGCATTGGCTTGCTCGATCTGTATCAGCCGACCAAGCCGTTGTGGACGGCCGATCATACCTATGTCGCACGGGTGGTTGAGGCCGTGCCATCCCACGCTCCAACGACTTTGGGCGAAGTGCAAGAGCAATTGGTGAAGGACGTTCGTCGTAAAAATGCCTTCGCCAAAGCGGTTGAAGCCGCTGACGCCGCCGTTGCAAAAGCCAAGGTATCGGGCTTATCGTCGTTGGATCAGGTCGTCTACACGTCGGCGTGGTTTAGCAAGTTTCATCCGCAAATCCCCGGTGCGCCAATCACCGACCCCTACGCCGATCTTCTGATCGAACCGACGTTTGAATTGTTGCGTGGCCTGAAAGCTGAATCCGAATTGCCTCGCCATGCGGTGATTAAAGCACAGCGGGCGGATCGGGTGTTGGCGGTTGAATTGTTCGCCGCCGAGACGCGGGTTTCGACCAAGATTGAACCGATGGTGCAGTCAGAGTTCCGTGCCGATTTACAGATGCAGGAATTGATGACAAGTGGCATATTGAATAGCTGGTTTTCACCTGATAGCGTCGCGAAACGGGTTGGCTTTGTGCGTCCCGACGAACGCGGTCCACAACCCGAATCACCCGCTCCGGCACCGGCAAGGCCTTTTATCCCGGGATGACCTGCCGCCTGTGACTCTGTAAGATCAATAACATGGCAACGCTCAGCTACCGAACCGCCGGGGAATCGCACGGCAAGGCACTCATCACGCTCGTCGAAGGCATGCCCGCAGGCGTGGCGATTGACGTCGATCTGATCAACCATGAATTGCAACGGCGTCAAGGCGGATACGGGCGTGGTGGGCGTCAGAAAATTGAAACCGACCGGGTTGAGTTTCTGACCGGCACGCGGATGAACAAGACGATCGGATCGCCGATCACGATGTTGATTCCAAACAAGGATTACCGGCTGGACGATCCTGACAAGACCCCCCCGCTTACGCGACCACGTCCTGGCCATGCCGACTTGGCGGGGTCGATCAAATGGCTGACCACCGATTGCCGTGAAACATTGGAGCGCGCCAGCGCCCGCGAGACCGCCGCCCGCGTGGCAGCGGGTGGATTGGCACGATCGCTGCTCAATACGTTTGGTATTGAAGTCGTCGGATTTGTCAGAAAAGTCGGTCCATCCGAGGCGAAGATCACGTTATTGGATGAGCAAGTCATCGGCGGCGCCACAGCGGACTTCATCAAAAAACTGCGGGACGAACGTGACGCATCGGATTTGTATTGCCCGGATCAGCAGGCATCCGCACAAATGCGAGAGTTCATTAACTCCGCGAAGGTCGCCAAAGATACCGCTGGCGGGATCGTGGAATGCCACGTCTTTGGTTGCCCGGTCGGATTGGGTTCGTCGATGACAATTGATGGCAGGCTTGACGGTCGAATCATGGGCGCGGTCGGTGCGATCCAAGCATTCAAAGGCGTCGAAATCGGCATGGGGTTTGGCGTGGCGGAATTGCCGGGATCGAAAGTTCACGACGAAATATTTTTTGACGAATCACAAAAACACCTGCCAAGTCTTGGTTTCGTGCGCACCAGCAACAACGCCGGAGGTTTGGAAGGCGGCATGACCAACGGCATGCCGGTGATCGTGCGTGGCGCGATGAAGCCCATCAGCACGCTCGGTAAACCGTTGCGATCGATTAATCTTGCCAACAAACAACCCAGCGAAGCCGGATGGGAACGATCCGACATCTCAGCCATCAGCGCCGCATCGGTGGTGATGGAGAACGTGATCGCATTTGAGATCGCCCGCGCATTACTCGAAAAGTTCGCCGGCGATTCACTGGCTGAAGTGCGGCAAAACCACGACGCATTTTTACACACCGCCCGCAAGTTGCCGATATAATCGTTCCCGTTAGGGCATTAATCCTTTGGGCCATTACTACTTATGACGGCGCGGCCGGTCAGCTTCGCATCCAGCGACGGCATCAGCACTTCGAGTGGCGTACGTTTTGCAACTGCGCCGATCACGATCGTAATCGCTAGCAACACCCCCGCCGTTAGGCTGTTTTGCCAACTGCTCAAGTCCCAACCATCCCAGTTTATAATTTTAAACTCGCTGAATGGATATAAATAAACGATCGGCCAGCCAGGACCGGATCCCCAGTAATCCATTAGCAGATGCAGATGAAAGCAGAGCAACAATAATATCCCAACCGCTATGCGGCGTGCGACGCCGCTGGATAAAAGTGCGGCGAGAATAGCGCACGCCAGCAATGCAAAAGGCAGTCCATGACACGCAACGTGATGCCAACGCTCGTACATCTCGCGACCCAACAG
>JBBQXB010000127.1:0-6024 GCA_038210015.1 Tepidisphaerales bacterium
TTTCGAACCACTTGCGCGAGAGGGAGACGAGGCCGACGGCGCTGGCGTCCTTGGCCATCTTCTCGAACTCATTCATCGAGACCTTGAGGTGCTTGGCGATTTCATCGTGCGTGGGCGCTCGGCCCAGCTCGACTTCAAGCTGCTTATTCGCACCGTCCAGCTTGTGCGCCCGGCTGCGCACCAATCGCGGCACCCAGTCCATCGAACGCAGTTCGTCGAGAATCGCGCCACGGATACGTGGTGCACAGTAGGTTTCAAATTTCACCCCACGTTCCAGATCAAACGCTTCGATCGCGTCCATCAAACCGAAGATACCGGATGACATCAGATCGTCCAGTTCGACTTCGCCGGGCAGTTTGTGGTGTACGCGCTCGGCATTGTATCGAACCAGATGGAGGTAATGCTCCATGATGACGTTGCGAAGATTTTCGCTGGTGAACTTGATGCGCTTGAACTGCGGCGAAGGATTGGCTTCGTCGGTTTCGCCGGCTTCGATGCTTTCGTACTGGATGCGAACATCCTTGTACTCGGTCCAAACTTCTTTAATGTCCCGTTTTGAGATGGTTCGTGTCATACAGTCTCCCGTTCCATGGGCCAGTCATTCGTGGACTCGGGTCTGACTCAAGCTTCCTTGCTCGATAACCCGATGAATCCGTAAGACATGCGGTAAGCCATTCCAGACCATTCTGAAAAAGCACGACTAGCCATTTCGGTTTATCGGCTAGTTGCCCGCAAATTAAGTAATGTTTATTTCGGTTTTTCTGTCTGTTCCAGATTTTCCTTCAGCATTTTATCGGCCATAACACCAAGTATAAGGCCTATCGCAAACGTAACCACAAGCCCTAGTAGTGCCCGCAATATTACCGTCCCGAAAGGATTTTCTGCGCGAAGCCCTTCGATCAGGCACATCGCGAAGACAACCAGCGCGAAAGTGGCGGCAATTCGACGGGTCATTTCGTACCTGCTGCGACTTGTCAAAAGCATGTATCAAACACCTTTGACCCGCCCAACTCCTATATCCTTAGCCATCTACTCATCTGATGGAAAAACCCACCCGCCTGCACACGGGTTGGCTGATCCTGACGTAATTTTGTCGCCAGTTGCGCGACGCACGCACTGGCGTTGCAGCGCGGTGCAGAAATCACAAACGGGTTTCGACGACGTACCGCCAGCGACACATTTTCGTCCGAAAACACATATCCGGCATCGTACAGACCCACACCCAGAAACTGCCTGGCAACTTTGCTGATTCGCTCATACACCGCCCGGCCTTCGGATGCCGATCGCACTTGATTAACCAACAAACTCATCTGTCGTTGCTGTCCGTCACGGATCATCACTTTCGCAACGGCATAGGCATCGGTGATCGCAGTCGGTTCGGGCGTGGTAACAATCAACACATGATCGGCAGCCCGGGTAAAGCACAACACGTTCGCGTTAATGCCTGCGCCGGTATCAATAATCAGCACATCAAACGTCGCTTCCAATTCGCTGAGTGAATCGAGAATGCGCTGGCGATCCATATCGGTCAGGTCTGCCATTTTCGCAAGTCCCGACGCCCCGCCGATCAGATAAAATCCGCCGGGCGTTTTAATCATCACTTCGGAAAGCTGCCGCTTTTTACTAATCAGATGCGACAGATTCCATTTGAGATCGACATTGCAGAGCACATCGGCGTTGGCAAGTCCCAGATCGGCATCGAGCAGCGCGACGCGCTTGCCGGATTCTGCCATTTTGATCGCAAGGTTGACTGCGATGTTACTTTTCCCGACGCCGCCCTTGCCGCTGGTGATCGCAATCACCTGCGCGCGATGTGTCCGAACCACCGGCGCCGTCGTTTTGGCGGCCAGTGAGCGAAGCGAAGTTGCCTGATCGACAAATGCTGCCGTCATAATTTTTTTCCGATTGCCAGTTTCAGATTTTCAATTTCGCACTCATCGCAAATCTAAAATCGTCAATCCCTTCAATCGCCCAGAATCATCCGGGCGAGCCTTTTTCCGTGTCCGACCTCGATGTCATCCGGCACATCCTGCCCGGTGGTGACATAGGCCAGGCCTTTATTAATTTTACGCACGACATTAAACATCACCCCAACTTGCGCCGCTTCATCCAATTTGGTGAAGATCAACTTATCGACGCGCACTTCGCCGAACTTTTCCATCGCCAATTCCACACACCCCTGCGATGCGGTGGTGGACAGCACCAGATGCACCTCATCAGGCGCGGCGTATTCCAAAAACTGCTTCAACTCATTTAATTTCAGAGAATCATTTGGGCTGCGCCCAGCGGTATCGATCAGGATGAACTCGCAATCGCTCATCGACGCGATCGCCGACGGCATATCCTCAGGCGTACCCACGACGCGAAGCGGTGCGCCCAAAATATCAGCGTATTTTTTTAACTGGTCGATGGCTGCGATGCGGAAAGTGTCGATCGTAATCAACCCTACACGACGTTTTTCCCGCAGTTTCAGATTGGCTGCCAGCTTTGCGATCGTCGTGGTTTTTCCAACGCCGGTGGGTCCGATCAATGCCACCACGTGCGGACCGATAGCCTTAGTCCGCTGGATAGGCCCGGCGGTCGGGATCATTTTTTCCAAATGCTCGGCCAATTTCTCACGGACAATTTTCGGATCCGACAGCAGTTCCGGGCGAAGTTGTTTCTGCAGCGACTTCATGATGTCCACCGCAACCTCGTCGGCGACAAAGTTTTCGATCAGATTCATATACTGATCGAACAACTCCTCCGGCACATTCGGGGTCTTGGTCGTGCGCACCTGCGTGACCAGATCCTTCATCATCGTCTTGAGCGCAGTCACTTCCTGCGTCAGCCCCATCAACGCGACATTTTGTGCAGCGGGTGTATCGAGAAGTCCTCGACCGGGTTGAGCAGATTTAACTTCACCAGAACCGGAACTCGCAATCCGATTTCCATTCGCAGCGTTGGCATAAGCGGCGACGCTAGCCCGTTTGATTTGTGGTGCGGGTTTGTCCGGGATCGACCGCCGCACCGGCACATTCATGCCCTTGCCTGCCGTGATCTCGAATAATTCGATGCGCTTGAGACCCAGCCACCGACGGTGTTGAACCGTACGGGTGTGTAGAATGACCGCTTCAGAACCCAGCGCGGTTTTCACGCGCGCCAGCGCCTCGGCCATACTCGAACCTTGAAATGTCTGGAGCTGCATCCGTGCCTCTCAAGACTGCGTTAAAAGATATGTATCAACGAACTATTCGTCGCGACATCCATGTCATCCGTTTAAGGATACCAGACCAACGGCCTCGACCGCTACCTCTGGAATAATTTCATTGTAACCAAGTACCGCCACTTGTGGGATAGCATTTTCAATCATTCTTCTTAATCCTGCGCGAATTTGTGGCGAGCAGACTAAAACCGCGCTTCGACCCAGTTGCGTCAACTCCCCAACCTTCTCGGCGATCCGCTTCGTGATCGCCTGCTGTGTCTGAGGCGGCATGGTCGAGCCGCCCTTCTCGCGATCGGTATGACCGACCACCAAATCCTCAACCGCAGGATCAAGCGTCACACACCACAGCTTGTCTGATTCATCCACATACTGCTTACATATTGTGCGTGACAGTGCATTGCGGCAATACTCGGTCAGCACATCCAAGTCCTTAGTCCGTCCGGACCAGTCGCCTAGCGTTTCGACGATGGTCTCCAGATCGCGGACCGGCACGCGCTCGCGGAGTAGGTTCTGCATCACCCGCTGCAGCTCGCCGGGCTTGATCTGGGTTGGGATCACTTCCTCCACCAATGCCGGCGATTTTGTTTTTAGATTTTCGATCAGATTTTTTACTTCCTGTCGCGTCAACAATTCATGAGCGTGCTGTTTGACGACTTCGGTCAGGTGCGTCGCCAACACGGATGTTGCTTCGACGACGGTATAGTTCATCAGTTCCGCCTGCGATCGTTGCGATTCTGTGATCCAATACGCGGGCAGGCCGAACGCGGGTTCGACGGTTAATTCCGCAGCCGGGATCGGGCCTGATGTCGCGCCATTATCCATCGCAAGGAATTGCTCCGGATAGGTCACGCCCGACGCCACGCTCTGGCCACGGATTTTGACCGCGTAATCGTTCGCCCCCACACGCATGTTGTCACGAATCCGCACTGGCGGAACGATGATGCCTAATTCGATCGCCAACTGCCTGCGAATCATCGAAATCCGCGCCAGCAGATCGCCGCCTTTGGATTCATCGACCAAGCGCACCAGTCCATACCCCACCTCAAGTTCCATCGCATCGACATCGAGTAGTTTTTCAACCTTCTCCGGTTCCTTAGCCGCGGCCGAGGCTTCGTCGCTGATTTTCTTAAGATCCGCACTCACATGCTTCTTCGCATTCCGGCTAAGCACAAACGCCAACCCGCCGCAGCATCCGGCCAATACCAGCAGCGGAAATGCGGGCAACCCCGTCACGCTCAGCAATAGTAGGAATAGACAGGCGACCATCAACGCCGCCGGTTTGGCAAACATCTGGCCGAGCATTTCGTCGCCCAGGTCTTTGCGCGAACTGGTTCGTGTGACGATCAAACCTGCCGCCAACGCGGTGATAAACGCCGGAACTTGGCTGACCAATCCATCGCCGATGGTGAGGATTGTGTACAGTTTCGCAGTCGCCATGATCGGCCAGCCGTGCTCGACCATGCCGACATACATCCCGCCGAGGATGTTGACGAACGTGATGATCATCGCCGCGATCGCGTCGCCGCGAACGAACTTTGATGCACCGTCCATCGCCCCGTAAAAATCGGCTTCCTGCGAGATCGCTTCACGGCGTTTACGGGCTTCGACTTCGTTGATAACCCCCGCATTCAGGTCGGCATCAATCGCCATTTGCTTGCCGGGCATCGCGTCCAATGTGAAACGGGCAGCCACTTCAGAGATGCGGGTCGAACCCTTCGTGATGACCACAAACTGAATGATAAAGATAATCACGAAGATGATGATGCCCACCGCCAGCTTGTCACCGGCGACAAAACTGGCGAATGCCTGCACCATGTGCCCTGCGGCAAACATCGCCTGCTCGGGGCTTTTCCCACCATCCCCCGCCGTCAGAATCAGCCGCGTCGTCGCGACATTCAGCACCAATCGGAACAACGTCACCGCCAGCAACAACGACGGCATGACCGCGAATTCCAACGGCGATTTCACATAGATCGTCGTCACCAACACGATCACCGAGATCGTGATGTTGATCACCAACAAAAAATCCAATAACGCCGGCGGCAAAGGTACAAGCAGCACCAATAGCAGCACCACGCACGCCAATGGGAATAGCATGCCGCGTTGATTCGCGACACGAGAGAAGAAGGGTATAGCAGTGACCGTACTCGCCATCCGTGGCACCACGTCCTGAGATGCTTTGACGCAGACATCCATGTCCGCTTGACCCATCCTACCGTATCCCCCCGCCGTTTCCAATGATAAAATCGCCGACAACCGCCACAGATCGCCCGCCCCGATCTCATCGCTACCGCGCATGGGCAATTGTTCTCTCTCCCGGTGCGCCGGGAGAGGGTGAGGGCCGAGCGTCGATGCGACTTAAGTTTTCAGCACAATACCCAGACCCTCACCCCGGCTTTCTCCCATGCGTACATGGGAGAGGGGGGAAAAGAGGGTCATATGCGGTGTAGCCTTGTCCCCAATTCCAGCACGTCCGTTAACGCTTTTCCGCGTTTTTGGCGTAAAATCGGGGTAACGATTCGATCAACCCCTTCAAACCATCGAGCATTTGCCTCATTCGCAAGGTCGTAGGGGCGGCTTCCAATCGACACCCACCGGCACCGACTTAACAACCAGCATTTATTTTTCCCGAATCATTTCCCCCGTGAGGTCATCCAACCGACAAGTCACGTCACCTGACAAGCATGTCGCGCCATCCAACCGACAAGTCACGTCACCTGACAAGCATGTCACGTCATCCAACCGACAAGTCACGCCATTTGACAAGCATGGTGCATCACCCAATCGACAAGACTGAATCCACCCTTGACACCCCACCC
>JBBQXB010000128.1:0-5705 GCA_038210015.1 Tepidisphaerales bacterium
TCCGGCGAGGAAAATGGGGATAGTGACATATGGCGTATCCTTCTGCGGCTCGTTGCCGCTACGGGTGAAGTGGATTAACTACACCCAAGGTTACGCCGCTTTTATTGCCGAGTCACCATCCACAGCTTTTGGTCATAGCTCAGATAAGACATGGCTTATGCCTGCTGCGATGCAGGAATATTCCGGATGTCCCCTTAGTTTTATCCGCGGTGAGCAACATGAAATACGAAGCATGCGGGATGTATTTCTCCGCGCGCCAAATGTATTCCTACGCCCGCATCAACTATTTTCCGAGGAAATACACGCTATAGTTTCTCAAATTCTATAATTGCCGCCTCACCTACGGGGTCATGCAAGGTACGTCTATGTGCTTTCTCTTGCTCAGTGAGCGGCTCAGTTCGAGGTGCAACAGGATTGCCGGTGAGAAGTTTCGAATCTTTAGGTTCAAAAAGCATTCGCAACATAGTGACGCGAACTTCGTACTGCCCCTTTTGCCACGAGTTAACTCTTTGTGTAATGTCTTGGTATTTACCTGCTACCCCTCCGCTTGGTAATTCAATCCAGTTGGCAGTCCACACTCTGCTACCCGTAGTTAAACCATTGTCCCATGGCTGCCATTCCCCTCCTTTTTTTCGCCACATAAGCTCGACTGGCATAGGCATAAATGGATCTAGGTAGGGATTGAATAAGTGAACTGGAGCATCGCGATTCAGAAACTGAATGTTTAAATCGTAACACGTTTGTTCGTCACGCACCGAACTAAGTATTCTCGCTTCAATTACAACCTTAGGCACTATGTCTAGTTTAGCTGAAGCGGGTGACCAAAAAACCGAGAGAATAATTAAGGACAGAAATAGTCGATAGTCTTGCATCATATGAATACTCCTATCTATGGTTGCACGGGCGGATCAACATTGAATTGGGTTAAAGGATCTGTATTTGCCTTTGTGGTCCACTCAGGAAAGTCTGCAATCGTGTCTATTGTTGCAGGTGCATTTGGCGTAATCTTCGACCAACCTGCCGGTGTAAACCATCCGGGTACAGGTACGCCTCCTGCATTGTTTGCCCTACCAACAAAGCTCCAGTCAACCTTGAGCATTGGCACGGGTATAGAACCAAAAGTATCTGACTGAAATAGTAAATACATGGTAGCTTCAAACTTGCGGTAAACCGCGTCACCTAAATTAAGTTTTACATATGGAAAATCATGCCAGATCAAATGCGATTGATATATTGGAAGCCACCGGAAGATTCGCAAGGATGAGTGGGCGGGTTTGGTTCGCGCTTAAGCCGCGCAAGGTGTCGCCGTTGACTGATTGTTGTGGTGTGGTGTACCAATTTGCGGTGACACCTGTAGCCAGCATTTCACCCGGACCCGAGTAGCTGTACGCAATCGTTTGCGAGAGCATCCGACGGTCTTCGAGTGTTTCAATGACTGCGGATCGGACTTGGCGATTAGAGTGGCGTGACGACATAAAATGTTCCCCGGCGTGGTTACATTTCTCGTCGCGTGAGTTCTTAGCACCATCTAAAATCTCTACGACGCTGGAAAGAATATCGTGACGATTAGGGTTTGCAAGAGAAATATTCTGGTGCGACAATAATTACCATGACGCTCACAATGTTCCCTACCTAAACAAACCGGCTAATTTCCATTCACGCATTGGCATGATTTCTGCTGTTATACCCGACCCGTCCGATCATCGGGTTGATGACCCGTGGCCGCGCGGGATCGTTGGAACGAGTTACGAAATGGTTTCCCAATCACGTCCCCAAGGCAATTGGTGGATGATTCCGAGAAAATTGCGGCTAGCAAAGAACGTGAAATAACAATGAGTGACAGCAAAGACTACCGACGTGGCTACCCAAAGCCCCAAGGCCTTTACCTGCCCGAATTTGACCATGACGCCTGTGGCGTCGGGTTTGTCGCGCATTTGAAGGGCAAGGCATCGCACAAGCTCGTCCATTCCGCGATCGAAATCCTTGAAAACATGGAACACCGCGGCGCCGTCGGCTACGACCCCAACTTCCTCGCCGTCGTCAGCAAAGGCAACGTCAATGCGCCAAACAGCCCAAGGTTCTCGCTAAATCGCCGGCGAGTGTGAATCGTTCCCTTAAACTATCACGCCGCATTCACAGTGCGTGAGTTATAAAGTGCGGGCGGTTCCAGACCTGCAAATTACGGAACGTCATATCCGTCCGCATCATGCAGCGAATCGCGATACGTCCGTTGAGCAGCACCGGGCCGTTGTTGATAAAAGCGTTATCAGTGGCGTCGATGACCGTGACCCCATCAATCGCGCCCAAGATGTGGGCGCCTTCCTGAACGAAGTCGAGTCGATACCATTGATCAATCTCCCACTGTCGGTTTTCAAATTGAAACGCCATCGGTTTGAACCATGGATTTTTCAGACACGCGTGGCAGACGAGTTGATTGGGAACGTCAACCATGTCGCGATAAAACTCCCAGTGATAATTGCGCACATCTTCCCAGCACACCGTCGCCATCGAGCCATTGACGCGCAGGGGATAATCACTGAGAAAATCTTCACCTTGCATTCCCGCAGCTTGGGTCATCAGGAGGCATAGTCCGCCGGGGGCGTTCAGTTTAAATTCAAAACTGACGGCCAGATCGCCTTGGAATATTTTGCGAGTCCACAGATACATACGCGTCATATCCACGCCAGGCCGCACGGCGTGACGTGGTGCGGTATAGGCCTCCATGGTCGGGGTGCGGATGCGAAACCCCTCATCGCTGAAACTGACGGAAGGCCCGCATCCCTGGAGAAAAAAGTCCAGATAGTGGGATTTTTCCTGCAAGGAGAGGGACAGTTCCTGCTTCCAGTTCTGATCGGGTTTCCAGTTCAGCGGCTGAAGATTGGTTCCTTCAAACGTGCGTTTCAGTTGTGCGGTAATCTCGGGATTGGCAGAGGATGCTTCGGGCAACGCGCGGATTTGTTCTGGGGATAAAGTGCTATCAAAAAAGTGGACTTCAGAAACTGCCAATGCGGGGCTTCCAAGATAGACAACCGGGCCACAGGGCAGGCGAGGGATTATTCCGGTGGTGGAATCGGCCGCCGCGACGCGAATGCCGTTGGCGAAGATTTCATACAAACCGTTGTCATCATCCCATCGCAGGGTGATCAAATACCATTCGAGTCGATGAAATTCGAAATGTCCCGCGAGGGCTTGTGCGCCGCGCACCGCTCCCCACGCATTCTGGAGATGACTCCCTGTGGCGAACTTTGCGTAGAAGACCGGATGCCAATAGGTTTCACAGACAAGAGAAAAATTCGCGGCGTCGGTGTCGGGAACGACTTCGCGGTCGGTGAGCAGAACATGCTTTGAGAAGTAGGGATTCGATTTTGCGTGCCCGGGATATTGTGCTGCCGGAGAAATATCATCCAGCGTCATCACCCACATGCACAGCGTGCCGCGCGGTTCGCGCAACGTGTGATCCGCAAGCGCAACGCGTCCATTAATACTCGTAAAGTTAATGCCTTTTCGGTTCCCTACCTCGATGACTCGAGCAGTCGGTCCAGGGAGCACACGATGTGCACCGGCAGGGTCGGTCAGGAAGTAGGAAAAGACGGGCTGGGGGGAAGCGGGTTTCATATGCAATTCCATTGGTAAGGATTCACCCGGTGATTTTTAGTCGAGTGTAATCATCGACCGTTGCATGGAATTTATAAAGTTAGGCGGCATGGGTGGGTTTTTTTGTGTCGTTGGGGTCACATTCTGGCGGTGCCAAGTCCTCGGCATTTTGGGCGTGAACGACATCGCGGAAGCGGATTCTATCGCGTGTCGGGGGTAGATGCGCTGGTAATGTTGACACCGGTTCGAGTGACACGATTCTCGCCGCCTGATCGCCCCAGGTGCCTTCGGGGACAAACCGAACTGCTTTCGCCTCAATGTGAAGTGGCAAATACCGCAGGCGCTGGTGATTGGTGTCTGAAAAGATCTTTTTCCACGATCCATCCGTCTGCTGCGCTTCGACGCGAAACTTGCTGATGAGAGATTCGGGCACACTTTTGCGGTTCGGGTTCTGCGGGTAGCTGCACGGCATGCGCTTGTCCTGATTCATGTTGGAATCAAACACCGCCCGTAGCCCCGCCACCTGCACGCGGGATGCGAATGTGAAGGTGATCGCCTGTCCGACTTCGCCGGTGTATCCGTCGCCGCGATTATGTGCTTCAAGCAATACCGGGTCGCTGCAAGTGGCGGATTGCGCCAGCGGGTCAACCGCGCGTGTGCGTCCGGGCAACCACGCATCGGCGAGCATCAGCCGCTGTTGCAGGTCGGCGATATGATTCGGATACAACTGCTGCGGCGTGAGATTTTTCTCCACCGCAAGCGCCGCTGCGGTCCCGGCGGCCTGTCCGAGGATCGCGCAGGTCGCCATCACGCGCGTGCTGCTCAAAGCGGCGTGCGTGACCGAGATATTCCGCCCGGCCATCATCAAATTCACGACATTCCGACTAAACAACGTGCGGTACGGAATGTTGTAAGGCGTTGGCGCGGGGTGAAAAATCGTCGGCTGGCCAGGATAAAGCAGCCCGGCGGGGTGGTGATCGTCCATCGACCACCCGCCATACGCGACTGAATCGGGGAAATAATCAGGTGTCGTCGCGGCACGGACCTCATTTTGCGTCAACGTATGCCCACCAATGTACCGCCGGTTTTCGCGTTTGCCCGGAAGCGATCCAAGCCACTCCAGCGCCCAGGTCTCAGCCTCTGCTTTGGAGGGGGAACGGTTCTTGATGTAATCCCATACGCCCCACGCCGAGCGCATCAGTTCATCGCGAATTGTCTCGGCGTCTTTGATCGTGTTGTTCAATCCGCCAAGCTCGATCCACCAGAAGTTCTGCCCCTGCACGCCATTGATTCGAAATGGCAAATCGTCCGGCGTTTCAAACAGATACGCAAACGGTGGGGGCGTGAACGGCACGCGCGATTCGGTCTTGCGAAGCTGAATCAATAGCGTATTGCCCATCGTTTTGCGATCGGCACTGGCGGGTTCGATGTCTTCATCAAATTCGCTGCGCGCTTCGCGCCCCCAACGTGTTTCTGCACCGCTGATCGGTGCTAATACGCTATCGCCGGAACAGTCGATGAAGATTTTCGCACCGATCGTGTGCCAGGTCTGACTGGTCAATGTCCAGCAGCGGATGTGGGTCAAACGCTTTTGCGATGAATCGCCTGCCACCGGTTCGGTCACACCGTCACAGCAGGTCGTGTTGAGTAGCAACGTGAGATTAGGTTGCTGCGATGCAGCGTTCCAGAGTACCGCGTCCCAGATGCTGTAGTTGCCAGCCGGGTTTTGTAGGCAGTTGTTGAGTTGGATTTCTTCCAGGATGCCGGTTTCCTTGTTGCCTTTTCCGTGTGCGCCGCAGATCCACATGCGGACTTCCGATGATGCGTTCCCGCCTAGCACTGGCCGGTCGTGGACGAGGATTGTTTTTACGCCTTGCCTCGCTGAAGCGATCGCAGCACACAAACCCGCCATCCCGCCGCCGACGATGCAAACATCTGTGTTGTGCGTCAGCGATGTGAACGCATCATAAGAATTGGTCATGCCGCGATTGTAATGTTATCCGCATCCGCCATAAAGCGGCCGCGTGGCAGTCCTGAATAGGAATGAACTACGCAGCACACAAAGGTCATAGAGGAAAAGATAGCTACGCATCGCACGCATCACGCACGAG
>JBBQXB010000129.1:0-5408 GCA_038210015.1 Tepidisphaerales bacterium
ATTCTGCAATGCATAAATCCCCGCGACGCCCTTGGCGATCGCCTGTTCGATCTTTTCAGGCGCAGGTTCCTGCGCCCGGCAGACCACGGTAAGCATCAAAACCAAGCAGATCACCTGCGTATAAAACATTCAACACCATGCCCGTTTGAAATCTGTGCATCCTCGTGACGCGTCTACGTCAATCAAGGCGATGCAGACTTCGATTCTATGGCTATATCGCATTGACGAAAACAGAAAACCCACGCTGATCCTAAAAAAGTGTAAAAATCTCACACGTTTCGTCGCAAGATAGACATCGCGCTTGATGAATCTGAGATTTTGGCGACCATGCAACATTACTTCAAAAGGAAACCCCCATGGCCAAGCTCCCGATCTCCGTTCAGCTTTACACCCTTCGTGATTTAACCGCCAAAGATTTGCCCGGCGTTTTGAAATCGCTTGCGAAAATCGGCTACACCGGCGCAGAACTGGCCGGGTACGGCAATCTCACCTCCGCCACCGAAGTGCGAAAAGCGTTTGATGCTGCCGGATTAAAAGTATCGGGCGCGCATGTCGGGATCGATCAGCTTGAAAAAGACCTGCCTGCGGTCATCGCGGATCACAAAGTCCTCGGCAACACCAATGTCATCATCCCGTATCTCGGCGAAGATCGCCGCAAGGATAGCGCAGCGTGGCGCGCATTCGCCGCCAGCTGCAACACCATCGGTAAACAACTCGCCGACGCCGGTCTGACGCTGGGTTATCACAACCACGCGTTTGAGTTTGAGAAATTCGACGGGATATTTGGTCTGGATATTTTCTGGCAGCACACCGACGCGGAATATGTGAAATCCGAACTCGATGTCTATTGGGTCGCCCGCGGCGGAGTCGATCCGGTCGCCTATATCAAGCAACTCGGCTCGCGGTGCAATCTGGTGCATCTGAAAGATCTTGCCGCCGGTGAGGAAAAGAAATTCGCGCCGGTGGGCGAAGGCACGCTCGATTTTGTCGCTATCTCTGATGCCGCCGCAAGTGTTGGTGTGCAGTGGGGCGCGGTCGAACAGGACAATTGCTACGGTGCCGACCCCTTAGAGAATGTCGAAATCAGCTTCACCAATCTCAAAAAACTCGGCATCGCGTGAGTGACGTAGTTTGGATTAGCACACGCTCATATGTCGTGGCGCGGGTTTCCAACCCGTGTGCTCTCCGCGCCGCCGCATCATCCGCGCGTGCGCTTCTATTTAGCCACCGATGAACGCCGATTCGCACCGATGAAATGCAAGCGGGTATTTGCCTGGTTACAAGCGATTGTTTATCTATCGCGTATAGCGAACAAAGCGCAAGGGGCGAAAACGGGTACGGTGCGATTTATCGCACCGTTTCCGATACCCGCCATGTGGATCGGTGCGCTGAATCGCACCCCACATGACTGCGGAATTTTCCGCAGACCTTACAAAGTTTCGTAGGTGCGTCACTACAATCAATTGCGCGTCGGCGCATTGCCGAAGCGCCTGATGCGCTGCCGCAACCGGCGCGGAAGAATTGACGGCACAAGATTCGTAGCACGGGCGTCTCGCCGGTGAACACGGTCGAGACGACCGGAACTGATACGGGGACGCGCACTGATACGGGGACGCGCATCGTTTTTAGGGTGCCCACCGTACATGACTTCACGCTTCATCCTTGTAGGATCAGATTCGTGTGGGCAATTCAGGGTTTTCACGAACCACGAACCACGAACCACGATTTCCCGTCCCCCCCTTTTCATCCTTCATCCTTTCCTAGGCTCACATCTCAATTTCCTCAGGATACACAATCCGTTGGCCTGCCGGTTTACCGCCGGTGGTGGCGATGGTTGGGGTCTTTTCGCCGGCTTCGGTCATGCGGGCGATCAGACGCTCACGCAGGCGCACTTTTAAGGTCGCGTGGGCGTCGCTGGTGATGAGATTATTCAGCTCATACGGGTCGGCAAGCAAATCATACAACTCTGTTTCGTTGTAGTGCATCGCATCGGGCGTGGGGTGTTTCGGATCGTACGCCGGATCGGTGATGGCATACTTCCAGCGAGAGGTGCGGATCGCGCGGCCTGTGTCGGTCTCACTAATCTGCACGAATACCTCGCCAGGCCAATTCGTGTCCTTGTCGCCTCGCACAAGCGGCAGGATCGAGCGACCCATCATCTGCTTGGGGACGGGAATGCCCGCAGCGTCGATGAGGGTGGGGGGCAGATCGATCAGCGAAACAAGTTTTCCGATCTGACCGCCGTTGTTAAACGGTCCGCCGTGGAGCATCGTCGGCACGCGGATGCTGCTGTCGTGGCAGGATCGTTTGTATTCGGAGTTGCGCGTTTTGAAATGGCAGGCGTGATCGCTGCTGAAAAGGATGATCGTGTTATCGAGCAGGTTGAGTGATTTAAGCGTATCGCAGAGGCGGCCGAGTGCTTCATCGCAGCGTTTGATCATGCCCCAGTAACCGCCGAGATGCCGTTGCGATGATCCACCCAATGCCATCAGATCAGGCGGCGTCCAGCGGCCATGGTATCGTTCGGCGTATCCGTCGGGGGCGGGGTAATCGTCGCGATGGTTTTGATGATGCGGTTCGAGATAGCTGATCATCAGGTAAAACGGATCGGCTTTGCGTTCGTCGATGAATTGAATCGCTAGATCGGTCAACGCATCGACGCGATAACCGGGGTAATCGTGTGGCTGTTGTTGGTTGTCCCACAGGCGCGTGCGGTAGGCATCGCTGGTCATTTCCAACGCGTTGGCAGCCATCCAATACTCATAGCCTTTGCGATATTGTGGCTCGACGGGACCGACATCGTTGTTGCCGCCCAGATGCCATTTACCGATATACCCTGTGCGATAACCCGCGGATTGAAAGATCGTGCCAAGCGTGGGCATGTCCGGCTGGATCGCGATCCCGTTGTGCCAGCAGCCGGTTTGTGTCGCATACAAACCCGTCTGCAAACAACTCCGCGCCGGCCCGCACACCGGCTGACAGGTAAAACTGTTGGCAACGTGCGTGCCTTCGCGCGCCAGACGATCAAAGTTGGGCATTAAATCCAGCGGATTGCCATGCAAGCCCGACGCATCATGCCTCTGTTGATCGGTAAAAAACACGACGATATTGGGGCGTTGGTTGGGCATAACGTGTCAAGATATCGCCCCAGCTCGTCATCGTAAAATACGCCACCGATTTACACCGATAAACACTGATAGATTACTCAGATGCCATGTCATGCTGAGGTACTCCGAAGCATCTACATGAAGTGCAAATTGAGGCGGTTTTAACTATCCAAGGAGACCCTTCGGGTACCTCAGGGTGACAGGCGGGGGCGGCCTGTATTTCTGCGATCTGAGTTGCTTGCTTGATCGAAACGCCGTCGCACTTATCCTTGCGTGGCATGACGGTTGTTAAAACAGTTCAAGAGTTGCGGGATGCCAGAGCAAGGCTGGGCGTGATTAGCTTCGTGCCGACGATGGGTGCGTTGCACGATGGGCATTTATCGCTGATTCAGCTGGCCAAACACTATGCGCGTCATGTCGCGGTGAGCATCTTCGTCAACCCGACCCAGTTTGGTCCGCGCGAGGATTATTCACAATATCCCCGACCGATCGAACGCGATCTGGAATTATGCCGGGATGCTGGCGTTGAACTGGTTTTTAATCCCGCGGCGGAGGAAATTTATCGACCCGGTATGGCGAATATCACTATTGATTTGCCAGAACTGACGCAGACGCTGGAAGGCCGGCATCGTCCGGGGCATTTTCAGGGCGTGTGTCAGGTCGTCGCGAAATTGTTCAACCTGGTTCAGCCGCAATATGCGGTGTTTGGGCAGAAGGATTTTCAGCAGTTGCGAGTGCTAGAAGCGATGGCCGAGGCGATGGATGTTCCGCTGCAAGTGATCGCAGGCCCGACGCTTCGCGATCCCGACGGGCTTGCGATGAGCAGCCGCAATCAATACCTCAGCCCGGATGAGCGCGGCAGGGCGCTCACGATCTCCAAAGCACTGTTCGCCGCCGACGCAGAAGCCAAAGCCGGCGCGCAAGTCACCAGCAAGCTCATCGCGATCATGCAGCGAATGCTGCTCGATCCCGGCAAGCTCGGCCACGTTCAATTGACGATCGATTACGTGACGTGCGTGGATAGCAAAACGCTGAAACCCGCTGACACGTTCGATCGTCCCGTCACTTGCGCGATCGCAGCCCGCGTCGGAAAAACTCGGCTGATTGACAACATCGTAATCGGTTGATGTAAAAAGCCTGCTGCTCGAAAGGCGCACCATGATTCTCTCTATCTTGATGACGCTCGGCGGGTTGGCGATCCTGATATTTGGCGCGGATGTGATGATTCGCGGTATTACGTCGTTGGCGACAAAGCTCGGCGTGCCGGCGATCGTGATCGGCATGACGGTCGTGGCATTTGGCACGTCGATGCCCGAAGTCGCTGTTAATGTCATGTCGGCGGCGAGGCATCAGACCGATCTGGCGTTTGGGAACATCGTCGGATCGTGTTCGATCAACATCGGATGGGTGCTGGCGATCGCAGCGATCATCAGGCCGTTGAAGGTGGATGCGATCATCATCCGGCGAGAAATCCCGTTCATGATCCTCGCCACCTGCACGTTGCTGGTGATGAGTCTTGATCCGCAACTCGACGGCCCGGGACATCCCGCGATGCTTCCGCGGACCGATGGCTTGATGTTGCTTTTGTTGTTTGGCGTGTTTCTGTATTACACCGCGATGCAGATGCGCGGGCCTGGCCGACGCGATGAACTGGTCGCCGATGCAACTGACGCCGCTGAGGAGATCAAACCGCAGACGAATTGGAAGATGGCGGTGATGATCCTCAGCGGTTTTGCCTGTGTCGCGATCGGTGCACAGTTGGCCGTCAGCGGGGCGGTGGATATCGCCAAGACGCTTGGTATTCCGGACAACATCATCGGGTTGACTCTCATCAGTTTTGGAACAACCTTGCCGGAATTGGTGACCTGTATCATCGCTGTGCGTCGCGGACAGGCGGAAATCGCGATGGGGAATGTCGTCGGGAGCAACATTTTGAATGTGCTGTTCGTTGGAGGAACGGTCGCGACGATCCACCCGATCGCGATCCCGCCCGGCGGGATCGGCGACCTGGCATTTTTGGCATTGCTGACAGTGCTGATCTTCCCGATCGCGATCCGCGGTTCACGAACGGTGACGCGGGCCGAGGGGATTTGTCTACTGGTTCTCTACCTCACCTACATCACCTACCGCACGGCAACGGCTGTGGCGTGATGAGTGTGGCGTGAAAGCGAACTGTGGCGTGACGCGTATATCGTGAAAGAAAATATTGCCTACTCGCAATTCTTTCGGACTTGTGCATTTGGTCATTCCTTCGTCATTCTGGTTTGGTCATTCGACAGTTAAGAGCAGTTGCATTGCGGA
>JBBQXB010000130.1:0-5356 GCA_038210015.1 Tepidisphaerales bacterium
AAAAGCCCGCAAGCGACGATGCTGGCGTACCTATTGACCGACGCTGATATCCCGACGCGACTGCTACAGCAGATGCTGCAAACATCGGTCAGCAAAAGCTTTAACTGCGTGACGATCGACAACCACATGAGCACCAACGACACTGCCGTGCTGCTCGCCAGCGGCATGAGCGACGCGGCGATCAAATCCGGCGCGACCGCCAACAAATTTCTTAGCGCGCTCAACGATGTTACCACCAGCCTGTCCCGGCAGATCGCAGCCGACGGGGAGGGCGCGACTAAGATTTTCACCGTGCAGGTTCGTGCCGCAAAGTCGGATAACGACGCTCGAAAAATCGCCCGCGCAATCGCCGACAGCCCGCTGGTCAAATGCGCGATCCACGGCAATGATCCGAACTGGGGCCGCATCGTCTCGGCCGCCGGCATGTGCGGGGCGAGCTTCAACCCTGATCGATCCAAACTCACGCTGCAAGGCACGGTGGTCTATCGCAACGGAAAACCGCGCGACTTCGACGCCGCCGCCGTATCAAAATCGTTACAATCCAAAGAAGTGATCGCCGACCTCCACTGCGGCGGCGGTACCGGATCGGCGACCGTCTGGACATGTGATTTTTCTAAAGAATACGTCACGATCAATGCCGATTACCATACGTGATGCAGGCTGGATGTTGTGAATGAAATAGGGGTTGTTCGCAGGCCAATATTCGATCAAGCCATTATCAACGGCATAAGAATGACTAGTTGCATGCGTGTGCTTGTAAGGGCTGGCAAATAGTGTTCTTTGTTTGTTACTGCACACCAGCGGGCTTGATGCTCGCATTTGCGCGCTGAGTCAGGGTGATTTTATTCGACCGTTTCTTCCACCAGCGTAATATGTAAATCGCGTAGCCACTGATCGATAGGATGCCGCCGCTCAGACCCATCAACCCCCAAAGCAATTTGACCGACATCCAGCCGCCTACTCGTCCAAAATGCAGTGGCTCCATCGACAGATACACCCGTTCGGCGGCACTGGCGTGCGACGCATCGCGGATCTGAATTGCTTCGCCCGTGGTGGCGTTGAACGACACGCTGCTCTTGTTTTCTGCGATCAATGACAACGCCGGATGCTCAACCCGAACGCGGATCGTCCCGTTGCGTTTGTGTTGAAGATCGATGGCGGATGGCGTGCTGCCAGGTATCAACGTGGCGGTTTGCGCGATGCAGGATTCGATCATTCCCACAGGCAGGGTGCTGATCCGCTTTGCCTGTGCTTCAGTTACCTCAGATGAATCCGACTCCTTGCTGTCGTCGGTCTGTGCGGTTTGGGCGGGCTTTGTTGTCGGAGCAGCAGATGCTTTTGTATAACGCGCGTAAAGCGTTTCGAGCCCAAGCACCGCGCCGGTCACGCCGAAGATAAGGTTGAACACCAACGCCCCGATCCCAATAAGCTTATGCACATCCGCCCATAGAATGCGCGAGCCTTTGTGCATCCTCAGCTTTGGTTTCCATTTCCCTGCATTGAACCGGGTATAGATCACCATCCCGCTGATGACTGCGAATGTGAGCACGATCCCAAAGAATCCGACTACCCATCGTCCCCAGTATGATCCATAAAGCAGACGCACGTGGAGTTGCCTAAGCCAATTTCCCCAGCCTTGGTTTAGCCGGGTTTCGGCGACGATTTTTCCCAGGTAAGGGTCGAGCAATGCATCGACGGACGGGGTTTGCTTGTTTCCGCCGACACGAACGGCATAGGTTGGTCCGTGACTATAAATGGTACCGGGGAGTGCGGGAAGCTGCAGGGAGGAGATATTGCGTCCGGGGTAGTGTGCCTCTGCCACCGCCAGCGCCTGGCTGGGGGTGATTGGGTCTCCGGTGGGAATGACATTGAAGTCATAATCGCCCCAGTCCAGCGCCCGCTGTAGCTCGGGCTTGAAGACCGCCACTGATCCGCTGACGCAGATGATGATCAGGAACACCCCGCTGATCAGTCCTGCCCAAGCATGCCACCGGTACATTAAATAGCCAACTCGACGAATCATATATAGAAAGTATCGAGACTCAATCTCAATTACAATTGACAAAGGCAAAGAAATTTAGATACTGCGACTCAATCTCAGGAGAAGTAATGTCTAAAGAGTCTATGTCAAAGCGGTACTTGTCTCGTGCCTTCACGTTGGTCGAATTGCTCGTGGTGATCGGGATCATCGCGATGTTGATCAGCATTCTGCTTCCCGCGCTGAATAAAGCACGGGCGGCAGCGCAGGGCGTAAAATGTTTGTCGAATTTGAAGCAGATCAACTTGGCTTTGATCATGTATTCCCAGAACAACAAGGGCTATCTGCCGCCCAACCGTGGCCCGGATGTCATCATGGATGTCAACGGGGTGTCCACCACTGTTCGCACCGCATGGTTTGGCGGCAACTATGGAACCGGCGGGTTCACAGAAGGTACATTCTACGGGCCGGGATCGATCCTGGCGGCGTACTGGGGAAACGCTGAAGTAGGCGGGTGTCCGACGCAGATTCAGTGGGAAATGATTTCGCGAAAAGGCTACGGGCCATGCGCTTATGCTTACAACGCGATCGCAGCATCCAACCCTGCTACGCCGGGTCGCGCGAGCAAGTTGGCACAGTTCAAGAATGCAGCCAACAAGGCGGCAGTGTGGGATTCGATGCGCTTAAATGCAGGCCAATTCCAACGCACGCCGTGGGGATATACCACCACCGGATTTAACAACAAGAATCAGCCGAATTTTCATGGCCGACATAGTGGCGGCAAAGGGCATATCGGTTGGTTCGATGGGCATGCCAGTTCACAAGACCCCTATTATTTCGAAGCCTATCCGACCGACACCGCTCAGGATCCCGTTCTTCTCAAGAGGGGCAAGATCGGCTGTATTGATACCGACGGCAATGTCACCACCGACGAACACTACATTCATAGCGCCTACTGATCCGGCGGCATTCGTCAGATCGCTATGATGGACCACCCTGTAATCGTCCGGCAACATGATCCCTTGCCGGACGATTACAATGTGTTCGCGGGGCGACCCATTGGGCACACCGCAGCCGTGTCCTTTGTTGCTGCGAAATCGACAACCGAAATTGCATCCGTTTTGCCGATATTTCAAAGACCTGTGAGTACGCAATCCGTTCCCGACGTTCTGCCCACCCAAGAGATTGAAAACCGCCTTTCGGCCGCGATCCAAGAGTTATCGGTCCTGCGCGAGCAATTGATGCAGTCGCAACGCCTGGCGACGATCGGCACGATCTCCGCTGTCATCGCGCACGAATTCAATAATATTCTCACGCCGATTATTTCTTATTCTCAATACGCACTTCAGGGCGCTGAAGCGGGAAAACCCGATATTGAGCTGATGAAAAAGGCGTTGGCGAAAAGTTTTGCCGGCGCCACCAAGGCCGGGCGCATCTGCACGTCGATGCTCGGGCTGGCGCGTGGCGAATCGCAGCATGGCGTCGTCCCGGTCGCGACATTGATCGAGGACACGCTGCTGGTCATGGCTCGCGATCCGCAAAAAGACGGCATCGCGTTACGCGTGCAGGCACCGGCGGAATTGATAGTAGAGGGCGACGCCGTGCAACTGGAACAGGTGCTGCTAAATCTATTAATCAACGCTCGTCAGGCGATGGCGGGCAAATCGGGATCGATCACGATCAAAGCCACCGCAGAAGATCAATCGGTGAAAATCGCGATCATCGACAACGGCCCGGGAATCACCGAAAAAAACCTGCCGCGCATTTTTGATCCCTTCTTCACCACCAAAGGCACCGCCCGCCGTGGCGAGCATCGCGGCACGGGGCTTGGGTTGGCGATCTGCCGCGAAATCATCACCGCGCACGCCGGATCTATCGATGTCGAAAGCGAAACCGGCAAAGGCACAACCTTCACGATCATCCTCCCCCGTGCTGCGTAACAATCGTACTTTTATTTCAGTTCGAAAAAATTACCACGGAGGCACGGAGAACACTGAGATCAACTGTGCCCATCACGTCTACAAATGAACTATTCTCTGCGCCTTTGCGTCTCAGCGATTCATCTTTTTTTAGTCAAAAATAATGCACCGCCGAGGCGCTGAGAGCGCAGACAACTGAACCGCCGATTTCGCTGATAAATAATTGTATTCATCTGCGCAATCTGCGTCATCTGCGGTTTGCCTTCTGCGCTTTCTCTGGGACTCCGTGTCTCTGTGGTAAATTTTGATTTCACGTCGGGAGCAGCGTGAGTCACTTTTTCAAAAATCAGTTCGGCGGTGTATTCTATAGGGATATGCTTCGCTTCATCCACATCACCGACACGCATATCGGCTCGACACCGCATTATTCGCTTTACGGCAAACGGCCGCTGGACTATCTCAACCGCGTCGTCAATCGCATCAACGATCTGCCGTTTGATGTCGATTTTGTTCTGCACACCGGCGACTGCGTAGACGATGCCAAGCCCGAATCGTATGGGTTATTCAAAGAGGCGATTTCCAAGCTCCGCTTTCCGATCAAATTTGTCGTCGGCAATCACGATCACGTCGATCATTTGCAGACGATCGTCATGGGCGAAAAATCGCCTTTGGAAAAACTCGATTACGCGTTTGAGATCAAGGGGATAAAGTGGGTCGTCCTCGATACGCGCGGGCCAAGCGATCCCGGCGGGCAGGTCACGCCAAAACAACTCGACTGGCTAAAATCCCAGTGCACGCCCGATGGCCCGCCGATGGTGATCGCGATGCATCACATGCCGATCAAGCTGGACACCCCCTGGCTGGACGAATCGCCCCCCGGCTGGAGCGGGCGCTACATGTTTATCAGCAACGCAGAGGAAATCGTATCTGTCCTAAAACCTGCCGCCGCCCGAATCCGCGGCGTCTTCACCGGGCACGTCCACGGCAGCTATCTTTCCCAAACCGCCGGCATCCTATTCTGCGCCGGCCAAAGCACCTTCGCGCCGCTGAGCGCTTATCCCAATAGCAACCGTGTCGCCAATGATGAAGAACAGCGTCCGATGTTCAACATCGTGAGCGTGACCGACACCCAGGTCATCATCCGGCCGCGTTCATTTGAATTGTCCCGATAATCCCCCGCGCCGTCCGCGGAGTCGGATTCAGCGTTGAAGTACAACATCTGTTGATCAAATCCTTCACACCCATTTGAGCGACATCTGCAAACCTGCTAATATCCCCGTTCACCTTTTGGAGAGGTGGCCGAGTGGTTGAAGGCGCAGCACTGGAAATGCTGTTTAGAGCAATCTAACGCAGGTTCGAATCCTGTCCTCTCCGTTTCTGTTGACACCGATCCTGCAAGTGCTTTGTCACGTTACACGCACCACGCCACATTCCTGCCCGCGCTCTACAGTCAAACGCC
>JBBQXB010000131.1:0-5209 GCA_038210015.1 Tepidisphaerales bacterium
GTTTTTTCATCAGCGTGTATCGCCGCAGTGGCAGTAACGGGTAGTTTATCGTTTGGGGCAGTCGTCGATTTTAATACAGTCAACGATTTCGGAACCCAGGCATCATCGACCAATTTCAATCACACCACTGCATTACCGTGGTTTGCTGAAGCTAATAGCGTGGGTGTGGGTGCGATCCCAACTCGCGGGCTTCAATTGCAAGCCACTGGCTCAGATACGAGTTTTATCTACAAGAACGGCACCGGCTTTGATCTGACGCCGACCAACGCGGCATTCACCACCTCCATTTTCTTTAAGAAAGCTGACTCGACAGCAGGGGGCAGAATTTTTGATGTGGGTGCCGCGGTCAGTCCGACCGCTACATTATCCGCTACGGACGGTCATGCCAGCGTTCGATTGCGTACCAGCGGTACGCTCGGGATCACGCTCCAGTACAGGAACAACAACGCAGATCTCGGTGGACAGAGCACGTCTCAAAATCTTACTACGGGCAACTGGTATAAGCTGAATTTCACAGTGACGAACGCCGGATCAGGAAATGTTACGCTGTTGTCGTCACTTGATGACTACGGCACGGACGGAACCGCGTTGGTGACCGCAGGGATTACCGGACTCGCTTCCAGCGCGGCAAGTGCAAATGCGCTGATCACGGCTGACAACAGCATCTATGGCGGCTTCCGAGTCCGTAATGAAGGTACTGGCGGCGGAGTAACGGCATTCGATAACTTCGCATTCAGCGACGTCCCCGAACCCACCGCCATCGCGTTGGCGGGTCTGTTGGCCCCGGCGTTTATGCGTCGTCGGCGGTAATTTAAGCTTTTCCTCCCAAGTCTGACACCGCTCGGCAACCGCCGGGCGGTGTCAGGCTTTTTTTATACACCTGTGATGTACACCCATGAAGCACTTTTGGACCACTATTCTCGCAATAGTCTCTCTCGGTGGGTCGGCGGCGACGGCTGACACGGTGGATTTCAACACCCCCGGCGATTTCGGGTCGTCGTCGCTGACTTCCACCTATTTCAATTTCACCGGCACCTCCCCTTGGTTTTCTGAGGCTGCGGGCATCGGCGCGTCGGGAAGTCGCGGCTTGCAATTAAATGCCAGCGGCAACGATGTCGCGATGACCTATAAGCTAGGGGCCGGACTCGATTTTTCAGGCGTCGGGGCAACTTTTCAGTCCTCCATTCTGCTTTACAAATCAAACGCCATCACGAATTCGACATCGCGACTATTTGATCTGGGCGCAGCGGCATCGCCGACCGATTCGCTTCTGGCGGGATTACACGCAGGCGTTCGAGTGCGTTCCACCAGCACAAGCGGCATTTCGCTGCAATTTCGGAATAATAACGCCGACGTCGGGACGGCGTCTTCGGTATCGTTGACCACGGGCCGGTTCTATCGGCTTTCTTTTTCCATGACGAATCTCGACGCTGCCAACATCCAGATGTCGGCATCGATCGATGATTACGGGGCATCGGGCGCGAGCTTGGTGAGTTCAAACCTTTTGACCCTCGGCGGAAGTTATCTAAATCCAAGCATGACAAGCGATCCATCCATCTACACCGGCATCCGCGCCCGCAATGAAAACAGCAGCAACGCGATTTCACGACTCGATAATCTCAGCTTTAGCGGAACGACCGGCGCGCCGCCCATCGTGCGGACCTTTTCGCATCCAGGACTGCTCAATAATGCCGCCGAAGTTGCGCATTATGCCCAGCGGGCGAATGCCAATGACGGGCTGTGGAGTGCGGGGTATCAGAAAGTCATCAGCGGCGTTGACAATACGGGCGCATCGTTCGTGAATCATGTGCCGCAACCTGTGGCGCAATACACCGCTGCGGTTCACTGGTCTCAGCCGGGCATCGCACGCAATTTACTGGATGACGGACGCGCCGCTTACGCCAATGTCCTGGCTTTCCAAACCAATCGCAACCCCGCCCACGCCGCAAAGGCCAGACAGATACTCAGTGCCTGGGCGACGACAATGACCACGGTCGTCAACAGCGCGAATCAACCCATCAGCGCTGTGGATAGCCGTCAGGATTACATGCTCTACACGTCTTACTCCTGGCCAGCAATGATCTGGACCGCCGAAGCGCTGCGCGGCGATCCAGCCAGCGGTTGGACCAATGCCGACGATGTCGCGTTCACATCATTTGTAAAAAACGTCGTGCGTCCGGCAGCCGAGCACAGCAACAATAATCTGAGCAACAACTGGGCCTCGTGGCGCGTCGCATACAAGATGTCAGACGCGATTTATACCAATGATACCGCCCGGTTTAATCAGGCCATTGCGGAGTATCGGGCACAGGTTGATAACTACATTGGTGCAAGTCTTCAGGGAGAAATGGATCGCGATTTATGGCATTCACAGATGGGGCTTGCTCCGTTGCTGCTGGTTGCGGAAATGGCGTTGAAGCAGGGGGTGGATTTGTATTCACACCGAAACAATCGCCTGCTCCGCGCGATCGAGTATCAAACGCCATTCTTCATGGGTGACTACACCAATTGGCCGCTGGTTGATGCACCCGATCCGCTAGTGCAAAGCGACGGATCGACGATCTGGAACATGTACGAGATGGCGTACAACCACTACCACAATCGGTTAGGACTCAATACGCCGAACATCGCGTCGATGTTGGGTCAAAGCAACGTATTGGTGGTTCCGAATCCGGGTGCGGGCAGGCCGTATCGCGCGGAGGATTTTTTCCGCACTGGATATGGCACGCTGACCCACGCTGGCGATCCAGTCAAATTTGCCGTCCTCCAAGGCTTTGATATGGATCAGGCCGCGACAGGGTTTCAAGCCACTGGTAATGGCACGGTTGCAAAAGTATCCGACCCATTGCCCGGTCAATCCGGTAACGGGGTTTTAAAGTTTACGCGAACCACCGGCACGCTGTCGGCGAGTCAGCAGATGACACTCGACGAGTTATTTTCGCTATGGTTCGATTGGCGTTTTGCCGAGGCTGGCAGTGTGGTTTTGATGCTCGATGGGCAAGTCCTTGACACCATAAACGCCCCGGCTGTGGGCGCAGGATTGTCCGCATTTGATCAATACCGCCAGGATTTTGCGCTTGCAGACTACGGTTTGCTGCCCGGCACTTATGCACTGGATTTTCAATTCGTGTCCGGCCAGACATTCTGGCTGGATAACGTCATCGTCACCACCGCATCTATTCCTGAACCGATCACGCTCCCGCTATTGGGGGCAATCGGTATCGCACTGATGCGGCGACGGGTTTAGACGTACAAACAAAGCCCTGCTTCGTGCGGCGATTCAACTGACATCACGCGGAACCCGACGGCCGTCTGATAGACGCCAAGCGACTGGGCCGGGTGCGATACCTGCCAGTTTCGGAGCGATTCCATCATCGCCGCTTCGTACGGCGGGACTTTGCGAAATAGCCGCGAGATAAAGCCGCCGGTGGGTTGGGGTTGGTCGATGTCGGCGAAGAGTAGCTGATCGGTATTGAGAACCAGCGCCCCGTACCGATTCCGCGTGACGGCGGCGACGGGCTTGGGGGTGCGATTCGACCTCGAGTGTGTCGATTAATTCCTCGCGGGCCGGGTCGACGCCGTAGCCGTATTCGTCGCGCGACTGAGTGGCGCCCTCGATCGCGTAATCGACCGACCGCTTGGCGCGCTCGCGGGCGACGCGGCGGGCGTCGTCGTCGCTGATGCTCGACCAGCCGCACGCGTGTCGTGTGATGAGTTTGCCCGCGCGGCCGGGGGCTTCGTAACTGCCTGCGACCCAGTGGGTGGGGAATCGCATCGCACCTCCCTTGGAAATGCCTACAGCCTGCGCATCGCGAATCCGCCATCCACGTTCAGCACTTCGCCGGTGGAGAAGGGGAAGTAGTCTTTCGCGATCGCGACGACCGCCCGGGCGACGTCATCGGGCTGGCCCCAGCGGTGGATGGGGGTCATATCCTTGTTGAAGATCAGGTCGTCATACTTTTCCTTGACCGCGCCGGTCATGTCGGTGGCGATCACGCCGGGGCGGATCTCGTAGACGTTGACCCCAAACTCCGCCATCCGCGCGGCCCAAACCTGTGTCATCATCGCCAGCCCCGCCTTACTCACGGCGTAATCGCCGCGATGGGTGTGGGCGGTGTAGGCGGAGATGGAGGTGATGTTGATTATTTTGGGCCGTGGTTCGTGGTTCGTGGTTCGTGATTCGTGAGGAGCGGATTCGGCTTTACACGAATCACGAGCCGCGAGCCACGATTCACGCGCCTTGACCATCTCCCGGCACACCAACTGCGTCAGGAAGTACGGTCCTTTCAGGTTGATATTGATCAGCCGGTCGAACGATTCTTCGCTCGCTTCCAGCACATCGGCCCGGACATCCGGCGCGACGCCGGCGTTGTTGACCAGCAGGTCGATCTGCCCGAAGGTTTTGATCGTCTCATCGACTAGCCGCTTGCGGTCGTCGCGGTTGGAAACGTCCGCCTGCACGATATGCGCCTTCGATCCGGCCTTTTCGATCTCGGCCTTCACTTCCTCCGCGGCTTTGGCGGCGCTATTGTAGTTGACGACGACGTTAAACCCCTCGCGCCCCAACGCGATAGCGATAGCCCTCCCGATCCCGCGTGACCCGCCGGTGACGATTGCGACTTGTGATGTACACATGCGGGCTATAGTAATCGATGAAGGCGGGGTGACCAACGGGGGGGGGGCAGTGGGTTAGTACTCGCCCCACGCTTGCGCTTCATCCAACCAAATTGCGGCTGGAGTGCCCAATGTCCTAAACGTGACTCAGTCTGGGCAGCCTCGCCTCGCTCGCTCAGTCAAATCGGAACCCGAACAATCCACCGTCGTCTGTAGCGTCAGTCAGCGTCGGTTGGACGATAAAGGGCGTAGGATCGAACTGGTTTCTCACGTCCGTATGCTCAAGCACATCGGAATTGACGGTAACAATATATTGGAATCCGCCCTGAGCCGCCAGTTCGCTACCCAGCTTCAAAGCTTTACCCTGCTGCCTCGAGTCCATTCCATCAAAAAGATGGCTGTCGTGAATAAGGAATCCCGGTGACATGCCGCGTGATGACGCAATCAACTGAAGCATTAGGTCAAAGCAAAAAATCTGCATATGCTTGACACCACCGCTTCTACCAGAGGGAACCTCAACCTTGAAGATTGGTCCCGACTCGTCTGCGTTGATGGTCAAAGTTCCCTCTTTTTCAGACAGACTCTCTGACAAATC
>JBBQXB010000132.1:0-5203 GCA_038210015.1 Tepidisphaerales bacterium
GATTACGAGTTGGAAGTTGATCCTGATCGGCGATCCACTTTACAGGCCATACGCTGCCCATCCTGTGCTGAAAACAACCGATTTACCAGCTCGACTTAAACAAGCCATTGAGAAGATTGATGCTTCCGAAGGCAATGACCGATAATGACAGATAGCCCGATTGGTCAAAGTTAGTTTGCAAGAGGACATTTATGCCGGCGCAAGTGATGTGCCCCAATCTTCGATGCCGCAAGGTCTTAAGCGTCCCAGACGACGCGCGCGGAAAGATTGTAAAATGTCAGGGGTGTCAGACCTTGCTAAAGGTTCCTGAATCCAAACCCCACGCATCAGCCGCGAAGAAGTAAGCACTCGCGTTGCGAACTACGGACGTTGGTTGCTCGATCGGAATTGTGACAGTTGTGAACGCACGCATTCGCAAACTATATGTGTTACAAGCGTCCCCCTAAAGCCCACTGCGACGACGCAGTGGGCATTAATCTGCGCTCGACACAAAATTTTGCACCTGTCTACCGGTTCGTTCCCGTGAGATGATCCCACGCAGCTTTTGCTACGCCTGTCGCGGTGGTTTCGTAGGGGTAGAGTTCCACTGTCGTCCAACCCTCGTACCCAATTGCTTCCAGTGCCTTGAAAATCGCGTTGAAATCGATCACGCCTTTGCCCGGCGTAAGATGTTGATGCACATGGTTCGCGCCGATGTCTTCCAGATGCACGTGTGCGATATGCCCGGGCATCTCGCGAATCACTTGCGCGGGATCGTCGCCGACGCAGAACAGATGGCCGATATCGCAATTCATTTTGACTATCGGTTCGTCGCGAAAATATCTGTTTTTGAAATCCAGATATTCCTGTGCGGTCTGTATCAGCAACCCCGGTTCAGGTTCGATGCCGATGATGACGCCGGTTGATTTTGCCGTTGCGATACACTTTGAAAGTGACTCAGCGAAGCGTTCTTCTGCCTGCCTGCGCGTCAAGGTCGTGCCGATGGTTGGACCGCCAGGCTGAATGGAAAGTGTTTCAACGCCAAACTCCTGTGCCATTTCCAGCGAGCGGATCGTGTGGTCGATGCGGACTTGGATTTGTCTGGGATCGGATTCGATCCAGGTGGGGTGATAGGTGTCGCCGTGGACAAAGCACGTGAACGCGTTGACGTTGCTTACGACCATACCGAGGTCGCTTAGCTGCTTGCGGGTTTCGCGCCTGCGGTGCGAGTCAAAAGTAGGAGGCCAGGCGTGATGCAGGTCTGCCATCAGTTCGACGCCGGAATACCCGATCGCGCCGATCGACTCAATCGCTTCAGCGAGGCTATTTTTTTTAAACGCATTCGACGAAAACGCCATCTTCTTCATAACGCGGTATTCTATGTCGTATCGCTGTAACAAAAAGAGCGCATGATTGATGATTGAAAACCAAAGAAAGGCGGATCCTCTGAATGTACATCGCCTTGCCAGGCAAATCTGCGGCACTGCAATTGAGTGGGAGGGTGGTTTTATTGTTCACTGGGCGCAGGCAATGGGAGTATTCACTAAATCTGCTGCCCATTATCCTCCTCCCTCGGTCATAGCACTTCAGAAGTTAGGATGCCTATCATCGTGATGCGCGACACCAAAAGACTCCCAGCAAATTAATGTGGCTGGTTGGTGTGTGGCTGGCGTGTGAAATGGTGTTCGGAGGATGTAGAGGCACTGGTGATGTTGATCGGGGCGTGCAGCACGTTGGCGGGGGGAGTGTGTTTGTGGATGGGGATGCGGCGAGCAAGCTCGCCGGCTACACGTGGGGGACGCGCATCTCGCCGGCTGGGGTTTTACAAACCGCCGGCGCGTTTGAGGTGGATGATTTTGACGATTTCTTCGACTGCTGTTTCAAGGCAATCATTGATCACCATGTAGTCGAACGCGCGGCTGCCCCGCGCCATCGCGATTTCACGTCGCGCGGCGCGGAATCGTTTCTGAATATCGTCCGGCGCGTCGCGGCCACGATCGGTCAGGCGCTGCAGCAAGGTTTGCTGGTCGGGGGGAAGGATGAAGATCAACACCGCGTCGGCGAAAGCGTCGCGCACCTGCAATGCTCCTTGTACGTCAATTTCCAGCAATACGTCCTTGCCTTCGGTGAGCAGGTCGAGAGTTGGGTGACGCGGTGTGGCGTAGTAGTCGCCGTAGACTTGGGCGTACTCGAGGTATTGGTCGGAATCGAGGCGTCGAAAAAAATCGGTTTTGTCGATATGCTCGTAGGTCTTGCCTTTTTCGTCACCGGGCTGTTTTGGGCGCGTGGTGACGGAAACGGTGTACCAGATTTTTGTGCGATCCTGGAGCAGATTCGCGATCGTGCTCTTGCCGACGCCTGACGGGCCGACGATGACGAGGAGCAATCCGGGGGATGGAGTGGTGTTTGCCATTAGTAGGGTTTTATCACTTCGGGAGCATGGGGAAGTGTTTGAAATTAAAAGTAGCCGGCCTCGCATCCATCGCATTCACTCCCCATCGCGCCAGACATCGCGATCCCATGCTCTACGATGCTCATCGAAATCAGGAAGATCATCCCTATCCTTCCACAATCCAAATGTCGCATCGCGTGTATTCGAACTGCCATCGGGAAGGACGTCCGAATTCAGTAGAAGTTGGTTCGCGTACGCAGCGACAGCATCAACAACAACCTGACCTTGGGGAATACTTCGTGTTTGGCTGATCGTGCTAAGCAACGCTTCAGTTTCTGCGGCAATTGTAAGCTGGGTTATACTCATTGCAGAAGCTTTATATCAACTTTGCGATCAAGTGTTACTCCACATTCTGAACCTGTTCCTTCATCCGGTCGATTGCACCTTTGATTTCCACGACATGACCGGCGATGTGCGCGTCGTTGGCTTTACTGCCGATGGTGTTGGCTTCGCGGAGCATTTACTGCGTGATGAAATCGAGTTTGCGCCCTGCGTGTTCGCTGGTGCGGCAGGCTTGCTCGAACGCGGCGAGGTGGTGTCTGGATCGTTGGATTTCTTCCGAAATATCGGAGCGCTCTGCAAAAACCGCAACCTCTTTTAGTAAATCGATTTGCGCAACCTGCATCTCGGCCTTGCTGAGCAATTCCGTCACGCGATTGATAAGCCGTTTATGGTACTCGTCGATCACGAAGGGTGCGCGTTTTTCGATCTCGGAAAGATTTGTCGCGATGACCTGCGCGTGCTTAAGTAGATCCGTGAATAGCGCCTGGCCTTCACGTTTGCGCATCACGATCAGCTTGTCGATCGCCTGGTCGATCAATTTGCGGATCGCAGGGGCGTGTTTTTCGAGATGATCCCCGTCATCGTCCTGTTCCTGACACACACCCGGCAATAGCAACAGCGACGCCAAATCAATCCGTGCCACGCCGTCCAAGCCTTTGACATCTTTTAGTTGATCGAGATAAGACTGCAACGCGGCTTTATTGATTAAATAGGCCGCTTGCGCACCGTCGATGCGCATCTTGAAGATGCAGGTGATCGAGCCCCGAACCAGCCGGTCGCGCAGCTTGGTTTCGATCTCCGGTTCCAAGCCTGCGACAATATCCGGCAACTTGATGACAGGTTTGAAGAACCGATTATTCAGCGAACGGATTTCCACCGCGTAGTGCGTGCCTGATTCGGCGATGGCAGCATCCCCGAAACCAGTCATGCTGACGATCATGTTTCGGACCGACTCGCTCATCGATTTGCCTGTGTCGTCGCGGGCTGCGTCGCGGCGGGGGTTTCGACCGGCGTGATGTCAGTGGATCCGGGCATGACAGGCACGGCGGGTTTTGTCGTGGGTGAAATTGCGGTCGACGCGGTCTGGTGTTGGTGGATGCTGTCGGCCATCAAATTCAGACCAATGCCGAGCACCAGAAAGATGCCGAAGACGATCGATGTCGCCCACGTCAGCACGTCGCCGGTTTTTGCGCCGAATGCGGTATTGCCACCAACCCCGCCGAACGCTGCCGACAAGCCGCCGCCGCGACCTTTCTGGATCAATACCAGCAGGATCAGGAACAGGCTTAGCACCATAAACAACGTCAGGAGAATGTAATAGATCGTGGTCATAAGAAATTAGTATGAATGAAGGTTGATGATCGACACGTCACGGCTAGTCGGTGACTTCATCTTTAGTAAGTTGATTAAAGTCCTGCTTTCGCGATCGCCAGGAAGCTGTCTGCCTTGAGTGCCGCGCCGCCGATGAGTCCGCCGTCCACGTCGGGTTGAGCCAGCAATCCCTTGGCGTTTTCGGGTTTCATGCTTCCGCCATACTGAATGCGCACGGCGTCGGCAAAGCTCTTATCCCACTTTTTACCCAGATAGTCGCGGATGAACGCATGAACTTCCTGCGCCTGGTCCTCCGTCGCATTTCGACCCGTGCCAATTGCCCAGACGGGTTCGTACGCGATGACAAGCCGCGACGGATCGGTCATTGTTTTTGCATCCAATTCATCGATCTGCGTTTTGCAAACATCCAGCGTTTTGCTCGCGTCGCGTTCTTCCAGTTTTTCGCCGACGCAATGGATGAGAATTAACCCCGCGCCGTAAATTTTGGCGGCCTTTTTGCCGATCAGTTCGCCACATTCTTTGAGGACGTGTCGGCGTTCGCTGTGACCGGTCAGGACAAACTTTACGCCAACATCCTTTAATTGTTCGATGCTGATCTCGCCGGTGAAAGCGCCGTTATTTTCAAAATAGGCGTCCTGTGCACCGAGCAATACGGTTGAACCGGCGATCGCCTGCGAAACAGCATCCAGATACACGAATGGCGGGGCGATGCCCACGTCCACCCCCGCCGGCGCACCGGCGGCCACCGCTTTGGCCAACTCAACGGCCTGCGATTTGGTGGTGTTCATCTTCCAGTTGCCAGCGACAAAGTTCTTACGAGCCATTTCTATCATCCTAATCGTACAAGCCCTCGGGCGTCTCTCAGATCGTTCCCGTGATTGAGTCCCGTATGATATACGATCGCCGCACCAGCGGCAAACGCAGGACGCAGAGGGTAAACGTGCCTCTGCTAATTCTTTCGTCGTGGTAATGTGCCGCAGATCGCCACAGATTTTGATGGATGAGCGCGGATCAATTCGCCGGGCCGTATGGGCATCGACGGGCATATACTGCTTGTAGTGCGGCTAGAGGACGGATGCTTCTTAAAGCGTTTGAGATCCCGACCCACTGTGGCGCGGTGCAGATTGATGCACCTGAATTGTTCGCCCGGCGAGCTAG
>JBBQXB010000133.1:0-5159 GCA_038210015.1 Tepidisphaerales bacterium
GTACTCGGCATCGTTGGAGTATTCTTTGAAAAAAGGGAAATCGAACCCGTCATTACGCAGCGGCCTGGCCATGTTCGATTGCCCGGACAGCACCCAGACTTCGCCAACGACGACATTCTTCCGCTCGATCTTCTCCGCCCCAGCCTCGATGACCAGCGACTGCCCCGCAGCGTTTGCTTTCATCGGATCAAGTTCGACGATCCAATAGCCCTTGTCGTTGGCGGTCGCTTGTTTGGATTGCGAATAGAATGCGACACTGAATTTCGCGCCGGCGTCCGCCCATCCCCACACCGGCACTTTCATTTCTCGCTGCAAGACCATGTTGTCCTGAAACACATGCGCCGCGCGCATCTTTGCCATAGCGGGGGTGTAAAGTAGGGCGGTGAACAATATGAAACACCACGTATACAGCATCGGACGTCGTTTGAAATGGTTGAGGCGCATCGACCTCATCATAGCGCCCAGGGGCTATAGGTCAATGCAAAATCAAACGTGCGACTCGCACTTCTAGGCCTACTGACTTGTGCTACGCGGTGCTCGATGCGATGGGTCGTGACTGTGGGAAGGAAACGCGAAAACACGAATCTTCTTTTGCGTGCCTTATGCCTCGATCAGCGTGGCGACGGCCTAGAATGGGACGGTCTTAAGTGAAAGGTCATGTTGCTTGGTGCAATCGTCCGCATCGTCGGACCTAATCACGCATTGGAAGTATTCGGGATCAAGCTGGTCGGCGTTAACGCTGAAAACGGCATCAAACTGTTGTTTACGGTTTTGTTGTTTGTCGTACTGCTTTTTCTGAGCAAGTTGGCGCGGCAATTAGCGCGCGGCGCGACGAGGTCGGGCGAACGGTCGGCATTCTGGGTGCGGCAGGGCATAGGCTTGGGTACGACCATCGTGCTGCTGATTGGAACGGCGTCGATCTGGTTTGATGATCCCACCCGCCTCACCACCGCATTGGGGCTTGTCACCGCCGGTCTGGCGTTCGCATTGCAGCGTGTCGTGACTGCGCTGGCGGGATATTTTGTCATCCTGCGGGGCAGCACGTTTAACGTCGGTGATCGCATTGTCATGGGCGGCGTTCGAGGCGATGTCATCGCGTTGGGCTTTCTTCAAACCACCATCATGGAAATGGGTCAACCGCCACCAGTGCAAAATGCCGCACCGGCGATGTGGGTCAAAGCCCGCCAATACACGGGACGAATCGTCACTGTTTCAAACGCGAAAATTTTCGAGGACGCGGTCTTCAATTACACAAGAAACTTTTCGTATGTCTGGGAGGAGTTGTCCATCTATATCGCTTATCGCGACGATTGGCAGGCCGTGGAAAAGTTGATGTTGGATGCCGCGATGAAGCACACCGTTCAAGTGAGCAAACTCGCAGAACAGGATATCCGCAAAATCGAAGAACGCTTTGCCGTGCAGCGCAGCGGGATCGAACCGAAGGTGTATGTACGGATGACGGAGAACTGGATCGAGCTGACCGTCCGTTTCGTGGCCGGGGATCATGGTGCGCGGGATATCAAAGACGCGATGGCGCGCGATCTGCTTCCGGCACTCAAGGCAGCGAAAATCGAAATCGCGTCGGGCACCTACGAAATCACAGGTCTGCCCCCGATTCGCGTTCAAATGGCCAATCAAGTCCAACATGCGGCCCATGACAAAACGTAGCGTTCAAACAGAGGCGGCACAATGATTGCGATCATGCAACGACCCGATTGGTTCATAAGCGGCGCCGAAGCCGTCGCAACGGCGATCGAAGGTATCGGCATTTTGATCGTGCTACTGGGCGGAATCTTCGCACTGATCGGTTATGTACGCGATACGCTGCGCGTTCCCAAATGCGAATCCTATGAAGGTGCCTATCGCGACCTGCGTCGTCGGCTTGGCCGCGCCATTCTGCTTGGCTTGGAGTTTCTCGTCGCCGCAGACATCATCGGCACGGTGTTGATCAGTCCCACGTTGACCAACGCCGCGGCGCTTGGATTAGTGGTGTTGATCCGCACCTTCCTGAGTTTGTCATTGGAATTGGAAATCGACGGTCGCTGGCCGTGGGAAAAACCATCTGACCCTACTATATCGCGGGCGCAGTCCGCAACGTCCGCCGATTCACCAAGTACCGCGAAATAAGTGAACATCTGAATAGCCCCTGCCGCGGCACACACGTACGACAGAGCAAGCGCAGATCACTGTAAAGAGCGCTGTCCCCGAATCATACGTATTCGACAATCACGGTAATCGAATATATCCGCACTGAAGCGCAGAATTGAGCGCAGAACTATTGCATGTATCAAGGTACCTTAGGGAACGGTGCGTTTCCTGCGTTGCTGTACTTCACACACTGCAGCATTTGATTGAGGCGGATCAGATATATTTCTTTTTTTTGATTGCGTGATCCGCTTGCGGATGAAGGCGTGGACCGGGCTACTAAAATAACCATAAACTAGCACCGAAAACACGCAGTTTTTCGGTTGCCTTTGGATTCTTATCTGTTACGTTCACCTCTTATGCAATTTCATCTCCAGCGATCGTCCCTGATGGGAATAGTGTTCATTTTCTCTAGCCTGCCAGCGGGCATGAGTCTGGGAGCGGATACGCTCCACGATGCATCGAATATCACTTCCCTTGAGTCGTTGAATGACAAGAAATCATTGACCGCCGCAGAACTGACGCAGGCGCGGGAAGCGATGTTGAAGATCAACAATGAAGCGCGACTGAATAGCGACTATCGCAAGCAGAAGAAGCTGAAAAATGATTTGGTGCTTCCATCGAACCTCGAGCCGTTGGTGCTCAACGACGACCTTAACGCGGCGGCGCAGGAGCAAGCCGAAGGCGCGGCGGGGCTGATACGACTTGCACGTGGCAAGGCGATTCCCGGTGCGATGGCATCCGGGTCGGCGGGCAGTCTTGCGGACTTTCCGATCGGTTGGCAGTCGTCCGAATCGACCTATCGCCCGACATGGAATCTGGGTGGCAAGGCCGTCGATTCGGTCGGCTTCGGCATGGCAAAAAGTGCGGCTGGCCAGTGGTCTGTCGTGGCGATATGGGCAGATCTTGGCGGCGCCCGATTCAAAGATCTGGGATTGCATGATCTGGATAACATCAAAAAACTTTCTTCGTTCAACTCCAAGGCGACCTTGACCCCAGAGGAATTGCAAACCATTCGCGCCAGCATGTTGCAGATCAACAACGAGGCACGCACGAACCCCGAATACCGTAAGAAAATGGGGAGTACCGAGGCTCTGGATTTGCCTAAAGATCTTGAAAAACTTGTACTCGATGATGCGGCGAACAAAGCCGCACAAGTGCAGGCGGACTATCAGGCCAGCACCGACGCGATGTCTCACGACAACCGAAACTACCGCGACTATGACGATCGGATGCTCAAGTTGAACGTGCCTGGCGCGCTCGAAGCCTGCGCCTTTTCGTCGAGCCTCAGCGACCTGCCCATCGGCTGGATGAAGGGCGAAACACACTATCGCCCGACGTGGAACATCGACATCCCCGTTCATCGCGTCGGCTACGGCGTCGCCAAGAGCGCCCGCTCGGGCAGGTGGTATTTCACCGCGATCTGGCTTCCGGTTGCCAAGGGAGAAATCGTCGCCAAAACACCTGAAACGCCAGCAGCGAAAGATCCTTTCGCACCCGCATCACCGTCAGCCGTTACTCCCCCCGTAACGCCTGCGCCGGCGGCAGGTACGACACCCACCCAGGCCGCTGCGCCGTCGGGAGAAAAGATCCGCATCGCGGCAGAGGACGCACCTCACCGCGGCAAAAATTACATTCCCGAAGACCTGAAAACCGTCAACGGCAAGAAGCCGCACGGGATCGACTACTTCACGCGCGGCCAGTCCGGCACTATCGAGGGCGAATTGACCAAAGGCGGAATCCTGCACATGGGGGACATCTTAGGCTCACCCGATGGCGCCTATCGCCTGATCATCGACTTCAGTGGCAAGTTGGCCATCACCGACGCGAAGGGCAAGGAGAAATGGTCCGCCGGTCAGGATGGCACGCACGTTGAGTATCAGGAGGGCGACGGCAACTTCTGCCTGTATGACAAAAATAAGGTTTGGAAATGGGGCACGCAGAAGTTCGGCCCGAACATAGTCGATGGAAGCGTCCGCCTCACGAAAGACGGCGTGCTAGAGCAACTCGATAAAGACGGCAAAAGAGTCTGGGCGTCGGAATGACCGGCCGCACCGGCGTCGAGGTCATTCTGCTGCCACGCAGCGGCGTGCTCGTTAAGGATCGAGCACGTTACGCATAGACGTTGATACGCACTTTCGCCGCCTTCAACTCCTCAAACGGTTTTCCGCCCGCCGCCCCGCGGTGCGGGTGAATATCCTCGCGGGTCAATTCCATCGTAATCGCTGGCGCAGAGCGGACGACGGTCGCAGAGAAAGCGGGAGCGGGACAAGGAACCTTTGATCCGTATGGGTTGGTCAGGTAGGGAGGTCGATCTTGCGATAGCGTGCCTCGACGAAGTTGTAGATTGCGAACGCGACGAAGCCCAGCGCCAGTGTTCCGAATAAAATTCGCCCGAACGCGACGCCGCGCACCGTGTCGAACGCCTGCTTCAGACCACCGGCCTGCTCGGCGTCGTAGGTCCAGCCTGCGTAAATAAAGAATCCGCCGATGATCACAAATGCGACGCCCCGTGCGACGCATCCGAAGCGGCAGACGGGGATGAGCTTCGGAGCAAGTTTATCGGTGATCGCCAGGTGTTTAAGAAACTTTGTTTTCCATCCTTTGAGGATGTGAGCAACGCCCACGCCGAGGATCACCCCGCCCAACGACGCGATCAGCGTGCGGCCGAACGGCTGACCAAGCAACCAGGCGGTCCACTCCTGTTGGGTGGACGCGTTGCCAGCGCCGCTGCTGGCGTAACCGATCGCGCGGGCGACCGCCCAAATCGCCAAGCCCACATGGGTGGCGGCGCTGATGAGAAATCCACCGCGTACCAACAATCCCTTCGCGTCCTTGCCGTGGCAATCGACATCCACCGCAGCCTGCACAATCCGCCAAATCGCAAATCCCGCCAGCCCCAATCCAATCAGGAGCAACAAAATCCACCCGCCGCGCGAATGCATCAACGTTTCGAGCGCGCTTTGCGAACCTTCAGTCGACCCCCCGCGTCCCAGCGCGCTCAGCAACGCCAG
>JBBQXB010000134.1:0-5041 GCA_038210015.1 Tepidisphaerales bacterium
TATCTCGGCTGGCTGCGTCGTCAGTTGGTCGATGCGGTAATGGCGGTGCCTGCGTCGGTACGCCACGCTACGGATATTGATACCTGGCGACGACTAACGTTGGAACATCTCACCTGCGCGGCTGATCTGCGACTGATCTCAATCTGGCATCCATCGTTCTTGCACCTTTTGCTGAAATATTACCCAACAAAGTCCGATGAAATGTGGCCAAAATTGAAGTTGATTAGCTGCTGGTCGGATGGCCAGTCGCAACTCGCCGCTACGGCTTTATCAAAGCAATTTCCCGGTGTCGTCATTCAGCCCAAAGGTTTGATCGCGACCGAAGGAATCATTTCGATCCCCTTCGCCGGGCGTTGGCCGATCGCGATTCGTTCGCATTTTTATGAGTTTCTTGATGACACAGGCGCGATTCATCCCGTTCAGGATGTGCACGATGGTCAAACTTATCAGGTCGTTCTTACCACCGCGGGCGGACTTTACCGGTATCAGTTGCGTGATCTGATACGGGTGGATGGGTATGTCGGTAAAACACCTTCGATCCGCTTCGTGGCGCGGTGTGGAAACGTATCCGATCGCTTCGGCGAAAAATTGGCGGAGGCGTTCGTCGCAAAAATAATCGGCACGTTGCCGGCGCAGATTGGCGTTCGCTGGTCGATGGCGATGCTTGCGTTCGATCAAGACCGTTATACGTTGTTCGTTGAAGGTGACTGCCCCGCTGACATCTCAGATCAGTTAGAATCGCTGCTTCGTGCCAATCCCCACTACGGATATTGCCGTGATCTGGGCCAGCTACAACAGGCGGGCGTCTACGAGGTTAAAGGATCAGCGAATGAGAAAGTCATCCAACGCCTCACCCAACTCGGCCAAACCCTCGGCGATATCAAACCTACCCCGCTTAGCCAACTCGACGGCTGGCGGGAATGGTTTGACCACCAATCGGCTTAACGATGCCATAAGATTGATCCGATATTCAAACTATGATTCGCACGCTGGTTTTGATCGCGTTTTTGTTTTGTGCGCCCATGGCAGTTGCTCAGATGATGCTGCCGGCAGAGTCGTTGCCTGAACCGACAAAAACTGTTGTCCCCGCCTCGCAGCCTACCGCAGAGACACATCCACAACCCAGTTTTTGGGAGTTGATCACCTCCGGCGAAGGCGAGTTTTCAATCCAAACCGCCCTCAAACCGGCCTACTGGGTGCAGTTTGTGCAGGATGCGATCAGTTGGACGCTGGGTTTCATCCCCCGTCTGATCTCAGCCATCTTTTTGCTAATCGTTTTCTGGCTCATTTATCGGACAATCCGTAAAGTCGTCACCGGCGGAATGAAGGCTGCGGGCGTCGATGAATCAATCCGCGACATGCTTGGCATGCTGCTGAAATGGGGGATTCTCGGATTCGGACTCATCATCGCGGGCAACCAAATCGGCATCCAAATCGCGGCACTACTGACCGGCGTATCGATCATCGGTCTGGCGATCGGATTCGCTAGCCAGGAAACGATCGGCAACTTCATCGCGGGCATCATGATCTTCTGGGACAAGCCCTTCAAAGTCGGCGATTGGATCGAAACTGACGGGCATCTGGGCCAGGTCAAACGCGTGACATTCCGATCCACCCGTTTGGAAGATTTGGACGGGGATATCGTCATCCTGCCGAACATCAAAATGCTCAGCGACAAAGTCATCAACAAAAGCACCAATCTGGTGACGCGCTGCAATGTCAGCGTTGGGATTGCCTACAAGGAATCGATCGAAAAGGCGCGGCAAGTGATGATGGATCTGGTCAACCGCGACACACGGATCGAAAAGCAACCCGCTGCCGAGGTCGTCGTTCATTGCCTCAATGCTTCGAGCGTGGATTTAATGCTGCATTTCTGGATCAAGGAAGAACGCTATGAAGACGCGATGCAGTATGAGTATATGGAAAAGGTGAAGGTCGCGTTGGACACCGCCGGGATCGAAATCCCGTTCCCGCATATGCAGCTATTTGTCGAGAAAACGCCGGGGTTGGAATTGCTGGCCAAATGAGTGAATAAGAATTTTGCCACCGATGGTGCACGGATAATCACCGATCAAGAGAAAACACAGTATTACTCAGTGGTGATCTGTGTCCCATCTGTCTGTGGCCAATTTTCGTCGGTATGGCTGATGTCTCGCGACGGGTGCACTGAGAGGCGATCCATAGCTCACCTCATTCCGGGCTGAATCATAGACCCTTTCACGCGCTGGCCAATCTGCGGCGTTAACCAATCCTTGCCTTTGGGACTCAGGTGATAAGCGTCGCGGAACAGCGAATAATCAGAAAAAGAAGTCGTCCAGAAGTCGATCACCTGCACGCCGTTTTCCTTCGCGGCGGCCAATATCTGCTGATGCACCTGCTCGTAGGTTGGCGATTTGACGATCCGATCGTGATATTCGACATACCGATCCGTCACTGGCATCAGCACCAGAATCGGGGCGGGTAACTGATGTCGATCGCACACCGCTTTTAGATCGCCAATCCAGCTCGATCGCACTTCAAACTTGGTCACCAGATTGCGGACAAATTCGTCGTTGTCCGCCAACACTTTGCCGTTGAAGGGTTTGACGATCGCGGCGGCATTCGCTTTGGCTTTTTGTCCTGGCCGCAGTGAATCAACCGTATCCGTCACTTTATCCCGGATGTTCGACCGTGCCGCACGCAGCATCAACCAGTCGGCGGATGGCAACTCGTTGTCCTGCGCGATTTCAAGATAGGTTTTGCTTTTGTCCGCACGAAAACCATTGGGATTAAAATCATCCTTAGTGACAGTCACCACGACCTGCTTCGGCTTCACACCCGATTGTTTGATATAGAAATCGAGCATCGCAGCCGTCGCATCGACCGTCGCGCTGCCGTGCGCCATTTTCACGACTTTCACGCCGAGTTGCTCGGAAAGCGAATCGACATCCACGCCCCAATCCAGCGTGCTATTTCCCAAAAACCAGACCGGGGGTTTGTCGGCTTTAAGCTCATCCAATCGACTCGTCAGCGTCAGACGCAGGCTTTTATCCTGCTCCAGATGCCCTGTCGCAACCATCGCGCGCACGCCCAACTCACCCGCTGCCAGCAGACCCAGCGCAAACAAGGTTGCGATCGGTACGCTACGCGGCAACTTGAGCGTATCAAAACTGAAAATAGATGAACGGGATGTCATTGTTTTCACCCATAACCAGTAGCAAAAAGAGCATCAACGCGATGACCAACCCACGCGGCAGCCAGTGCCATTTCAGCATCGCGAGGTGATCCTTACGAATGTACTGCGGGATGTCGATCATCAGCACCAACGCCGCGAAAAACGCGACCGTCACCACATCGTTAAACGCCAACGCGCCCGGCTGAAACATCTTGCCCCCTGCCCGCAACGTCACGATGCCGGTCAGATAATCCCAACTCGTTGAAATCGGCGTCGGGCGAAAGAATATCCACGCCACCAGCACCAAGTGCAGCGTCACAAGCACCTTGATGAGATGCCACGGTTTCCACGGCAGATCGACCAGCTTTTTATCCCCGATCATCGCCTTATGCCCCGCCAGATAAACACCGTGCAGCCCGCCCCAGGCGATGTAAGTAAAGTTTGCCCCGTGCCACAGCCCGCCGAGCAACATCGTGATCATGTTGTTGCGATACGTTTTGAATTTCCCGTACCGATTCCCGCCCAGCGGTATGTACAGATAATCGCGAAGCCACGTGCTAAGTGAGATATGCCACCGCCGCCAGAACTCAGTGATATTCCGCGATAAATAAGGCTGCTGGAAGTTCTCCATCAGCTCGATCCCCAACAGCCGACTCGTGCCCCGCGCAATATCCGTATACCCCGAAAAGTCGCAATATATCTGGATCGCAAACAGCCACGCGCCTTTGGTCAGCGTGCTCCAATTCGCGATCGATGCCCCATTAAAGCAATCATTCACGATCGGTGCGACCGAATCGGCGATCGCGATTTTCTTAAAAAACCCGATCAATATCAGCAGACAACCCGAATAGATCCAACTCTGATCCACCCGCCGTGGGTTGGCATATTGACGGATCATATGATCCGCACGCTCGATCGGCCCGTTCACCAGCTGCGGAAAGTACGCCACGAACACCGCATACAACAGCGGATTGCGTACCGCGCGAATCTTCCCGCGATACACATCAATCGTGTACGACATGCTCTGGAACGTGAAGAACGAAATGCCGACCGGCAACACGATCTTCAGCGTCGTCATGTGTACCGTAAACCCAAACGCAGTCAGCAGTTCGCTGGCGGAGTCGATGAAGAAGTTGAAGTATTTGAATGTGCAGAGCATCGCGAGATTCGCGATGATTGAGATCGTGAGGATCAATTTACGCCGATGCGCCACCGCACGTGACAATCGGCTAAAGCTCGATTCAGGCCGCGGCTCAGCCGGGGGAGGCGCGTGTTCCGGGTCTTCCAGCCGGCCTCGCTGCGGGTTGTCCGCCGACGCATTCGGGTTATCCAACAGCAAACCCACCGCGTAATCCACCACCGTCGATATCCACAACAGCGACAAGAATCGCCAGTCCCACCAGCCATAGAAAAAGTAGCTCGCCAGCAACAACAGCACGTTCTGCCAACGCTTATTCAATACGTAATAAACCGCCAGCAGGATCGGCAGGAACAGAGCATATGCAAAACTATTAAAAACCAAGCGTCTGCTCCCATAACCAAACGCCCCACCCACACAGGTGTTCGCGCAGCGGCTAGGGTGCTATCGGTTATCCACAAAATCCGCTTGAGAATTGACGATCCCACACCCCCGCCATCCAGAGCAACCCCCCGCACCGCTCAGCCAGCAACCGACCGTCGAAACCGTCAACATCAACAACAGCCTGATCGAAATCGCCCTCAAAGATGGCATCAACGACTACAACTTCATCCCCCAACTCCTCGTCACCAAAGGCTTCCACATCACCATGCTAAAAGAAGAAGAAGTCAACCTCGAAACCGCGTTCATGCGGCTAACGAAGGGGATTGTGCAGTAAGGACCTTCGCTCACGCAGCCGGGGGGAATCA
>JBBQXB010000135.1:0-4842 GCA_038210015.1 Tepidisphaerales bacterium
TTGGCGCGTCTAGTTCGGCAACTTTGGCTTCCGCGATAATTGTGGCGTTATATTGCTGCTTCCAGCTCTCGTCATACCATTGTAATTTACCCTGCGTCGCAGTTAGGTCTGCACCGTCTCTCTGCATTTCGATGTCTTGCGATTCGGTTTTCTTTTTTAATTCGTTGATTTGATCTATCAAATTGGCAGTACGATCCTCATTCAGTGGCGTCGCGGGTTGCGGCGTGCTGGCTACGGACCCATCCCCACCCGGCGTTGGATGCGTCACAAACCACCAGACCAAGATCGCGAGGATTGGCCAGAGGATGGCGGCGGCCCAGAATAGGGGGCTGGTGCTGCGGCGGGCGGGTTGAGGCGCGTCATTGAAGCGTGGACGACGCGAGCGGGTTACAGACGCGAGCGATTCAAGTGCGGGGTCTTCGATTTCGTACAACGCATCGTCAGCGGGGATGGCTGCCGCCGCACGCGCGGGTTGATGGCGCGAGAACGTGCGAGCGGGTTCGTCGGCGAATCCGATCGTCGCGGAACCAGCGGCCAAGGTTGATATGCCCGTCCGCGCGGTGTCGATCAATCCGCCGGACTGATCTAAGGCTTTGGGCTGGGCCAAATCGATGATCAACGCGGTCCCGGCACGCTGCACTTGCGATGCGACGGGCGTACCCGCGATCACGCACCGCCACCCGCATTGCACATCCCCGGGAAGATCGGTGAAGTAAGTGCAGAACGTCGCCTGCCAGCGCAGGTTAGGGGGTAGCAATGCAATCGCTTCGTTAATCAGAGGCAGCATGTCGATGCCACGTGGGACGATCAGGTAGACGATGCGTGATGGATCATTCACCTGTGAATTCGCCAGTACCCCCGCCCAACCTGCATCACCTGCGATTTTCGCCCAACTGTGACAGATCGCGGGAGATTGATCGCCCCCGGGGATGCGTTTGATGCGAGGCAGCACCTGCGGATCGCCTTGGCGGGAGGACGCCATCATGCCCGGTTGCCCAACCACCCACGCCGGTCCAGCTGAGGCGAGTTCATTCGCTTCAACCACAACATGGTGTGCGAACTTGTTGGATCGGTTGGTGTAATCGAGTCCCGCAAAACAAACCCGCGACAGCACGTGCCAGCTTCGCCCGCCCGTATTTAAACGATAGTGGGCTTGATTGACCGGATTACGATCGGCATTCGGCTCGGTCGCCTGGATCAACGGTCGATAGCCGCTTAATGATTCAAGTCGATCTGCCAGTAGCGGCGGCAAACCCTCAGTGGCCGCCACCGTACAAAACCCCCGGCTGCCCGGTTTGAGACCCTTCTGTGCGGATGTAAAAAATAACTCGAAACTCATTTCGAGCCTCCCGTTTTATTTGATTTGGCGTGTGAATCGGCGATCAGACCAGTGGACCATTTGGCGAACATGTACATGAACGGAACCGTTGCCCACCGAGGTTGGATGTTTTTAGGACGAATACCATATCGCTTGCCCGACTCATCGGTTTCAGGTGAGCATCCGGTCGCACTCACGGGGACGTAGATGACTGTTTCGCAAAAATCCTCCGCCGACGCGACCAGTTCTGGAACGAGCGTCGTCAAAAGTTGCCGAAGCTTTTTAGAAACTTCTTCGATCTGTCGCACATCCACTGAAGATAACGTGCCGTGCGATATTTTGGTGTAAGGATCAGTGTCAATGTTCGCATCCAGCAAATGCCCCCAGACATCCTGCTTGGGAATGATGACAATCAGCGGCGCCTTGTGCTTTTGATTTGACCCAAGGCCGCTATACCGGCGAACACGTTGGGCGGTTTCGGTAAGCGTCGTTTCCTGGCGCGAAGTGGGTGCGGCTTTGGCGAGCTGCGGATCATTGCTGGTGCCGACGCATCGCTGGCGAAAACGGGGGTCCTGCATCGGATCGTACAAGAACATCAAGACGCGTGACTTGGCAAGATGCTGCGTCACCGGCGACGCAACGGCGTCTGAACCTGGAAGAAAATGCTCGCCGGCATTGTCATATAGGCAGATCAACCGTGATATACGTTCGGTATGCGTGTAATTGGGATGCGACGCCTGGGGCTTGATCGTGAAAAGGAACGGTCTAGGCAGGCTGAGTACTTGCTCGCCGATGCGCACTTGATCGTAGAGTTCGCCTTCGGTTTCGGTCTTGCGGATGGCAACTAGATCATCGGGATCGGATGCAAGGAAAAGTGTTTCTTCGTACTCATTTAAGCTGCGATTGCTGACGGTATCGGCGTCTACAAATGACAGTGCAAACCGGCTGGGAAGCATTTGCCGAAGTTGCCAGATCATCGACGTTAGCAGATACGATTTTCCACTTGAAGGCACCCCGATAATGGATGTAAACAGTAGCTCTGTGTCGATCGCATTTCGGGGCACGGACAAATGACATCTCGGACACGCCAGCATCTGACAGACGCTGCCGCGCGCATCGATCGCGTGTCCCTCGGGCGTAAACCGCGAAGGAAAAAATCGCATCGGCGCATCTGGACCGAGCACGACATCCCCTTGCAGTTCCACATGCTGGGAAATCCACAATACTTCTTCAGGCGCAAACGCGTGCCAGCAATGCGGACAGGTTGCTTTTTCGTGCAGCCCCCATCTGACCTTCCCAAATCTAGCCAGGAACGCCTCACCTTGCGATTGATTCGGCACAGGCGCACTTAAAGGCGGCGGCGAAGCCTGCGGGAGTTTGCCCGCAGATTGCACATTGGCGTAGCATGGTTCGCAATAATAGTTCCCAGTCGTGTCCTTGACACGACGCATATGAGAAACATCAGTCTGGCACAACACGCACCTTTTCGCAGTCGCTACCGTCATATACTCCCCGACAAAAAATAGACATGTCCCAGTCCGCATGACTTGTAGCGAGATAATTCATAAACTGCAATATCCGCCTATGTTCGCGCCAGCCAATTCCAGTTAAAAATCACCTAGAAGTGCCTTTCCACTGACACCTGTATGTCACTACCTCCAAAAAGACGCCGTGCGGCGGTGAAATATCTCGCTTGGCTGAAGTGACGATGGTAGAAAGGTTTGATCCGCTCTTGCCGACTAGGTGACGAAACAATCGCGGTGATGATGACGGGTTGCTATTGCCCTGCCTTAGGGTGTAACTATTTCTCGGATCAGGGCAAGGAGGTTGTCGAGGAAGGGCAGCAGTCGCCGTTGATTACGCGGCGGGCGCTGCATTTCCTGCGCGCCCGGCAGGAGACGAAAGAGGACCGACCGTTCTTCATGACGGTGGGCTATGTCGATACGCACTCGCCTTATCGCGATCAGCCCGAGGCGATGGTCGAGCAGTATCGCAAGGCAACATTCAAGGACATTCCCGACGAGACGTTCTCGCCCGCTCACGGCAAATGCCGTTCAGTGGTGTCTGCGGATCCGAAGCTGGAGGGCGAGCACCGCGCCCAGTATTACGCGGCCGTAAGCGCCATCGACGAACACGTGGGCGCGATCGTCGATCAGCGTGCCTGCGTTGACGGTCGTTCCGCCACCGTATGAGTTCGCGGCGAGCAGTTCGGCCACGCCGGCCCCATTCTTGGTGAATCCTCCGTTGACATTGCTGCCGATGGACCCGTCAAACAAGATACGGCCACCGGTGGCACTCGTCGGGTTGGCCGTAATACTCCCCGTCATATTGATGGCAGCAAACCGTGTCTGCCCACCATTATTGTTGAAATTGTCGTTGTTAGTGACTTTCAGATTGCCGGTTCCGGTGATGCCGCCCACGAAGTTAATGCGGTTAGTTCGGTTATCGTCGCCGCGGTCGGCTTGCGAGACCGCGAGCGACTTGACGCCCAGATCGAGGACGACACCGGGGTTGATCTCCAGGTCGTTGCCGCTGTATCCGCTGGTGTTCGTGCTGGTTGACGTCACCGACACCACCGCATCACCAGAGGCTGTTTGAAAGGTGATCGTCTTAGAGGCCGAATTGGTAACCTAGAGAGGCTTGCGGTCAGTGACCGATAGCGTCCCCAATACCACATCGACGTCGAGCGCTACGCTGCGATTGGAACTGCCGCTACTCATCAGCGCGCTGTCGTCGATCCCGTTGGGATACGAAGCTCCGGCAGTACCGCCACTGGTTGTGCTCCAGACGGTAGTGCTGCTCCAGTTGCCCGCGGCGACCACGTGGCGAATCACCGCCGCCGAACTCATCGCTGCGGGCGCGAAGACGCCGACCACTGCCGCCAGCGCCAATATCTGCTTCCGATTTCTTACATTCTTCTCAACCATGACGAACCTCCTGAAGATTTGGATGGGCCTCACCAGCAAGCAGTACACCTGCACCGGACAGACCCGCCGTTTCGGTGTCCTCCCGGACTACGAAATGAGGGAGAACTCCATCACCATAATTTAGCATCCACCAAAGTCGTCGATACGCCTATTTACGCAAATCTTTTTTTGATTTTACGCAAAAAGTATGTATATTTGCTTTGTGGCTTTACCCAACCGATCCGTCGTCAGCGAGCGCGCCCGGGCGGCAATCGTGCTGCCGATTAACGCCACGCTCTATCGAAACAGCATGCGAGCGATCAGCCAGTCGGTGAGCGAAACGCACCGGTGGGAAATCCGCGTCTTCGATTCCTATGACCTAGACCCGGTGCCCCTTATCGCCTGGAAGCCGGACGCGATCCTGGCGCGGGTGGCGCCCCACGTGTTGCCGGTATTATAAGGGATGAGCGTGCCTATCACGATGTCGATGGATGAGCCGCTGCCGGGCATCCCGAACGTGGCGATCGACGACCGGCAGATCGGCCGGCTTGCCGCGGAGCATTTCTGTGATCGCCATTTCAAGCATCTGGCGTATATCGGGATCGACCGAATCTGGTC
>JBBQXB010000136.1:0-4830 GCA_038210015.1 Tepidisphaerales bacterium
CGGCATCGACAAACCCGACGGCAAAGGCAGCAATTTCAGCAAAAATCTAAACGACGCGGTGTTCCGTTACGACACACGCAGCAGCAAGTGGGCGGTGGTCGAACAGCACGACATCGAAAAAGGCGGACAATATCCGCATCATTTCGCCCCGAACAATCCGCCGCCACACGGATGGTTAAATGGGCCGGATAATTGTCTGGTGGTGAAGAACGGGTTGTATGTCGTTTCAAAAGATAACAGCCTGCTCGTGCGGTATGACCTGAGCGAAATCGCGAAAAATCCCGACGCCCCGCCGCCTGCGAGTGATGTGGTGCTGGATCATAACCTGTTGCAACCAGACGGCAGCTTGCGATCGTTGCAAGGCCACAGCATGCTCGCCTATCGCGAAGGATATTTGTATGTCGGTTATCGCACCAGCAGCGTGATCGTGCGATTTCCGCTGGATGAAGATGGCAAACCCAAACAACCCATCGTCGGGCAGATCGTCGCTCAGTTTGATCCATACGACCCCAAAACCCGAAATAGCGCGAACCTCACCGACATGGCATTCGGACCCGACGGCGATCTCTACGTCATCAGCGCCCAGCCATCGCGAGTTTTTCGCTTCACGCCCGATCCGACGCGATTTTTTGAGGGCAGAACAAGCCCCACAAGCGGTTATTCACCAGTCTGGGCAGACCTGGCACAATTAACCGACAATCCCAAGATGAAAAGCGAAAATCTGATCGTCGATAGTGCCGGCCGGGTGTTCGTCACCAGCGGCGATTCCTACGACTACCAAGCCGGTGCGGGCGGAACGATCTATCGGATTGATCCGAAATAGTTGATTGAACCTCTGAAAAATCGCCGTCGCGCCGTGTTCGGCATCGTAGGATCAGCGACACAGATCACAGTGGACACAGAGAATATGAACCGCAGAGGTTTTTTCTCTGTGACCTCTGTGTGCTCTATCGCTCATCCGCTGATTCACAGCAGCGACTCCCGACAGCTACCCGACAATTTGAAGGTCTTTCACTTCAAGTTCGACTGAACGATAGCCATTGAACTCATTCACCTGTGGCAGGCAAGCCAGATCGACCACCGTACCGGCCTGCAATTTTTCAAACATCGCGCCAGCGCCGAAAGCGATCGCCTTCATCACCGCGCCGTTTTGTTTGACATACAATTGCAAGTGATCGCCGGTCTTGCCCACCTTACGCGGTGCTGCCGTCAACGACAGATTGCGACAACGAATCAGCGGCTTGGGATTGCCACGTCCGAACGGGCCTAGCCTGGCCAGATCGCCGACCAATGCTTCGGTGATGTATTTGAGATCGGTATCGCAATCAACTTTTAATTCCGGCACGAGCAACAGCGGATCAATCGTTTCATTGACGTGCGAAACAAACGCATCGCGAAACGCTTCAAACTTATCCGGCAACACTTTCAACCCTGCCGCCATCTCATGGCCTCCATGCGATTCGAGCGTGTGCGTGACATTTTGCAACGCCCTCGCCAGATGAAATCCATCCACACTTCGCCCGCTGCCCTGCCCGATCGTGTCCGACAATCCGACCACGATCGTTGGCCGGCAAAACCGATCTACAATCCGCGATGCGACGATCCCGATCACGCCCGGATGCCAGTCGCGATCGCCGACGACGATGGCTTTGCATTCGTTTTCGATCATCTGCAGTTGTTCGATTTGTTCCAGCGCCTTGTCGAGGATGCCGCGCTCGGTGTTTTGTCGTTGCCGATTTTGCGATTCAAGGTACGTTGCGATCTCGATTGCACGCTCTTCGGTGGCGTCGGTCAGCATTTCCACCGCCAACCGCGCGTGACCCATCCGCCCGCAAGCGTTGAGCCTCGGCGCGAGCAGAAATCCGACATGATAGCTATCAATTTTTTGCCCGTTGAGATTCGCCCCATCAATCAACGCCCGCAGGCCGACGAGTTTGGTCTGTTTTAATCCGCCAAGCCCGAAATGCGCGAGGATGCGATTCTCCCCGACCAGCGGCACGACATCGGCGATCGTCCCCAGCGCCGCCAGCGCCATCGCCTCAACAAGAAAGGCTTTGAGTTCATCACACACCCGCGATGCGCCCGTCATCGCCTGCCCGATTCCCCACGCCAGCTTGAATGCCACGCCCGCGCCGCACAGATGCGGATTGGGATAAACCGTTTCCGCCGGTAATCGCGGATGAACGATCGCTGCGGCGTTGGGGAGCTTTGGGGTGGGGGTATGCGGCTTGGGGCTGGGTAAATCTGATTCCACTAAGCCCGAAGCCCCAAGTTCTAAGCCCTGATCTTCTTTCCACTCATGATGATCCGTAATCACCAATTCGACACCCAGTTCGCGGGCGACTGTTGCCGATTCGATCGCGGTGACGCCGCAATCGACAGTGAGGATCAGATTCGCGCCTTCGGAGGCGAGTTGTCGGATCGCTTCAACATTCAAGCCATAACCTTCATCGACGCGATGCGGGATGTAATATCGAACCTTCCCGCCGAGCATTTTAATCGCGTGCCACAGGATCGCGGTAGCGGTGATGCCGTCGACGTCGTAGTCGCCGTAGATGACGATTTGTTTTTGATCGCGGATGCCTTGGGCGACAATGCGCGCGCCGTCGGTCAAGCCGGGGATGAGAGCGGGTTCGAGCAGGTATTTAAGATTAGGCCGAAGAAACGCCAGACAATCGGGTTCTTCGACCATTCCACGATTCAATAAAACCTGCGCCACGACCTGGCTGACGCGCAGCCGATCCGCCATCTCCCGCGCCCGTTCGTCGGCAGGGGCGACATTCCATCGTCGCGGTTTCATCGTCCTTGATCTTAACATTGTGCTAGCTGCGAATCATCGCAAATATCACCGGCTCGAACAAGCTGAAAAAATAGTATTCACCGCAGAGGCGCGGAGAGCAACTCACCATTTCCAAACGTTTTTTCCGGCTCTGTGGTAAATTAGTTCATTGCATATAAATGAAAATTTTCAATAATCAGACATTGCGCACCATGTCACCAAGAGGTACGCCGAAGGATGTAGCAGAAACGTCAAATCCAAGTCGCTACGAACCACAAGTAGATGCTTCAGAGTACATCCCCACGACACTATAAATATTAACTGGTTATCCCGGTGTGGTGATACTAAATCTTCTCTCCGCGCTCTCAGCGTCTCTGCGGTGCCACCTGTTTTAGGAGAAAAAATAAACCACGAAGTACGCGAAGGACTCGAAGAAAACGAACTATAATGGTTCGTAAATCTTCGCGTGCTTCGTGTCTTCGTGGTGAAATTAATTGCGAACGACGCTGCGATCAGCCGCGCACTTTACCGATGATCAATCCGCCGACGAAGCCGACCAGCGCGACGCCTACGCCGATCGCTGCCAGCACGAGGAAACCTTGATTAAGCTGTTCGACGATACCGGGTTTTGTTCCCAAAACACCGCCGGACAATGCGATGATGCCGAGGATCGCAAACGCGAAGGTGAATAACGCCATCCCACCCATCGCCGGTGCAAGGCTGTCTTTGGCTTCGACATAAGTTGGAGGCGAAACCACGCGGGACGACGACATCGGCATTGATGCAGCCAACCCGCTGGTGAAGCCTGCGGATGTCGCGCCGACGGTTTCCGCCGCCCGGCTGCCGCCTGCGGGGATCTCGTCAAGCACCGCGCCGAGGCTGGTGTTATCGGATTCACGGGTCAGATCGAGCAATCCCGAACCTGATCCCATGCCGTCGATATTAAGTTGATCGCTCAGTGCCGGATTAACCGCCGTTTGCGCCATCGGGTCGGCAGAACCGTCGTCGCCTAGGACGTTGATGCCGCCGCGTGATCCGCCGGAGGTGCCGGAAAGACCGGACAATCCCGAACCTGATCCACCCGGCCGCGCCGGCGACGGCATGCCGCCGACCGAACCGCTAAGCCCGATCGATCCCGACAAGCCGAGATCCGCTGCCAGTGCGGTATCTTCTTTTAATGATGAGGGTGACGGTGCGCCGACGCTGTCTGCCAGCGAAATCACCGGGCTGCTGCCCGAGCGCGAATCGACCAGTCCGATCGGTGCGCCGGTGTCTGACGGGCCAAGGTCGATCTGATCGCCACCTTCGCCAAGTTCGCCTTTAAGCGTGTCCACCTGATCAGCCTTAAACATCAATCGCGGGCCGTCGCGGAATTCACGCAACCGGCCTTCACGCGTCAATTGTTTGATCTCTTCATCGCTTTTGCCGAGGGTGCCCTTGGTTTCCTCAAGCGTGTAGAACATTTTTGCCATCATGGTGCGAACTCCAATGTTGAAAAAGCGTGAACGAACAGCATCAGTCTATTGATCTATCGAATCCGACACAAATTTTTACTTCGCTGGCGGAACAAATCGGGCAGCATCCGCCTCTTTATCCGCCAGATTCTTAATTTCATCCGGCGACGGTTCGGTGTTATACCGACGCATCCGCCGATCATTCGCAAACTCACGCCCCGCCATAAAGCGGAGCATCTTTTCGCCGGGACTGTAGTGATAGACCATCAAGGTTTGACGATCAACATCCATCACAAAACAGCCCCACACCGACGGTCCAAGCTGCGCGGGCATTAAAAACAATCCGCCCCCACCTGCGATCGGCTGAGGCACCTGCTGCGCCTGGGCAGCCGAGATCAGCGGCACATCCGACTTGCCAACCATCACCACCAACACGCCCAAAAGCAGTGCCGCGTTGAGATACAATCCCATGGTGATGAGTTTGGACGATCCAGACAACTTTGCAATCTCCGCATTACGAACAAGCATGAGTGTACCGCGATGGGCGTAAGTCGAGCAAGTTTAAGTGGTTTAAGTGTCGGATGGAAGCATTTTTTT
>JBBQXB010000137.1:0-4823 GCA_038210015.1 Tepidisphaerales bacterium
GCCCGCTGGGTGGCGGGTTTGGCGCGTTGGATTTCCCATCGCTTGATCTGCTCTACGGTGTTCATCGCACGGGCCGCTAACTCGGGGTTGTTCATCTTGGTCGCGATGTCTGCGATCAGTTCATGCGACGACGCATCGTACATATCAACGTAGGTGGCTTCTTTCGCCCACTTCAACGCGTTGGGTAGATCGTCGATTTTGACGTACATCCGCGCGACCTGTTTAGCGAACTTATTGTTCTGCAATTCGAGGATATGCAGGTACTTCAGATGTGCGACCGACTTGGCGGGATTGGCGGTATCTTTTTGCAGGTAGATCAACGCCAGCCGCTGGTTAACGGTGATGTTGTACGGCTGAAGCGCGTAGGCGTCGGCGAATGATTTCTCAGCCTCGACATACTTCTCGGCCTTGAGAGCCTGTTCGCCTTCCTTCATCAATGCCGCGACTTTTTCCTTCGATTCCTTGTCATATCCCCAAGATTTGAGCTGAACCTTCATCCACTCATGCCAGCCGGTTTCGACTTCCATCAGCGATTTGCCGGTGGCGGCGCGGAAGGCGTCATCGTCGTTCTTGGATGTCGAGTATGCGTTGAGCAGTTTGACGATCGCGTCCTTGCCAAAGGTGGCGTCGATGTATCGCGCGAGGTACGAGCCTTGCGTGTAGTCCTGATCCTTATCGGCAGGGCCGTGTGCGCCTATAAACGCCAGAGGCAGTCCGCGGATGGTATAGAGTTGGTCGGCCATCGTGCGTTTGTAGAGTTCTTCGGGGACTTCCTTGTAACGAAACGGCACGCCCTCCTGCCAGACCGCCAGGCCTTCGGTCAGCCAGCGTGGGGTGCGATGATTGGTTTGCAGCAGGTTGACGGTGTGGACGAACTCATGCCGCATCACGCGCGCCCAGTTAAAGTTTCCTTGCTGGGTCCCACGTCGGGGTGCGACCATCGCCATCGAGCGCCCGAACGATACGCCGAAGTTTAATACTCCTGGCATCCCATCCATGCGCACGCTGAACTCGTCATCGCTCGGATAAATCTGCACGATGATTTTCATCTTTGGTTCGTACTGGAACACCTTGGTTACGTCGGCGTAGACTGATTCCATGTAGTTACCGACTTGCTCGGCAGCGATTGGATCGGCTTCGGGATCGACATAAATGATGAAATGTTCGGTCTGCACCTTCTGATATTTTTCAATCTCCACCAGCAGACGCAGAAAATTCACCGTTTTGATGTTGTACGGATCGGACTGAAATGCTTCATCCAGCACCACTTGCGCGTCGGCTTCGCGTCCAGCATTGATATAGATGTGTCCCAACTCGTGTCGTGCGGTGTTTTCCCATGGTGTGCGTTTCAGCACCTCTTTCAAAAGACGCTCGGCGGCATCTTCCTGAGAGGCGTTACTAAGAATGCTCCCTGCCAATAGCCACGCATCACTGCGACCGGGAATGATCTGATCGGCGTGGGCGAGCAGGGGTTCGAGTGAGTTTTCATTCCCGCGGATGTATTCGAGTGCGGCGGCAAGCCCGATGGCTTCCAGACGATTTGGAAAGCTTTTTTGTACCGCAACCGACCGATCGCTGGCGCGAACCCATTGCTGCGCCCGCGCCAGCATCACGGCGTCCCAGAATTGGGCGTCAAACGAATTGGGATCGGCATCGCGAAACAAAGCGATCGCCTGGCGGGCGGCGTTGTCATTGCTGGATGCAAACGCGACTTGAATCAGCAGTCGCAGCACGCGCGGGTCGCGCGCCGCACGCTGGGCAGCAGGACCGAGATATTTGAGTGCATTTTTCCCGTCCCCGCGCGCCATCGCGAACTCCGCCGCCGCCAGTCGCGACGGAATGTGCTGGCGATCAACCACGTCAAATGTTCGGATGAACATATTCAAAATCGTGTCGTTGAGTTCGGGCAAGGACTTGAATGACTGCGTAAGGGTCGCCCAGCGATTGATCGCGGTCGCGATGGCGGTGATATCGTCGGGGTTTTCAAACTGGTTTGGATCGGTTTGCCATTTCTTCAAATAGGATTCTTGCCCGTCGAGAAACCAGTTGTAGGTGTCGATGGCTTCTTTGAATTGCCCAAGCGCTTCGAGTGACTGGCCTTTAAGCAGATGGGCGGGGATCGAATCGGCAGAGCGTTCGATCACCTTGTCCGCAGCGGCCAGCGCCTCGATGGGGCGTTCGGCATCAAGTAGGATTTGCCCTGCCAGCAATTGTGCGACATCCAGTTTCAGTTCTGTGGAGAGCAATCGCAATGCGTCATCGGTTTCACCCAATCCCGCAAGTGCGAGCGCTTTGAGATGTCGTGTTTCGGGATCGCTTGCAAGATAGGACAGTTGGGTTTCGATTTTGTAGAGGGTTGAAATCGCGGCGCGGTACTTGCCAGCGGTAACTTCGGCGCGGGCGCGATCCAGATCATTGGCGTAGCTGGGCAACTCGATTTTGGGATCGCCTTCGGGCGTAAAGCGATCAATCCACTCATCCACGGTGGAACGCATGTCGCCAAGAGCTGCGGACACAAATAAAGCCGATGCAAGGAGTATTGCGCGCGATTTCATTACTCTATAGTATACTGCAATTCCATGATCGACGTCACCACGCTGATCGGCAACAAAGATATGTTCCCCGTGCTCGGGGAATGGGCATTTTTCAATCATGCTGGCGTCGCCCCGTTGCCCCGGGTGGTGGCCGACCAGATCAAACGGTATGCCAATCAGGCACAGTCGCAATGTTATCTCAATGGCACCTGGTATGCCGACATCGAAATACTGCGAAAATTAACCGCAAAATTGATCAACGCGCATCGTGACGAGATCGCTTTTGTGAAAAATACGTCCGAAGGCATCGCGATTGTCTCCAACGGGATCGAATGGCAATGGGGGGATCGGATCGTCACCACTGCGGTTGAATACCCTGCGAACATCTACCCGTGGATGGAAGTGGTTCGATCGCGCGGTGCGAAGCTGGAGATGGTTCCCGAAGAACATCGCGAAGACGGCGCACGCGTGGTTCCGACCGAAGCGATCCTTAAAGCCGCCAGCCTGCCGCAATGCAAAGTTGTCACGTTGTCTGCGGTCGAATACGCATCAGGCCAGCGGCATGAACTGGCGAAAATCGGTGCATTTTGTCGCGAGCGTGGCATCTTGTTCTGCGTCGATGCGATTCAGGCGGTCGGTGTCATCCCGTTCGATGTCAAAGAAATGAATATCGATTTCGCATCCGCTGACAGTCATAAATGGATGCTGGGACCGGAAGGGGCGGGTTTCTTTTATTGCCGGCGTGAATTGATCGAAAGAACGCGCCCGCTGATGGTCGGTTGGATGAACGTGATCAATCCGCAGGACTACGGCGATTACAACTACACGCTCAAACCCGATGCCGGGCGATTCGAATGCGGGACTTACAATATCGTCGGTTTGCTGGGCATGCTCGGCGCATTGACGTTGATTGACCAGGTTGGGATCGAGGTGATCGACGCGCGTGTGCAGGTTTTGCTCGACCGTTTGCATCGAGGGGTATCGGCCAAGGGTTACGAGATTATTTCGCCGCGCGATGAAATGTCCCGTAGCGGGATTTTCAGCTTCAAAGCGCACGGCCACGCGCACGAGTTGATCGTGAAGAAATGCCGCGACGCCCGCGTTGAAATCGCCAAGCGCGAAGGACGTCTGCGTGCCTCGCCACACTTTTACAACACTGAACAGCAGATCGACCAACTGATTAGTTTGCTACCGTCGCATTGATGGATGTGATTGTCAGTGACATAACGCTGTCATCGCTTGCGGAGATCGTCACGTGAAAACCGTTCTTGCATCCCTAATCATTCTCGTTACGTGTGGCGTGGTTCAAATTCGCGCCGAGCAAGTCAATGGCGTATCTCTTGCGCATTTGCATCGTCGCGGGATGGGATATGGAAGTGACGAATGCAAAAAGGAATTAGCTGCGGTCAAAGCCACCGGCGCGAATTGGATCGCGTTGAACGATTTCGCTTATATGCAAAACGTGGCAGACCCTAATCTGCGGTTTGATCGCGACGGTTCGATGCGGGAAGCCGACATCATGCAGACCGTCCGCGATGCCCACGCGATTGGTTTGAAGGTGTTGATTAAGCCGCACATCTGGTCGCGCGATTTCGGACGCGCGGGTAAATGGGCGGGCGATATCCAGATGAACTCAGAAGCCGATTGGAGTGTCTGGTTCAAGCAGTACGGCGACTACGTTCTTTACAACGCACGACTTGCAGCGGAAACCAAAGCCGACGCACTTTGCATCGGTGTGGAACTGGAAAAAACATCCACACGAGATGCCGACTGGCGAAAACTGATCGCCGATGTCCGAAAAATATACGACGGCCCGCTTTGCTATTCCGCCGCCTTCTTGGAATGGCAAAAAATCACTTGGTGGGACGCGGTGGATGTAATTGGCATCACCGCCTATTTTCCGGTTGCGACGGTTGATGCGCCCACGGATCAACAGATCCGCGACGGGTGGACGAAGGTTTATGATGAGTTGATCCCATTTGCTAGAAAACTGAATCGCAAAATCTGCTTTACAGAAATCGGCTATACCGCCAGCACAACCGCTGGCAAAGAACCGTGGAGTGCGAACGTGAAAACGCGAGACGAGCAGTTGCAATCACGGCTTTACCGGATCGCACTTGAAGAGGCCGCCAGGCACGATGAACTGGTCGGCGTATTCGTCTGGAAATGGTTCACCAGCAGCCAATGGCGGCAGCACGAACGATCCGATCCCTTTGCGGTTCAGGATCAGCCACACGTTCTTGAAGCGCTCAAGGCGGCTTGGATGAAGTAATGCGGATCGTGTTGTGT
>JBBQXB010000138.1:0-4677 GCA_038210015.1 Tepidisphaerales bacterium
CCTGGCCGACTGACGATTTTGACCGCTTTGTGCGATGAAGCGACGCAGGATTTCGTCGCGTTGCGGCGTAGCACGCAACTGACCGATGGCAATCTAACCACCCACGCCCGCAAATTGGCCGGGGCGGGGTTGGTCGCGATCGCGAAAACGGCGCGGGATGGCAAACCCGTTACCACGATCACTTTGACCGACAAAGGCCGTTCGGCATTGGTTCGCCACGTCGATCGTCTGACCGAATCGCTCACCCGGCCGCTATCCGTCCCCGAAATGGTCATCCACACCCCCCGCGAACAAGAGCAGGGCGCGTGGATTGATTAAATCCATAGCCAGTTTAGTTTTGGCGTATAATGCTCTAAATCTGTGGCAACGCTCAATCGACATCAACTTGAAACCGCCTTGGATAAGCTCGGGTCGCTCGCTCACCAGCAAGGGACGAGCATAGAACTCATACTGCTTGGTGGGACTTTAATGGTCTTGCTGTTCGGCACCCGGGAAGCCACACGCGATGTGGATGTGAAGATTGTTTCTCCGGAAGACGCCAGTGTCGTACGAAAGACTTGCAAACCAAGTGGCGGAGGAGTTTGGTTGGGATAGTGATTGGCTGAATGATGGTGCCAAGGGATATTTGGTGGGTCTGTCGCAAGGCCCGGTTATACGATCGATGCCCGGACTCGTCATCAGACGGCCTTCCATAGAGCAGTTGCTGGCGATGAAGTTATGCGCGTGGCGCGACGATGTGGACATTGACGATGCACGAACGCTGCTTGGCGAGTTATCTGGTACCACGGATGAGATATGGAATCGCGTTTTGCCCTATTTGTTGCCGGGTCGTGAACTGAAAGCAAAGTATGCGTTTGCGGATTTGTGGGAGCAATCACATGGTGCGAATTGATGATATCGCGGTTGCAGCACTGCATGCCGATGGCTTGCATCTACGGAGCTTGGTACAAGACTGGCTTACCGAAAATGTGGAAATCGGCGCGTGCTTGCCACCCGTATCCGGAGACATCAAACTTGAATCAATCGCCGCGGGTCTGGTGGAACTGTTTGCACTGCGTCGCAAACAGACACCCCCGTTGTGGGCATCAAAGATTTGCCATGCACACGAGCCGATTTATTTGGTTAAATCGGTCGCGACGATGCCGCGATTGCGCCAATTATGTGCGGACGAATCGCCAGAACCGTTGCGTCGGCGCAATCTATTCGCGCCGCCCACGTTTCTTGAATACGCTTGATCGATCCTTACGCTAATTGCTCACACCAGCTTCTTCACCGCCGCCTGGATACCATCCGAGCCTAGGCCTTGGTGGGGCATTTGTTCCCACAATCCGCCGCAGCCTTCTTGGTGGGTGCCGATGTGGTTGTATTTGCCTTTAAATCCGTACTGCAGCAACGCTGAACCGAATCGCGATCCCAAACCGGTTTTGACGTTAAATCCTTCTGCCACCAGCACAAACGGAGCGGCGGCGAGTTTTTTCATCATCACGTCGTCCCATACATTTAACGTCGGTTTGTTGATCAGACCCACCTTCACGCCGGCCTCATTCAGTGCGATCACCGCGTCGAGTGCGCGGTAGAGTGTTTCGCCGAACGCGACGATGTACCCGCCGCCGTTGGCGTCGCGAACCAGATCGTCCTTGCCGGGCGTGAAATCTTGTCCGGCGAAGAACGATTTGCCCGCTTCATCAAGAATATCCGGCACGGGTGCTCGGGTGGAGAAGACGAATCGCAGCCCGCCATCGGAATAGATCTTCTTCACGCAGGCAGCGAACTGATGCTGATCGGCGGGGAAATAAAGACGGGTGTTGTCCTTGCCGTGCTCCGAATCAAGCCCGCCATCGGCGAACATGCTGTTGATGCCGAAGTGGCAGGTGTTGTCGGCCATGTCATCGACGCCCGAGTGCGAGAAATGCGCCAGCACGTTTGACCCATTCAGACGCGCCATCGTGATTTCGCTGACGCACATCTCCAAAAACGCAGAGAAGGTTCCGAAAATGCCCTGCTTGCCTTTATCAAATCCGAATCCCGACGCTGCCGCGAAGTTACCGCGCTCCATAATTCCGCCGCGGATAAAGACTTCGGGGAACTTTTTGTGGATGTGATGCAGGCCGCACGATCCTTCCAAATCGTTATCGAATACCCGCACGCTGGCCAGTCGTTTTTCGGGGGTCAATTTTTCGAGGATTTCGTTGATGATCTTTCCAAAATCATCGCGATTTTTGCCCGCGCCGGATGATCCTTTGAATGTCAAAGGCGATTTGCCCGGTTTGGCATTTTTCAGCATCTCGATCGCTTTTTCGTACCCGCCACGCTTTTGCAGGTAGTTGATCGCGGTTTCGGTTTTCAATACTTCGTGAGCGTGCGGGCTGCCTTCGGCGCCTTCGATGCCCGGTGCCATTTTCCGCTTGATGACCAGCCCACTTGGCCCGTCAGTTGTAAAGGCGCGGGCGAGATCGGTGTAGAGCGCGTGCAGGTCTTCGCCAAGTACGGTCTGCGTTTTAAGCCCATGCCCGGTAAGCGTTTGCGTAAGATCATAACCGGGCATGTAAACATTCGGATGCCCGGCGATCGTGACGTTGTTGTCGTCGATCAGTAACTTGATCGGCAGGTTGTTTGCGACGCAAAGCCGCGCGGCCTCGGCGTTGTCGCCTTCCATTTGCGCTCCGTCGGAACCCAACACAATCACCGATTTTCCCGGGTTCGCCAGCGCCACACCGTTGGCCATCGCCCAGACGTGTCCGAGTCGGCCTGAGCTGAACTTCACGCCGGGCGTAAATCCGCGTTCGGGGTGGCCGGGTAGGTGTCCATATGCCTCGCGATATTGCAACAATTTTTCTGCCGGCATCGCCCCTTCGAGGACGGACAGCAGATATTGCGTTGCTACGCGATGCCCGGCCTCATCGAAGAAGATCGGGACGATCGGCGTGCCGTTTTCAATAAATGCTCGGAGAATGACGACTTCGGGCACCGTGTCATACGCCCCACCGGAGTGCCCGCTTAACCCGCGTGCCCCCGCCAGCGACGTAAAAAACACGATCACGTCGCGGCAAAGCTGGATATTGTGCTTCAGATCCGTCGCCTGCTGCTCGGTCAGCGTCTGCACGCCAGGATCGAGTTTGATGGTTTTATACTTCGATAGATCGATTGGGAATTGTTCGCTCATAAGCCACACAATATCGACGCAATGCGAACGTTGTGCAAGACGAGGGGGTTTGTGTTTTGTGTTTTGTGTTTTGTGTTTTGATATTAGGTTAAGCCGCGAGCTTGCTCGCGCGTCACCGACTCTTGTTAATAATGTAAACCGACCGCGGGCAAGCCCACGCGGTAAACGTGGTGCAACCAAAAAAAAACTCCTAATCCTCTAAATCCCGATCACCGCCACCTTACGGACCGATCCTGGCGATTCGCCGAAGTGTTGGGTGAAGGCGCGGTAGAAGGTCTGCAGGTAGGCAAAACCGCTTTTCTCGGCCACCTGTTTCATCGGCAAGGCGGTGTTGGTCAGCAAATCGCGGGCGCGCTTCATTCTCACCCGGTTGATCTGCTCCAAAGGCGAACAACCCAGATATTGCTTAAACCGGCGCTCCAATAGCCGACGGTTGATGCCCGATACCGCCAACGCGTCGTCGACGGAAATACCGTCACACGCGTGTTCGCGGATGAATTGCAGAACCGCTGCCAGGTCTTGATCGTCAATCGCGACGATATCGGTGCTGGCGCGCTCCTGAACATTCACCGGCGGTAATCGCAGGTCGATCGGATCGGGTGTATCACCAGCGAGCAACATGTCCGTGTAGCGGGCGGCCTCCATTCCAATGCGGGTGGCGCCCAGTTCAATGCTCGATAACGCTGGCTGAGACGATTCGCAAAATACTTCGTCATTATCCACGCCCAGCACCGCGACCTGTTCGGGTACCGCGATGCCGCTTTCCCAACAGGCTTGGGTGACGAGTCGGCCGGTGTCGTCGTTGCTGGCGAGGATCGCGATCGGATATTCCAGACTTTGCAGCCACTTGGGCAGTTCCGCCCATTCCAGAGACCCGTCTAATTCGCGCCAATCAAACACGCTGCACGATGCATGGTGTTCACGCAGGCATTCGATAAAACCCTCCCTACGCAAAACGGCCTGTCGTTCTGTAGGCGGGCCAACAAATCCAAAGCGCGGCATCGCCCGTTCAAGCAGGTGCGTCGCGGCCAGGCGTCCGATCGCGTGATCTTCGACCCTAACCTGCGCCCGCAGGTGGGCGGAAGGACTTAAATCGCGACGGGATGAGACATTCACCACCGGCGAAGGCAAATCGGCAGCCCAATCGCGAATCGAATCGGTATAGACGGCGGCGATGTAGGCATCGCAGGTGGGTAAATTGGTGGCATCGGTGCGGTTTGTAGTGTCAATCGCCAGCCGCCAGCGGGTATGGGTGCGGACGTATCTGAAGATGCCCCGATAGATTTCACGACCCGTACGCGTGGTCGCTCCGACGCGAATTCCAAGTAATGGGGGTTTTTTCGCATTTAACGAAGGCGATTGTCGCATTATGTGAATAATAAATCGCAAAATACGATTTGCAAGCCGACTTTGAGATGTCATTATCCGTGAAGTCAATTTTACGGAGGAAAGCTATGAAGTATATCGGAATCGGAGTTGCGGCGCTGATGTTTGCGAGTGTCTCGCAGGCAGCG
>JBBQXB010000139.1:0-4496 GCA_038210015.1 Tepidisphaerales bacterium
ACTGCTCGTGCCTAATCTCACGTCGCCCATTTAGATTTCAACGCGAACAACTCCGCTGCTTGCGTGAGGATTGTTTCGACCTGATCCAGGGACAACATCGTGGCGGGGTCGCTTTTGGCGTGGGCGGGGTCGGGGTGGCATTCGAGGAACAATCCATCGACACAACCCGTCGCGATCGCGGCGCGGGCGAGCAGGGGGGAATAGTGCGGATTACCGCCGCTTGAATTGCCTTGGGCGGCGGGCATTTGCGTGCTGTGGGTGACATCAAACACCACCGGCAGGCCGAACATTTTCATCTCCGCCAAACCGGTGAAATCGTTGACCAATCGGTTATAGCCGAAGAAGGTGCCTCGCTCGCAAAGCAGGATTGAGTTGTTGCCGCTGAGACGCACTTTTTCGATGGCGTTTCCCATTTCCTGTGGCGACATGAACTGGCCTTTTTTGACGTTGATCGTCCGACCCGTGCGGCCGCAGGCGATGAGCAGATCGGTTTGGCGCGCCAAGAACGCTGGGATCTGCAGCACATCCACCACTTCGGCGGCGACGGCGGCTTGGCGGGCTTCGTGGATATCGGTCAGCACCGGCACGCCGAGTCGTTCTTTGACAACTTTTAGCACCGCCACGCCGTCATCCAAGCCCGGCCCGCGAAAGCTTGAACCGCTGCTGCGATTGGCTTTGTCAAAACTGGCTTTGAAGATGTATTGAATGTTCAATTTGGCGCAAATCTTCTGGACATGCGATGCGATTTGCAGGCATTGCTCCTGCGATTCAATCACGCAGGGTCCGGCGAACAGAAACAGGCGATTCGGATCGAGTTTTAGCGGCGAGTGCATATCACCGAACGATAAAGCCGAGCGGCGTATCCAGCAAGCGAATCCGCACCGGCGTTGTTCCGGCGTCTTCGCCATCAATCTGTAGCGGGATCGGTTGGTCGCTATGAATGTGGATCTGTTGGCCGGTGGTGTAGACCACGCCGGGCGCATCGTGATGCTTGCCAATCAGTGTCAGCATCAATAGTTGCGCCAGACCCGCGTGCGAACTGCAAGGCATCACGCACACATCCAGCCGCTGATCGAACGAGCTGGCGCGATCCAACACCGGAAACCCCGTCCCGTACTCCGCAACATTCCCCACATACACCTGCGCCGGGGCATTGGCGTGCACAATCTTTCCATCCACCTCCACCGTGACAGGTGGAAAATCATAGCTTGTCAGCGATGTGATGATCGGCGACAGGTACGATAATTTGGTGATCGGACCGGTTCGCGCCTTGGCCAATCGTTTGACGACCAGCGAATCGAATCCGCAACTGGCCATCAATAAGAACAGGTGATCACCCGCGATTGCGGTATCGACGCGGGCGATTTTTTTTGCTCGAAGCAGATCAATCACGTCGGCGGGGAGATTGGCCTGATCGTAAACCAGCTTCAGGTGTTGTTGCATCAGGTTGGCCGTGCCGAGTCCGATGAAAAGCACCGGCGGGAGGCGGTCGGGTTCGATGAGTTGCGTCAATCGTTCGATCACCGCGCGTAACGTGCCGTCCCCGCCGATGACGATCAGCGCATCAATCGAATCGGGGTGGTCGATGTTTTCGATTGTTTGTGGATGCGTCGTCATCGCTTCGACCGCCCAGCCCGCTTTCTGCAACGCGGGGATGAGCTGCTTGAGAATTTTCGTCCCCCGGCCACGACCGGAAAGTGGATTGGCGAAGATGAGCAATCGCGATGCGGGCATCGTGGATCAATAGTGGTCAACTAAAAAAAAGGCATAAGCCACCGAGCACACCGAGAGCACAGAGAAGAATTGTAGCCACGAATCACACCAATCAAGCACGAATAAATCGCCGATGGAAACTGCCCAGTTCAGCTCAAATCCAGTCGAAACGGGTAGATATTTCGTACCACGGGCGTCCCACCCGTGGCCGATCAAATCGGTGATTTATTCCGCGTTTATTTCAAGAGACCGACGCCACAATGCAAGCAATTCCACGAATACCATACTGACAACATCGGCCAAACCGCATTTCATCGCTGCCCATCCGTGCCCCATCGGTGGCTAATTTTGTTTATCACGCATGAACTTCTGCAGGGGCGTCGGTGACTGCATCGGTTTCATTCGCGGTATCGCGGAAGATCTCCCCGTCTTGTAGCCAGATCGTCCGCTGGGCGCGCAGCGCGACACTTGGATCGTGTGTGACGAGGATGATGGTGGTCCCGGCTTTATGCAGGTCATCAAATATCTGTAAAATCTGCTGACCCGTCTTGCTGTCCAGGGCGCCGGTGGGTTCGTCAGCCAGCAGAATCAAGGGATCGTTGACCAGCGCGCGAGCGATACAGACGCGTTGCTGTTGTCCGCCGGACAGTTGCATCGGTCGATGATCGCCACGATCTGCCAGTCCGACGCGCTCGGTCAACGCCTGCGATCGCTTGCGCCGCTCGGCCGGGCGGACGCCTTGATAGAACATCGGTACTTCCAGATTTTCTAAAACGGTGAGTTGTTGGATCAGATTAAAGTTTTGAAAAACGAACCCAATGGATTGGCTACGGATTTCGGACAGGTCATCATCAGGCAGGGTGCTGACATCTTGATCGCCGAGAATGTAATGGCCTTTGGTGGGTTGATCGAGGCAGCCGAGGATATTCATCAGGGTTGATTTGCCAGAACCGCTTGCGCCCATGATCGCCATATATTCGCCGCGTTTGATGTTGACGCTGACGCCACGCAGCGCGCAGACCTCCACATCAGTACCGGGCTTGCGATAGATTTTCCAAATATCATGGATCTGGGCGACGTATTCAGACATTGCAATCCAGTATATGCGGGTGGTTCACATTGTCATGCAGCGGCGAATAGAAAGATGCTCGCGCTTTATACAAACCGGGCGGGCGACAGCCGATGTATAGTTTTGAGTGAAGGAAGCGATATGGAAGAATCAATAGAGAAGCCCGCCAAACGTAGGTTGCGAAGACTTGCAAAATGGTTTGGTTGGCTATGGGTGAGTGTGGTTGTGCTGGGCATCGTCGGGCACACCGCATGGTACTGGTACGAAACGCGACAATTAAATCTTAAGATCGTAGAGATTGAATCGCGGGGCGAACCCGCGACGGTGGCAGCATTGCAACCGCAACTTCCACCCGCTGATGAGAATGGTTGGATCGATCTGGTGCAGGCGATTGACGTGATTTCAACAAAAACCCCTGCCAGCAAGAAGGAGAATGAATGCGAACTTGATCCTCAGTATCCGCTTACGCCTGAGGAGCGCGCGTTGCTGCAAACCTATTGCAGCGAGCGTGCCGCAGCATTGGCGATGATTGATGCGGGATATGCCAAACCTACGTGCGTGATGACAACGCCGGTAGAGCCGTTCGCCACGACACCTTACGCGCCAGAGTTAAACCATATTCGCGGAGTCGCCAATTTTTTGCGATATCAAGCACTCGTCGATTTTGATCGTGGCGACCACGCCTTGGCATTGGATCGACTCGAACGGATTGAATTGCCCGCCCGGGCAGCGGGATCGAAGCCGATCCTTATCGCAAAACTCGTCGCGGATGGTGCGCGCGGTGTGCAAACGTCCGCATATTTTGAGTTGACCCCAGACTTAGAAATCGCGCCTGTCCCCGGCGGCGCGAGCGTGGAACAAATCCGCCGGGCTATCGCGTCGTTGCTTGATGCCAATCAGTTGGATGCTGAATTGCGGAATGCAATGCTAGGCGAACGGGTATTGGCGCTCGAAATGATGCAAGCGTTGGCAAATGGCACCCCGCAGCAACCGCCAACGGCACCGACGCCAGCTCAGGCGGATGACTCTTATGCTTTGAAAGTTGGTCGATATCTCCAAACGCCATGGATTCGAGCGAATATGGTGCAATACACACGGCTAGCCCCCGTATACGCGGAGGTTTGGACCGTGGGCGATCTGCCAACCATGCGCCAACTCATCCACCGCCCGGGTTCGCCAATCACAGCAGTTCGCGATTCTCGATTTTATTTGCTTGCATCGATATTGGTGCCGAGTTTAGACCGATTTGGTGAAACGGTATTTCAACAAAAAACCGACCGACACCTCGCTGCCTGCGTTTTGGCGATTCAGTTATATCGTCACGATCATCAAAACCAGTGGCCGGGGTCGTTGAACCAGCTCGTCCCGGATTACCTACCCGAAGTGCCCAAAGACCTGATGACCACCGGCCAGCCGTTGCACTATCGCGCCGGCGATTCACCGATCCTTTGGAGCGTCGGAACGAACGGGATCGATGATGGCGGCGACGACCAAAGCCTGAAATCCGGTGCGTCAGAATGGGCCAGACCCGACCGCGTCGTGCATCTGACCACTCAGCCACGCGTTCCAGCAGAATAATTTTCAGAAACTCGAACCAGCCGCGAATTGCAATCGTATTATTGATGACAGTCTATCACACCGCCCTCCTTCCCTGGGCGGCGAGGATCGCCGAGAGGTTCCTCGCCGCCTTATTTTTTTCATACGCGGAAGCAGA
>JBBQXB010000140.1:0-4336 GCA_038210015.1 Tepidisphaerales bacterium
GCAAATGAAAGCCATTGATCCCCGCCTCTTACGTGAAGCTAGGCGTATGCTGTCCCAGGAAGACCTACCGGACGGCATACGACGGGCCTTGTCCTCTATCGATCTTTAGGAGCAACTGCTTGGTTTCCAAACTGCCAATTAGTCTCCCTGAATGGCAAGTACCTAGACCAACGTTGTTGAACACTGACGCCAGCTTCCCGAAAATCGAATGCGTCATCGCAAGGCGCGCCGTGCGCGGACGCACCCCGTTTGGTTGGCCAGTCGTGCTGGAGCGTCAGTCTGTCTAAGCCGAGTCCGATCAAGAGCCCTATCACGTCGACCGGGATCGAATCGCGTGTGCTTTGCGCAAGCCCACCCGACCACTCGTCACACCAGAAAAGCGCGCCTAGTTGTTCTCTCGGATCGGATGCCCTGCGTCACTCAGCGGGCACGTTTGAATGGAATGGCCGGGTAGACTTTGGCGGACGTTGACCATTTCGTGGGCACGGTTGAATCGTCGGGTCCGTCTAAATTAAAGTTCGACTTTAATGTAGGCAAAGATCGTTCTAATCAAGACTTATGGTGCATCGGGACTTCGAAAAACGCCTCCAATACCTCGTAGGCAAGTTCCCGGCGTGATCTTACGGCGGGGACACCGAGCAAACGCGTAACGGCGTCACTTATCTATCTTGGGCCACGCTCCATCGCCAGCAATGGTCGACGTGAATGCCAGGGGCAATGAGTACCTAAGTCACTTGGCGGGCACGATAGAAGGGCCTTCTCAAACCATTAACAATTGGCAATTAGTTATTACTTGTGGATATATTAAATCGTTATTGATAAAATGACGATAGTTATTCTATGGCCGAAGATCTGGCGCATTATCAACTATACACGCCGACCGACATGCAGTTGCGGCTTGCGGAGCGTCTGCGGGCGTTGCGAATCGCCATCGGTCTGAAGCAGTCGACTTTGGCCGACCGTTCGGGGGTCTCGCTGCCGTCCCTGCGTCTGTTTGAGCAGCGCGGGCAGATTTCGCTCAAACATCTGATGCGCATTTGCCACGCCTTGGGCCGGTTGGACGACTTCGATGCCCTTTTCAAACCGGCGCCAGCAGCAACGATGGCGGAACTGGAATCGCGCCAAGCCAAGCCGATCCGGAAACGGGGATCGCGATGAGAAAGATCACGGTTCGCCTGCGCTGGTCGCCGCAGGACATCCTCGACGTGGGCCAATTGGCCGAAGCGGACCAGCGAGTTTATTTCGAGTATGACTCGGCGTTCTTGGGCCGCAGGCTGAACCTGTCGCCGTTCAAGCTGCCCGTGCGCGCGGGGCTGATGGAACACACCGATCGTGCCTATGGCCCGCTGCCCGGACTGATTGAAGATTCGCTGCCCGATGGCTGGGGGCGGCTGTTGATGGATCGAATGTACCGCCAACGCGGTGTCGAGCCTGCGTCTGTTTCGCAGCTCGACCGGCTGTCGTACGTGGGCACACACGCGATGGGAGCACTGACCTTCCATCCCCTGGCGGACGAAACTGAACGCGACGAACGGCTGCTCGACCTTCACGAACTTGGCGAGAACGCTCAAGCCGTGCTAGAAGGAGAGACGACAACCATCCTTCCACAGCTGATGCGCGCCGGCGGTTCACCCGCGGGTGCCCGTCCCAAGGTCTTGGTGGGCGTCCAAGGCGATCGTATCGTCTCCGGCGAAGATGATTTGCCCGACGGCTATGAGCATTGGATCGTGAAGTTTGCGTCCCGAAAGGATGTCGGTGATGCCGGCCCGATCGAGTACGCCTACGCCGCTATGGCGCGCGCGGCGGGCATCGATTTCCCAGAGACTCGGCTGTTCCACGTCGGCAAAGGCGAATCCTACTTCGGCGTCCGGCGGTTCGATCGGCTTATCGGCAACCGACGCCTGCATGTTCATACCTTTGCCAATCTGATCCATGCCAATTTCCGCATTCCTTCCACGGACTATGTGGATCTCTTGAAGGTCACGCTCGTGCTGACCCGAAATCATGCCGATGTGCTCCGAGCATTCCGGCAGATGGTGTTTAACATCGTCACCCACAATCGAGACGATCACGCGAAGAACTTCGCCTTCATCATGAATCCGCTTGGCGAATGGACGCTCTCCCCAGCGTATGACCTAACGCATTCCACCGGTCCGGGCGGCGAGCACACCCTGTCGGTCGCTGGGGAAGGTCGCTCACCCAACCGGGAGCACGTCCTGAAGGTTGCGGCGCGGTCTGGGATAAACCGAAACGACGCCATCGCCGTCATCGATGCAGTCAACGTCGCGTTGGGCCAATGGGATAAGCTCGCCGATGACGCTGGCGTCACTGGAAAGCGGTCTGGGGAAATCGCCACGACCTTCACGCGACTGTAACGCTCGCGCCCACCACCGCGCGGGCGGGTGCGCCGGTGCCGGACACCCTTCTATCCCTCTGCGGACGATCGAATGATCGCCAGCACCGCCGCCTTGAGCGGATGGGGAAGGTCGTCCCATGCGCCCACGACATTATTCAAGTCCGCTGGCAAGGGGTGGGACAAGCCGTTGCCTGAAACGTCGTTAAGTGTTTGTGATGGCGAGACTTCCGCAGATGTGTCACCGGTTTTCAAGACCGGCGCAATTAACCGCTCTGCCACGCCTCCGGAAATTGCGATTGATTCGGACACTTCTGAGGCTCTTGCCTGCCCGGCGGTGGTGGCCGGGGTTCATCACAAACGCGCACGTCCGATTCCACATAAAATGATGTGAAAAACGGCTTCTATCAGTGCCCAGGACAGGATTCGAACCTGCACGATGTTACTCGCTACCACCTCAAAGTAGTGCGTCTGCCAATTCCGCCACCTGGGCGAGGTAGGCGGGAGATAGTAACTGACCGCCCGGCTTTTGCCAAGATATTGCAATTGATCGGAAAAAAGATCCGGTCCGCCAAGTTCCGTGGGCACCTGTCGCAAGCCGGGGCTTTGTTGTTGAATTGCGGTTCGGACAAGCTTTCCTTCGTAATAATGTTCTTACGGAATGATTGAAAAGAGATGATGCCGCTGAGACGCAAAAACGCAGAGAGCAACTCTATACATCGGGGCGAATAAGCGGATACAGTAAATAACAACGTGCACTCGATCACATATGGACCTATGAATAACCCGACCCACCCATAACTGTCACCTTGCGGTACTCCGAAGGGTCTACTTGCGGCGTCAAAACCGCCTCATTTTGCGGTTCAAGCAGATGCTCCGGAGTACGTCAGCATGACAAGGAAAATGAGTGCGAGGTTCAGAGGCTCCATAACAGAGAAAAACTGCATGATCTAGTAAATTTCCCCCTCTGCGCCTCGGTGTCGCGGCGGCCTGTGTGTGTTTCAACGCGACGCATGGCCGTTGTAAGAGGATTGATGATTTGCGCCAACCCGCCGCATTTATTCGTGGCGAGGCTTTTCTGTGTGAATATTGTGAATTTTCTGGTGTTTACGTTTGGCGACGCGTAATTTGTCGCAGCTATATCCGCGCAACACCTGGATGCGTCAATCTGATTTTTTTAGCACCATTTTCCCCACAAATTGACGAGCCGTTGCGCGAAACAGTCTACAAACGCGCACCCGGGGCTGTTTATATAGAGCGTCTGTCTCGACAACATTCTGATTCTCTGATACCCATTGTCGCGAGGAAACGCGGTTTGCCCGGAATGGGTGAGACGCATGATCGGTTTGAAAAGAGGAAACATGAACCAAACGCTGCCTTTGCAGCACAGGCCGCGCTCGTGGGCGTGGTGTGCGCTGATCGTAATGGGTCTGATCGCCATTTTTTCGTCGGCATCTTTCGCGCAAACCCCCGACGCGTTGGGGGGATCAACCGTCGCGACGCCTGTCGAAAAAATCGACAACGGGCTGACCGCGTGGATGTTGATGTCATCGGCACTGGTATTACTGATGGTGCCGGGACTTGCGCTATTTTATGGTGGGATGGTACGCGCCAAAAACGTGCTGAATATGTTTCTGCTGGTGATGGTGTCGATCGGCGTGATCGGGTTGCACTGGGTGATCATCGGGTATGCGATGTGCTTCTCGGCGACGCCGGTGGTTTCAATAGGTGGTTGGAACTTCCTCGGATTTGATCCCAGCCTGATCTTGCTTCGCGCATTTGATGCTGCACACATGTATCGATCGGCGTTAACCGGCGATACGACCGGCGCGATTCCCAACGGCGTGCCGGAACTGGCATTTGTGATGTTTCAGGGCAAATTTGCGATCATCACCCCGGCGTTGATCGTTGGCGCGGTGGCAGAACGCGTGCGATTCGGGCCGTTCATTTTGTTCATGCTGATCTGGAGTACGATCGTCTACT
>JBBQXB010000141.1:0-4231 GCA_038210015.1 Tepidisphaerales bacterium
GAAATGCATCGCATTCGTCGTGGGCATATTAATTATACCCCGACGAAACGATAAAACTCCATTATTTACTGGATTTGTCGGTTTGCTTGATCTAATGGGTGAACCCGTCGTCTGCGAACAATCCCTCGGCACCGGGCCATGCGCCGACGGGGAAGTGTTGCCCCGATGACCCAGCCGGTGGATGAAGGATGTTTCCTTCTAAAAAATTGTTCCACCGACTCGCTGACATCAAGGCTCTCCAATCAGATCGTTCCGGTCGATCCGCCACTTAACCAATTTTAAGCCGCCGCTTCCCCGCCCCGACACACTCTATATATAGAGTCTAATCCGACGGCATCCCCGGCGAAGTCCCCCTCTTGGCCAACCGTCCCATCGAAAACTTTTTCATGCGCCGCGGGCGGAATGGATGCCGTAGCAAGGTCGTCCCGACCGTGATCACGGGCGAGACGCCCGTGCTACAAATTACGCTCATCCCACGTGGCACGGGTTTTCAACCCGTGATCTTTCTGCCAAGCCGAACACGGGTTGAAAACCCGTGCCACGAATATTTTACTCCCCCGACTTGCAGCGCTTGTAGCAAAGTTCTGTAGGGTGCGATTCATCGCACCGATCCATAAGGCGCGTATTGGAAACGGTGCGATGAATCGCACCCTACCCTTTTTAACCCCTTGTGCTTTCTTCGCCATACGCGAACAATAAAGCTTCGGGAAATGATACGGGGACGCACATTTTTTTGCATATTAGGTGTGGCGAATTAACGTTGAAGCAACACCCTACAACGAGCTAGTTTTGCTGCAATCGCGGCAGCTACAAGTGCGCATTTCATGCCAGTCGCGGATCACAGCGATCTTCGGGCGTGACGGTGTGTTTGTAACGCGTGGTGCATCAGGGTGTCTTGGGTGTCTTCGTGTTTTTGGGACGGGTCGGCATCGACGCGCTTCCAGACGCCATCAACGTGCAGATTCCACGCGTGGCCTTTATCGTTAAGAGAGATATCGAGGATCTCGCGCAGCGTCGCCTGATGTGATGGGTCTTCGATCGGGGTGATGGCCTCGACGCGGTAATCGAGATTGCGAACCATCCAGTCAGCGGAACCGATATAAAACTCTTCCTGCCCGGCATTGTGGAAGTAATAGATACGCGAATGCTCGAGGAAACGGCCTAGCACGCTGACGACGCGGATATTTTCACTGACGCCCGGCACACCGGCGTTCAAGCAGCTAAAACCGCGAACCAGCAGGTCGATCTTCACCCCGGCCTGGCTGGCTTCGCAGAGGCATTTGATCAACTTGTGATCCTGCAACGCATTCATCTTGGCGATGATATGAGCCTTTTTGCCGGCGTGGGCGTGGTCGATCTCACGGCGGATCATCGACATGAACCGATCCCGCATATTCACCGGCGCGACCAGCAATTTGCTGTAATCGTGCTTGATCGATCGGCCTGTCAGGTGATGGAACAATTCAATGACATCGGATGTGATCAGCGGATTGCAGGTGAACAAACCCAGGTCGGTGTATAGCTGTGCGGTCTTGGAGTTGTAATTGCCCGTGCCGATATGGCAGTAGGTGCGCAAGCCGTCGGGTTCTTCGCGGACGACCATCGCGAGCTTGGAATGGGTTTTTAATCCAACGATGCCGTAGACGACGTGGACGCCCGCTTTTTCAAGCTTCTGCGCGAGTTCGACGTTGCGTTGCTCATCAAAGCGAGCTTTAATTTCGACCAATACCGCGACCTGTTTGCCCATCTCGGCGGCACGGATCAAGGCCGGGACAAACGGGCTATCGCTGCTGGTGCGGTAGAGTGTTTGTTTAATCGCCAGCACCTTCGGATCATTGACGGCGGATTTGATGAAGCGTTCGACGCTGGCACTAAAACTTTCGTAGGGATGATGCACCAGCAGATCGCCTTGCCGGATGACGGAAAACATATCGGCATCTTCATCCTGCAAACGCACCGGAACCAATGGCTGCCACGGTGCGAACTTCAGATCCGGGCGTTCGATGAACGCCAACGCCATCAGGTCATCCATATCCACCGGGCCGGGTACGGTATAGACATCATCGGGATCGCATTCGATGCCTTCGACGATGAGTTGCCTCATCACGTCGCTCATGCCTTCGGGCAGTTCCAGCCTTACGACGCCCGCCAGGCGGCGTTTGCGGATTTCTTCGGTGACCATCGCGAGCAGATCGTCGGCGTCTTCTTCGTCAAGTTCGATATCGGCGTTTCGGGTCACGCGGAACAGATGATGCTCCAGCACCTTCATCCCGGGGAATAGCAGCTGTAGATTGCCCGCGATCACGCCTTCCAACGGTACGAAGCTGCTGGCATTGCCCAAGGGAACCCAGCGCGGGAGGTTCTCAGGCAATTTGATTCGACAAAAACTCTGCGCCCCCGTCGGCGATTCCAGCATCACGCCCATCGACCGACTTAGATTGCTAATAAACGGAAACGGATGTCCCGGATCAACCGCTAGAGGGGTTAAAATGGGAAAAACTTGCTTACGGAAAAAATCATTTGCGATTTCCTGATCGGACGCGGGCAGGTCTTGATAGCGGCGAATTGTGATGCCCTGCTTTTTAAGAGCTGGGTGCAGCTCTGCAAACCACAGTTGATACATTTCATCCAAAAGTGGGCGGATGCGACTATGAGCGGCGGCGAGCTGCTCTTGAACCGTCATCCCGTCTAAAGAGCGTTCCATCAGCCCGGCTTCGCGCTGGCGCTGGAGGCCACCGACGCGCTTCATAAAAAACTCGTCGAGATTGCTGGCGAAGATCGCGAGAAACTTCACCCGCTCCAAAAGCGGCAAAGTCGCGTCTTTGACCAATTCCAGCACCCGCTCATTAAAATCAAGCCAACTTAACTCGCGATTGAGGAAAATGCGGGTTTCAGATGATTCTGGCTTGGAAACGCTTTGCATGGTTTGATTCGACATAAGTAACGTGACCGAAAATACTAAAGGGAACTTTGAATCACCATCTTTTCGATGGTGGAATTGGCCACGGTGACACAGAGGCACAGAGGAAAAGTCATAGCGTCGTGGGACGCGATCAGGGCGTCGTGGCTTCATTGTCCCAACAAAATAGGGTTTCCCTACATGTTATTTATTTATTTTCTCCGTGCTCTGTGGCCAAGTCAAATCCGGGTGAAATCGCGGGTCGATAGGGAATATTACTGGTCCCCGCGAGGGGGGAAGGTGATCTGAAACAAGTGGCCCCTATCGGAGTCGAACCGATACTCCCGTGAAGGAACTGGATTTTGAGTCCAGCGCGTCTGCCAATTCCGCCAAGAGGCCTTGGGGACGGGAATCTTACGACTTTTTTTGGTTTCGACAAGCCTCTGCGGTGGATGGTCGATATCAATCAAGTATGCTGACCACCATGACCGCCACCCTGACGGCCACCATTTTCGACGAAACAGCCGACAAGCCCGCGCAAGGCGTCCGCTTACAACTCTATTGGATCGAATCGCATGGCGATGTATTGTTGCGTAGCGGCGCGAGCAACGCCGACGGTTCGACTGATACCCCCCTGCTCGATTCGAATAAAATCTCGGCAGGTCGATACAGGCTCGTCATGCACGTCGGCGATTATCTGGAAGAAGCCGGACACGCTAACCCCCGCATTTTTCTGGACTTACTGCCCATCGCGTTCGTGATCGAAGACGCCTCTGTGCCGGTGCATCTGACGATACGCATCAGCCCGCAATCGTATCAAGTCTCCAGACACGCCGGATCCTAACCCGCACGGCTGTTTGCTAATTTGCCGCCTCTTTCTTTGGTGGTGGCGTCCAGTTGGGGTTCGGCTCGGGGAAAACCGTGAAAGGCGGATCACCCGTCGCGGCGTCGGGCGAAGGGTTCGCAGGCACCGGGCCATCGGTAATTTTGAATTTTTCTTGTGCGACATGACTCATCTGCATGCCGGTTTTCCACGCCCGCGCTTTTAACACCGCACTGTCGCGTAGATCGAACGGTTTTTCATAAACCGCCGATGTCTCTGTTGGATCGGTTCCATCCAGCGTGTAGCGAATCACGGCATCGGCTGTTCTGGATGTGAGCGTGACGGTCGTGTGATCGAAAAACACCGTGCACGGCAGGATCTGCGCCGGCTTTTTCTTCGATAGGGACGATCGGATTGGTGAAGGTTTTGGGCATCGGCTTGGGTTCTTGGGCATGCGTGGAAGCGGCTGTGAATAACAGAAGTATTCCACGCACGATGCGCCAACAATA
>JBBQXB010000142.1:0-3939 GCA_038210015.1 Tepidisphaerales bacterium
GGACGTAAGGCCATCCGCCCGCGTCATAAATAACCACGCCATGCGCAGTGGAACAAATGGTCGCACCTAATAATAACGAACCCGCAAGTTTTACATTCATGGCCAGTGTCTCCTCGCAAACCGATCGAATCAACGTATCATACCCTAGAGACGTGCATAGCGCGTATAAATTTGATTCGTTCGTTATGCTCTGGCAAATTCGTCAAACCCTAACCTCTGAAACATGCCCAAAACCGTAGCCCTTTTCGTTACCTGTCTAACCGACCAGTATTACCCCCGCGTCGGTGTGGCGATCACCAAAATCCTCGAAAGATTTGATTGCAACGTCGTTTTCCCCGACGCCCAGACGTGTTGCGGCCAGCCGTTTTTCAACAACGGGTTCCAGGACGAAGCCTCAAAGCTCGCCAAACGTTTTCTCGAAATCTTTGAACCCTACGACTATATCGTCAGTCCGTCCGGATCATGCGTCGCGATGGTACGCGAACAATTCCACGAAATTTTCCACAACGACCCGGCATGGTCTGCACAGATGGAACAGGTGCGATCAAGAACCTTTGAATTCGTCGAATTTCTGACCAAGGTGCTCAAAGTTGATTTCAAGGATTTGAGTTTGCCCGAACCGGAAAGTTTTACCTTTCACTACACCTGTCACGGCAGGGGGTTGGGATTGAAGGATGAAGCGGTGCAGATTTTGAAAAAGATCGGCAACACAACTTTCACCCCGATGGAAAAGGTCGATCAATGCTGCGGCTTTGGCGGAACCTTCGCGATCAAATACCCTGCCATCAGCGAAGCGATTGTCGATGACAAGGTGCAGTGCATCGCCGCGACCGGCGCCCAAACCGCGATCTGCAACGACGCCGGCTGCAGCATGAACATCAGTGGCATGTGCAGCCGTAAGGGAATCAAAACCGACATCAAGCACATCGCCGAAGTGCTGGCCGAGGCGATGGGGATTGATTTGGACGGGTTTTGATGGAAAGGTATAGTCGTTTCTAACCATGCTCGACGCACTTGTCACAACAGTTGGTATCGTGCTTTTCGTCGTACCAGGATACGTATGGCGGTCTGCAGAAAACTATTTTGCGTTCGTGAACCGAAGGGTGCCGTGGGAGCAACAGGTGCTTGGTCTACTCACCCGCAGTTTTCTGGCACTCATGCCTTGGATGGCGATCTATCACGCGGCATGGCGTGAAAATTGGATAAAATCCGAAACGTTATCATTAGTTGCACTGATTTTTGCGACGACCATCCCAATACCCGCACTATTAGGCGCAATCACTGGTTTGCTACGACAGCGGAACAGATTTAGGCGATTGCTGCGTCATGTTGGATTCGAGGTGCTCGAGCGGGCATCGATTCCCTCGGCATGGGATTACAAATTCTCGGCGCTACAGGACTGCTGGGTGATATTAACGCTGAAAAATGGATCACAAATACGGGGCTTTGCTGGCGGACGCTCGTATTTTTCGAGTGATCCTGATGCGCGCGATTTATATCTTGAATCTGTGTTAACCGTTGACGATAATGGCGACTTAAATGTGAATCCGCAGTCTGAAGGCATATATATCCGCCTTGACGAAATTGTTTCAATCGAGTTTTTGAAATTATGAGGTTATCAAATGACTGAACTAGGAAATGACATAAAAGCTACGCTGCAGAAGGGATATACATCGTCACCACGTTCTCTAACTGAAGGCTATCAGCCCCAAGGGGGATCGCGCCTTCCGGCAACTGCCCCGCAATTGCCGTCTGCGTTGGTACCAAGTCCGTTCCCATCGAATGCGACAGCGCCGAATTCTGCGCGTTCCAACCCTAATTCTCCAGCAGCGGCTACACACTCGCATACACATAAGTAGTGATGGCACCTACCCAACCCCTGTCCCAAAAAATCCCCAGATAAAATAAATCCACACCGGGATCGTCAGGCACGATCCGATCGTCGTCCAGAACACGCAGTCGGCGGCGAGCTGGGCGTCGCCTTCCAATTCCAGCGTCAACAAAAGCGTATTTACCGCAGTCGGGACGGCGGCGGTCAGGATCAGTAACTCCGCCGGCCAGCCGGTCTTGCCCCATAAATCCAGCGGCTGCCAACCAATGCGGTGCAACGTCCAGAGTGTCCCGCCCATCAAGATCGGCGCGAAAATCAAACGTAGAAACAACGCCACCGATACCGGTTTCCAGCGTGGCCATTGCGGATTCTGCGCTAGCTGCGCGCCGAGTGTAATTAACGCCAATGGGATCAACGCCGCAGCGATATACTGAATGGGTTTGATAACGATGGTCGGCAAGGCGTGCGATTCATCGGCGTTCAGATACCACTTGGCGAGCAATCCCAGCAACATCGCGGGGATCATCGGCAGGCGCAGCATTCGCCAAACCACGCTCCACGCGAACCCGCTTTTCATCGACGCGGCGATCGATAATCCGACGGTGAAGGTGAGCAGGTTTTGCGTCATCACAACAAACGCCTGCACCGCGCCGCCGTCGCGATCGGCGGATTTGGGGTAGGCGAGTTCCGCTAACGGCAGGCCGAAGTTCGCGGAGTTGTAAAACATCACCGCCAGCGCGATCGAAGCCAGTATTTTGTAAGAAACGCCGAGCAATCGCCCGATGCCAAAAATCAATCCGCCGAGCAGCGCTACCTGCAGCACAGTAACAGCCACAATCCCGCCCATATCCGCAAATTGCAGACGGCTATATGCGATCGTGTAGAAGATGAAGGCTGGAACGGTGCAATAGATGTTCAGCTTTGACAGTGTGGATAGATCGAGATTGAACTTTCGGCGAAGAAACGCACCGATCAGGAACATGATAATGATCGGGCCGGTGACGTTGAGAATGATTTGCGAAAAGGTGTGCATCAGGTTTCGTGCAGAATGTAAGTCTCAGGACAATCAACCGATGCGTGCGATCAAATCTTCGTAGATCGCGTCCATCGCCTGCGGCTGGATGCGGACGTTGCCGATCACCGACATAAAATTCACATCACCTCCCCAGCGTGGGACGATGTGCTGATGTAAATGCCCCGGCAACCCCGCCCCGGCGCATCGACCCAGGTTGATCCCGATATTAAATCCCTGCGGACACATCGTTTTCTGCACCAATTTTGTCGCCGCCACGGTTTGGACTTGCAGATCGCAGAGTTGCGCGTGGGATAGGTCTTCAAGGGATGCCAGATGCTCACGCGGTGCGACGAGAATGTGTCCATTGGTGTAGGGATATTTATTCATCATGACGATGGATAAATCGCTTTCCCACAAGACCTTGCGCTCACGGCGTTTGTGCGGATCAGGCATGGCCGCGACGGCCTGACAGAGAAAGCACCCGCCTTGCGATTGATCGGCGTTTTCGAGGCTGCGGATGTAATCCATCCGCCACGGTGCGTGCAGGGTGTTGGACATACCCGCATGATAGCGGTTTTGTCCGATCCGATCACGGCATTGCCACCGTGATCGCGTCCCCCCGGTACCCGCCGGGCTTGCCCGACGCTTGTCGTCACAAAAACATCCATACTAACCAAAAAATGACACGAATAAGCTCACAGGCGAACGGCGAAAGTCATTCCGACGTATTGTCGCACTCGCAGGAATTACATTGACACGCTAACAGCCGTGGTTATTCTATGCCCATCGTTCGCCAATGGTTGGCGACGGTAGTTGATGGGGCTTTTCTTCCGGGGTTCGTTATGAAAAATTCTTGAGCTTTGCGTCGTACTACGTCGAGTCGCGTTGCATCTCTTGGTCACGCTGCGATTGAAACATTGGAACAACGCCGATTACTTGCGACGATTGCATTAGGCGAAATATCCTTGGGGTATCGGTCTGATTTCGCAACGCCTCACGGCAACAACAGCTACACCTTCTCTCTTGCCAAAGCCGCTACCGTCGATGTCGCACTAAGCAACGGCACTGCGAGCATCCAGCGCAATAATGTCAC
>JBBQXB010000143.1:0-3872 GCA_038210015.1 Tepidisphaerales bacterium
CGGCTCGATCACCGCGTTGTAGTACCCGTGCGCGAAAAGCCCCTGGCCTTCCTGGTAGCCGAAGTTGATCAGTTCGCAGAATTCCTTCACCAGCGCCTGGGCGGCGGCGTCTTTACGCTCCGTGAGCTGAACGGCCTGGCAGTGCTTGCGATCGCGGAACTTCATCATCTGCACGAACCGGCCGCTGGTTTCCCCGCCCGCCCAGTTCGCGCCGACCTGCTCAAAGACCTCGAAATGGTCACAGCCGATCTTCATCAAAACCTGGCGAAACCGCTGCATTAAATGATTGTGCGCGGCTCGCTTTTCCTTCGGAACGATATAACTATTAGTCTGCAGCAGCATGTGGGGATGATTCTCCGTTCCAGCTTCCCTATTGTGCCACACAATTGCGACAGGGGCAATTTTCCCACGCGATTAAGCGCACAATGAATTATAAACTCGCTGCCGTCAGTCGTTGCGTTTAATCATATGAAGTCTTCGCCCGTTTTGCGTCCAGACAGCCGAGGTCATATAGGCTTCGATCAGCAGAATGCCCCGGCCGGAACATTTTTCCAGATTCTCCGGCGCGGTTGGGTCTGGCACTTCCACGCGGTGAAAACCCGGTCCTTCATCTTCAATAATGATCTCGGTCTGCCCCGGACCAACCAAAGCCTCAATATAAACCTGTTTTTTCGCGTCTAATTTATTGCCGTGCTTAACGGCGTTGACCATCGCTTCTTCCAACGCCAGCTTGATCCCAAAAAGCGCATCGGAGTTGTATTTGAACTTGCCCACCTCATCCAAGATGCGGGTCTGCACTTCGCGGGCTTTGGCATAATCGGAATGGATGACGAATTTCATGCTCGTCCCGTACCGCGTCTCATGGATGACCGGAAACCCCCGATGAGGATCGGATGAAGCGTGTCTGTTGGAGCCGGGAACACCCATTCAGTTTTTCCAACGTGAACCGTGCGATTAGTGATCGATACTCGCCAACGCCTCAGCACGGCTGGGGTAAATCCGGAACAACCGATCGAGCTTGGTGATGCGGAACACCTCAAATATCTGAGGCTTGATATTCGTCAGACGCAACTGACCATTACGCTGCTTGATCCGATTATTCGCGTTGATCAGCATCCCCAGCGCTGCCGACGAAAGGTGATCAACACTCACAAAGTCGAGCACCAATTTGGGCTGCTCGACTTCATCAATCAATGCGTTGAGCGTTGCCCCGATCTCTGCGATGTTGGCTTCATCGAGGATCTTATTATTGGTGAACTCAACCACCTGAATGTCTTTTTCCTGAATTAAGGAAACCGGAGGAGCCTGTTCGGACATAGATCGCGTCCTGCAAAAGTCTTGAGATTCTCGCTTCTCACTGTCACCACAAACAAAATGCTTCATGAAGCGAACGATTACCGTACCCTTTGTCGGGTTTGTGTCAAGCAGAACAGCCCCGCCGTCAACACCAATATCGCAAGCATAAGCGCCCCGGTGGCCAGACTTTGCGATTGTCGATCCAAACCGTTAATGCTCCAGTTCGGCGTCTCCACAGGATGTAAAATGGGCGATTTGATAGGGGACAAACTCATCGCAAGCAGTTGATCGTTCTCACGATAAACACCCGGTGCACTATCAATATCCGCTGGTTGATCCTCCGAAATCCGTCGCCAACTCTTACCCAAATCGCGTGGCGATTCACTCACCCACACCCGCGCCGACGATCCCGCCAGATAGTCGATCGCGTTGGTAATCAACAACACAAACGCCGGTTTTGCTGCGATGCTGCGCACATCAAACCCGATCCAAACCCGATCTTTTGCCACCGCCAGCACCGGCGTATCTCCGATCCAAACCAGAGTCGTCGCATCCATCCCGGCCAGCACCAACTTATCCCGATCACTCGTCCGGCGGATGTCGTCGGCGATCTCATCCCAATCGATGTGCTGCGTCACCGGATGATTCTGAACCCTAATCGCACCTTCAACGCGAGCGTCACCGGGACGCAAAACAATCTGCGGCGTCGCACCGTCATCAACTGTATCCACAATCTGAACCGTTGCGGATTCCACCGACGCAGGGCGATGCTTGGAATAAACTTCAATCATTCTTCCGACCGCTTCGGGCGCACCGCGATACGCCTCCACGCGCGCCCACGCACCGCGACGCACTAGATATGCCGCGTTATCCGCAGCAATCTCGTCCTCAATTTCTAGCCGCGCAATGACTGTTTCTCCCGCTGCGGGCAAATCAACGAAATAATTCTTCGATTCCCCCCGCGCCGGCAACGTAATGGCCTGCTTCGTCTCATCCACCCACAACACCGCATGCGGCTGATCGGTATCATTCCAAATCCGTACCATCGCCTGCACACTTGGCTGATCGACGATACTAAACGACTCGATCCCCGCATTTTGAATATGATATCTTGGTTGAAGAACCCACACATTCGCGCCCGAACGCACTATCGCTTGATCGGTGACGGCCAGCACCCTGCCAGATTCTTTCGATGTCTCCTCAATCAATTTCTGTGTATCCGATGCCCCCGCCGAGGCGCGTAGCGATCGCAGGTACACCGCCAAATTATCCGCACGAATCACCCGCCCAGGCGCGCCAGCCATCGCAAGTTGCGTATCCGCCGGAACTTGCGTCAGCAGATCGGCCTGCAAATCGTCTGCCGATGCTTTCGCCGCCGTCAAACTGCCCGCGCCGCGATCGACGATCACCCGAATCGGCATACTTGCGGTGCGCGTGATCGCGATCCCCGCCGCCGACAGAATCGTCAGCAACATCGCCAATAGCATCAGCAAAATCCCGATCGGCGGCACTCGGATCCCCCGACGATTCGCAGCCGCGACCGGCGTGCGATCCCAAAATTGCGTCGTCGAAACCCGCGCAAAATCCGCCCGACCCATCCACACCCACACCGCCACCCCCGCCCAGGGGATCAGCAAAAAAAGATAGATTGGCGTTAGAAAAACCATCCCATTTCACCCATAATCCACGCCATCGCGACTATTTCACCTCGTCGCCAACCCGTCCCGCACCCCATCAAAGATACCACACTGTCCCATTTGCCCACATCCCAAGCGACCAATTCCGCACCACGACCGCGGCGCGGTGTATAACCATCACTTCAGCGGTTGAATCGGCCACAGAAGCACAGAAGCACAGAGAAAAGTTATAGAATAAAGCGACGCCCTTACGGCTTCAGCGCTTGATTATCCCCATAAAATACGACTTCCCCAAGGTTTATATATTTATTTTCTCAGTGCCTCTGTGACGCTGTGGCCCATACTTTTCGACCCGATCTTAATCAACAACGTTATTCACCCTTCACGTCCCATGTTAACCCACGATTAACCCAATATTTACGCTTTGCCAGCGAACTTTCCCAACCCCTTGACGTAAGTGGTTCGCAGCGTATAGTTGCCCCTTCAATCGCGGGGTAGAGCAGCCTGGTAGCTCGTCGGGCTCATAACCCGAAGGTCGGAGGTTCGAATCCTCCCCCCGCTACTTTACATAACCGCTGTATGTCGAAAGACTTACAGCGGTTTTTCATTGGTATCATTCTTGAAAATACGGAATTAGGCGACGAAATACGGAAATAACGAGCCGTTATTTGCGCAGTTTCATCACACTGAGTTTTGACCCGGACGTCATAAAAAATCATTTTGAATGCGTCATCCGAAATGTATTTTCAAGCGGCAACCGCGATGAGATCGTTGCTATTCTCAAATCGCTGATCTCGCCGCGCTTCTTGCCGTCGGATGCGCGTTGGTTTTCAAGCCATCGATTCTCGAACGACCGGCGTTTACTCCCTACCCGCGAGGTATGACATGATCGAAATCCCGCCACTTCATCCTCTACTCGTCCATTTCCCCGTCGCGCTG
>JBBQXB010000144.1:0-3698 GCA_038210015.1 Tepidisphaerales bacterium
TTGCTGAACGTCCATCTGGCGGGCACGGTAGACGATCAGGCGTTCGCGGCGAAAAACCTTGAACTGCGCGACCGTGTGGCGAAACTGACGCTCCAGCTCGAAGCCACGGACAGGAAAAAGGACGAGAACGCGGATTTGGCGCTGCGGGTGTTTGAACTCAGCCAAAGCCTTAGCCATAAATGGGTTACGGCAGATTTTGCTGTAAAGCGTCGTTTGCTAAATTTGGTCTGTTTGAACTTCGTCCTGACGGGCGTAAGTCTTTGTATATCAACGAGAAAGCCCTTCAACAATCTCGTTGAAGGGCTTGATGTCTCGTCAAGCGGAGAGGGGGAGATTCGAACTCCCGTATGCTTGCGCATAACCGGTTTTCGAAACCGGCGCATTCAGCCGCTCTGCCACCTCTCCAGGTGAGCGACGAAATATAGCCGATCAGGGATTCATCGTCAAAATCGCAGATTTTGCCACGGCATCGTCATGCGCTGCCAGGTCGTGGGGAATCACACTTATTGTCGTAGGGTTCACGTGAGATGCGGCTGCGGAGTTAGATGTGCAGATGAAAGGTGGGTGACGGGCTGACAATACGAATTTGTTGTGTGGGCGGCGATGGTGACAAAGTGATTTTGGAATAAGATAGCGGCTATAACGCGCCGGGTTCGGGCGGTCGGGAGATGACGCGATCAACCAAACGCAGACTCAACCCACTTCGCAAGCACGCAACGCTGCGTTGCCGGATATTCCGTGGTCGTGGTATTACGCAACGACCGTCAAAAGCCTGTCGGCAGGACCGCAACGGATCGAGATCGGCGGGCGCGCGTTCGCAATCTACCTCACGGCCAGCGGAACAGTCGCGGCGTTGGATGCTCGCTGCGTGCATATGGGCGCGGATTTATCGCGCGGGCAGGTCGTGGGCGATTGTTTGAAATGTCCTTTTCACGAATGGTCGTTCGGCAGTGATGGCGGATGCGTGAAGATCCCTGCCAGCGAAACGATCCCAGATTTTGCCAGACAGACCGCGTACCCAACGGCAGTGTGTGGAGGTCATGTCTTCGTTTTCAATCGCGCCCAAGCCCTGTTTGAAATGCCTTTTTTTGATGGTGTGGCACCGGAATCACTTCGCCCAGCGCGGCCGTTTGAAATGACAGTTGAAATGAACTGGTCGATGGTTGCTGCGAATGGATTTGATCTTCAACATTTCCGTACCGCACATGATCGAACGCTGCGCGTCGAGCCTGCGATCGAATCGCCATCCCATTTTGCCAGGCGGATCAACGCGGAATTTGATGTGACCGGCACAAGCTGGCGCGACCAACTCACTCGGCGGTTTTCTGGTCCGAAGGTTGTCATGGAGGTGACCAGCTGGTGCGGCACACTCGTCCTCGTTCGCGCTAGTTTTCTCCGCACAACCAGCTATGGCATGGTTTGCGTTTCGCCTTTGACACATAACCGCGCGCATCTGAAAACAATTGTGTGGGTTCCGCGAAGCCGCAGTACTCACGGGCAGATCATCATTGATCCGCTCGACGCGATGATTCGCAGGTCTTTTATTCGTGCTTTCATGCAGTCAGACCAGAATCGCTCAGCAGGTATACGATACAATCCAGGCGCGTTGATCGACGCCGATCATACTTTGGTGGAATATTTCAAATGGTTAAACCAGACTGTTCAAGGCGAATCGTTTCAAAATGCGAAAGGTGCATGACATGAATCGGATGATTTTACTGCTGTTGATGCTTCAAGCATCGCTGGCTTATTCTCAAACCACTACGGCTGTCACAACCGATGATCCGCAAGCCGCGATCGCTGCGTTGCGGACGGAGTTAGTCGACAGCTTTAACAAAGCCGATCTGCCGCGTTTGCTGTCGCACCTTGATGAAGATGTGGTCGTCACCTGGCAAAACGGCGAAGTCTCCCGCGGGCCGCAGCAGGTGCAGGTTTATCACAATAAGATGATGACCGGCCCGGATCGGCGCGTCCAGACCGTTCATTGCGACCCGAAAGTCACCGACCGGCATCTCTACGGCGACAGCGCGGTTTCATGGGGCAACATGAACGATGAGTTCATCATGACCGACGGCACGGCGCTCAAGCTCGATAGCCGCTTCACCGCGACGATCGCCAAACGCGGCGACGTATGGAAAGTAACCAGCTTTCACCTATCCGGCAATCTATTCGATAACGAGATCCTGCATTACGCAGTCAAGCGCACCGCGATCTGGACCGCGATGATCGCCGGTGCAGTCGGGTTGTTGATCGGGTTTGTGGTCGCAAAAATGATGAAGCGAAAATCGGTATGACCGCCGCGATCTGCTCGTCTGATCCGACACATGCCGATGCTCAGGATCGTGCGCTATTCGACCGCGTGTTAAGTGATGATCCGCTGAAAGATTGCGAGACGATCGCCCCGCCGCTGCTGGCGGATATCGCACTATCGCACGGCATGGACTATGCGACGGCGGCGATCTATCTGCGATGCCGATTTGCCGACAAGAATCGCGCCGCCTGTGACGCCATCCTCAACGACACGCTCACGACGGGCGATCCTAACCCTCATATCGTCATTATGCCCGGGGCGTTTCACCTGCATCATCAAGATACCGGTGCCGATGCGAAAAACGTCCGCGAGATGGCGAAGCAACTCGGTTGGACCAGCGAAGTTGTCAACGTCGGAAGTTTGGGATCGCTGCAAACTAATGCGGATGCGTTGATTCAGCACCTCGCAAATTGCCCTGCCCAGTCGATCATTCTGGTGTCGCTGAGCAAGGGTTCGGCGGATGTCGTCGCTACGGTGGCGAATGATCAGCAGGATAAGATATTTTCCAAGGTAAGATGTTGGATCAGTCTCAGCGGTCTGACCTTCGGCACGCCGCTGGTTGGTTGGCTGCGCCGTCAATGGTGGCGAATGCCGATCGTACGGCTGATGCTGTGGAGCAAAGGATTACGCTTCAACGAATTGGACGAAATCGACTACGCCAAAAATCCGCGACTTTCTGAACCACCCGTATTACCCGCAGGAATGAACGCGCTGCATGTCGTTGGTTTTCCGTGTCAAAAGCATCTTCAGCACCGCTGGGCGCATCGTGCTTACAAACGCGTCGCGCCGCTTGGACCCAACGATGGCGGCGGGTTTCTGTTGGCGGATGCCGATCGTCTGCCCGGGCAGGTCGTCCCGATCTGGGGGGCGGATCACTATCTCAACCCAGCTTGGGATTTTTCGCCCGTCCTGCGAAATATCCTGCTCCACACGGCCACATCAAACACCGCCGCCAGCGCAATCCCCGCCACCAAATCGACAAAGTAATGCTCTTTGGTCGCCAGCGTGCTCCACAGAATCAGCAGTGCCCAGATCACCAACCCAAGCCCGATCCACGCTCTCAGCGATCCATATACTCGCCACGCAAACGCGAACGTGTAATACAAAAATCCAGCGTGCAACGACGGAAAAGCGTTGTACGGCCCATCATACAACAGCAAGATCGCATACATCCCCGATGCCGATTCCACCGCTGGTCGGGGCACGCGGATCGGATACAACAGATAAACTACAAAGCACACCCCCGCCAGCCCCGCAAACCCGATCACATACTTCCGCAACTGCTCCCGACTCACCGCCAGCCATGGCAACGTCGCGGTCAGTAGATAGACCGACTGATAAACCCACACCCATCCCGGATCAAACCCCGCCAGATGATCCACCGCTG
>JBBQXB010000145.1:0-3589 GCA_038210015.1 Tepidisphaerales bacterium
ATGACCACCCCCGCACCAATCGACGACTTCCCTGCGGCGCGCGCCGCCGCCTACGCGCACCTGAGCCGGATCATCCGGGGTCAGACCAGCCCGATGATCGGGGTGCAGTCCGCAGTGCTGCGGCAGGCTGCAGCGGACCTACACCGCCACCGCGCCGGGATCGACAGCATCACCCCCGGCGAACGCATCCATCACCTGATCCTCAGCCCCCGCCGGAAAGGAAGGGCCGCCTGATGGCACGTCCAGGACTGACTGCTCACCCGAAGTTCCGCCGGCTGGCACACGCGCTCCAGCTACCGACGCCCTATGCGCTGGGTCTGTTGGAATGTCTTTGGTCGGTCGCATACGAGAGTGGACGGGCCGAGATAGGAGATGAGACAGATATCGAGCTTGCGGCGCAGTGGCCGGGCGAACCGGGCGTGTTGTGCCGGGCATTACTGATTGCGGGCGGCGAAGGCAGGGCCGGATTCATTGAGTCTACCGCTGACGATCCGTGTCGTTTTGAGGTGCATGACCTGATGCATCACGCCCCCGATTATGTCCGAAAACGTCGCGAGCGTGAGGATGCGCGTCATGTTGCGCGTCGATGCGCAACATGCGCAACGGAGTATCGCAGCACCCGTTCGGACAGCCAATATTGTTCCGCGGCGTGCCGGATGCGCGCTCATCGAAATCGAAATGAAGGCCAGCCGAGCGGTTCGGGTGATGCGTCTGTTACGGCTACCGTTATGGATGATGCGCAACGTGCGGATAATGAGAATCACGAAGCGCAACAATGCGGATCGTCCCGAGAAACCAGTGAATATCGTGCGGATTGTAATGCGCAACACAACGGTTCTGTTGCGCATCGTGAATCGAACGTTACGGCTACTGTTGCGATTGTTGCGCAGCGTGACGGATCGGTTGCGCAACGTGACAGCACTCCCACACCCACACCCACACCCACACCCCATATCCATTCCCCCTTAAAGCCCCCCAGGAAAAACCGGGGTAAGCGCAACACGTCCGCCGACTCTCCCGGCTTCGATCGATTCGTTGCGGAGTTTCCGGCAGGGCACAGAGATGGCAAGGTCCATGCTCTGAAGTTGTGGGTGGAAAAGGGTTTGGAGATCCAAACCGAGACCGTTTTGGCCGGCCTGCGGGCGTGGAAGTGTTCATCCAGGTGGGCCGAAGGGTTTATTCCCAGCTTGAAAAACTTCATTGGCGATGAAAAGTGGTCTGATAAACCAAAACAAAACGCCCAACACGCCACGAATGGGATAGACGATTTCGAGACGCATTTGGTCAACGCGCCGATCGGTCAGGGGGTGCGCCATGTCTGATCCAAAAATGGACAACTACGATTCACCCCCGCCCGGCGACGGCACCACGGAGCAGGCACTCATGGGCGCCACGATGCTCGCTGACCAAGCGCTAAAACGCAAACTGGTCGGGATGCTACCGCCCGCGTGTTTCTGGGTGCCGCAGAATGCGATCACTTGGGCGGCTATCCGCACGCTGGTCGATCGAGTCGGCGGATTTGATGCGACGACGGTTGCTGCGGAGTTGCGGCGGGTGGGCAAATTCGAGGAAATCGGTGGTTATCCGGCCTTGGCCGAAATACTAAACAGCGAATTTTCTGCCGTGCGGGCGGTGGAGTATGCCGAGGCGGTTCTCCGATTGGCGCAGCAACGCCGACTGTGGAAACTGAATCGTGACGCGGCGATCGGTGCATGGGAAGGCACTGAGGATCCGGTGGCGTTAGCGTACCGGACGCGGGATGAGCTAGATCAGCTTTTGCGTAGGGCATCCACCAAGGGCGATCGCGCCGGTGGCGGGCGGGAAGTCGCGCGGCTGATTCTGGATCAGGTGGAAGGTAGACAGAAAAACGTGCCGACGCCATGGCCGCTAATAACAAAGTTTGCGCGACCGTTAATGAATGGCACGATCACGCTGTTCGTGGGTTCGGCGGGCGGTGGGAAGAGCTTCGCACTCATCGAGTCGATCGTCGAACTAATCTTGTCGAACGTGAAATGTGCAATCGCAATGCTCGAGCGCGATCGTGCCTGGCACCTGAATCGTGCCCTAGCGTTACTGACGAATGACCTAACAATTCTGAACGACGAATCAATTCGCAACCAGCCCGATCTGTACCAATCCCGTGCAGACGCATTCGAGGGGGAGCTGGATGACATTGGCCGGTCGATCTGGGACGCATCACACATGCCGTCTGGACTCGATGACGTGGCACTGTGGATCGATCAGCGAGCCGAGGAAGGCTGCCGAGTTATCGCGGTCGATCCGCTTACCCTCGTCGATCAAGAAGAAAAATTACACCTTGCGCATGACAGGTTTTTGCGGGCGGTACGTCGGACCATCGAGCGCACAGGGTGTTCTGTCATTTTATCGACGCATCCGAGGCCCGGCTTCAAAAAAGGAGCGCCCACGCTTGACGATTTGGCAGGTTCGCGTGTTTTGGTTTGGCGATCTGATTCGATTTTGTGGCTGCGGAGCAATCCGACGCTTCGGGGATCGTTCAGGGCTGAGCCATCCACCGATGCCGCAATTCGGGGTGACGATGACTTCAACCGGACGATTCGCTGTCTGAAAGCGCGTGATGGCGTAGCGGTTGGGCTGGATTTTGCGATGCACTTCGATCGTCGAACCGGGCACTTGGTCGAACGCGGGATTCTCACGTCGATCGTCGATGACGACGCACGGCGGCGGTCAGAGCTGGAGGCGAATCTATGAACCAGTCACCCACGCGCAAAAACCCGCTGAAATGTCTGCCCGTGAACGTCGTCTGGCGCGTGCGAACCACAACGCTTTCGACCTGGGGCTGGCTACGGACGTGTTCCAGTCAAGTGGCGCGGGCGGTCGAAGGGGAGAATGGCAGACAGCTCGCGATTGCGAAGCGTTGCCCGCGAAACCGTCCAGAAATTATCCCGCTGGAAAATTTCGCGAAGATCGTCGCGGGAACAGATCTGCAGGCTGAAACGCTGACCGATGGCCGCCTGATCGTTGCTGATCTGAGGGTAAACATCGCAGGGCGGGTCAAGGTTCGATCGCGCGAATCGCGGGCCCGCATGGAAAATAAACCAACGGCGCAGCTTGCAGAAGGAAACATCACATGAAATACGAACAGATCATCAAAAAACTAGCCAACGGTTGCGCACAAGATCGCGCAACAAAGCGGGCGATTTTCCGGGGGGTTATCAAACATGAAAACCATGTTTTGTATGTGTGTCGTCCATCGCGCAGCCGGCTTGACCGGTTGCGACAAATGCGCGGCGTGATCGACCGGAAAACCAACCCCATCGCCGCTTAACCGAGGCGATGGGTTATCAGCGGTGGGCATGGTGCCCATCGCTCAACAAGTCGGCGATCCCGACAGAAACGGATGGTATGAAATGGCTCAGCAGAAACTACCGGTTGCATGTCAGCAACTTGAGGACGCGATCAGATCGCGACAAGCTGAAGTGAAGTGTTCGAGGCGTGAGGCGGCCACATGGGTCGCTAAAAACAATCCGAGCCTTCACAAACAGGCGCTGGCGTCGCATCCTGCAAACGCCTCGCGCGGTTCGCAGGAGGCACTTTCCAAGGCGATATT
>JBBQXB010000146.1:0-2989 GCA_038210015.1 Tepidisphaerales bacterium
GGGGCGGAGAAGATCGAGCGGAAGAATGTCGTCGTTGGCGAAGTCTGGGTGCTGTCCGGGCAATCGAACATGGCCAGGCCGCTGCGTAATGACGGGTTCGATTTCCCTTTTTTCAAAGAATACTCCAACGATGCCGAGTACCCGCAAATCCGGTTCATCAACTTCGGCAGCGGTGCGTCGGCAACACCATTGGAAGATGTCGAACCAGTCGAACGCAAGCGGGCCGCGGCGTGGCAGGTGATGGATAAGCGAACGTCGCAGTTGGTGATGAGCATCGGTTTCTTTTTTTCCAAAATCATCCACAAGGAATTGAATGTCCCGGTCGGCTTGGTGCAGTTGGCGGTATCGGGGACGCCCCAGTCGGCATGGATGGCGAAGGAAACGCTCGAGTCATTTCCTGGCGAAAACACAAAAGCCAACTATTACGAATCGCTGTTCGATTCCAATAACAAAAAGATGGGTGCTGCCAAAACCGAGTTCAAGTCATGGGCCGATTTTGACAAAGCCCAGCAAGCCTGGCGAAATGACCCCGATGCAAAGGAAGGCGTCTGGCCTGGCGACGGGATGATTACCGATTTCCCGTCGGTTCTATACAACACGCGCACCTATCCGTTGGCGCCGTTTGCGTTTCGCGGGATGCTTTGGCATCAGGGTGAATCCGGTCCCGGCGGCGCCTACGGGCCACGCATGGTCGCGATGATCAAGCAGCATCGCGAGCTGTTTAAGAACGATTTTTACTTCATTTTCGGCACGTTAACCCGCAAGACTGCCGTGCCGCCACCGATGTCGCCTCAGACGACGTTGGCGGGCAATCTAAATTTGTCGATGATCGAAGGCGATCAACAGTTCGGCGAAAATGGCCGCGCGGCGCTGGTTAACTTTTTTGATATCGGCAACACCTCCACCCACTGGGCGATGCGTGAAGAGGCCGGCCGGCGAATGGCGCTGGCGGCGATGGATCGCGTCTATGGACAAAAACACCTCTTCACCGGCCCGCAGTTGGTCGAATCCAAAATTGATGGCGTAAAAATCACCTGCAAATTCAGATACGTCGGAGACGGGATCGAATACGAACCGTCGATCGACGGCATCAGCGGCGTGGTAATCATTGATAAAAAAGGCGAACGCCATTGGGCGGATGTGAAAGTGACCGCCCCCGATACGATTGTGATCTCTCACCCTGGCGTCACCGACATCGCAGCCGCCTATTACGGCGCACATGACAATCCGCATGAAACGCTTTTCAATAGCGATGGATTCACCGCGTTTCAGTTTGTGGTCGGACAATCCCCCTACCGCAAAACGCTTGATAATTCACCGATGCTCAGCATCGTCGGCGGACAAAATGGCAAGGCGGATTTGAACGTCAGCCATGTCCGGCACAACGGATACATCATCGCCGGCATCGAAATCAAAGGCCCGCAAGGCGGCAGTCTGACGGTCAAAGCTTATGTGCCTGCGGATTGGAAAGGCGTCGAAGTGAAGATCGGAGACAAGTCTGTTCCGGCTGACAAAACAATGTCCGAAGGCGATCGCAAATACATCACGCTCCAAGTGCCGATCAACGGCCCGAAAGTCATTATTGCCGAGCAGGGACAATTGGAATCATTCAGCAAGGTCAACCGATTTTAGATGATCGTGCCTGATCCCGCGCCGGGCATCTTGTAGCGCGAGCTATGCGTGTTGCCCCAATTTGCGGCACGCAATAGCGTGCCCTACTCATAATTGATTGCGATTAATTCCGCGCAGCCATGCTTCGGGCTATTGATGGGACACAGATGGCCACAGTTGTTTAGGGCTGAACACGGATCAGTGCGGCGGGTGGGCTGATCATCGATCCACATGTACAGCACACGTTACGCAGAAATCAGAATAGGCCGCAGAGAGGTCGAGCCGCAGAAAAGAAATTGCGAAATCCATGCATTTTTTATGTTCCATTTGCGATCGCGCTATCGCATTCTGCTTTGTTGTATCTCTCTTATTGTTCAGCAGTTACAGCGTTGCTCTCGGCGCCCTTGCGTCTCTGCGGCACATCGCTTTTCATTGATTGGATGAGCACATCACTCGACGGAAAGTTTGCCAGACCCCATAAGTTTGTCAAATCTTTCAACATTTTGATTGTAATGTGTATCCAATTAAGGATAGATTAGTATTTGCCCTGCACGGCCTGCACATCTTTCGCCGTCTGCTGGGTTTGTTAGTTAGCGGAAGTGAGGGTGGTATGGTCGAAACCGCAACCGAATATCCTGCCATGCCCGAGATCGGGCATCCGGAAAGTTACTACGCACGTCTTGGCAAACGCGCCGAGCGCGATGGCAACCATCATCTGCATGAGGCCGCCAAGGTGGGTCAGTATGCGACGCTGGCGATGGATCCGCGCTTGGAATGGGATCAAAAGCTGCGGTATTTCAAACACGCACTCAATCGCCATTGTGTTCCCCCGGCATTTTCAGATGACAAGGGGTGGAAATTTTACCGCGACTTGGCGGATGTGATCCGCGACGCCTGCGGGAAAGAGGCGATGCGGATTTGCTCTGCCGAAGACGACCTCTACGCCGCCCGGCTGGACATGGGCCAGACCCGCGACAAGATCGAATCCGAGGCCGAGGTCTTTTTCTCAAAAATCATGGGCAACTTCAGCGACTGCCCCGAATGGTTCACCCACGACGATTGGGATCAATTAAGGGTGATACGAGATCAGTGGATATAGAATGTAGGTCCGGGGTGGGATCACCGATTCACCTCTTCATGTAGCCGCCGAGCTTGCTCGCGCTTCAACTTTCTGTTGCGTGATGAGTGTGTCGTGAAAGCACACGATGTAGGTGGTGAACTTTCATCGTTTTGCGCCAACGGAAGTCGGGGTTCCAACCACCAATTCACCTCTTAAGTAGCCGCCGAGCTTGCTCGCGCTTTAACTTTCTGTTGCGTGATGAGTGTGTCGTGAAAGTACACGAGGTGGGTGGTGAACTTTCATCGTTTTGCGCCAACG
>JBBQXB010000147.1:0-2922 GCA_038210015.1 Tepidisphaerales bacterium
TTTTTCGATGTCGTGCTGTTCGACCTCCGCCCACTTGCTGCTGATTGTGTCGTAACGGTACACCGCGTCGTTTAGATTTTTGCTGTAATTGCTGCCTTTGCCGTCGGGTTTGTCGATGCCGCTGAAGGCGCACAGGAAGAAGTTTTGGGTGATCGGGTCGTACCGCAGGCCGCAGTAGGGGCGATCGGTTTCGCGGTCGTGCGTCGCGACGGAGACATTTCTATCGAACAAATGAAACGGCGGGGCGGTTGGGGCGGCGAATATCTGGCCGTTATTGCGTACCTGATCGTTAATCTTTTCGTCGGTGATGGGTTGGGCGATATTCGGATCGACCGTAAAAATCGTCCCGGCCTGATCGTCAACTTTCGCGTCCGCGCCGCCTGCCTCTCGCACGCGGCCCCTCGCCAAGGCGTAAAGCTTATCATCTTTCAAAACCAGCCCGCGCGGAAACGGCACTTTCGTGGTCACGCGATAAACCTGATCGGCAGTCACCTGAGCAAGCGTTTCCTGATGTGGAATCTCGGTAAACGTCATTCCGCGTGGCGCGGATCGGCAACCCGTAACGCAAAGTAGCATCATCCCCATCAACATCTTCATCGCTCGCATATCAATCGTCCTTATTTCGCAATAACTTCGTTTTGCAATATCCGCAGCGGATGGGTGTGGGTTAGTTCCCATACTTTATCTTCGCCGACGATCTCGATCGCGCGTTTTAATCCTGCCAGCCGCACGTCAACCCCGCCGAGTTGATGCAGGTCGCTTCCGAGCATGAAATAGCGATCTTCGCGTAGCCACTGTTCCGCTAGTAGCGTGCGCCGGCCACGTTGTGGATCGCCGAGACATTCAAGATTGCACTGGATCAATAATCCCGCCTGCAAATGTTCGATGATTTTATCCGGATCATTCTGCACCGCTTCAATCCGCTCGGGATGCGCGAGGATCGGGACTATCTCGGCATCGCAAAGGTGTTTTAGGCATTTTTCAAAATAGATGGGTAACCGCTGGGTCCAGAAATCGAACAGCGCGTATTTTCCAGCGTTGTTGTAAGTCACCAGATCATCAGGTGGCATGTCGCAGAAACAGGCCGAGATGTGCATTTCTCCACCGCGATGCAGTTTGAGGGCGACACCGGCGGCATTGAGTTGTTTTTGCAACGCCTCGACGCGCGGGTGGACGGTTTGAGTCGAGTTCCCCAGATTCGGCCAGACGTGCGGCGTGCAGAAACTGTGCGTGTAACCGGCCTCGACCATCCTTCGCGCGCAGGCGATCGATTCAGCAACGTCCCGGCACCCGTCATCAATCCCGGGCAACAAATGCGAATGCACATCAATTCTGCCAATCATTACTACTAGTTTGGAGTGATTAAGGGTGTCTGTCGAGTCAATCGGCGATTTTAAATTTGGATCAACACCGGACATTTCTACTTGGGTTCGACAGGACGGGGCAATGTCGCAGATATCCCCCTGCGCTATGGTGGAAGTTTGGGACCTCGAACGCGATGGGTTCGCGCATCCATTCAGAAACCGCCATACCGCCAGTAAAATGTTTGATATCGTCATTCGTAGGATTCTTTATGGCGGACGATTCCAAGGTCTCGTACCATCAAGACAGTTTTTTTGGAGGCAGTTATGGTTCGGATTATCGCGGTGTTACTGGGCTGGTTGATTCCAACGGCGGTGTTTGGGGCGGCGTCGGTGACACAATTTGGCGTGACCTGGACATTCGACAAAGACTATCCGGTCGGTCAGTACGCCACCGGCGATTTCTGGGTTGTCGGTCCGGTGCAAATCACGTCTATTACGCCGGGGACCAAAAAAATCGGCGAGCGACATATTAACGGCACGATGATCAACCCCGCTGCGGGGATGACGGTGCCGCAGGGTTTTGACTCCGACATTCGATTTACGACTTATAAAGAGGAGACCAACGCCGCGCTCAAGCTGCCGTTGGGCGTGCCCGCGAATTCATCGGTGATGTCGGCGATCTCTATTGAGCAACCCGAAGCCGGTATCCACGCACCGCGTCTGGAAGTGATTGCTGTTCTGACGGTGGTGGAAAAAGCGCCCGCCCAAGGCAGCTTTCGACCCCCCTATTGCGGTACGGACAAGTCGGGTACGTGGAATGAAAGCCAACTGGACTTCTCGCTATTGCGTCAGCTTGATCCGGTCGCCAACACCCCGGACATTGACGGTTATGCCAAGCGATTCGAGCGGCCTTGGATTGAAATCCAAACCAGCACAGGCGGGCGATATCTGCATCCGCGCGCGACCCAGCCCGGTTATGGACGCGATCTGTCCTACGTGCTGCAGGATGGATTGCTTTTGTTGCATCTGAAGTTCACTAAAGAGCAGAAGCGGGAGCTTTACGTTCGGTTGGTGCAGTTCGGCATTGATGTCTATGGTGCCGCAAATGCGGGGGGACACTGGGCTGATCTGGGTGGGTTTAACATGGGCCGAAAAATGCCCATGATCCTCGCCGGGCTGGCGCTGAAAGATCAAAAAATCCTTTCGTATGCCAACGCCAAATCGGACGACCCGAAAGGCAAAATCTTTCAGGAGGACCTTCAAACCTGGTACGTGACCAAGGAAGATGTTGGCCGACAACTCCACCAGGCCGATAAGCGTCCGCGAGTGGCGTATATCGACGCTGACATCGGCCTGCCTGAATGGGGCGAGCAGCACTCGAAACAGCCCAATCGCGACGGGCGGAATTGGGACGCCTACTACCGGCACATCTGCTACAACGCAACTTTCGGCCATGCGCTGGCCGCCCACCTCACTCCAGGTGCCCGCGAGGCATGGAATTGGCCGCCGTTATTTGATTATCTTGATCGTGCCTTTCCACAGGCCGATGCGCCAACGCCTTTTGTCGCCGCCATGTGGAAAGAATACCGCCACCTCGGTGGACCAGTGTGGCGTCAAG
>JBBQXB010000148.1:0-2115 GCA_038210015.1 Tepidisphaerales bacterium
ACGTTTCATCTGACGACGATACTTCGACGTGGCCGATTTTGAACTGGGCTTGCCGGCCGTCGCGGGGATCAATGATCGTATGCCCATTTCCTCACGCGCCACGCGATGATTCTCATGCGAATCATACCCCGCATCCGCCAGCACGCGTTTGATCCGGCCGTTGCGACCCACCGCCTGGCGGAGCACCGGGATCAGGTCTTTGGCATCCGATCCCATGCCCGTTCGTGTCTTGTGGCCCAACACCAGATGCGTTTGGGGAAATGATACGGGGACGCACATCGTTTTCACATTTTCTCCGCTCACTCGCTGCGACAGAATGTAACAGTAGGAAACTATAGGGTGACGTACACTATCCACGCTTTCGCCACCGAAGATCCTTAATCCCGATCACAATGAAGGCGAACAGCTCGCCGCACCAAGCCGCTCGGGGTGCTCGATGCAGGTCGGTTGGCGGCGTGGCTCAGCAGATTTTTCCGCGTTTACCGGCCTGTGAGTGGGCGATCGGTTTTGATCCCACCCATCGCTCGTCTAAGACCGTGCCCGACGGCTGGTAGCGTGAATCGGTCGACAGTCGAATGCGATCCGACCTGTTATCGAGCGACGCATGGACTGTGTAGCAGGTGAAGATCAGCGCGTCGCCGGCCTTGAATTCTGTCGTCCGCCATGTCCCGCCGACTACCTCGCGGATCGCGTTTGGGTCCGTGCCGATGCTGCCGCTGGTGCCCTTCACGTCTGAGCCGGGCAGCCACTTGATCCCGTCGCGCCATCCGTCGTGTTTTTCTTTGTTGGTGCAGAACGTATCGACATCGTGCTGGCCGTAGGTGCTCTTGAGCGGGTCGAAGCGATTCGATCCATCAAGCACCATCAATCCGCCTTGGGCGAAGTCGATATCCCCCAGCGGCGTCCAGACGGTGAAGAGCTGCTGGGTTTCGCCGCGACCCATGTACACGACATCGCAATGACTCGGTGTGCCAAGCCCGGGCGACACCGTTCGTAGCCATGTGAAATCGTAGTGCATCGTCGGCTTGGCGAAGAAGCGGTCGAAGAACTCAATCATCTCGCCGGTGTAGAGCAATTTTTCGATCACCGGGTTGCCGGTCGCATATTCGGGTTTGAATCCGACACCCTTCTTCGGGTTCGGTATCGCGTCCATCATCGGCGTTGAGTCTTCGAGGAATCCGCGATCCTTCATGATCTGGCAGATGGATCGGCGGGCATCAAAAACGCGGTCGCGGTTCAGCAGCCCGGGCATGTAGAGGTAGCCATGCGTCGATATGCGCCGGCGCAGCTCGCCCACATCGCCTGCGACGCTGGCGGATTCTTCAAGGGTGTCGATGTGGTGCGGGTCCAGCTTGACGCCCGTGGAAGTCAGTTCGGGGAATGCGGTTATGGTGCTCATCGTTCGCGACTCCTTTACACCGTGGCCTGCTGCAGATATTACTCGCTAAAATGGATCGGGGCAACCAGACCCTTGCGTTCGATGGTCACATCTGATTGGGCGGCGGGTTTGTTGTTGATTTTCAGGGCTTTGATGACGACGGTCGATCGGCAGAGAGCCGATGGAAGGACCGCCCCAAATAGCATCAACCCCATCACCAACACGATGCACAAGTCAAGCAACGTAAACGCTCGGTTTCGCATGGGAAGCCTCTTTTCAGGCACGTTAACTTAGGCCTATTGAGGATGTAACGCAAAAAACAGATGCACCCCACCTTCACGCTTTTATCTACGCTGCGAATCGTGCGGCGGTTCGATGAGGGATACCAAAATCAAGCGAATTTAGAACTGTTTAGTTACGATAATCGTGTGGACGATTTGGTACAAGAAAAATCGCGTGCAGTAACAGACGATTTTTCACATTTTGAAGTGCTGTATCCTGATTTGTCCAAGGATGACAGAAGCTCCGCGAGCGCAACCCTTTTCAAACACAAGCGGTCTGGGTTGTCCCGCCGTCGCGAGGTGATCCAGTTCAAACCGTCGGCGTGACGCAGAGAGCCAAAGCCTGAGGCAGCCTCGGGTCCAACACGATCACCTCCTGCTCTAGCCACATGCCGGAAGATGCCAGTTGCTTCACCAGCGAGGGAACATCGCCAAGATCAAAGTCGCGTGGCCACG